>NZ_JBIWPL010000002.1:39184-449727 GCF_044768255.1 Kitasatospora sp. NPDC101157 | reverse complement strand
GGCCCGGGGCCACCCCCCCCCCGCCACCCCCCCCCGCGCGCGACCCGCCGGGCCGGGGGCCGCGACCCCCCCAGCGCCCCCCCGGCCCGGCCAGGCCGGTCAGTACTGGCGGGTGGGCAGGGCCGCGGTGGCCTGCTCGGGGGTGAAGGTGCCCTCCTCCGTCTTGATCCGCCGCGGCACCTGCTCGCCCGCCTTGACCTTCTTCACCAGGTCCATCAGCTGATCGCCGAGCAGCGGGTTGCACTCGACGTCGTAGTTGATCTTGCCCTGGCTCATCGCGGTGAAGGCGTCCTTGACGCCGTCCACGGAGACGATCTTGATGTCGGTGCCGGGCTTCTTGCCGGCCTCCTCGATCGCCTGAATCGCGCCGAGCGCCATGTCGTCGTTGTGGGCGTACAGCACGTCGATCTTCGACTGGGACTTGAGGAAGGCCTGCATGACCTCCTTGCCCTTGGCGCGGGTGAAGTCACCGGTCTGCGAGGCGACCACCTTGAACTTCGGCTCGCCCTTGACGGCGTCCGCGAAGCCGGACTTGCGGTCGTTGGCGGGCGCGGAGCCGGTGGTTCCCTCCAGCTGGACGATGTTCACCTCGTCGGACTTGCCCTGGTACTCCTTCACCAGCCAGTCGCCGGCCTTCTTGCCCTCCTCGACGAAGTCCGAGCCCAGGAAGGAGGCGTACAGCGACTCGTCCTTGGAGTCCACCGCGCGGTCGGTCAGAATGACCGGGATGTGCGCGTCCTTGGCCTCCTTGAGGACGGTGTCCCAGCCCGACTCCACCACCGGCGAGAAGGCGATCACATCGACCTTCTGCTGGATGAACGAGCGGATCGCCTTGATCTGGTTCTCCTGCTTCTGCTGCGCGTCGGAGAACTTCAGGTCGATGCCGGCCTTCTTCGCCGCGTCCTGGATCGACTTGGTGTTGGCGGTGCGCCAGCCGCTCTCCGCACCGACCTGCGAGAAGCCCACCACGAGCTTGCCGCCGGGACCCTTGGCGGCGGAGCCCCCGCCGCCGGAACCGCACGCGGTGAGGACGGTGACCATCGCACCGGCGACCAGGGCCGCCGCAGCTCTCTTGGACATGTGGGGACTTCCTCTCGGGATCGTCGATCACGCGAACGGCACCGGCTGCGTGAACGCCAGGTATCGTCGCCGTTTCGCTCGGGACCGATTGTTAACGCTCACAATTGGCACCGGCAAGGCCTCCGCACCGTGTTACCCAATCTTGACCAGGCCGCGACCGGCAACCGGACGTGTCCTCAGCCCCGCTGCTGCGTCGGCGAGTTGACGCCCGGTGGCGCCCGCTCCCGGTGTGCGGGACCGGGGCCGGGGGTGCGCTTCGGACCGGATCAGGGCAGGTCACTGCAGGTCATCAGGGCACGATCGGATCCCTCGGCGGTCGGGGCCGGACGGCACCTCTCCAGCGGCCTCAGCCGCCCCGACGACCGGTCCGACCGGCAGCCGCTGTTCGGCGTGCGGCCGGGCCGATCAGGGCGGGCGGTGTCCCGGCGGCTCCGCCGGCCGTGGCCCGGACACGCGGGCCCCGACCGGCATGGCTGTGCCGGGCTCAGGGGCGGTCCCGCCCCTGAGCCCGGCACCCGTCAGCACCATCGGCACCATGGACCGCCCGCAGCCTCACGCTGCGGACGACCGTCGGTGCCCCGGCGGCTCAGCCCCAGGGCTGGGCGACCAACCAGCTGGTGTCGGCGGCCCAACTGGTGGAGCTGTCCCAGCTGTTGGAGCCGCCGTTGCTCGCTATGTAGGCCGTGTAGTTGTAGTGCCGGAGGTACTTCGTCGGGAAGTTGACGGACTGGAAGGAGGTGCCGACCCCACTGTTGCCACTGGTGGGGCAGAAGGTGGCGTCCTGGGCGAAGGCCCCGGCGCCGCTGTCGAAGTCCAGGTACAGCTCGTAGTTGAAGTGGCGCAGGAACTGTCCGGGGTTGTTGGCGGACTCGAAGGAGAGGCAGGAGCTGTTGGCCAGGCCGGCGCGGACGATCCAGGTGGCGTCGGCCTTGTCGGTGGCCGAGCTGGAGGAGTTCGTGCTGGAGATGACGACCTTGTTGTCGGCGTCGTCGTGGCGGAGGTAGTGCGAGGTGCAGCACGGCGCGGTGGTGGCCTGCAGGGAGATCCGGGAGCCGGGGGTCAGCGTGCCGGTGCCGGTGGAGCCGCTGGTGTAGCCGGCGGCGGTGATGTTGGCCTGGACCGCGTTCTCGGTGGCGTCCGACGGGTATCCCTGGGTCATGACCCCTTCGTAGAAAGTGCCTTGGGCCCACTTGCTGTTGTCGCCGCCGATGCCGAGGATGATCGCGCCTTCCTTGTGCATCGGGTTGTAGCCGGTGGCGTTGGGGCGTACGCCGCTGTAGAAGGTGGACAGGCCGCCCGACCGGGCGTCGCCGCCGCGGAGGGCCCACTGGTTGGAGCCGCCCTTGAGCATCGCGGTCAGGAACCGGTTGTCGACGCTGGGGTCGTTGGCGTTGAATCCGCGGTTGACCCCGGAGAACAGGCCGTTCTCCAGGTCGGCCATGACCCAGGGGCCGTTGCCGCTGCCCGAGCCCCAGCTCTTGTTGTTGCCGAAGTAGAGGGCCTCCATGTGGCCGTTGCCGGTGTCCAGGCTGTTGGTCTCGGCGTTGCCGTAGTCGAAGCAGCAGCCGTCGTTGAAGTGCGTGCCGTCGAAGATGGCGTACATGCCCTCGGGCTGGTCGCCGGTGGCGATGCCGTTGGTGTTGTTGTTGCGGTAGCCGGTCCCGGGGGCGACGTAGACGCCGTACGCCTTGTGCCCGCCGACGGTGACCGGCGCCTCGACGGCGTTGGCGAGGTTGTCCGGCCCGCCGGCCGCCCCGCCGGCCGGCGCCTGGGTGAGGTGGTTGCCCTTGCCGGACTGGTCGTAGAGGACGGTGATGACGCAACTGGTGCCGGCGCAGAAGGAGTCCTGCGCGGCGGCGTCGGCGTAGCCGCCCGCGCTCAGCGGTCCGATGTCCCTGGTCGCGCTGTCGGAGGCGCGCCTGACCTGGTAGAGCGGGCCGTTGTACGCCCCGTACAGGGCCCGGGTGGTGCTGTGCGCGGCGACGCACGGGGTGTTGCCCGCGGCGTAGATGTCGCACGGCCCCTGGGTGGCCGCCTGCGAAGTCCCGGCCGTGGCGGTGAGCAGGCCTGCGGCGAGCGCGGCGGTGGTACCGGCCGCGAGGAACGCGTGTCGGAGGCGGTTCATCCACGGTTTGATCACGAGGAGTTCCTTCACTGGGTGGGGTGGGGGTGGGCAGGCGCCGACGGACCTCCCGGCGTCCGGCTGTGCGGACGGCGCGGGCTGCCCTGACGCCTGCGGGTCCGGTACGGCTTCTGCCCTGTGGGGCACCGGACCCGGCACGGGGGAGCTGCCGGTCAGTTCCAGGGGGCGGCGGCAAGCCGGCTGGTGAACTCCTTCGCGGGGGGAAGGAAGAAGGCGTCCAATATTGTTAGCGTTAACAACAATTGCCGGGAAAAGGGCGCCGCAGCCGCCGGGAAAGTTCCTGGCCGGGCTGCATCGCTCATCACTATGGCCAGACACCGAGGCACCGTCAAGATGCCGGGATGTTAACGCACACACGGCTTGGGGACGGGGCCCCGCACACCCATGCGGTGGGTGCGGGGCCCCGCGTCCTTGGGGCCGCTGTCCTGGGACCGTGGTCAGACCGGGTAGGGCAGCTCCGCCTCCGACGTCCCGGCCGGGTGGACGTACAGACCGCCGTCCGGTCCGCCGACCCGCAACTGCCACGGGTACGGGCTGCCGGTGGTCACCCGGATCCGGTCGCCCGTACGCCGCAGGTGGAAACGGACGGCCTCGCCGGGGCCGTCGCTGCGCGGGATCACGACGGTGCGCTCGGCGCCGTCGGCGAAGGCGTGGACCCGCAGTTCGACGCCCTCCGCCCAGGCGGAGACCGGGCGCTGGTCATCCGCACCGAAGGGGATGACGGAATCGGGCCGGGCGAGCAGCGGCAGGGTGTGGAAACCGTGCTGCTCGCGCACCCAGCGCGGGCCGGTGACCTGGTCGCCGGTCAGGACGTTGGTCCACGTCCCCTCGGGCACGTAGTACTCGACCGCTCCTTCCTCGGTGAACACCGGAGCCACCAGGAGGTCGTCACCGAGCATGTACTGCCGGTCGAGCGTGCCGGTGGCCGGGTCGTCGGGGAACTCCAGCACCATGGCCCGCATCACCGGCACGCCGGTCGCGTGGGCCTGCTGCGCCGCGCGCTGGAGGTAGGGCGCGAGGCGGTGCTTGAGCAGGGTGAACTCGCGGGTGACCTCGACGGCCTCCTCCCCGAACTTCCACGGCACCCGGTAGGACTTGCTGCCGTGCAGCCGGCTGTGCGAGGAGAGCAGGCCGAACTGGGTCCAGCGCTTGAAGACCGCTGGGGTCGGGGTGCCCTCGAAGCCGCCGATGTCGTGGCTCCAGAAGCCGAACCCTGACAGACCGAGCGACAGCCCCCCGCGCAGCGACTCCGCCATCGCGTTGAAGTGCGACTCGCAGTCACCGCCCCAGTGCACCGGGAACTGCTGTCCGCCCACGGTCGCGGAACGGGCGAACAGCAGCGCCTCCCCCTCCCCGCGCACCTCGCGGAGCAGCTCGAAGACCGACCGGTTGTACAGCTGCGTGTAGTAGTTGTGCATCCGCTCCGGGTCGGAACCGTCGTGCCACACCACGTCGGTGGGGATGCGCTCGCCGAAGTCCGTCTTGAAGCAGTCCACCCCGATGTCCAGCAGGTCGCGCAGCTTGCCGAGGTACCAGGCCGTGGCGGCCGGATTCGTGAAGTCCACCAGGGCCATGCCCGGCTGCCACAGGTCCCACTGCCACACACTGCCGTCCGCCCGCCGCACGAGGTAGCCCTCGCGCATGCCCTCAGCGAACAGCTCGGACTTCTGCGCGATGTACGGATTGATCCACAGGCACACCCGCAGCCCCTGCTCCTTGAGCCGCACCAGCATCCCCGCCGGATCCGGGAACGTCTCCTCGTCCCAGCGGAAATCGCTCCACTGGTACCCCCGCATCCAGAAGCAGTCGAAGTGGAAAACACTCAACGGGATCCCACGCTCGGCCATGCCCCCGACGAAGCGGTTGACCGTGGCCTCGTCGTAGTCGGTGGTGAAGGAGGTGGTCAGCCACAGGCCCAGTGCCCACGCCGGGGGCAACGCGGGGCGGCCGGTGAGCGCGGTGTAACGCTCCAGGACCTGCTTGGGCGTGGGGCCGTGGACGACGAAGTACTCCAGCGACTGGTCCTCGACGCTGAACTGGACCTGGCCCACCGACTCGGAGCCGATCTCGTAGCCGACCTTGCCGGGATGGTTGACGAAGACGCCGTAACCCCGGTTCGTCAGGTGGAACGGGACGTTCTTGTACGCCTGCTCACTGCTCGTACCGCCGTCCGCCTGCCAGATGTCCACCACCTGGCCGTTGCGCACGAACGGCGTGAACCGCTCCCCCAGCCCGTACACCAGCTCCCCCACCCCCAGGGACAACTGGCCGACCATGTGGTGACGACCCTCCCCGTCCGTGACGAAGCCCGTCCCCCGCTCCCCCACCGAGGTCAGCACCCGGCCACCCGCGACGAACTCCAGCCGCCACGGCTCGGCGACGTCGACCCGCAACGTCAACTCACCGGCGGACAGCTCCACCACGTCACCGTCCCGGCGCACCTTCCCACTGCCCTCCTCGGCCCCGGGCAACCCGAACTCCGGCCCGCCCCGCACCGAACCCGCATGATGCGTGGCACGCACCCCGATCACCCCCTCCGCCGGAGACCAGCACTCGACGGTCAACAGCGGGCTGTTGAGCGTGTCACCGCGGCCGCGCACGTGCCTGACCGGCGCGAACAACGTCAACCGGCCCTCACCGGTGCGGACGTCGGCGACCTCGGTGGCGTACCGCGCGGTGACGCCCGGGCGCATCAACCAGTAGCCGTCGGTGAACTTCATCGGACAGGTTCCTCCGTCCGCGCACGATGCGCGGTGATCAGACCCCGGAACCAGCGGTAGCTGTTCTCCGGGGTACGGGTCAGGGTGTCGTGGTCGACGCGGACCAGGCCGAGACGCTGCTGGTAGCCGACGTCGGGGCGATCGTGCGGCTCACCCTCATGAGGTCTCTCGGTGAGCCGGGTACCGGTCGCGGCGGTGCGGTCACCACGTCGGCGTCAGCCCGCGCTCGCGCAGCCAGGCCAGCTGGACGGGCGGGTTGGAGCCGCAGCCGCCGGCGTGGTCGGCGAACGGCCACACCGTCATGGTCCGGTCCTCGCCCGCATACTGGTTGAAGGCGGCGTAGACCGTCCGGGGCGGGCAGACCGGGTCCATCAGGCCGACGCTAAACAGCGCCGGAGCGGTGGCCCGCTGGGCGAAGTGAACGCCGTCGAAGTAGTCGAGGGTCGCGAAGGTCGGCTGCACCCGGTGCTGGCTGTGCCAGCGCAGGTACTTGACGAGCTCCTGGTACGGACCGTCCGCGCAGAGCTGCGCGCCCTCGCGGTAGTGGCACAGGAACGGCACGTCCGGCATCACCGCGGCCACCCGGTCCCCGCTGAGTCCGGCGACGGCGAGGGCCGTTCCGCCGCCCTGGCTGCCCCCGGTCACGACGATCCGGTCGGTGTCGAGAGCGGGCAGCTCCGCGACGGCGTCCACGGCGCGCACGCAGTCGGTCATCAGCCGGCGGTAGTAGTGGTTCTCCGGGGAGTCGATGCCCCGGGTCATGAAGCCCTCGATCCACTGGGTGCCGTCACCCGCGGTCCGGTCCGGCGTGTCGTGGCCCTGCCCCCGGTTGTCCACGACGAGCTGGGCGTAGCCGGCGGCGGACCAGAACAGGTGCTCGGTCGGCAGGCCGCGGCCGCCGGAGTAGCCGATGTAGGTGACGACGACCGGCAGCGGGCCGTCCACGCCGCGCGGGCGCAGCAGCCAGGCGGCCACCGGCTCGCCGTTCCAGCCGGGGAACCGCACGTCGTCGACCTCGACGGTGCGCAGCCCGTACTGTGCGGTGACGCGTTCGGCCTTGACCGCCCCGCCGTGCGAGCGGGCCTCGGCGAGGGTGCGCTGCCAGAACTCGTCGAAGTCCTGCGGGACGGTCGGCTCGGGCCGGTAGTCGCGGAGTTCGGCGACTCCGAAGTCATTGAGCGGCATGGGGGGCTTCCTCCGGGTGGTGAGGGGGCGGAGTCCGGTGCTGGGCGTGCGCGGCCGGACGGGTGGCGGTCCACCCCCCGTGGGCGGACCGCCGGTCTGTGAGATCGTGTCGTCAGTCGACCGTGCCGAAGCGGAACCAGGTGAGCCGGAAGTCGCCGTGCAGGGTCAGGCTCAGGTCGTGCACGCCGTGGAGCGGGGCGGCGAGTTCCGCGGCCGTGGTGGTCCAGGCGTAGCGGTCCTCGGTCACCGGCACGTCGAGTTCGGCCAGCAACCGCCCGCCTGCCCGTAGTTCGAGCCGCGCCGGGTGCTCCCCGGCCTGCTCGCGGGAGGTCTCGACCTCGATCGAGCGAGCGCCGCCGAGGTCGACGTCGCGGAACAGCAGCGTCGCCGGGTGGGCCGGGTCGGTGGGTGTGACGGCGTCACCGTCGGTGCGCGTGGCGTCGACGATGGTCGAGTCCTCGTAGTCGTCGAAGTCGACGGCCAGGAGCCTGCGGTCGACTCCCGCCCGGGGCGCGGCGGCCGTGCCGAGCACGGTCAGCGGCGCGGTGAGGACCGGATGGTCGGCGCTGCGGGCGACGACCACCTGGTAGCCGCCGGGGTCGACGGTGAAGGCCCCGGCTGCCACGGACCAGTGCGCGAACTGCTCGGCCGACAGGCGGAACGTCAGCTCACTGCTGTCACCCGCCTCCAGGCGGACCTTGCGGAAGTCCGCCAGCCGCAGCCGGGGCGCCTCGTAGCGGGCTTCCAGGGCACGGACGTAGACCTGGACCACCTCGCTGCCGGCTCGCGCTCCGGTGTTCGCCAGGGTCACGGTGAGCTCCACCGCGCCGTCCTGGGCGATCGACCGCTGCGACAGGCGCAGCTCACGGTACGTGAAGTCGGTGTAGGCCAGCCCGTGGCCGAAGGGGTAGAGCGGGGCGGAGCGGTGGTACTGGTAGGTCCAGCCGGCCTTGATGATGTCGTAGTCGAGCGGTGCGGGCAGCGGGTCGTCGCCCCGGTACCAGGTCTGCGGCAGGCGGCCGGCGGGCTCGGCCCCGCCGAGCAGGACGTCGGCCAGCGCGTTCCCCGTTTCCTGCCCGCCGTGGGAGGTCCACACCACGGCGGGCAGGTGCTCGTCGGCCCAGTCGAGGGCGTACGGATAGCTGCTCATCACGACCAGGGCGGTGTCGGGGCGGACGGCCGCGACGGCGCGCAGCAGTTCCTCCTGCCCCTCGGGCAGGTCGATGTCGGCGCGGTCCTCGGTCTCGCGGCCGTTGATCAGCGGGTGGTTGCCGAGGACGACGACGGCGACGTCCGCCGTCGCGGCGGCGGCCCGGGCCTCGGCGGCACCGTCGCGCACCAGCTCGCGCTGCCAGTGCTCGGCCTCCTCCGCGGTTTCGGCGGTGACGCCGACCCGGCCGTCGGTCGGGTCCACGGCGGCGTAGCGTCCGGTGAACACCGAGCGCAGCAGGACGGTGTCCGGGCCGGCCGGTTCGAGCCGGAAGGTCTCCTTGACGAACCAGCTCTTGATGATGTCCTGGCCGTGGTCCAGGGTGTCGTCGTCCTGGAGGCTCAAGAAGCGTCCGGTGTCGGCGGCGCGCAGGGTGGAGGCGCCGCCGCCCCAGTCGGTCACGTCGAAGGCGGACTTGCCGAGCAGGTCGCCGGTGGTGCGCGAGCGCAGGGTGACGCGGTCGGAGCCCTCCACGGTGACGACCTCGCCGCCGTGGGCGCCGAGGGCCTCGGCCAGTCCGGTGGCGATGCCCACCCGGTAGGGCAGGGTGCCGCTGTACCAGTCCTCGAAGAGGGTGTCGGCGAGCGGGCCGATCACGGCGATCCGGCGCGCGCGGGCCGGGTCCAGCGGCAGCAGGCCGTCGTTCTTGAGCAGGACGGTCGACTCGACCGCGGCCCTCCGGGCCAGGGCGCGGTGCTCGGGGCTGTCGACGACCTCGGGGCCGATGCCCGCGTACGGGTCCAGCTGGGGGTCGAACTCGCCGAGGCGGAAGCGCACTTCGAGCTGGCGGCGGACGGCGCGGTCCACGTCGGCCTCGTCGATCAGGCCGCGGTCCAGCGCCTCGCGCAGTCGGCCGACCGGTGTCCCGCTGTCCTCGCCGTGGTCGGTGAAGCTGTCGATGCCGGCCTTGAGCGCGGCGGCATGGGACTCGGCGTGGTCGTCGAAGTAGTGCTCCGGGTCGACCAGGTTGGAGGGGGCCTCGGCGTCGCTGACCACGAAGAGCTCGTGGCCGGTCGGCTTCGCCCAGCGGCGCAGTTCCGTCTCGATCAGCGGACTGACGTGGCAGGGGCGGCCGTTGACCAGGTTGTACGCGGCCATCGCGCCGGTCGCGGCGCCGGAGGCGACGACGGGGCGGAAGGCGGCGAGGTCGTACTCGTGGAGGACGCGCGGGCGCAGTCCGGAGGAGGTGGTGCAGCGGTCGTCCTCGTTGTTGTAGGCGAGGAAGTGCTTGAGCACCGGGGCGGCCCGCAGGTAACTCGGGTGGTCGCCGGAGAGGCCGCGGCAGAACGCCTCGCCGACCCGCGCGGTGTGCACCGGGTCCTCGGAGTAGCCCTCCTCGTTGCGCCCCCAGCGGGGGTCGCGCAGCAGGTTGAGCACCGGGGCCCAGGCCTGGAGGGAGGTGGGTCCGCGCTCCTCGCGGGTGCCGACGGCCGGTGGGCGGTGGTGGTGGAAGGCCCGCAGCTCGGTCGAGACCGCCTCGGCGACCTCGCGCACCAGGTCCTCGTCCCAGCTGGCGCCGAGGCCGACGGCCTGCGGGAAGACCGTCGCCACGCCGAGCCAGGAGACCCCGTGCAGGCCCTCGCTGCCGGTGCGGAACGGGGCGACACCCAGGCGCGGGACGGCCGGCGCGTACTGGTGCAGCATCGCGAGCCGTTCGTCGAGCGTGAGCCGGTGGAGCAGGTCGTCGACACGCTTGCGCAGGGGCAGCGTGGGATTGCGGAAGTCGGGCAGGCCGACGGCGGACGTGGGAACGGAACTCACGTGGAACACCCCTCGGACGGGCTCCGGCTCGGTGGTCGTTCATCGGAGCGCTTCGACGCTGGCACGCCCCGAGATGGCTGTCAACTCCCCAGGCAGCAAACGATTTTGCATTTGTTCAGACTCTTGCTCAACCGGTAACGCGTCGTTAGTCTCGCCGAAACATCCAAGCGCTTCGACGCTTCGACGCTTCGACGCTTCGGTCGCTTCGAGCGCGCTTCGACGGAGAGGGGCCACGCCACCATGAGATCCGGGATGAACCGCAGGAGCTTTCTGAGTACCGCCGCCACGGTCGCGGGAGCCGCCGCGATGGCGCCCCTGCTGTCCGCCTGCGGCGGAGGCTCCACCAAGAAGGCCGGGGCGAACACCAGGGAGGGCCTGAAGGCGGCCCTCCCGACCTACGTGCCGAACGCCGGCGCGGTCAAGCCGGACATGGCCCCGGTGCAGGGCGGATCCGACGCCGCGACCGACCCGGGCTTCCTCTCCTACCCGGCCTCCCCGCCCGTCAGCGTCTCCGGCGTTCCGGGCAAGGGCGGCAGCTACACGGCGATCACCCCGCTGTGGGGCACCGCCCCGCCGGTCGGCAACTCCTTCTACCAGGCGCTGAACAAGGCGCTCGGGGTCGAGCTGTCCATGAAGCCGGCGGACGGGATCAACTACAACACCATCATCCCGACGATGACCGCCGCCGAGAAGCTGCCGGACTGGATCAACCTGCCCTCCTGGTGGAACTCCAACTTCAACACCGGCGGGCTGGTCGGCAGTCAGCTCGCGGACCTGACCCCGTACCTGTCCGGCGACAACGTCAAGAAGTACCCCAACCTGGCCGCCCTCCCCACCGGCGCCTGGCAGAACGGGGTCTGGGGCGACAAGCTGTACGGCATACCCTGCTCCTCCACCAGCTTCGGCATACCCGGAGCCACCTTCTACCGCCGGGACGTCCTCGAAGCCCGGGGCATCACCGCCGACCAGGTGAAGTCCGCCGACGACCTGATGAACCTCGGCAAGGAACTGACCGACGCCAAGCGGGGCGTGTGGGCCTTCGACGACGTGTGGGTCTACCTCCAGACCGCCTGGAACGTCCCGATGAACTGGAGGATCGACAACGGCAAGCTGGTCCACATGTTCGAGACCCAGGAGTTCCTGGAGGCCGTCGACTGGCACTACCGTCTGGCCAACTCGGGCTCCGTGCACCCGGACGCGCTCGCCGGTGACGTCGCCAACGGGTCCACCCGCTTCTACAGCGGGAAGACGCTCATCGGGGGCGGCGGACTGGGCGCCTGGAACCTGTCCGACCACCAGTCCGGCGTCGCCGCGGACCCGAACTACCGGCGCGGCGCGTTCAACGCCATCAGCGCCGACGGCAAGAGCACGCCGGTGATCTACATGGGCGCCGCCGCCAGCATGATCAGCTACCTCAACGCCGGTCTGAAGCCGGCGCAAATCGAGGAACTGCTCGCCGTCGCGAACTACCTCGCCGCCCCTTACGGCACGGCCGAGTACACCCTGGTCACCTTCGGCGTCGAAGGCGTCCACCACACCCGGGTCAACGGCATGCCGACCTTCACCGAGGAGGGCAAGAAGGACGTCCAGGCGACGACCTTCCCCTTCCTGGCCGCCCCCGCCTCCGTGATCAGCAACCCGGGCGGCGAACAGGTCACCAAGGACTACACGAGCTGGGCGGCCGCCAACGTCAGGTACCTCACCAAGCCGCCCTTCTGGGGCATGAACTTCAGCATGCCGCAGACGCTCGCCACTGCCGCGGCCGCGCCGAACGTCAACGACACCCTCAAGGACTGCTACCACGGCAAGAAGAAGGTCTCCGACGTGCAGGACGCCGTCGCGAGCTGGCGGTCCGGACCCGGCGGGCGGCTCAAGCAGTGGATGACCGACAACGTCCTCGACAAGTACGGCACCGGCCAGTGAGCACCGCAGCGCCGAAGCGCCCGGCCGGCCACGCGCGGCTCAACTGGCGGATCAGGCTGCGGCGCGACAAGTCGCTCCTGCTGATGACGGTGCCGGCGGTCGTCCTGCTCCTGGTGTTCAACTACGTGCCGCTGTTCGGCGTCGTCACCGCCTTCCAGGAGTACGACCCGCTGGTCGGGGTCTGGCACAGCGAATGGGTGGGCTTCGACCAGTTCCAGCAGCTGTTCGGCGACCCGGCGTTCTGGGCCGCGCTGAAGAACACGCTGTACCTGAGCTTCGTCCAGCTGGTCCTGTTCTTCCCGGTCCCGATCGCCCTGGCCCTGCTGCTCAACTCGGTGACGAGCGAGCGGATCCGCAACTTCTTCCAGTCCGTGGTCTACCTGCCGCACTTCTTCTCGTGGGTGCTGGCGGTCACGATCTTCCAGCAGATGCTGGGCGGCGCCGGCGTGCTCAACCAGTTCCTGCGCCAGCACGACATCGGCACCTGGGACATCATGACCAACCCCCACACCTTCGCGCTGCTGGTCACCTCCCAGGCGGTCTGGAAGGAGGCGGGCTGGGGGATCATCGTCTTCCTCGCCGCGCTGAGCGCGATCAACAGCGAACTGTACGAGGCCGCGGCGGCGGACGGTGCGGGGCGGTTCCGGCGGATGTGGCACATCACCCTGCCCGGCCTGCGTGGGGTGATCGTGCTGATGCTGGTCCTGCGGCTCGGCAACGCGCTGTCCGTCGGCTTCGAGCAGTTCCTGATCCAGCGCGACGCCGTCGGCCACGAGGCCGCGGACGTCCTGGACACCTTCTCCTTCTACTACGGCATCTCCACCGGCGGCTACAGCTACGGCGCGGCGGCCGGGCTCTTCAAGAGCGTGGTCTCCCTGCTGCTCATCTGGGGTGCCAACCGGCTGGCGCACGCCTTCGGCGAGGACGGGCTGTATCACAAATGACCAACGCACTCACCATCGGCTCCCGCCGCGAGAAGCGCCGCCGGGCGTCCGTGGCCGCCCGGCGGCGGGCCCGCTCCGCCCGCCCGCCCTGGGAGGAACCGCCCACCTCCGTCGGCCGGGCCGCCAAGGGGCTCACCCTCGGCGGGACGCTCGCCGTCATCCTGGTCCCGCTCTGGATCATCGTCCTGACCAGCTTCTCCACCCCCGGCGCCATCAACCGGGCCGGCGGCCTGGTGATCTGGCCGGACGGCCTGACCACCGACACGTACCGTGAGATGCTCAGCGACCCGACGGTCGTCACCGCACTGACGGTGAGCCTCGGCATCACCGTGGTCGGCACCGCGGTGTCCATGGCGGTGTCCGTGCTCTGCGCCTACGGCCTGTCCCGGCCGCGGTCGTTCGGGCAGCGCTTCGTCCTGCTGCTGCTGATCGTCACGATGTTCGTCAGTGGCGGCCTGATCCCGAGCTTCCTGGTGGTCACCGGCCTCGGCGGCTACGACCAGTGGTGGGCCCTGATCCTGCCGAGCGCCGTGTCCGTCTTCAACATCCTGGTGCTGCGCGCCTTCTACCAGGAGACCTCGTCCGAACTGATCGACGCGGCCCGGATGGACGGCGCCGGAGACTGGCGGATCCTGTGGTCCGTCGTCCTGCCCACCTCACGCGCCGTCACCGCCGTCACCGCGCTGTTCTACGCCGTGGGCTACTGGAACTCCTTCTTCAACGTCATGCTCTACATGCCGACGGACAGTCAGAAATGGCCGTTGCAGTACGTGTTGCTCACCTACGTCAACCGGGCCAACGGCCTGCCCGGTTCCGTCAACTCCGGCTTCGGCAACACCCAGGTGCAGACCGCGCCGCTGTCACTGCAGATGGCGGTCGTGGTCCTCACCCTGGTCCCACTCGTGATCGTGTACCCGTTCGTGCAGAAGCACCTGCGCACCGGTGTCCTCACCGGCGCGATCAAGGGCTGAACCGTCCGGCCCGGCACTCCCGCGACTCCCCGAAGGACGGTTCCCAGATGGACATCCGCCGGCTCACGGACCGCCTCGGCGGCCTCGCCTACGGCGGGGACTACAACCCCGAGCAGTGGGACGACGAAGTCTGGAAGGAGGACGACCAGCTGATGCGCCGGGCGCGGGTCAACCTCGCCACCGTCGGCGTCTTCTCCTGGGCCCTGCTGGAACCCGAGGAGGGCCGGTACGACTTCGGGTGGCTGGACGCCCACCTCGACCGGCTGCACACCAACGGCGTCGCCGTCGACCTGGCCACCCCGACCGCCTCCCCGCCGCCCTGGTTCACCCTGGCCCACCCGGACGCCCTGCCGGTGCGCCCCGACGGCGCCCGCCTGACCCACGGCAGCCGGGACACCTACTGCCTCACCGCCCCCGCCTACCGCCGGGCCGCCCGCCGCATCGCCACCGCCCTCGCCGAACGCTACGGCGACCACCCGGCGCTGGCCCTGTGGCACGTCCACAACGAGTACGTGACGCTCTGCCCGTGCGACCACACCGCCGCCGCCTTCCGGGTCTGGCTGCGCGCCCGGCACGGCTCCCTCGACGCCCTCAACGAGGCCTGGGGAACGGCCTTCTGGAGCCAGCACTACACCTCCTGGGAGCAGATCCTCCCGCCCCGGGCCACCCAGTGGCACCACAACCCCGGTCAGACACTGGACTTCAGCCGCTTCTGGTCCGACGAGACGCTCGCCGCCTACCGCGAGCAGCGCGACGCGATCCGCGCCCACAGCGACCGTCCGGTGACCACCAACCTCATGGTGCCCTCCTACCAGAACCTGGACCTCTGGGCCTTCGGCCGCGAGGTCGACCTGGTCTCCATCGACCACTACCCCGGCGCACCGGGCGTCGACGCCGCCGCGCAGGCCGCCTTCGACGCCGACCGGGCCCGGTCCTTCGCGGGCGGCTGCCCCTGGCTGCTGATGGAACAGGGCACCAACACCGTGTACACCGGCGACCGGGTGCTCGCCAAGGAGCCGGGCGACATCCTGCGCCACTCGCTCGCCCACATCGCCCGCGGCTCGGAGGGTGCGCTGTTCTTCCAGTGGCGCCAGTCCCGGGCCGGCGCCGAGCAGTGGCACTCGGCCATGGTCCCGCACGCCGGACCGGACAGCCGCACCTTCCGGGAGGTCACGGCCACCGGCGAGGCCGTCGCCCGGCTCGGCGAACTCGCCGGCTCCACCGCCCGCGCCGGGGTGGCCGTGCTGCACGACTCCGACGCCTGGTGGGCGATGGGCGCCGACGGCCTGCCATCCGCCGAACTGGACTACTTCGCCGCCCTGCGCCGCGCCCACCGGGCGCTCTGGGACGCCGGCCGGACGGTCGACTTCGCCCATCCCGCGCACGACCTGAGCCGCTACGAGCTGGTCCTCGCCCCCGCCCTGTTCCTGCTCACCGACGCGGGCGCCGAGAACCTGCGCCGCTACGTCGCCGACGGCGGCACCCTGCTCGTCCAGCACTTCAGCGGCGTGGTCGACGAGCGCCTCCACTCCCGGCTCGGCGGCTACCCGGCCGCACCGCTGCGCGAGGCGCTCGGCATCCGGGTCGAGGAGTACCGCCCGCTGCGTCGGGACGAGCGGATCACGCTCTCCGACGGCTCGACAGCCACCTCCTGGAGCGAGTCCCTGCGCACCGAGGGCGCCGAGGCGCTCGCCGCCTACACCCACGGCATGCTCACCGGCAGCCCGGCGCTCACCCGCCACGCCTTCGGCTCCGGCCACGGCTGGTACCTCTCCACCCGCCTCGACGACGCCGGGTACGCCGCCCTGGTCCAGCGGCTCCTCACCGAGGCCGGAGCCGCCCCCGAGCTGCCGGGCCTGCCCCCGGGCGTCGAGGCCGTCACCCGCCACGCCCCGGACGGCCGCGCCTGGCACGTCCTGATCAACCACCTCAGCGAGCCCGTCCCGCTGCCCCGGCCCGGCCACGACCTGCTCACGGACGGGCCGCTGATCGAGCTGTCTCCCGGCGGCTGCGCCGTCCTGCGCGCGCGCTGACCTCCCGCCGCGTCTCCCCACCGAGGAGGGCACCATGAGCGACCCGCACCAGACGATCCGCTGGGGCCACGACGCCCTGGAGCTGGAGATCGCCCTGGACGAGCACGGCCCTGCCCGCCTGGTCCGCATCGGCGCGCCCGGCGAGAAGACCTCCGGCACCCCGCGCCCGGGCGCACCGCTGCCGCTGGTGGAGGTGACGACCGCCGGCCTCGGCCGCCACTGGTCGGGCCGCCACCTGATCAACACCGTGCTCGGCGCGCGGCTGCGCCACCGCTCGCACCGCGCGGCCCGGGACGGCGACTGGCACCTGCTCAGCGTCGAACTCCACGAGCCGGAGACCGGTCTGACCGCCGAGGTCGTCTACCGCTCCCCGGACGGCCTGCCGGTGCTGCGCAGCGAGGTGCTGCTGCGCAACGAGGGGGAGGCGACGCTGCACCTGGAGTCGGTGGGCTCGCTCGTGACGGGCTGCCTGACCGGGGGTGACCCGGCGGCGCTGGACGACGCGGACCTGCTCCGGGCGGAGAACGAGTGGTTCGCCGAGTGCCGCTGGCACCGCCAGCCGCTGCGGGTGTCCTCGCCCGAGCGGAGCGGCCGGTTCCGCACCACCTCGGGTCGCAGCACCCACGTCGTGGCCGGTCAGGGCGTGTGGTCGAGTTGTGGCCACCTGCCGATGGGCGGCCTGACGGACCGGGAGTCCGGCCGCGCCCGGCTGTGGCAGATCGAGCACAACGGCGGCGGCTGGCGCTGGGAGTGCGGCGTGCGCGACGACACCGCTTACGCGGCGCTGTACGGCCCCACCGACGCGGACCACGGCTGGCGCCACCCGCTGGAACCCGGCGCGGAGTTCCGTACCGTGCCCGTGGCACTCGCCCTGGTCCCGGACGGCGGCGTCGACGCCGCCTTCGCCGCCCTCACCCGCTACCGCCGCGCCACCCGGCGGCCGCACCCCGACCACCGCCGACTGCCGGTGATATTCAACGACTACATGAACTGCCTGATGGGCGACCCGACCACGGCCAAGCTGCTGCCACTGGTCGACGCCGCCGCCGAGGCCGGCGCGGAGTACTTCGTCATCGACGCCGGCTGGTACGACGACGGCGACAACTGGTGGAGTTCGGTCGGGGCCTGGGAGCCGTCGGTGTCCCGCTTCCCCGGACCGAAGGGGATCCACGAGGTTCTGGACCGCATCCGGGAACGGGGCATGGTTCCCGGCCTGTGGCTGGAGCCGGAGGCCGTCGGGGTGAACAGTCCGGTCGCCGACTCCCTGCCGGAGGAGGCGTTCTTCCGCCGCGACGGCCTGCGGGTCGAGGAGGGCGGCGGCCGCTACCACCTGGACCTGCGCCACCCCGCCGCCCGCGCCCATCTGGACGCAGTGGTGGACCGCCTGGTCGGCGAGTGGGGCGTCGGCTACCTCAAGCTCGAACACAACACCGACCCTGGCTCCGGCACCAGCAGCCACCCGGGAGAGGCCCCCGCGGCCGGCCTGCTCGGCCACAACAGGGCCCAACTGGACTGGCTGGACGGCATCCTGGACCGGCACCCGGGCCTGGTGATCGAGAACTGCGCCTCCGGCGGCATGCGGATGGACCACGCCCTGCTGTCCCGCCTCCAGCTCCAGTCCACCAGCGACCAACAGGACCTGCTGCGCTACGTGCCCATCGCGGCCTCGGCCCCCACCGCCGTCACGCCCGAGCAGGGCGCCGTCTGGGCCTACCCGCTGCCCGAGGACTCCCCCGACGAGGTCGCCGTCACCATGGCCAACGCGCTCCTCGGCCGCATCCACCTGTCCGGCCGGATCGACGAACTGTCGCCGGAGAAACGGGACCTGGTCCACGAGGCGGTGGCCCTGTACAAGTCCGTCCGGGCCGACCTGCCCGGGGCACTGCCCGCATGGCCGCTCGGGCTCCCGGGCTGGGAGGACCCGTGGACCGCCCTGGCGCTGCGCACCCCGGACATCACCTACGTCACCGCCTGGCGCCGCTCCGGCGGGGAGGCCGTCAGGGATCTCGACCTGCCCCACCTGGCCGGTGCCGAGGTCCGCGTCGAGGTGCTCTACCCGTCGTCCAGCCGGGCCACCGCGGTCTGGCACCCGGACACCGCCGAACTCACCCTCACCCTGCCGGCGAACCCGTCGGCCGTCCTTCTCCGTCTCACCCAGCAGCCCTCCGAAGGAAGTTGACCATGCGGCCGACGACCGCGCGCGCTCCACCGCGCCGGCCCGCATCCGTACGGAACAACGCTCAGCGTCCGGGCCCGACCCCGAGCAGCCGCTCCGGGCCCCACCGTCCAGAACGCGGGAGTTCGATCCCCCACCCGAACACCACGCACCCCCACCCCCTGGAGGGACGCAGTGAAGTCACCCGTCCAGCCCTGTCGTGAACGCGTCATAGCAGTCGCGGCGGCCATGTCGCTCGCGGTCACCGGCGCGATCGCCGCCGTCGCGCCGCCCGCGGCCGCCGCGAGCTCCGTGTCGGTGTCGGTCGACGCCGCCCTGCAGCTCGCCACCGTCCCCGCCACCGGCGTCGGCGTGAACATCCCGGTCTACGACGCCGACATGAACGCCGCCGCCACCCCCGGCCTGCTCAGCACGGCCGGCATCAACACCGTCCGCTACCCCGGCGGCAGCCACTCCGACGTCTACCACTGGCAGACCGGCACCGCCGAGGACGGCCAGTACGTCGCCCCGAACACCGGCTTCGACGCCTTCATGGGCACCGTGCGCGCCGCCGGAGCGCAGCCGATCATCACCGCCAACTACGGCTCCGGCACCCCGCAGGAGGCCGCCGCCTGGGTCCAGTACGCCAACGTCACCAAGGGCTACGGGGTCAAGTACTGGGAGATCGGCAACGAGGTCTACGGCAACGGCGAGTACAACGCCACCTGGGAGTACGACACCCACAGCAGCAAGAGCGCCACGACCTACGCCAACAACGTGCTCCAGTACATCTCGGCGATGAAGGCGGCCGACCCGAGCGTCAAGATCGGCGCCGTGCTGACCACCCCCGGCTACTGGCCGGACGGCCTCGTCGGCCCGGGCGACACCATGGACTGGAACCACACCGTCCTGTCGATCGCCGGCTCGAAGATCGACTTCGCCATCGTGCACGCCTACCCCACCAGCACCAGCCCGGCCGACCTGCTCACCAAGCCGCAGGCCCAGAACGCCGCCATCACCGGCGCCGTGCGCTCGCTGATCAACCAGTACGCCGGATCCCACGCCCCCGACGTCGGCATCGCGGTGACCGAGGCGAACGCCCAGGCCTACCTCGACACCTCCCCCAACGGACTGTTCGCGCCGGACAACTACCTCACCTGGCTGGAGAACGGCGCGTTCAACGTCGACTGGTGGGACCTGCGCAACGGCACCGACTGCACCAAGGTGACCACCGTCGAGGGCGCCACCGACTACAACGACGGCGGCACGGTCTCCAGCGGCTCCCCCTGCGAGCCGGCCGTCAACACGCCCTTCCCCGCCTACTACGGCATCCAGATGATCAGCAGGCTTGGTGCGCCCGGCGACACGCTCGTCAAGGCCGCCAGCTCGTCCTCGCTGCTCACCGCGCACGCCGTCCGCCGCGCCAACGGCGACGTGGACGTCATGCTGATCAACAAGGACCCGAACAACGACGCCACGGTGAACCTCTCCTACACCGGGTTCACCCCCTCCTCCGCCACCCCGACCGTCCACTCCTACCTCAGGAACGCCCACGGGATCGGCACGGCCCAGTCCGGCAGCCCGACCGCCCAGACCGTGCCCGCCTACGGCATCACGGTCGTCCAGATGCACCCGACCAGCGCGCCCTGCCGGGTCGTCTACAACAAGGACGAGTGGTCCGGCGTCATGGTCGGCAACGTCACCGTCGTCAACAACGGCCTCGGCCAGGTCAACGGCTGGAACCTCGGCTTCACCTTCCCCGGCGACAACACCGTCACCAACACCTGGAACGCCTCGGTGACGCAGAGCGGCCGGAGCGTCAACGCCCAGAACGTGTCCTACGACGCCACCGTCCCGCAGGGCGGCAGCGTCCAGTGGGGCTTCCGGGCGACCTGGTCCAGCAGCGACGCCGACCCGTCCGCCTTCCGGTTCAACGGCGCCTCCTGCGCGATCGGCTGAACCGGCCCCGAGCCGGTGGTGCCCCGGGCTTCCCCAGGGCCCGGGGCACCACCCCCCTCCCGAACCGAAGCACCGAAAGGAACCGACCCACGTGTCAGAGCAGTTCCCTCCCCGCGGCACCGTCACCAACCCGGTGATCCCCGGCTTCCACCCCGATCCCAGTGTCTGCCGCGTGGGCGACGACTACTACCTCGCCTGCTCCAGCTTCGAGTACTTCCCCGGCGTCCCGGTCTTCCACAGCCGCGACCTGGTGAACTGGACGCAGATCGGCAACGCCCTGGACCGGCCGAGCCAACTGCGCCTGCCCCTCGACTCGCCGTCCTCCGGCGGGATCTACGCCCCGACGCTGCGCCACCACGACGGCCGCTTCTGGCTGATCGTCACCAACGTCAGCGGCGACGGCAACCTGCTCTTCACCGCCACCGACCCGGCCGGCCCCTGGTCCGACCCGGTCCGGCTGCCCGGCGTCCACGGCATCGACCCGGACCTCGCCTGGGACGAGGACGGCACCTGCTGGTGCACCGTCGCCGGCGTCTCCCAGGTCCGCCTCGACCCGACCACCGGCGAGACCATCGGTGAGCCGCAGCGGATCTGGTCCGGCGCGCCCGGCGCCATGGCCCCCGAGGCCCCGCACCTGTACCGGATCGGCGCGTACTGGTACCTGATGATCGCCGAGGGCGGCACCGAGCGCGGCCACGCCGTCTCCATCGCCCGCGGCCCGTCGCCCTCCGGCCCGTTCGAGCCGTGCCCGGCCAACCCGGTGCTGACCCACCGCGGCACCGACAGCCCGATCCAGAACACCGGGCACGCCGACCTCGTCCAGGCGCCCGACGGCTCCTGGTGGATGGTGCTGCTCGCCGTTCGGCCGCGCGGCGGCACCCCCGCCTGGTACGTGCTCGGCCGGGAGACCTTCCTCGCCCCGGTCGAGTGGGTGGACGGCTGGCCGGTGGTCGGCCGGGTCACCCCCGAACTGCCCACTCCGGCCTGGCCGCTGCACCCCGTGCCCGCCGTACCGGCCCGGGACGACTTCGACCAGGCCGAGCTGCACCCCCAGTGGATCTCGCTGCGTGAGCGCCCGGAGAACCTGTGCTCCTTGAAGGAACGTTCCGGGTGGCTCACCCTGCGCGCCGCCGGGGCCTCGCTGGACGAGAACGACGCGGTCTTCGTCGGCCGGCGCCAGCAGCACCCCGGCTGCCGGGCCCGCACCCTGATCGACCCCGCCGGGGGCCGCGGCGGGCTCGCCGTCCGCATGGACGAGGACCACCACTACGAGATCGAGGCCGCCGAAGGCGAGGTGAAGGTCTTCGCCCGGATCGGCTCGCTGCGCACCGAGGTCGCCTCCCGTCCGGTGCCCGCCGGAGCCGTGGTGCTCGGTGTCGACGTCGTCCCGCGGCCGACGCGCGGCCCGCGCACCGGCCCCGACGACGTCGTCCTCGGCGTCGAGGAGCCCGACGGCACCTTCACCGTGCTCGCGGGCCTCGACGGCCGCTACCTCTCCACGGAAGTGACCGGCGGCTTCACCGGCCGGGTCATCGGCATGTACGCCGCGGCCGGAACGGTCCACTTCGACCGGTTCGACTACGAGCCCCTTCCGCTTCCCTGAGCAACCGCCAGGGATTTCCCCACCCGTTCACCCGAAAGGGACGACCCGTGAACGACGCACAGCAGAGCGCACGCACCCGCAACCGCCACCTCCACCGGACGTCCGGCCTCCTGGTGGCCCTGGTCACCACCGGCGCCCTCTGCGGCGGCACGGCGATCGCCGCCCCCGCCGACAGGGCCCCGTCGGCGGCCGAGGCAGCCGGAGCGAGGGTCCCGGGCGACCCGATGGCCGCCGTGGCGCGGATGCAGCCCAGCTGGAACCTCGGCAACACCCTCGACGCCATCCCCGACGAGACGTCCTGGGGCAACCCGCTCACCACCAAGGCCACCTTCGACGGCCTCAAGGCCCAGGGCTTCCGCAGCGTCCGGATCCCCGTCACGTGGTACCCGCACCAGTCCACCACCGCCCCGTACACCATCGACCCGGTGTGGATGAAGCGGGTCAAGCAGGTGGTCGACCTCGCCCTGGAGGACGGCCTCTACGTCGAGATCAACGTCCACCACGACTCGTGGCAGTGGATCAAGTACATGTCCACCGACCACGACAACATCGTGGCCCGGTTCGACTCCACCTGGCAGCAGATCGCCACCGTCTTCAAGGACGAGCCGCGCACGCTGCTCATGGAGAGCATCAACGAACCGCAGTTCGACAACGCCACCGACGCCCAGAAGACCCAGTACCTGCGGGAACTCAACACCTCGTTCCACGACATCGTGCGCAACTCCGGCGGCAGGAACAAGGACCGCCTGCTCGTCCTTCCCTCGGAGGAGACCAACAACGCCCAGCACTGGCTCGACGACCTGTCCACCACGATGAGCTCGCTGCACGACCGCAACCTGGTCGCCACCGTGCACTACTACAGCTGGTACCCGTTCAGCGTGAACATCGCCAACGGCCCGACCTACGACGCCAAGGCCCAGTCGGACCTCACCGAGGGCTTCGCCCGCGTGCACGACACCTTCGTCAAGAAGGGCATCCCCGTCTACCTCGGCGAGTACGGCCTGCTCACCTCCCCGTACTCCGGCGTGGTCGAGCGCGGCGAGATGCTCAAGTACTTCGAGCAGGTCAACTACGAGGCGCGGCGCAACGGCATGACCTCCGCCGTCTGGGACGCCTCCAACGACTTCCTGAACCGTTCCACCATGCAGTGGATGGTCCCCGAGATGAAGGACCTGATCCAGACCTCCTGGCGGACCCGCTCGGGCACCGCCTCCACCGACAACATCTTCCTGCCGAAGTCCGGCCCCGTCGCCGCTCAGACCATCACCCTCAACCGCAACGGCCAGTGGTTCGCCGGGCTCTGGCAGGGCGACGTCCCGCTGATCCCCTACCTCGACTACACCCTCGACGGCGACCAGCTCACCCTGACCGGCGACGCCCTCACCCGCCTCGCGGGCGACCGCGCCGCCGGGATCAACGCCACCCTTGAGGTCCGCTACTCCGACGGCGTCCCGTGGAAGCTCTTCGTGCGCTCCTACGACAAGCCGACGATGGCCAACGCCACCGGAACCCTCGACGGGCTCACCATCCCCACCCGGTTCAACGGTGCCCTGATGGCCAACGTCCAGTCCACCTACGCCGACGGCACCGCGGCGGGCCCCGCCTCCTGGACCACCTACCAGTCGTTCGACAACCTGCGTGCCGACTACGGCGCCGACACCACCACCCTCAAGCCCGACTACGTCAAGTCCCTCAAGGACGGCGCCCCGGCGACGTTCACCTTCCGCTTCTGGACCGGTGACACCGTCACCTACACCGTCACCAGGTCCGGCAACACCGTGACGGGCACCGCCTCCTGACCCCTTGTTCCTCCCCGCCCCGGCTGTCTCCCGGCAGCCGGGGCTCCCACACGTCCCGAGGTGCACCCGTGTTCCCGCTGCCCCCGCGCGTCCTGTCCGGCACCGCGCCGAACCCCGACCGCCGCGCGGCCGAGGTTCCTCAAGGCGTCGGGCACCGGTTCCCGGCTGGAGCGGGCGGGTCAGCGCTGCAGGGTGAGCACGCCCGGCCGGTACGGCAGTTGGATGTAGGACGTGCCGTCCGAGGAGGGGCTCCTGCCCTGGTAGAGGAGCTGGAGGTTGCAGGGGTCGACGGTCATGGTCTGGTCGGGGTTGTTGCGGACCAGGTCACCGTGGCTGATGTCGTTGGTCCAGGTGGCACCGCTGTTGACCAGGCCGGCGAAGGGGTTGCTCGCGGTGGCGGCCTGCGGGGTCCAGGAGCCGTTCAGGCTGGTGGCGGTGAACGAGCGGAAGTAGCGGTGCTCGTTCGCGTCCCGGGCCTCGACGATCATCAGGTACTGGTTCTGGCCCTGGACCTTGTAGACCTGGGGCGCCTCGAACAGGTTCTGCACCGTGTCGCTCATGACCGTGGTGTACGAGGAGCCGAAGCCGGCGGGGAAGTTCCCGATCGGCATGCTCGCGCGGTAGATGCTGCCGTTGTCACCGGCGAAGAAGAGGTACATGTTCTGGTCGTCGGCGATCAGGGTCGGGTCGATCGGGCCGCCGGTGGGGAGGCTGCCGGTGAACAGCGCCTGCGGCGCGGACCAGCCGTTGGGGTTGGTGGGGTCGCTCGACGTGCGGTACGTGAAGGGCCAGGCGGTCCCCCACCCCAGCGAGGCCAGCACCCAGGTGTTCTTGGGCGCGAAGTAGAACAGCTGGGGCGCCACCGCGGACGAGGACATGACGGTCTGGGTGGCCGAGGCCATGTCCGACCAGTTCGTGAAGGGAGCGAATCCCATCGACTTCCACGACGTTCCGTCGGAGTAGGTCGCGTAGACCAGGTGCTTGCCGTTGTAGACCACGTCGGTGAAGTCCTTCAGCGCGGCTCCCCCGTTCACCGGCTGCGCCAGCGGACCGGTCGAGGTCCACCGGTACGTCGACGGAAGAGCACAGGTGGTGCCCGTTCCGGACAGTCCGGTCCACTGCTGGTTGCTGGTGCCGCTGCAGTTCCACAGCTGCACCGCCGTGCCGTTGGCCGTACCGGCTCCCGACACGTCCAGGCACAGCCCGGACTCCACACCGACGACCGTGCCGTCGGCGTTCACCCGCCACTGCTGGTTCGCACCGCCGGTACAGGACCAGATCTCCACCCGGGTGCCGGCCGCGGTGGCGTGGCCCGGAACGTCCAGGCACTTGTTGCCGTACACGGTCAGCTGGTTGGCGGACGTCACCGTCCACTGCTGGTTGGTCCCGCCCGAGCAGTCCCAGATCTGCAGGAGCGTTCCGTCGGTCTGGCCGGCGTTCGGCACGTCGAGGCACCGGCCGGAACCCGTACCGCGCAAGGCGCCGCTGGTGGCCGCCTGCGCCGGGGCGGCGACGAGCGTCGACGCCAACGCCACGACGGCCGCGACGACGGTTGTGAGCACCAAGGACAGGGGCCTGCGGGTGGAACCTTGTCTGTGCACGGGGATCTCCTTGTCTGAGGCGTGGAACTGTCACACGGCTCGTTGTCGTTCACATGCGTGCGGCGCGGAATGTTAGCGCTAACAATCCAGGGTCGGAGCGAGCGCCCTCCTTGCCTGGAGGCAGCCGGGATCTTCGATGTGAGCGGAGTCAATACCCGCCCGCCCGAGCACGTCAAGATGTCTGCAACGACTCTCGCAACCGGGGCGGCCCACTCCCGCGCCCCGCCCACCGCCGCCGCCCCGGGCGCTCCCCGGGCACCTACCCCAGTGGCGACTCGTCGCACTCGACCGCCGAGGGCGCGAGCAGGAACGCGCCGCCCGGACCCCGCGCGCGGGCCGCCGGTGCGTCACGAGCCGACAGATTGATGGGACTTCTCCGTCTCCCCCGTCCATCCCGCGTCGCCGGAACAGACTCTTCATCCAGCAATTCTGCGCGATGCCTGGACATCACCCCGACCGCCGCCTATACATACATCCCATCTCTCCGGTGTGGCGGTCACCCCACCAACTGCCGCCCGGCACCACTCTCTCCCGCTCACGGGACCAGCGCGAGGAAGTACCGATGAGACTCAGGACCGCACTCTGCTCCACCGCCTCGGCCCTGTCCGCCCTGGTGCTGCTCAGCGCCTGCAGCGGCGGCTCGGGCACCAAAGCCGCGTCGGGCGACGCGCCGCTGGTCGGCGTCGACTACCCGCGTTCCGACACCGACTTCTGGAACTCGTACATCAAGTACACGCCCGGATACGCCGGACAGCTGGGCCTGTCGCTCAAGACGACGAACTCGCAGAACGACGTCGCCAAGCTGACCGCCAACGCACAGACCTTCATCAGCCAGGGTGTGAAGGGGATCGCGATGGCGCCGCAGGACACCGCCGCCATCGCGCCGACGCTGGCGCAGTTGGATGCGAAGAAGATCCCCGTCGTCACCATCGACACCCGCCCCGACAACGGAAACGTGTTCATGGTGGTGCGGGCCGACAACCGCGCCTACGGCGAGAAGGCCTGCCAGTACCTCGGCACGAAGCTGGGCGGCGTGGGCAAGGTCGTCATGCTGGAGGGCGGCCTGGACTCCATCAACGGCCGCGACCGCACCGAGGCGTTCAACGACTGCATGAAGAAGGACTACCCCGGCATCAAGGTGTTCGGTGAGGCCACCAACTGGGACGGTGCGGTCGCCGCACAGAAGCTCCAGACCGACCTGACCGCCAACCCGGACATCAAGGGGGTCTACATGGAGTCCAGCTTCGCGCTGGCCGGCACCCTCCAGGTCCTCAAGCAGAGGGGCCTGCTGGTCGACCCGGCGGACAAGAAGCACGTCTTCGTCGTGTCCAACGACGGCATCCCCGAGGAGCTCAAGTCCATCGCGGCGGGCAAGATCGACGCCACCGTCTCCCAGCCGGCCGACCTGTACGCCAAGTACGCCCTGTACTACCTGCAGGCGGCGATCGGCGGGAAGACGTTCGCACCGGGCAGGACCGACCACGACAGCACCATCATCCAGGTCCGTCCCGGTCTGCGCGAGGACCAGCTCCCCGCGCCCCTGGTCACCCGCGACGGCGGCACGTACGGCGATGTGCCCAGCGTCAGGAGCGACGACACCTCCCTGTGGGGCAACAACCTGGGCTGACCTGCCCGGTCAGGAACCCAACGGCGAACGAGGACAAGGCGGTTGTGATGAGCGACGGGGAGCGATCAGTCAGCCCCGGCCCCGCCCCGGCGGACGACGGACGGTCCCAGGCAGGCCCGCCCGTCGTCGAGGCGACGGGCATAGTCAAGCGATTCGGTCCGACGGTGGCCCTCGACGGCGCCCGGATCACCATCAGGCCCGGCGAGACCCACGCACTCGTCGGCCGCAACGGGGCCGGCAAGTCGACGCTCGTGTCGGTCCTCACCGGCCTGCAGGCCCCCGACGAGGGAACGGTCGCCTTCGGCGGCAGCCCAGCGCCACGGCTGGCGGATCGCGACGCCTGGCGACAGCGCGTGGCCTGCGTCTACCAGAAGTCCACGATCATCCCCACCCTGACCGTGGCCGAGAACCTGTTCCTGAACCGGCACGGCCGCGGCCGCGGCCGGCTCATCAGCTGGCCGGCTGTTCGTCGGCAGGCGCGGGAGCTGCTGGCGGCGTGGTCCGTCGACGTCGACCCGCAGACCTCGGCCGGCGATCTGAGCGTGGAGCAGCGGCAGTTCGTGGAGATCGCCAGGGCGCTGTCCTTCGGTGCCCGGTTCATCATCCTCGACGAGCCGACCGCCCAGCTCGACGGAGCCGCCATCACCCGCCTCTTCGCGCGCATCCGCGACCTGCAGCAGCAGGGCGTGACCTTCATGTTCATCAGCCACCACCTGCAGGAGATCTACGACATCTGCGACATGGTGACGGTGTTCCGCGACGCCCGGCACGTCGTGACCGCTCCGGTCGCGGAACTCCCCCGCACCGAACTGGTCGCCGCGATGACCGGCGAGGCGGCCCTCGACCGGGCGCAGGTGCGATCGAGCAGCCTCGACCGCACCGCCACGCCGGCGCTCTCGGTGCAGGCACTGAGCGGCGGTGCCGCCTACGGTGACGTCACTTTCGAGGTGGGCGCCGGGGAGGTCGTCGGACTCGCGGGTGCCGCCGGGAGCGGTCGCACCGAGGTCGCCGAGACCGTGGTGGGGCTGCGGGCGGCCCGGGCGGGCGAGGTGACGATCGCCGGACGGCGGCCTCGGCCCGGCAGCGTTCCCGCCGCCCTCGGCGCGGGTGCCGGCTTCGTCCCGCAGGACCGGCACCATCAGGGATTCGTGCCCGAGATGTCGATCGCCGACAACGCCACGCTGTCCGTTCCCCACCGGATCGGCAGGAACGGTTTCCTCAGCCGTGGCCGACGGGACCGGCTCGCCGGCATCATGATCGAGAAGCTCGCGATCAAGACGCCGGGACCCGAGCTGCCCGTCTCCGCGCTCTCGGGCGGCAACCAGCAGAAGGTCGTCATGGCCCGGGCGCTGGCGGACGACCCCCGCCTTCTGGTGCTGATCAACCCGACCGCGGGCGTGGACGTGCGCTCCAAGGAGTTCCTCCTCGGCAAGGTCGAGGAGACGGCGCGGACCGGCACGGGAGTGCTCATCGCCTCCGACGAACTCGACGACCTGCGCATGTGCGACCGGGTCCTGGTGATGTTCCAGGGCCGGGTGACATCGGAGTTGGCCCGCGGCTGGCACGACCACGAGCTCGTGGCCGCGATGGAAGGAGTGGACCTCGATGCCTGAAACCGTCCTCGCGGGCGCGGCCGCCAAGGCCACGGAGCCCAAGCCCCCGCGCACGGCGCTGCTCGGCGGCCGGATACCCCTGGCCCGGCTGCGAGACCTCGCCCTCGTCCCCGCGATCGTCGTCATCGCGATCGTCGGACAGGTCGTCAACCCCGTCTTCCTGCAGGCCGACAACCTCATCAACGTCCTGCAGACCATGTCCGAGATGGCCCTGCTGGTCCTCGCCCAGACGATGATCCTCATCGTCAGGAAGATGGACCTGTCCCTGGAGTCCACGATGGGCCTCGCGCCCGGCGTCGCGGCCTGGCTGGTCGTGCCCGCCGGCGCGGGACACGGGCTCGGCCTGCTCCCCGGCGCCTGGGCGATCCCGGTCACCCTCGCCGTGGGCGTACTCGTCGGCGTGATCAACTCTCTGATGATCATTCGCTTCGGCCTCAACGGCTTCATCGTCACCCTCGGCATGCTCATCGTCCTGCGCGGCATCCTCACCGGTATCTCCGGCGGGCAGACCTTCTTCCAGCTGCCGGACTCGATGCTCTACCTCGGCACCGCCGAGTGGTTCGGGGTGCCCGCCTCCATCTGGACCTGCCTGGTCCTGTTCGCGATCGCGATCGTGGTCCTCGGCTGGACCAACTTCGGCCGCTCGCTCTACGCCGTCGGCGGCAACGCCGACGCGGCGAAGGCGGCCGGCATCCGTACCGGCCGGGTGCTGTGGACTGTCATCGTGACGGGCAGCGTGCTCGCCTCCCTCGCCGGCCTGATGCTGTCCGGGCGCCTGGCCTCGGTCGCCTCCGCGCAGGGCAACGGCTACATCTTCACCGTCTTCGCCGCCGCCGTCATCGGCGGGATCAGTCTGAACGGCGGCAGGGGGACCATGTTCGGCGCGTTCTGCGGCGTCCTCCTGCTCTTCATGATCCAGAACGTGCTCACGCTGGCGGGTGTCCCCGCCCAGTGGATCGGTGCTCTCAACGGCCTGATCATCCTGGTCGCCCTCGCCATCTCCCGCATCACCGGCGGCAAGGTCCAGGAGTGACCCGGGCGGGCCGCGGCCCGCCGCCCGTCCTCCGCCACGTTCACGTCCCGTCGCGGGGGGATCTCCCCCGTGTTCCTCACAGGAGTCGCCGTCATGCCATCCCCCGTGCCCGCGTCCGCCCGCATCACCGCCCTGGACGTCCTGGACGTGCGGTTCCCCACCTCCGAACATCTCGACGGCTCGGACGCCATGAATCCGGAGCCCGACTACTCCGCCGCGTACGTGGTGCTGCGCACCGACGCCGGCGACGGACTGGAGGGCCACGCTCTCGCCTTCACCACCGGACGCGGCAACGACGTACAGGCCGCCGCCATCGCGGCCCTCGCCCCGCACGTGGTCGGCCTGTCCGTCGAGGACGTCTGCGGCGACCTCGGCTCCTTCTCCCGCGCGCTCGTGCACGATCCGCAACTGCGCTGGCTGGGCCCGGAGAAGGGCGCCATCCACATGGCCACCGGGGCCGTCGTCAACGCCGCCTGGGACCTCGCCGCCAAGCGTGCGGGCAAGCCCGTCTGGCGGTTCCTCGGCGAGATGGCCCCCGAGGAGCTGGTCGCCCAGGTCGACTTCCGCTGGCTCAGCGACGCGCTCACCCCCGAAGAGGCCCTGGAGATCCTGCGCCGTGCCGAACCGGGCCGCCAGGAGCGCACCGCCCGTCTCCTGGCGGACGGCTACCCCGCCTACACCACCACGCCAGGCTGGCTGGGCTACTCCGACGAGAAGCTGGCCCGCCTGGCCCGCGCGGCCGTCGCCGACGGCTTCACCCAGATCAAGCTGAAGGTCGGCGCGTCCCTGGAGGACGACGTACGGCGCATGCGCGTCGCCCGCGATGCGGTCGGTCCGGACATCCGCATCGCCGTCGACGCCAACCAGCGGTGGGACGTGGCACCCGCGATCGACTGGATGCGTGCCCTCGCCCCCTACGACCCGTACTGGATCGAGGAGCCCACCTTTCCCGACGACATCCTCGGCCACGCCGCCGTCCGCCGGGCCGTCGGCCCCATCAAGGTCGCCACCGGTGAGCACGTCGCCAACCGGGTCGTCTTCAAGCAGCTGCTGCAGGCCGGCGCGGTGGACATCGTGCAGATCGACTCCGCCCGGGTCGGCGGCGTCAACGAGAACCTCGCCATCCTCCTGCTGGCCGCGAAGTTCGGGGTTCCGGTCTGCCCGCACGCCGGGGGTGTGGGGCTGTGCGAGATGGTCCAGCACCTGTCGATGTTCGACTACGTCGCCGTCTCGGGCACCACCGAGGACCGGGTCATCGAGTACGTCGACCACCTGCACGAGCACTTCGTCGACCCTGTCCGCATCTCCGACGGCCGCTATCTCGCGCCGGCCCTGCCCGGGCTGAGCGCACAGATGCACCCGGGCTCGCTCAAGGCGTACACCTACCCCGACGGCCCGGTCTGGACGGCTCGTGCCTGACGCCCGGGTCCTCGTCGACGCGCGCCACCACGTACGGGACGTCCTGCTCCCGGCTTCCGGCCCCGACCGGCCGGTCCGCGTCCTCGTGGGCACCACCACCGCGTTCCACCGCCTCGACCCCGTTCGAAGGAAGGAGGGCACCTCGTGCTACTGACCGAACTGCTGCACCCGGGCATCCTCGAAGCCCTGGCGGGTGCCGGGCACGGAGCCCGGGTCCTGCTCGCCGACGGCCACTATCCGGCGAGTACGGCCACCGGCCCGCGAGCCCGGACCGTCCATCTCAACCTGGCGCCGGGCCTGCTGGACGTCACCACCGTGCTCGACGTGCTGCTGCGGGCCCTGCCCGTCGAGGCGGCGCACGTGATGGTGCCGCCCGAGGGCGAACCGGAGCCGCCGGCCGTCGCCGGGTACCGCTCGGTGCTGGCGCCCGTCCCCGTCGAGACGCTCGGCCGCTTCGAGTTCTACGACGCCGCACGCTCACCGGACCTGGCCCTCGCCGTCGTCACCGCCGACACCCGCACCTACGCCAACCTGCTGCTGACCATTGGTGTCCGCGCTCAAGAGACTCTGGACCGACGATGACACTTGCTGTGCGATACACGGCTGCCCGGACGCTGGACACGGCTCCGGCCGAGCTCTTCGAGCCCGGTCCCGGGGAGGTGCTGCTGGCTCCCGCGTTCGTCGGGATCTGCGGCACGGACCTGCACATCTTCCACGGGGACATGGATGCCCGGGTCGCCGCTCCGACCGTGCTGGGGCATGAGATGTCCGGCCGGGTGGTGGCGGTCGGTGCCGGGGTGGAGGGCTGGCGGCCCGGGGACGCGGTGACGGTGATGCCGTTGCGCTGGGACGGCACCTGTCCGGCCTGTGTGAAGGGCAACCGGCATGTGTGCCAGAACCTGGACTTCATCGGGATCGACTCGCCGGGGGCGATGCAGCAGCGGTGGACGGTGCCCGCTTCCACGCTGGTGCGGCTGCCGGGCTCGCTCGCGCTGGAGCGGGCGGCGCTGGTGGAGCCCACGGCGGTGGCGGTGCACGATGTGGGGCGGGCCCGGGTGAAGGCGGGTGAGCGGGTCGTCGTGGTGGGCGGCGGTCCGGTCGGGATCCTGATCGCACTGGTGGCGCGGGCGGCCGGGGCCGAGGTGCGGGTGGTGGAGCCGAGCGCCCACCGGCGGAAGCTGGCCGAGGGGTTGGGACTGCCCAGCTGGGACCCGGCGGCCGGGGAGGTCGTCGAGGCGGTGCGGGAGTGGACCGGGGGCGCGGGCGCGGACGTCGCCTTCGAGGTGTCCGGTGCGGCCGGCGGGGTGGAGACCGCGGTGGAGGTGCTGGCGGTGCGGGGCCGGCTGTGCCTGGTGGCGATCCACCCCCGGCCCCGCGAGGTCAACCTGCACCGCTTCTTCTGGCGCGAACTCACCCTGGTGGGCGCTCGGTTGTACGACCGCGGCGACTTCGAGCGGGCGGTGGAGCTGGTCGCCGAGGGCACGGTCCCGGCCGAGCGGCTGATCAGCAGCGTCGTGCCGCTGGCCGAGGCAGCCGCAGCCTTCGAGGCCCTGGAGGGCGGCGGCGACGTGATGAAGATCCTGGTGGACTGCGCCGCCGACACCGAGGGGGGCACCGCGTGAACGCCTTCGACCTGACCGGCCGGCTCGCGGTGGTCACGGGAGCGCGCCGGGGCATCGGCCGGGCGATGGCCCGCGCCCTGGCCGAGGCCGGCGCGGACGTCATCGGTGTCAGCGCCAACCTGGAGGAGAGCGGCAGCGAGGTCGGCAAGGACGTCGCGGCCGCGGGCCGCGCCTTCGAGGCGGTCCGCGCCGACTTCGCCGACCCGGACGCGGTGCGGGCCCTGGGCGCGGACCTCGCCGGGCGCGAGCGGCCGGTGGACATCCTGGTCAACAACGCCGGCACCATCCGCCGCGCACCCGCGGCCGAACACGGCGACGCCGACTGGGACCTGGTGCTCCAGGTCAACCTCAGCGCACAGTTCGCCCTCACCCGCGCGGTGGGCGCCGCGATGCTCGCCCGCGGCCGGGGGAAGGTCATCTTCACGGCGTCGCTGCTCAGCTTCCAGGGCGGTATCACCGTGCCCGGTTACACCGCCGCCAAGCACGGCATCGCCGGCCTCACCAAAGCGCTCGCCAACGAGTGGGCCGGGCGTGGCGTGAACGTCAACGCGATCGCCCCCGGCTACATCGCCACCGACAACACCCGGGCCCTCCAGGACGACCCGCAGCGCAGCAGGGCGATCCTGGAGCGGATCCCGGCCGGGCGCTGGGGCCGGGCCGAGGACCTGGCCGGGGCCACCGTGTTCCTCGCCTCGGACGCCGCGGCCTACGTCCACGGCACCGTCCTGCCCGTCGACGGCGGCTGGCTGGGCCGATGACCACCGACCCGGCCACCGTCGCCGCCCACCTCACCCACCCCGCCGTCCTCGCCGTCGGCGGCAGCCGGCCGGCCACACCCACACACCCGGAACGCGGGGGCCACCCGCAGATCCGGCGCCTGACCAACAGAGCCACGGCGGTGGGTGCCCCGTGACCGAGCTGGTGGCCCTCGGCGAGGTGATGCTGCGCCTCGGGCCCGGGAGACGGACCTGCGACTGGCCCGGCACGCCGACGTCATGGTCGGCGCCCTGGGCCTGGCCGGGGCGTATCCGGGGGCGTCGCGGGTCGAAGTACGACCACCAGGAGGGCTCCCCCGGCCGTGGTTCTGCGCGCCCGGCCGGTCGCCGGGGTCGGCGCGGCGCACGGGACGACGTCGCCCGCGGCAGCGGTCGCGTTCCCGTACAGCTGTCCCGGTGTCATCAGCGTCGCCCTCGGCACGCGGACTGCGGAACAGGTCGAACGGAACGCGGGACTCCGCCGTCAGCACCTCCCCGAGGCTCTCCGGGACGATCTCCGCCCTCCCCTGGACACGAGGGCCGGGGGCGGGCGGGCAGCGCCGGCCCTGCGGGGCGGAGCAGACGGCCCACCGCGCTCCTCGGCACCGCCGCAGGGCCCGGCACCGGCCCGTGTGAGCACCTGCCCCGGCGCGCGGTCCGCCCTGCCCTACGGGAGGGGACGGGCGGCACGGATGCCGCGGGGGGACATCCCGAGTTCACGACGGCAGGTCTTGTTGAACGCCTGCAGGTCGGGAATGCCGACCGAGGCGGCGACGGCGGGAATGGAGAGCGTGGTGGCGCGCAGGAAGTGCCGCGCCCGCTCCATCCGCCGGGCCCGGATGTAGCCGACCACCGTCTCCCCCGTGGCGCCCCGGAACAGCCGCGTCAGGTGGTTGTGGGAGACACCGACCGCCTGCGCGATCTCCGGCACCGTCAGGGGACCGCTCAGCCGCGCCTCGATCAGGGCCACCGCGGCTGCCACCGCGGGGTGGACGGTCTGCGCGCTCCGCTCCCGTGGCGGGGTGAGCGTGGCGATTCGCCACAAGGCACCCCACACCTCGGCGACCGCCCGCGACGGCGTGTGCGGCCAAGCGGCCAACGCCTGTTGCAGCTGCACGGTGAGCAGATCCAGTTCCGGACCGGCCTGCTGGATCACCGGGATGCTCGTGGCGGCTCCCCCGCGTCCCAGCCGGAGGTGGACGTAGAGGTGCTCGGAGCGGCCCCGGTAGCGGTAGCGGACCTCGGTCCCGGGCGGTACGAGGCTGACCCGGCCGGGACGGATCGAGTGCTCGGTACCGTCGACCGTCAAGCCGGCCTCGTAGCCGTACAGATGGAGCTGCCACAGGTCCGGCAGCGAGAACACGTCCACGTGGCCGGCCGGCCCGTGCACGGCGATGCCGACGGCGGCGAGTTCCGGCGGCTCGTCGAGATGGGCGATGGCCGTACGCATGGTCCCGTGTTCTACCACGGCGTCCGCAGCCCGATCCAGGGTCGTGAACCTCGTTCACCACAGGGCTGCATGGTGAGAATCGACCACAACAGGGTGAACCCGGCCCACGCGGCGGGGCTGCGGGCAGGCCTAGCGTGGCCGGCATGGAGAACGAACAGGAACTGCTCAGCTCAGTACAGATGGCGCGCTTCGTCGCGCGCGGATCGCTGCGGCTGGACGCGGTGGTACCGGCGGAGCTGAACGCCGAGGGTCTGAAGGTGCTGGCCGACGGCATGCCGCCGGTGCCGTACGGGACGCCACTGTCCGCGGCCTACCCCGAAGGCTCGTTCGTCCGCAGGATGCTCGAACTGCCGCGGGTCGCCGGGGCGCTCCGCAGCCTGGTCGGCCCCGAGCCGTGGGTGGACCACCACTTCGTGCACACGCGCGAACCGCGCGGCGGCGACGCCCAGGCGTTGCACGGGGATGCCATCATCGACGTCCGGCAGGACGCGTTCGACGTGCAACTGATGTACTACCCGCAGGCGGTGACGCTGGAGATGGGCGGCACCCTGAGCGTGCCGGGAAGCCATCTGCGCCGGACCAACGAGTCGGACACCGGCCGGTACCAGAACCTGCGCGGCCAGGACCGGCTGGTCTGCCCGGCCGGGACGGTGGTGTTTCTGCACCACGGCCTCTGGCACGGGGGCAGGCGCAACGACAGCGACACGCTGCGCTACATGTTCAAGATCCGCTTCAATCCGACGGTACGCCAGCAGCGGCTGTGGGACACCTCGGACCTCCACGATCCGCGGGTCAACGCGGAGTTGGACGTGATGTTCCCGTGGTACGAGGGGGCGACCGGTCGCCTGGAGCGGTACAACCGCATCCTGCTGTGGCGGGCGCTGACCGGCGACGACGGCTACGACCTCGACCACTGGGTGACCAGGGTCTCCAACCGCCCCGAGGGGAAGGCGTCATGACGACCGGCACGACGACCACGACCGACTCGGCCCGGCAGCAGGTACTGGTGCTCTACCTGTCCAGTTCCGCACTGGACTCCTCCGTCGTCGGCTGGGCGAGGTACGACGGCACCGGCCGCACCTCTCCCACCACCGGCGACAGCGACGAGCCGCCGTACGGGACGGGAGTGGCGGCGCTCCGGGACGGCTGGCGACTGTTCCAGGCCGCCCAGCTGATCCCGCCGTACCCCGGCCACGAGTACGACGTGTCCTTCCTCAAGCACGAGTTCTTCTTCGAACGGATCGTCGACGCTCCGGCGCCATGACGCGCTCCCCGGGCGCGGCGCTGTGGGTCCCGTCCCTGCCGTGAACAGCTCGCCCGCACGGCGCCCGACGGCCGGCCCACCGCCCGACAGCCGACCGTTCCTTCCTGCTCAGGCCGCAGAGGAGGTCAACCGGGCCGCGACGTCGGCGCCTTCCCGTACGAAGACCGGGATGTGCTCCAGCGGGGCTTCGGCGTCGAGCGTCGTGCCGCCCTCCAGCACACCGCCGGTGGCCGGGTCGAGCCAGCGGGTGCCGGAGGGCAGGTACACCCGGCGGGACCGGACGCCAGCCTCGTACACGGGTGCCACCACCAGATCGGGGCCGAGCAGGAACTGGTCGTCCACCTCCCAGGCGCGCTCGTCCTCGGGGAAGCCGAAGAACAGCGGTCGCATGGGCGGGGCGCCGGTGCGGTGGGCCTCCTCGGACAGGCCGTGCAGGTACGGGCGCAGGCGCTCGCGCAGCGACAGGTGGTCGCGGAGGATGCCGTACGCCTCCTCGCCGTACGACCAGACCTCGTTGGGCCCGCCGGTCATGTCGGTGGAGAAGGCCGGGAAGTGGGGCTCGCGGTCGCCGTGCAGCCGCATGACGGGGCAGAAGGTGCCGTACTGGAACCACCGGATCAGCAGCTCCCGGTACCCGGGGTCGTCCGGGTCGCCGCCGAAGAAGCCGCCGATGTCGGTGTTCCACCAGGGGATGCCGCTCATCGCGACGTTCAGTCCCGCCCTGATCTGGCGCCCGAGGGAGTCGAAGGTGGTGGGGATGTCGCCGGACCACAGCAGGGCCCCGTGCCGCTGGCTGCCCGCCCAGGCGGAGCGGACCAGCGACAGCGGCCGGTCCTCGCCCGCCGCGCGCAGACCCTCGGCCACGCCGCGGACGTGCTCCAGCGGGTAGAGGTTCGCGGCCTCGGCGGCCGGCCCGGCCGCGTAGACGGCGCGCTCGGCGATGCCCGGGGGGATGTCGGGCTCGCAGGCGTCCAACCAGAAGCAGGCCACGCCCAGCGAACGGTAGTTGTCGTTCAGCCGCTGCCACAGCGCGGCGCGGGCTCCGGGGTGGGTGGCGTCGTAGTACGCCATCGGGCGGATCAGCGCCTCGCCGCTGTACCGGGACGGCCACGGGAAGGTGAGCAGGCCGCCGCCCGCGTCCCGCACCAGGTGTCCGGACGAGCGCATCCCGTCGTACGCGTCGCTGCCGGGCTCGACGGTGGGCCACACCGAGACGGCGAGCTTCACCCCGAGGTCCGACAACTCCTTGGCCATGGCGGCGGGATCGGGCCACTCGCTCGCCTCGAAACGCCAGTCACCCATCCTCGGCCAGTGGAAGAAGTCGCAGACGATGACGGACAGCGGCAGTCCACGTTCCTTGTACTCGCGTGCCACCGCAAGGAGTTCGTCCTGGGTGCGGTAGCGCAGCCTCGACTGCCAGAAGCCCGAGGCCCATGCGGGGAGCAGGGGCGGCCGTCCGGTGGCCCGGGTGTAGGAGTCCAGGATCCGGGCCGGGGTGTCGCCGGCGGTGATCCAGTAGTCGATGCGCCCGCCCGCGTCGGCGGTCCACCGGGTGGCGTCGGCGCCCAGTTCGACCCGGCCGGTGGCGGGGTTGTTCCACAGCAGTCCGTAGCCGCGCGATGAGTGCAGGAAGGGGACGGCGGCGACGGTGTTGGACTGGACGAGGTCGATCACGCAGCCCTTCTGGTCCAGGCGCCCGTGCAGGTGCTGCCCCAGGCCGTGCAGCCGTTCGCCGTCGTACGCCTCGAAGGACTGTTCCGTCCTGCCGCCCGGCGCGTGCACGCGGGGGCCGGCGTGGTGCGTGTCCGGCTTCCGCTCGGCGAGGAGTTCGCGGCCCGACGCGGCGTCGCGGAACCTCAGCCGGCCGTCCGCCGAGGCCTCGACGGCGATGCGGCCGTTGACCAGGCGGGCGCTTCCGTCGTCCGTGACGGACGGTTCGGCGTGCGGGCAGGGCGAGGGGGCCTCCAGGGCGCCGGGGGCGGCGGGGTCGATCGTCCCGGACGCGGCACGCACCCGCAGGGCGTCCGGTCCCCAGGGCTCGATGCGGAGGACTTCTGCGCCGGTGTGCCGTTCCAGGCCGCCCGCGCGGATGCTGTAGGACAAGGGTGGTTCCTCCGTTCACGTGGCCAACGGGTGCGGGCGGATGCCCGGGTGCTTGTGGAGCGGCGGCTACCCCAGCGACCGGAGCCCGGCGACCGCCTCGGAGAGCATTCGGCGGCAGAACCCGAGGTGGTCCTCGCCGAAGCCGCGCGGGGCGCATTCCACGACCAGCAGCAGGCCCAGGTAGAGCCGGTAGAGGGCCTCTCGGTGACGGCGGGTCGACTCGGGTCCGAGGCTTCCGCCGGCTTCGGCGTAGCCGGCCAGGAGCGGGCTGTCCGGGCCGGTACCGCCTCCGAAGGCGAGGGAGACCAGTTCTGCCGCCGGGTCGCCCCAGAACGCCCGCTCGTGGTCGATGAGACCGGTGATCCGGGCCTGCCCGGCGTCACCGGGCCGGACGAAGATGTTGCCCGGCCAGAGGTCGAAGTGCACCAGCCGTGCTTCGGTGACCTCGTCCAGCGCGTACCCGCCCTCGTGCACCAGCGCGCGGATGTCCCGGGCCGGTACGGCCAGTGGCGAGTGCCAGCGGTCGGCGTCCTCCAGCAGCGCCTCGACCATGGCGGTGAAGGCCGTGCGCCAGTCGGCGGCGGACAGGCCGGACGCCGCGGCCGGGTAGCCGAAGCGGCCGTCCGCCGGGGCCAGGGAGTGCAGTCGGGCGGTGATGCGGCCCAGCTCGTGGCGCAGGGCCTGCGCGGTGCCGGGCGCCAGGTGCTCGTCCGCCTTGTCCCACGGTGTTCCCTCCAGTGCGGACAGGACGATGAACTCCTCGTCCGCGTGGATCAGTTCGGGTGCCGGGACGGCGCCGGGCGGGAGTGCGGCGATCCGCCGGTAGACCATGGCCTCCGTTCCGAGGATGCCCCGCTCGTAGCGGAGGACGGGTGCGCCGGGCCGCGGGGCGATCTTGACGACGGCGGGCCGCCCGTCGTCCAGCCGGACGCGGTAGGCGCTGTTGAACCAGCCGTCGGTGAGTTCCTGTTCGAGCCGGCACCCCGTCCCGGCGGAGGCCCGCAGCAGGGCGTCGAGCGCGTCGGGCGTCAGGTGGCGTTTGGTGCGGCTCCGCACGGGCACCTCCGGGCGCCGGGTTCGGAAGGGGGAGCGGGGCCCGTACCCCTTGGGGTGGCCTGCCGGGGCCCCGCGTACGGGGCCGGCCTCAGACCGGGTAGGGCAGCTGCCTCAGGCCGGGTAGGGCAGCTCGGCCTCAGGGGTGCCGGCCGGACCGACGTGCAGGGCGCCGTCGGTGGCCGTCGGTGAACGTCACCGGGCGGTGCCCTCCGTCCGCGCACGGTGCGCGGCGATCAGGCGCCGGTACCAGTGGTAGCTGTCCTTGGGGGTTCGGCTCAGGGTGTCGTAGTCCACGCGGACCAGGCCGAAACGCTGCTCGTAGCCGCGGGCCCACTCGAAGTTGTCCAGCAGGGACCAGACGTAGTAGCCGCGCACGTCGACGCCGGCGGCGACCGCGTCGGCGACGGCGGCGAGGTGGCCGGCCAGGTAGTCGATCCGCTCCCCGTCGTGCACCAGGCCGTCCGGGGTGAGGCTGTCGGCCTCGGCGGAGCCGTTCTCGGTGATCCAGACCGGCGGGAGCCGCGGGTAGCGGGCGTCGAGGTCGCGGAGCAGTTCGGTGAACGCGGACGGCACGACGGGCCAGCCCATGGTGGTGAGCCGGGTGCCGTACGGATCGGTCTCGGCGACGCCGATGTCCGTGGCGGTGCGCAGTTCGAGGTTCTCCGCGCGATGCGGGGCGGCCCCGACGGTGACCGGCCGGTAGAAGTTGATGCCGACGAAGTCCATTGGCGCGCCGATGAGTTCGAGGTCCCCCGGGCGACGCCATGGGCCGTCGGCCAGGCCCTCCCAGGTCTCGGCCTCGTACTCGGGGTAGCGCCCCGCGAACAGCGGCTCGGTCCAGACCTCGTTGTGCAGCACCTCGGCCCGGCGCAGCGCGGCCAGGTCCTCGGGCCGGTCGGAGGCGGCGTGCAGGCGATCGAGGTTGAGGGTGATGCCCACCTCGCGGGCACCGGCGGCGCGCAGCTCCCGCACGGCCAGCCCGTGGCCGACCAGCAGGTGGTGGGCGGCCGCCAGGGCGCCCCGGCCCTCCCGGGCGCCGGGCGCGTGCCGGCCCTCGGCGTAGCCGACGAAGGCGGAGCAGAACGGCTCGTTGAGGGTGATCCAGCGCTCGACCCGGTCGCCGTAGCGGTCGGCGGCGACGTTGGCGTACTCGGCGAAGGCCTCGGCGGTGGACCGCAGCCGCCAGCCGCCGCCCGCGGCGGAGCCGCTGTTCGACGGGGTCTCCAGGGCCTGCGGCAGGTCCCAGTGGTAGAGGGTGGCGGCGGGCGCGATCCCGGCGGCCAGCAGTTCGTCGATCAGCCGGTCGTAGAAGTCCAGGCCCTTCGGGTTGAGCGGGCCGGTGCCCTGCGGCAGCAGACGCGACCAGGAGATCGAGAAGCGGTAGCCGTCGACGCCGAGCTCGCGCAGCAGGGCGACGTCCTCGGGGTAGCGGTGGTAGTGGTCGCAGGCGGTGTCACCGGTGGCACCGCCGAGGGTGCGGCCCGGGGTGTGGCTGAAGGTGTCCCAGATGGACGGGCCCCGGCCGTCCTCGTCGTGGGCGCCCTCGACCTGGTAGGCGGCGGTGGCCGCGCCGAACCGGAAGCCGGGCGGCAGTTCCGGGAAGGCCTGGGTAGTCACGTCACCTCATGGGGTCGCTGGGAGTTCGGGTACGGGTCGCGGCGGTGCGGTCACCACGTCGCCGTCAGCCCGCGCTCGCGCAGCCGGGCCAGTTGGACGGGCGGGGTGCAGTCGAAGCGCCTCGACGCTGACACGACCCGTACGGACCTGTCAACCACTCCGGGAAGCAGCGGATTCCGTCGTGTCCAGCCCCTTGCCCAACTGCTGACGCGTCGTTAGTCTCGCCGGAACATTCAAGCGCTTCGACACTTCGGCGAGGAGGGGCCGCACCACTATGCGGATCCGGGTCGAACCGCAGGATCGGCGATCCCCGCGGCATCACCGCCGGGACTGCACGGCCGACGTCAGCGCGCTCTGCTGTCACCGCCGCCACCGCCGTCACGGCGCTCTCCTGCCCGGTCGGCCACTGGATGGCGGTCGTGCCCCTCACCCTGGTACCACTGGTGATCGTGTACCCGTTCGTACGGAAGCACCTGCGCACCGGCGTCCGCACCGGCGCGATCAAGGGCTGAGCAGTCCGCACCAGGCCCCACGGGCCCCACGCACCGGAGCCGTCCCTCCTCGGGCCTCCTCCACCGCACGAACGGGAACGCGCCCCACCCGAACCGACACGAAGGAAGCACACCCATGGTGACACTCGCCGATGTGGCCAGGCACGCCGGCGTCTCGTCCAGCACGGTCAGCTACGCCCTCAGCGGCAAACGCCCCATCTCCGACGAGACCCGGCTCCGCATCGAGCAGGCCGTCACCGACCTCGGCTACCACCCCAACGCGGGTGCCCGCGCCCTCGCCGGCAAGCGTTCCCACATCATCGCGCTGGTCGTGCCGCTCAACCCCGAGGTGCACGTGCCCACCATGATGGAGATCGCCATCGCCGCCACGGTCACCGCCCGCGAACACGGCTACGACGTCCTCCTGCTCACCAACGACGAAGGCCCCGAGGGCCTCCGCCGCGTCACCGCCACCGGACTCGCCGACGGCGTCATCCTCATGGACGTCCGCCTCGACGACGACCGCATCCCCGTCCTCCACAGCCAGAACATTCCCGCCGCACTCATCGGCCTGCCCGACGACCCCGCGGGACTGTCCTGCGTCGACCACGACTTCGCCACCGCCGGCGCCATGTGCGCCGATCATCTCGCCGACCTCGGCCACCGCGACATCGCCTTCATCGGCTACAGCAACACCGTCTACCAACGCCACGCCGGCTATGCCCAGCGCACCCTCGACGGCTTCCGCACCCGCGCCCGACAGCGCCGGCTCCGCACCGTTCACCGCCCTTGCGAGGGCACCTACGAGAGCACCGCCGGCACCCTCGCCCGCATCCTCGCCGACCGCCCCGACACCACCGCCTTCGTCGTCCAGAACGAAACCGCCATCGGCCCCCTCCTCAGCCTCCTGCGCGCCAGCGGACGGACCGTACCGGAGGACACCTCCGTCATCGCGATCTGCCCCGACCCGCTGGCCGAACAGCACTCCCCCCGTCTCACCTCCGTCACCGGCCCCCGGAAGGACCTCGGACAGATCGCCGTCGAACAGGTCATGGCACGGATCACCGCGACCGCGACCGGCAACCGACCCGAGGACCAGCTCCACCTCATGGCACCGGAACTGATCATCCGCGAAAGCACCGCCCCGGCCCCGCAGCACGCCTGACACCGACTCAGGGAGGTGCCGCGAACGATGATCGGGGCCCTGACCGACGTCCTGGACGACCCCCCGGTACCCGCCGACCGGCCACCCTCCGTCGGCGCCTGGGGCGTACGGGGCCTCGCCGCGCAGTGAACGCCGAGGGGGCGGTGGGCCCACCGGGCCCACCGCCCCCTCACCTGCCGTCCGCTGCCCGGTGACTCGGCCTCCCGGCTGCTCGGCCTCCCGGCTACTCGGCTACTCGGCCGAGAAGCGGTACACCGTCATCGAGCGGAACTCCTCCCCCGGGCGCAGAACGGTGGAGGGGTACTCGGGGCGGTTCGGCGAGTCCGGGTAGTGCTGGGTCTCCAGCGCGATGCCCGCGTACCTGCGGTAAGGGCGGCCGGACGGACCGCTCAGCGCGCCGTCGAAGTGGTTGCCGGTGTAGACCTGCAGTCCCGGCTCCGTGGTCAGGCACTCGACCCGTCGCCCGCTGGCCGGGTGGCTCAGGACGGCGACCCGCCGCAGGCCGCTCCCGTTCAGGACGAAGTTGTGGTCGAAGCCGGCGCCGGCCCGGCGGATCTGCTGGTCCGGATCGGTGACGAGGTCCCCGATGCGCCGGGCCTCGCGCAGGTCGAAGGGCGTGCCCAGGAGGCGTGCCGCGGGCCCGGCCGGGATCAGCTCCGCGTCCACCGGGAGGTAGCCGCGGGCGTCGACACTCAGCAGGTGGTCGAGCACCGTGCCGTTGCCCTCGCCGGCCAGGTTGAAGTACGCGTGGTTGGTGAGGTTGACCACCGTCGGGGCGTCCGTGGTCGCCCGGTAGCCGATCCGCAGCTGCCCGGCCGGGTCGAGCAGGTAGGTCACCTCGACGGTGAGCGCCCCCGGAAACCCCTGGTCGCCGTCGGGGCTGTGCAGACGCAGGCGGACTCCGGCCCGTCGGCCCTCGCGGACCGGCACGCCCTCCCAGAGCCGGGTGGCGAAGCCGTCCCGCCCGCCGTGCAGGGTGTGGCCGGTCTCCTGGGTGCTGAGCCGGTGCGTCTTGCCGTCGAGCGGCAGCACGCCGCCGGCGATCCGGTTGGCGTAGCGGCCGACCGTCGCTCCGAAGTAGGCGCCCTCCCCCAGCAGGTCGCCGAAGCGCTCGCAGCCGAGGACGACGTTGGACCGCCGCCCTTCCCGGTCCGGCACGTGCAGGGCCTGGAGGCGGGCGCCCAGGCTGAGCACCTCCGCCCGCACGCCCGACGGCGAGCCGATCGTCCAGCGGATGACGGACCGACCGTCCGGCAGGGTACCGGCCACCCCTTGGGAGACCGTCAGTTCGCCCGGGGACACGAGTGCGTCGTTCGGCACGGGGTTGCTCCGTTTCTTCCCGGACTGCGGGAGAGCGGCGACGCCCGCCCGTGCGGGCGGGCGTCGGACGTCCGGTGGTGCGAGTGGTGCGGGTGGTGCGGGTGGTGCGGGTGGTGCGGGTGGTGCGGGGTGGTGCGGGTGGTGCGGGGTGGTTCAGGTGGTGCGGGGTGGTTCAGGTGGTGCGGATGGCGCTCGCCGTGGGGCTCAGAACCCCTGGGCCAGGCGGTGGTAGGCCTGGTTCCAGCGCAGTTCCTTGGTGAACCGGCGGATGTCGGTGTCGTCGTCGATCACCAGCAGCTCCACGGCGAGCATCTCGGCGAGGTCCTCCAGTTCCTCGGCGCCCACCGCGCTGGAGAGCACGGTGTGGTGCGGAGCACCGGCCGTCAGCCACGCCTCGGTGGAGGTGCGCAGGTCCGGGCGCGGCTTCCAGACCGCGCGGGCGACCGGCAGGTGGGGCAGCGGCTCCGGCGGCGCGACGACCTCCACCTCGTTGGCGACCAGCCGGAACCGGTCGCCGAGGTCCGCGAGGCCGACCACGACCGCCGGACCGGGCTCGGCGTCGAAGACCAGGCGGACCGGGTCCTCGCGCCCGCCGATGGACAGCGGGTGGATCTCGCAGGACGGGATGTCGGCGGCGATGCTCGGGCAGACCTCCAGCATGTGCGCGCCGAGGATCAGCTCACGGCCGGGCTCCAGGTGGTAGGTGTAGTCCTCCATGAAGGAGGTGCCGCCGGCGAGCCCGGCGGAGGTCACCTTGAGGGTGCGCAGCAGGGTCGAGGTCTTCCAGTCGCCCTCGCCGCCGAAGCCGTAGCCGTCGGCCATCAGCCGCTGCACCGCGAGGCCGGGGAGCTGGCGGAGCCCGCCGAGGTCCTCGAAGTTGGTGGTGAAGGCCTTGAAGCCGCCCTGCTCCAGGAAGCCGCGCAGACCGAGTTCGATCCGGGCCGCGTAGCGCAGCGACTCGTGCTGCTCCCCACCGGCCCGCAGCGCCCGGGCGAGGCGGTAGCTGTCCTCGTACTCCTTGACCAGGGCGGTGACGTCGTTCTCGTCCGCGGCCTCCACGGCGGCGACGAGGTCGTTGACGCCGTAGGTGTTGACGGAGACGCCGAAGCGGAGCTGGGCCTCGACCTTGTCGCCCTCGGTGACGGCGACGTCGCGCATGTTGTCGCCGAAGCGGGCGAGCTTGAGGCTGCGCAGCTCGGCGCGGCCGGCGGCGGCGCGGGCCCAGGAGCCGACCCGGGCGGAGACGGCGGGGTCACTGACGTGCCCGGCGACGGTCTTGCGGGCGACGCCGAGGCGGGACTGGACGAAGCCGAACTCGCGGTCGCCGTGGGCGGCCTGGTTGAGGTTCATGAAGTCCATGTCGATGGACTGCCAGGGCAGGTCGACGTTGGCCTGGGTGTGCAGGTGGAGCAGCGGCTTCTGCAGGGCGTCGAGCCCCGCGATCCACATCTTCGCCGGGGAGAAGGTGTGCATCCAGGCGATCAGGCCGATGCAGTCGTCCGCGGAGTTGACCTCCAGGCAGATCCGGCGGATGGCGCTCGCGTCCGTGAGGACGGGCTTCCAGACCACCTCGACCGGCACTGCCGACTCTCGGTTCAGGGCTTCGGCGATCCGCTGGGACTGCTCCGCGACCTGGCGCAGCGTGTCCTCGCCGTAGAGCCCTTGGCTGCCGGTCAGGAACCAGACCTGGCGTCCGTCCGATGACTTCTTCACGGGGTGGCTCCTTACCGGGCCTGGGGCTGGCCGTAGACGTTCTGGTAGCGGTAGTTGAGGCTGTCGATGTCGGCCTGGGCGATCGGCAGGGGTTCGCCGAGCTGGCGGGAGAGGTGGACGGTGCGGGCGACGTCCTCGCACATCACGGCGGCCTTGACGGCGGCCTTGGCGTCCTTGCCGATGGTGAAGACACCGTGGTTCTGCATCAGGACTGCGGGTGAGCGGTGGCCCTTGAGGGTGTCCACGATGCCGCGGCCGATCGAGTCGTCGCCGATCAGGGCGAACGGGCCGACCGGGATCTCCGCGCCGAACTCGTCGGCCATCGCGGTGAGGACGCAGGGGACGGCCTCGCCGCGGGCCGCCCAGGCGCAGGCGAAGGTGGAGTGGGTGTGGACCACTCCGCCGACCTCGGGCATGTGGCGGTAGACGTAGGCGTGCGCGGCGGTGTCGGAGGAGGGCGCGTGCTCGCCCTCGACGACGTTGCCGTCCAGGTCGCAGAGGATCATGTTCTCGGGCGACAGGTCGTCGTAGGAGACGCCGCTGGGCTTGATGACCAGCAGGTCCTCCCCGGGGACGCGGGCGGACACGTTTCCGGCGGTCCAGACCACCAGGTTGTAGCGGACCAGTTCGCCGTGCAGGTCGCTGACCTGGCGGCGGATGAGGTCGATGGTCGCGTTCACAGGTCCTCGCTCGGAGTGGTGAGGGCGGCGTTGCGGATGTCGCGCAGGCGGTGCAGCAGCTTGTCGGCGCCGAGGCCGAAGTGGTCGTGCAGGGCGCGGTATTCGGCGAAGAGGCGGTCGTAGGCGTCGGCGGCGGCCCGGTCGGGGCGGTAGGCGTCCTTCTGCACCCGGCCCATCGCGGCGGACGCGGTCCGCACGTCCGGGTAGGCCCCGGCGGCGACGGCGGCGTGGATCGCCGAGCCGAGCGCCGGGCCCTGCTCCGAGTCGGCCACCGAGACCGGGCGGCGCAGCACATCGGCGTAGATCTGCATCAGCAGGGCGTTCTTCTTGAGGCCGCCGGTGACGATGAACTCGGTCACCGGGACGCCGCCCTGTTCCAGGGCCTCGACGATGACCCGGGTGCCGAAGGCGGTCGCCTCCAGGAGCGCCCGGTAGACCTCCTCGGGGCGGGTGGCCAGGGTGAGCCCGGCGATCACCCCGGACAGGTGGTGGTCGACCAGGGTGGAGCGGTTGCCGTTCATCCAGTCGAGCGCCACCAGGCCGTGTCCGCCGACGGGTTGGGCGGCAGCCTTGCGGGTGAGGAGCTGGTGGGCGTTCTCACCGTTGGCCTCGGCCTCGGCCAGGTAGTCGGCGGGCAGGCCCTGGCGCAGCCACCAGGCGAAGATGTCGCCGACGGCGCTCTGGCCGGCCTCGTAGCCGTAGGAGCCGGTGACGATGCCGTCCTGGACCACGCCGCAGATGCCGGGGACGTCGGCAAGCGTCGCCCCGTTGACCACGTGGCAGGTGGAGGTGCCCATGATGGCGAGGAGCCGGCCGTCCTCGACGGCGCGGGCGGCCGGGGCGGCCACGTGGGCGTCGACGTTGCCTGCGGCGACGGCGGTGCCGACCGGGAGTCCGGTCCACTCGGCCGCCTGGGCGGTGAGCGACCCCACCCGGGTGCCCAGCGGGGAGAGCGGGTGCTCCAGGCGGGTGCGGGCGAAGTCGGCGAAGTCCGGGTGGAGCGCGGCGAGGTAGTCCTCGCTCGGGTAGGTCCCGTCCTGGAAGATTCCCTTGTAGCCGGCGGTGCAGGTGTTGCGGCTCTCGGCGCCGGTGAGCTGCCAGACGATCCAGTCGGCGGCCTCGATCCAGCGCTCGCAGGCGCCGTAGACGGCCGGGTCCTCCTCCAGCACCTGCAGTGCCTTGGCGTACTGCCACTCGGCGGAGATCTTGCCGCCGTAGCGGGAGATCCACTTCTCGCCGCGGGCGTGGGCCAGTTCGTTGATGCGGTCGGCCTGGGGCTGGGCGGAGTGGTGCTTCCAGAGCTTGGGCCAGGCGTGCGGGCGGGCGGCCCACTCGGGCGTCTCGGCCAGCGGCGTGCCGTCGGCGAGCACCGGCAGGACGGTGCAGGCGGTGAAGTCGGTCGCGATGCCGATGACCAGGGCGGGGTCCACGCCGGCGTCGGCGAGCGCGGCCGGGACGGCGGTGCGCAGCACCTCGCGCCAGTCCTCCGGGTGCTGCAGCGCCCAGTCCGGCGGGAGCCGGTGGCCGGTACCGGGCAGCTCCTGCTCGATGACCGCGTGCGGGTAGTCGTGGACGGCGGTGCCCAGCTCCTCCCCGTCGCGGACCCGGACGACGACCGCGCGGCCGGAGAGGGTACCGAAGTCGACACCGACGACGTAGCGGTCGTCCCGGTCGGCGTCGTGGGCGGCAGGGGTCACGGTCACGTGCTCATCCTTCGTACGGGAGGCCTGCGTTGGGCTGTCGCCGGCGCGGTCCTCGACCGGGGCAGGGCGCACCGCACCGGCGACAGGCTTCATTCCGCTACCCCACCCTCAAGGGGTAGCGGAACGGGGGCCGTCGGCCGGGCACCCGGAAGCGGGATGGGTGGCCCGGCCGGCGGAGTGGAAAGAGCGCTGTTATTAGCGCTCACGGAGATTGTTAACGCTAACAATCTGCATGTCAAGGGATGTGGACGGGGCGGAACCGAAGAGCTGGACGGGCACCGGCCGGCCGGTGCCCGTCCGGTGCACGCGGCCGCCGGCCGCCGGCTCAACGACGGACGGCCGGCCCCACACTGCGCCGCAGCACCAGCTCCGGGGAGACCTGCACCTGGGCCGGAGAGGACGCGGCACCCTCCAGCTCTCCGACGAGCAGCTCCAAGGCCCGTCTGCCGAGTTCGCCGAAGTCCTGCCGCACCGTGGTCAGTGGCGGGGTGAAGTAGGCGGCTTCCGGAATGTCGTCGAAGCCGATCACACTGATCTCCTGCGGGACGTGCCGTCCGGCCTCGTGGAAGGCCCGCAGCAGGCCGAGCGCCATGTGGTCGTTGGCGCAGAAGACGGCGGTGACGTCGCGCAGCCGCGCGATCCGCAGCCCCGCCTGGTAACCCGAGCGGGCGCTCCAGTCACCCCGTTCCACCTCGGGTACGGGGGCTCCGGCCGCCTGCAGCGTGAGGCGCCAGCCCTCCTCCCGGTCCTGGCTCTCCAGCCAGTTGGCCGGCCCCGCCAGGTGGTGCACGGTGCGGTGGCCCAGGTCCAGCAGGTACCTGGTGGCCTCTCCCGCGCCGTACCGGTTGCTCACCGAGACCATGGGCACCCGGGTCTGGTCGCCCGAACCGACCGCGACGATCGGCACCGAACTGGAGAGCCGGGCCACCGCGCTGACCGACGAGATCTGCGGGGCGATCACCACGACGCCCTCCACCCCCTGGTCGCGCAGCCGGTCGACGGCCTCCTGGACCGAACGGCCGTCCAGGGAGCGCAGACTGCTCACGCTCACGAAGTACCCGGCGCTGCGCGCGGCCCGCTCGATGCCGTCCAGCATCGAGGCGGGACCGTAGAGGGTCGAGTCGAAGCTGATCACCCCGAGGGTCTGCGACCGGCGGGTGACCAGGGCCCGGGCCGCGGAGTTGGGCCGGTAGTCCAGTTCCCGTATGGCGGCCAGTACCCGGTCCCGGGTGTCCGGCCGGACGTGCGGGGCGCCGTTGAGCACCCGGGACACCGTCTGGTGGGATACACCCGCCAGTTTCGCCACGTCCGCCATCACGGGCTGGCGCTGTTCCGCCCCGGTGCTTTCGGTTCCCACTCGTCGTCCCCTCCTAGGCTGTTGACCACAGTACGCGACCAGGTCCGGGCCAATCCGTCACCCTCGGTTCAACCTGCGGTTTCTCTTCATACCAGTCTCTCAGGGCGGTGACATGTGCCAATATCGCCAAGTCGACGCTTCCAGCTCATCCGCGGGGGTGCATGTCCGGGCCTTCGGCCCGGTACGCAGCACACTCGGTGCACACGGTTCACGGGCGCGGGTCGAGGAGGAGCGGGTCGGTGAGGGCCGCCCATCGCAAGGCGGAGGAGGAAGTCCATGCGGTGGGGACAGGTCCCTGCCGGAGGCCGGACGGCGTCGCCCCGCAGGCGGGAGTTCGAGGACGGGCCCTGCCCCGGCTCCGCGCGCTCGCGGGGCCGGGGCAGGGCCGTGGCCGGGCCGGGCCGGCTCTGATGTGTTCTAGCCGAGGGTCCACTTCTGGTTGTCGCCGCCCCAGCAGCTCCACAGCTGGACGGGCGTGGCGTCGGCGGTGAGCGCACCGGCGACGTCCAGGCAGCGGCCGGACTGGACGCCGGTGACGCTGCCGTCCGAGTTGATCTGCCACTGCTGGTTGGCGCCGCCGTTGCACGGCCAGGTGACCACCTTGGTGCCGTCCGCCGTCCCCCCGCCGTAGGCGTCCAGGCACAGCGTGGTGCCGGAGATGTTCACCGTGAGCTGTCCGGCGGCGGTGCGGGTCCAGGTCTGGTTCGCCCCGCCGGAGCAGCCGTAGATCTGCGCCTGCACCCCGGGCGTGGTGGAGGCGCCCGGGACGTCCAGGCACTTGCCCGACCCGGTGCCCCGCAGTGCCCCCGTGCCGATCGCCGGGGCGTTGGCGTACCCGGCGGCGACGACGTTGGCCTGGACGGCGTTCTCGGTGGCCTCCGTCGGATAGCCGGAGGTCATCACGCCCTCGTAGAAGGTGCCGCGGGCGCCCTTGCTGTTGTCACCGCCGATGCCGAGGATGATCGCACCCTCCTTGTGCATCGGGTTGTAGCCCGAGGCGTTCGGGCGCGGCCCGGAGTAGAAGGTCGACAGTCCGCCGGACTGGGCGTCGCCGGCCCGGATCGCCCACTGGTTGGGCGCACCCTTGACCATGGCCGTCAGGTAGCGGTGGTTCACCGTCGGGTCGTTGGCGTTGTAGTGCGGGTCGGCCCCGGAGAACAGGCCGTTCTCCAGGTCGGCCATCACCCAGGGGCCGGGTCCGGAGCCGTAGCCCCAGACCTTGATGTTGCCGAAGTAGATCGCCTCCATGTGGCCGTTGCCGGTGTCGTTGCTGCTGGTCTCGGCATTGCCGTAGTCGAAGCAGCAACCGCCGTTGTAGTGGGTGCCGTCGAGGATCGCGTACATCCCCTCGGGCTGGTCCCCGGTGGCGACGCCCGAGGTGTGGTTGTTGCGGTAGCCGGTGCCCGGTGCGACGTACACGCCGTAGGCGCGGTGGCCGTTCAGCGTGGTGGGCGCCAGGGTCGCGTCGGCGAGGTTGTCCGGGCCGCCCGCGGCCCCGCCGCCGGGGGCCTGGGTGAGGTGGTTGCCCCGCCCGCTCTGGTCGTAGATGACGGTGATCACGCAGCTGGTGCCGGCGCAGAACGAGTCCTGGGCGGCGGCGTCGGCGTAGCCGCCGGCACTCAGCGGCCCGATGTCCCGCAGCGCCTGGTCCGACGCACGCCGGACCTGGTACAGAGCCCCGCTGTAACCGCCGTACAGCGCGCGGGTGGTGCTGTGCGCGGCCACACAGGGCGTGCCGCCGGCGGCATAGAGGTCGCACGGCCCCTGGGCGGCCGCCTGGGCCACGCCGCTCGTAGCGGTGGCGCCGGCCAGGGCGCCGACGAGGACGGCCAGCGCCGCCCCGGCCCGGGCGAGGCTGCGCAGCGCGCCGCGCCTCCGGGTCGTCCCGTTGTTCTCACTCATGGTGTCTCCCTGCTCATCGTCGAACGCGGCCGAAGGGAAGGTGAGCGCTAACAATCCGCACCGCGGCAGCGGGTGGCGGCCGTGGCGGGAGGTGGAGGTTCCTGGCCGGTGACAGTGCCCGCCCGGACCGCGCCCCGTCAAGACCTTCGACATCTCGCGCCGGACGCCGCCCCCCGGAAGGCCGCGCTCCGGGATCCGAGATCCGATCTTCCGTCATGTACCGCTGCGGACAAGGCGCTTGAGGACGACCAGGACCGGCGCCCCACCGTCCCGACAGCGCGGCTTCATCTCGGGCAGCCAAGGCTCAGGGCGTCACCTCCGGCGGCTCCGGCGACCGCGCCTCCGGCGGCACCGGCCACTTCCGACCCGTCAACCCGACCCTCGACGCCTACGGCCCGACCCTCGCCACCGGCTGCCCCCCGGGCCGGCAGGCGCCCGCTCCCCGAGCTCAGCGGGAGGCGGGCGCCTCGCCATCTCGGCCTCGATCCTCAAGCGCCGTTCACAGAACGTTCACCCCGGGCCGCTCCGGAGCACCCGGCGGAGCCGGCGCACGCACCCCGATTGACCGGCTGTCGGTACATCGCGATCCAACGGTGACCCAAGGGCCCTTGACGCCGGTCTTGTGAGCGTTAACACTTCATTTCACGCCAGGTCAGAGGTACCTCCACCCCGACGCCCAACAGCGTGAGGAGACCGCTCCGACCGGCCCTGCCCGACCACTCCCAGTCGCCCAGTCAGGGGTGCGCTGTCCCGGTCGCGGATCATCACCATGGAGGAATCACGTGCGGAAGCTTTCAGCGGGTCTCGTCGCGGTGGGCCTGACGCTCTCGTTGGCGGCCTGCGGCCAGAGCTCCAACGGAGTCGGCGACGGGGCCGCCAAGGGCGACGCCAAGGGCGGACTCATCGGCATCGCGATGCCAACCAAGTCGTCGGCACGGTGGATCGACGACGGCAACAACATCGTCAAGGACTTCCAGGCCAAGGGCTACAAGACCGATCTCCAGTACGGCGACAACGTCGTGGAGAACCAGGTCTCCCAGGTCGAGAACATGATCACCAAGGGCGCCAAGCTGCTGGTGATCGCCGCGATCGACGGCTCCTCCCTCACGAACGTGCTGCAGAAGGCGGCCGACGCCCACATCCCGGTCATCTCCTACGACCGGCTGATCCGCGGCACCCAGAACGTCGACTACTACGCGACCTTCGACAACTTCAAGGTCGGCGTCCTCCAGGGCCAGTACATCGCCGACAAGCTCGGCCTCAAGGACGGCAAGGGCCCGTTCAACATCGAGCTGTTCGCCGGCTCGCCGGACGACAACAACGCGGGCTTCTTCTTCAACGGCGCGATGAGCGTCCTCAAGCCGTACATCGACCAGAAGAAGCTGGTCGTGCAGAGCGGGCAGACCGACTTCAACCAGGTCGCCACGCTGCGCTGGGACGGCGGCGTCGCCCAGTCCCGGATGGACAACCTGCTGAGCAAGGCCTACACCAACGCCCACGTCGACGCCGTGCTCTCGCCGTACGACGGCATCTCGATCGGCATCCTCTCCTCGCTCAAGGGCGTCGGCTACGGCTCCGCCAAGTCCCTTCCCATCGTCACCGGCCAGGACGCCGAGCTGGCCTCGGTGAAGTCGATCATCGCGGGCGAGCAGACCCAGACCGTCTACAAGGACACCCGCCAGCTCTCCAAGGTCACCGTCCAGATGGGTGACGCGCTGCTGACCGGCGGCAAGCCCGAGGTGAACGACACCACCCAGTACAACAACGGCGTGAAGGTGGTCCCGGCCCAGCTGCTCCAGCCGGTCAGCGTCGACAAGGACAACTACCAGAAGATCCTGGTCGACAGCGGTCAGTACACCGCGGACCAGCTCAAGTAGCCCGTGGGGCCCGCCCGACGGGCCCCGAGCCGAACCGGCGGTGTGCCGGGCGCCCGGACGAACCCCCGGGCGCCCGACGGGTTCCCCAACGCACCGCCCCGAACGATACGGACCAGAACCATGGCTGGACCCGTTCTCGAAATGCGGTCTATCAGCAAGTCGTTCCCCGGCGTCAAGGCGCTCTCCGAGGTCAACCTGACCGTGGCGGCCGGTGAGGTGCACGCCATCTGCGGTGAGAACGGCGCCGGCAAGTCCACCTTGATGAAGGTGCTCAGCGGGGTCTACCCGCACGGAAGCTACGAGGGCGAGATCCTCTTCGAGGGCGAGCCCTGCCGCTTCAAGGACATCCGCGCCAGCGAACAGCGCGGCATCGTCATCATCCACCAGGAACTCGCCCTGGTGCCCTACCTCTCCATCGCCGAGAACGTCTTCCTCGGCAACGAGCACGCCTCCCGGGGCATCATCAGCTGGCACAGGACCCTCACCCACGCCTCCGAACTGCTCCGGCAGGTGGGCCTGGAGGAGAGCCCCCACACCAGGATCGCCGACCTCGGCGTGGGCAAGCAGCAACTGGTCGAGATCGCCAAGGCGCTGGCCAAGAAGGTCAAGCTGCTCATCCTGGACGAGCCGACCGCCGCGCTCAACGACGAGGACAGCCGCAAGCTCCTCGACCTCATCCTGGAGCTCAAGGCGCAGGGCATCTCCTGCATCATCATCTCGCACAAGCTCAACGAGATCGCCCGGGTCGCCGACGCCGTCACCATCCTGCGCGACGGGCAGACCATCGAGACCATCGCGATCGGCCCGGAGGGCATCTCCGAGGACCGGATCATCCGCGGCATGGTCGGCCGGGACCTTGAGCACCGCTACCCCGAGCGCACCCCCGAGATCGGCGAGGTCGCCTTCGAGATCGAGGACTGGACCGTCCGGCACCCGATCGACCAGCAGCGCACCGTCGTGGACGGCGCCTCGCTGAACGTACGGCGCGGCGAGATCGTCGGCGTCGCCGGCCTGATGGGCGCCGGCCGCACAGAGCTCGCGATGAGCGTCTTCGGCCGCTCGTACGGGCGTTGGAGCGGCGGACGGGTGCTGATGCACGGCCAGGAGGTCCGCACCCGGACGGTGCCGGAGGCCATCGGGCACGGCATCGCCTACGTCACCGAGGACCGCAAGCACTTCGGTCTCAACCTGATCGACGACATCAGCCGGAACATCTCGCTGAGTGCGCTCGGCAAGGTCGCCCGGTTCGGCAAGGTCGACCGGCACGAGGAGAGCAAGGTCGCCGAATCGTTCCGGCGGACCATGAACATCAAGGCCCCGACGGTGTTCACCCGGACCGGCACGCTCAGCGGCGGCAACCAGCAGAAGGTCGTCCTCAGCAAGTGGATCTTCGCCGAACCCGAGGTGCTGATCCTCGACGAGCCCACCCGGGGCATCGACATCGGCGCCAAGGCGGAGATCTACACCGTGATCGCCGAGCTGGCCGCCCAGGGCAAGGCCGTGCTCGTCATCTCTTCGGAACTCCCCGAACTCCTGGGTCTGTGCGACCGGATCTACACCATGGCCGAAGGCCGGATCACCGGCGAGGTCGCCCGCGCCGACGCCACCCAGGAATCCCTCATGCGGCTCATGACCATGAGCGCCGCATCCAGCAACGAGCAGGTGTGAGGCATGGCCCAGACCGACATCATCCCGGACTCCGCCCAGAACGGGCCCGAGTCCGCCTCCAGTCCGTCCATCGGCGCCGTACTGACCCGCGCGCTGCGCGGCAACGTGCGCCAGTACGGCATGCTGGTCGCCCTCGCGCTGATCGTGGTGCTGTTCCAGATCTGGACCGACGGCATCCTGCTCCAGCCGCTCAACATCACCAACCTGATCCAGCAGAACAGCTACATCCTGATCCTGGCGATCGGCATGATGATCGTCATCATCGCCGGGCACATCGACCTCTCGGTCGGGTCGCTGGCCGCCTTCGTCGGGGCCGCCGCCGCGGTGATGATGGTCGAGCACCATGTGTCGTGGCCGGTGGCCGCACTGGGTGCGCTGGTGATCGGCGCCCTCGCCGGCGCCTGGCAGGGCTTCTTCATCGCCTACCTCGGGATCCCGTCCTTCATCGTCACCCTGGCGGGCATGCTGCTGTTCCGCGGCGGCACCCAGATCCTGCTCCAGGGCCAGTCGGTGGCGCCGTTCCCCAAGGGCTTCCAGAACATCAGCAGCGGCTTCCTCCCCGAGGTCGGCCCGCACACCGACTACCACAACCTCACTTTGCTGATCGGTCTCGCGGTGCTGGTCGTCGCGGTCGTCCAGGAGCTGCGCGGACGGCGGCAGACCGCCTCGTACGGGATGGAGGTGCTCCCGCTCGGGCTGTTCGTCGCCAAGCTCGCGGTGATCACCGCGGCCGTGCTGGTGTTCACCCTGCTGCTGGCCAGCTACCACGGCGTGCCGATCGTCCTGCTGATCCTCGGCGCCCTGCTGGTCGGCTTCGGCTACCTGATGCGCAACTCGATCATCGGCCGGCACACCTACGCCATCGGCGGCAACGAGGCGGCGGCCAAGCTGTCCGGCGTGAAGAGCAAGCGGGTGGTCTTCCTCGCCTTCACCAACATGGGCGTCCTCGCAGCGCTGGCCGGTCTGGTGTTCGCGGCTCGGCTCAACGCCGGCACCCCCCAGGCCGGCATCAACTTCGAGCTGGAGGCCATCGCGGCCGCCTTCATCGGCGGTGCCTCCGCCAGCGGCGGTGTCGGCACCGTGATGGGCGCGATCATCGGCGGCCTGGTGCTCGGCGTGCTGAACAACGGCATGTCGCTGGTCGGCGTCGGCACCGACTACCAGCAGGTGATCAAGGGCCTGGTGCTGCTCGCGGCCGTGGGCTTCGACGTCTACAACAAGCGCCGGGCCGGTTCCTGACCCGGCTCCGGTAGTGCGAAGCGGACGGGCGCGGTGTTCCCACACCGCGCCCGTCCCGTCGCGTTCCCTCGACCCGGCGTGAACGTGGCGGGAACGCGGCCGTACGGGATCCGGTGCGAAGTGGTTCCGGGCGGATTCCGATCGTGCCCGGTTCCGGGCCCGTGCTGACGCACAGTATGCCCGCTATGTCCACAGTTGCCGTGATTGCGGTTGTCGCGCTCGCCCTCCTGCACGTCCACATCCTGGTCCTGGAGATGTTCCTCTGGACCACTCCCAAGGCCCGGGCCTCCTTCGGGACGACAGAGGAGTTCGCGGTCTCGACCAAGGCGATGGCCGCCAACCAGGGCCTGTACAACGGCTTCCTGGCGGCCGGGCTGCTCTGGGGCGCGTTCGCCGCCGATCCGGTCGGGTTCCGGACGCGGGTCTTCTTCACGTCCTGCGTCGCCGTCGCAGGGGTGTACGGCGCGGTGACCTCCTCCCGGAAGATCCTCTTCGTGCAGACCGTGCCGGCCCTGGTCGTACTCGTCCTGGTGCTGCCGGCCCGCTGAGCCCGGAACCGCCCGGAACCACCCGCCGAGGGGTCTCTCTCCCGAGAGGCACCCCTCCCGCGTCTCCCCGCCCGCATCTCCCCGCCCGGAGGACGTCCCGCCTCCGGAGACCTGTGATCCCACCGAGAAGTCATCGGTCGTCGTCGACGCGGCGGAGGAACTCCTCGCCGACGAAATGCCGATGACTCCGGGCATCTTCCTCGGCGTCCTGAGCCAGGGCGTCGGCCCGGGCGACGACCGTCCCCGGCTGTCGCCACTGCTCGGCCTCGGCAAAAAACCTTTCGGCAACACGGCAACCCTTCCGCCGGCGGCGGCAACTGACGGGTGACACCGAGGGCGAGGCGCCCGCGGGGCCCGAAAAACTCTCGCCGCAGCGGCAACCTTTCCCGCTCCGGCGACCACTGACCAGCGCAACACCGAGTCGAACGAACGGACGGGAATGAAGGCAACGAAGCATGCCGCCCCACGGCCGTACCCCAGGCGTGGGCTGATCATGGGCATACCGTTGGCGCTGGTGGCGGTCGGTGTGCTGGTCTTCCTGGCCTTCGCACTACTGCCGAGCAGCGGGGGCGGCGCCGTCGCCGCCGAGCCGGCCGCCGCCTCCGTCGCCGCCACCGAGCCGAGCGCACCGCCCACCGTCAGCGCCTCGGCCGACCCGGCGCCCTCGACGCCGTCGGCCACCACCCCCGCGGCCTCGCCCACGGCGGCTCCCCCGCCGTCGGTCACCACGCCGGCTCCGAAGCAGCCGGCCACGGCCGCCCCGTCCCCGTCCACCGCCACCAGCAGTGCCCGCAGTGCCCCGGCCACGGCGCCGCCGGCCGGGCGGATCAGGCCCGGAGCGAGCTACCAGGGCGTCGCGACCTCCTACGACGCCGCCGACGGCAACGGCGCCTGCTCGTTCGGGCCTTCCGGCGACATGATGATCGCGGCGATGAACTTCACCGACTACGAGACGTCCAGGGCCTGCGGGGCCTCCGTACTGGTGCGCGCCGCCAACGGGGCGAGCATCACCGTGCGGATCGTCAACGAGTGCCCGCTGCCCTGCGCGCCCGGGCAACTCGACCTGAGCCACGAGGCGTTCAGCAAGCTCTCGGACCTCTCGGTGGGCCGCCTGCCCATCACCTGGAGCCTGCTGAGCCCGGGCACGGCGCCCGCCGCCATGTCGGTCCGGTACAAGGCCGGCTCCTCCCAGTGGTGGTGCGGGATCCAGGTGATCGGTCACCGGAACCCGGTGGCCGCCCTGGAGGTCCGGACCGGCGGCGGCTGGCGGCAGTTGACCCGCACCGACTACAACTACTTCCTCTCCCCCGACGGCACCGGGTGCGGCGGATCACTCAGGATCACCGACATCTACGGGGAGCAGGTGACCGTCGACGGGATCGCGGTGGAACCGGACGTCGTCCAGCCGACCCGCGTCCAGTTCGCCCGGCATTGACCACGCCGCTCGCCCGGCGGCGGGTGGCCGCCGACGGGGCTGACCACCACCCCGCCGAGGATCGGAGCACTGCTAGGCTCATGCCGCTTGTTAACGATCACATTGCAGGGAGAGGGCGATCAGGAGGCATGCTCCTCGATGATGCGTTCAATGATGCGTCCGCGGAGTTCCACGACTTCTTCGAACGCCACTACGCCGAACTCGCCCGTCTCGCCTACCTCTTGACCGGCGAGGCGGACGCGGCCGACGACATCGCCGCGGACGCACTGATCGCGCTGTGGCAACGCTGGGACCGGCTCCGTGCGGCCGACCACCCGCTGGCCTACGCCCGCGGGGTGGTCGCCAACATGGCCCGGGCCCGGATCCGAAGCGCGGTCCGCGAGCGCCGCCGGGTCCTGCTGTTCTGGTCCCGCACCCCGGAGAAGACCTCCGGACCGGACACGGCGGCCGTGCTCGACGTCCGCGCGGCGCTCGACCGGCTGCCGTTCCGCAAGCGGGCCTGCGTGCTGCTGCGCCACGCCTTCGACCTGTCGGAGAAGGACACCGCCGCGGCGCTCGGCATATCGGTCGGTACGGTGAAGAGTCAGACCTCGAAGGGGATGGCCGAGTTGCAACGCGCACTCGGAGTGCGATCGGTCGGCGAACTGATCACAGGAAGGAGGAACCGGTGAACGACTACATCTCCCAGCAACTGCGCGAGGCCGCCGAGGCCCACCAGCCCGACCGCGCGAGGATGCTGGCCCGTGTCCAGCGCGGCATGGCCGGCCCCGCAGGCCGCCACCGCACGCGTTCGGGCCTGCGGTCCTGGCCCAAGGCCGCGATCGCCGCCCTGGCCGCAGCCGGCATCCTGGCCACCGGTGGTCTCGCCATGGCGGGAATCGGCACGTTCCCGACCTCGCCGCAACCCACCGCCGGGCCGACCACCCCCACGGAGACCCCGACGCCGACCCCGTCGGAGCCCCCGGCCAGCACCGCCCAGCCACCGGCCCCGGCACCGGCCACCCCGACCCCGAGGCCGACCCCGAGGCCGTCGGCCACCGGACGGACCCAGAACGGGCCGCTCTGGTCGGAGGGATCGGTCGACTCGCACAGCACCGTCTACTGGGGCCAGGACAACCTCCTCCTCAGGACCGGCCAGACGCTCACCTCGCTGACCGTGGAGATGCGCGTCGCCCAGACCGGGGACGTGCGGAGCACGGGCAGCTGGCTGACCCTGCCGAACGACGACTTCACCGTCACCGTGCAGGAGTCCGGCGGCGCAGTGGTCTACCGCTGGGTCCTCAAGCCGGGCCGCACGGTACCGGCGGGACAGTACGAGTTCGCGAGTCAGTTCAACCACGCCACCGGCGTGCGCGCGGCCGGCGGCGACGCCTACCGCGTCGACAGCCAGTCGACCGGCGGCACCGCGTCCGTCTCGGGCGGCTTCGCCCCCGCCCGGTAGGGCTCCGCCCGGCCTCCCGACGGAGAGGCCGGGCGGAGCCGGAGCCCGACCCCCGCCGATCCGCACCATCGCAGCACCGCCGGGGACCCCGGTCAGCTCACCCCGCGTGAGTGCCGGATCCCGCAACTCCTCTCGGACGGGCCGACCGTGACCGAGGTGTCGAGCGTCCGCACGCCCCGCGGGTTTCTCCGCAGGCCGGAGTCCGTCTGCCGGACCACGTCGGGGTAGCTCACCACGCCATGGTCCTCGTGGGCGGCGATGTGGCCGCTGAACTGCAAGGACGCGTGTCGGTGGATTGCTCGGACGAATGCTGACCCTTTGCCGGATTTCCTGACGATGCATCAGGTCCTGGTGCCTGGCGCCCAGGCCGTCCGGTACGCCGGACCACGGTTCCGTCCCGGCCTTCCGCTCGCTCCCCCTATTCCGTGAGGAGTACGGCGACGCCGTTGACCCGATCCGCGGCGAGGTCCGCGAGCGCCTCCTCCGCCCGTCGCAGGGGATAGCGGGTCACGTGGACGGCCGGGCGGGTTCGGGCGGCCTCCGCGAGGTAGGCCAGGCCGTCGGCCCGGGTGTTGGCGGTGACGCTGCGCAGCGTGCGTTCCTGGAAGAGGTGGCGTTGGTAGTCGAGCGCCGGGATGTCGCTGAGGTGGATGCCGGCGACGGCGAGGGTGCCGCCGCGGTCCAGGGCGGCCAGGGCGGGCGGCACCATCTCTCCGACCGGGGCGAAGAGGATGGCGGCGTCCAGGGGTTCGGGCGACGGGTCGTAGGAGTCGCCGGCGAAGGCGGCGCCGAGGTCCAGGGCCAGTTGTCGCGCCGCGGGGGCCCGGGTGAACACGGCCACGCGGGCGCCCCGGGCGAGGGCGAGTTGGGCGGTCAGGTGGGCGGAGGCGCCGAAGCCGTAGATTCCGAGCAGGCCGCCCGCCGGGAGTTCGGCCCGTTCGAGAGCCCGGTAGCCGATGATCCCTGCGCACAGGAGGGGGGCGAGTTCCTCGGCGGGTGGGCTCTGGGGCAGGGGGTAGGCGAAGCGGGCGTCGGCGGTCAGGTGGCCGGCGTAGCCGCCGTGCCGGTCCCAGCCGGTGTAGCGCGAGTCGGGGCAGAGGTTCTCGCAGCCGCTGCGGCAATAGGTACAGGTACCGCAGGTCCGCGCGAGCCAGGCCACCCCGGCCCGGTCGCCGATGGCGAACCCCTCGACCGCCGAGCCGGTCGCCACGACCTGCCCGACGACCTCGTGCCCGGGTGTGCACCGCGCCCTCTTCGGTACCAGGTCACCCTCCGCCAGGTGCAGGTCGGTGCGGCAGACCCCGCAGGCCTCCACCTCCACCAGGATCTCCTGCGACCCCGGTGCGTCCACCGGCCGCCGCTCCCACGCCAGGGGCCCGGGTCGCGTCCCGCCCACCGGACCGGGACGGTCGACCACCCACGCCTCGGTGTCCGCCGGTACTGTTCCTGCCGCTCTCATGGCTGTCTCCCGTCCGCTCCTCGGCGTGTGGGGTCGGTGCCGCCCATGTCGAAGTCTGGGGGGCGGGCGCTCGTGCGTCATCGGAGCGGCGTAGGGCGTGCCCCGGAAGACCCAGCGGCTGAGGTCGACGACCGGGTCGAACAGGTCACGCGAGTAGGTGCCGGTGAACGCCGGGGCGACGGCGAATGGCGCGGGTCGCCTCAGGCACCTGCGGAGCGGTCGTTGGCGGCCGCATCGGCGAGGCCCGCACGCAGGAGCCGGTGGCCGAGGTCGATCAGGGCACGGCCGGCGGCGTACTCGTCGCCGATCTCCGGGACGGGCGGGTCGAGGGGGTTGCGGTGGGCGGTGGTGCGGACCTCCAGGGTGTTGTCGCCCGTGTCGAGGGTGGCGTGGACCTTGGTGGTGTCGCCCTCCTCGAAGAGGTCGAGGCGCAGGGACCACCGTTTGGTGCGCATCGGGTTCGGGGCTGTCGTGGCCATCATCGGCTCCTGGTCTTCTCAGGGTGGGACAGGTGGTTCGGGCCGGACGGGGTTCCAACTGCCGGGGCGTTCCCGAGCCTGCCGGGCCGGTGCGACGACCGGACCCTTGCGTCCAGGAGACCGCCGCCGGGCTCCGGACGGCAGGGCCGTTCGGCCCACCGGTGGACCCCATCGGAAAGGACCTGTCGGGGTTGTCACCGGCTCGCCGTCCGCGGCGGTTCCCGGTACCGGCATGGACGGCTCGCCGGGTGGACGGCATGTCAGCAGGATTCCTCGGCCGTGGCCACGGCGCGCTTCACCACGGCGAAGCTGTCCGGGGTGACGGAGACCGAGTCGATTCCGGCCTGGACCAGGAAGCGGGTGAAGTCCGGGTCGTTGCTGGGCCGTTGTCCGCAGAGGCCGACGTGGCAGCCGGCCGCGTGGGCGGTGGCGATCAGGGATTCGATGCTGCGGGTGACCGCCGGGTTGCGCTCGTCGAAGAGGTGGGCGAGCAGGCCGGAGTCGCGGTCGACGCCGAGGGTGAGCTGGGTGAGGTCGTTGCTGCCGATCGAGAAGCCGTCGAAGCGTTCGGCGAACTGCTCGGCGAGCAGGATGTTGGCCGGGATCTCGGCCATGACGTACACCCGCAGGCCGTTGGCGCCCCGGGCGAGGCCGTTGTCGGACATCACGGCCAGCACCCGGTCGGCCTCCTGCGGGGTGCGGCAGAACGGGATCATCACGACCACGTTGGTGAGCCCGAGTTCGTCGCGGGCCCGGCGCAGCGCGCGGCACTCCAGGGCGAAGCCCTCGCGGTAGCCGGGGTCGTAGTAACGGCTCGCGCCGCGCCAGCCGATCATCGGATTGGCCTCGGCCGGTTCGAAGGGTGCGCCTCCGACCAGCCGGGCGTACTCGTTGGTCTTGAAGTCGCTGGTGCGCACCACGACCGGGTCGGGCCAGCGGGAGGCGGCGATCCGGGCGACGCCCTGGGCGAGCAGGTCAACGAAGTAGTCGGTGCGGTCCGGGTAGCCGTACGTCAGCTCGTCCACCAGCCGCCGGTCCTCGCCGGAGATCCGTTCGGGGTGGACCAGCGCCATCGGGTGGACGCGCACCTGGTGGGCGACCACGAACTCGGTGCGGGCCAGGCCCACGCCGTCCGCCGGCAGCCGCCACCAGCGGAAGGCCGCGCCGGGGTCGGCGAGGTTGAGCATCACCTTGGTCCGGGTGGCCGGCAGCGATCCGAGGTCGGTCTCGGTCGCCTCGTAGGAGACCCGGCCCGCGTAGACGTGGCCCTCCGCGCCCTCGGCGCAGGAGACCGTGACCTCCCGCCCATCGGTCAGCAGGGCGGTCGCCGAACCGGTGCCGACCACCGCCGGCACGCCCAGCTCCCGGCTGACGATCGCGGCGTGCGAGGTGCGCCCGCCGTGGTCGGTGACGATCGCGGCGGCCCGCTTCATCAGCGGCTCCCAGTCCGGGTCGGTGATCTCCGTGACCAGGACGGCGCCCTGCGGGAAGCGCTCCAGCCCGACCGGCTCGGCCAGCGCGCACACCGGCCCGACGCCGACCGCCTCGCCCACCGCGATGCCGTCCACCAGGCGCTCGCCCGTACCGGTCAGCCGGAAGCGGCGCAGCACCTCACCCCGTCGGCGGGACTGCACGGTCTCCGGCCGCGCCTGGACGAGGAAGAGCAGACCGCTGATGCCGTCCTTGGCCCACTCCAGGTCCATCGGGCAGCCGTAGTGCTCCTCGACCGCCACCGCCCACTCGGCGAGGGTGCGGATGTCGCCCTGGCCGAGGACCGGTCGGACCCGCTCGGCCCCGTCGGTGTCGACGGTCGTGGTCGAGCCGTCCTCGCCGTACACGGCCTTGCGGCGCTTCGCCCCCAGCTGCACCTGGACCACGGGGTCGAGGTGGTGGTCCTTGAGCACCGGCTTGAACACCGTGTACTCGTCCGGGTCCACCTGGCCGCTGACCACCGTCTCGCCCAGCCCCCACGCGGCACTGATGACGACCACGCCCGGGAAGCCGGTCTCGGTGTCCAGGGTGAACACCACGCCCGCGCCCGCGAGGTCGGAACGAACCATCAGCTGCACCCCGACCGACAGGGCCAGGGAGAGGTGGCCGAAGCCCATCCGCTCGCGGTAGTCGATCGCCCGGTCGGTGAACAGGGAGGCGTAGCAGCGCCGGCAGGCGTCCAGCAGGGCCTCGGTGCCCCGGACGTTGAGGAAGGTCTCCTGCTGGCCGGCGAAACTCGCCTCCGGCAGGTCCTCCGCGGTGGCACTGCTGCGCACGGCGACGTCGGGGTCGGTGCGCCCGGCTTCGCGGGCGAGGTGCCCGTAGGCCGCCAGGACGTCCCGGGTCAGTGCGGCGGGCAGCGGAGTGGCCAGGACGGCGGAGCGGATCGCGGCGCCGACCTCGGCCAGTGGGGCGCCCCCGTGCAGCCGGTCGACCTGCTCGGCGATCCGCTCGCGCAGGCCACCGGTGTCGAGCAGTTCGCGGTAGGCGTCCGCGGTGGTGGCGAAACCGTCCGGTACCCGTACTCCGGCGGGGCCGAGGCCGTTGATCAGTTCGCCGAGTGAGGCGTTCTTGCCGCCGACCAGGCCGACGTCCTCCCGGCCGAGGTCGCGGAAGCGGATGACACGGCGCATGGCTGCCTCCAGGCGCGTTCGCGGTGACCCGGCGCCGGACGCACCGGGGGCTCCGTCCCTGCCACTGTCCGTCGGCGCCCGCCGCCGAGCCCAGGGGCGTACGTCTCCGGACGCTGGTCCGGTCGGTCGTCCCGGGAGGGCCGATCGGCCCGTCGGGCGGGCACGGGAGGGGGCCGCCGCCCTTGGACCGCCCCAGCCGGCCGGTCAGGTGCGGGAGAGGACTTTGCGCACGCCGTAGGCGGCGGCGCCGAGGGCCAGCACCACAGCACCCCACAGCACCGAGGTGCCGGGGAGGGCGAAGGCCAACACCACGCACCCCGCCAGGCCGAACACCGGAACCACGCGCGGCGGGCGCCCCTCGGCGGGCGTGAGGGTCCAGGCGGAGGCGTTGGCGACGGCGTAGTAGGCGAGCACGCCGAAGGAGGAGAAGCCGATCGCGCCGCGCACACCGCGACGGCCGCCAGGACGGCGACCACGGCGCCGACGGTGAGTTCGGCCCGGTGCGGCACGGCGAAGCGCGGGTGCACGGCGGCCAGGACGTGCGGAAGGTGCCGGTCGCGGGCCATCGCCAGGGTGGTGCGGGAGACGCCCAGGATCAGCGCGAGCAGGGAGCCGAGGGCCGCCACCGCAGCGCAGGCCCGCACCACGGGGGCCAGGCCGGGCACTCCGGCCGCGCGGACCGCCTCCGTCAGCGGTTCGCCGGTGTGGGCCAGGCGGTCGGGGCCGAGGACGGCGAGGGCGGCGAGCGCGACGGCGGCGTACACCACCAGGGTGATGCCGAGCGCGAGCGGGATCGCGCGGGGGATGGTCCGCTGCGGGTCGCGGACCTCCTCGCCGAGGGTGGCGATGCGTGCGTACCCGGCGAAGGCGAAGAACAGGAACCCCGCCGCCTGGAGCACCCCGTGGAAACCGGCGTCCGCACCGACCGCCCAGTTGCCGGTGTTCACGTTGTCGCCGGTGAGACAGGCGGTGACCACGGCGGCGAGCACGGCGAGTACGACGGCGACGAGCACTCGGGTGAGCCAGGCCGCCTTCTGCACCCCGAGGTAGTTCACCGCCGTCAGCGCCACGACCGCCGCGACCGCCACGGCGTGCGCCTGCTGCGGCCACACGTACGAGCCGACGGTCAGCGCCATCGCTCCGCACGACGCGGTCTTCCCGACCACGAAGCCCCACCCGGCCAGGTAGCCCCAGAAGTCCCGAGCCGCTCACGTCCGTACACGTACGTGCCGCCCGACCGCGGGTAGCGGGCGGCCAGGCGCGCGGAGGAGGTCGCGTTGCAGTACGCGACCACGGCGGCCAGCCCCAGGCCCAGCAGCAGCCCGGAGCCGGCCGCCGAGGCCGCCGGGGCGAGCGCGGCGAAGATCCCGGCGCCGATCATCGAACCGAGGCCGATCACCACGGCGTCGAACACGCCCAGGTGCCGCCTCAGCTCCTCGGGGGCAGCCGTCGGTGCCGACGAAGTCATGGATCCGTGCCTCTCGACGCACTTCGATGTCGGCGCGCACCCTACTGGAGTCACTGCACGGGGATGACCACCGGCCTCCGGGGGCGGCGCTCACCGCGTCCGGCGGCCGTGCTCCGCGAAGATCCGGTGGGCGTGCGCGACCAGCTCGGCGGCCGCGTGTTCGCCGACCCCGAGGGCGTGGGTGAGCGGGTGGGCGCTCCAGCCGTGCCGGGCGGGCAGGGCGGGCAGGGCGGGCAGGGCGGGCAGGGCGGGCAGCGGATGGTGCGGACTCCGCGGAGACGGTGGAGACGGCAGTGAGGGGACAGTGAATTTGCGGATGTTGTCGTGGCCGCCGCCCCTGCTCGACGGCCCCGATGATGGTGGCGAAGGTATCGTCGGTGGGCACCATCGTGGCGGCTTCCCGGACCCGGTCCTCGACCTGGTCGGAGTCATCGGCCGCCATGTGCTGGCCGAGCTGCTGCCCCGACGGCGGATACGCACCAAAGGTCGCATCGTCAAACGAGCGATCTCCAAGTACAACACCCGTGGGCCCGTCATCAACCGGGCCACCTACAAGGCCGCCGTCAGCATCAACATGCTCACAACCGACCCTTGACGCGGCCCAGACCGCCCTAGCTGAACGGCGTTGGTACTAGCCTCAGATCTCAAACGCGATCTCGGTCGGCGGGATGTCCCCGCTGGCCGCCCGTACCGCCGACCCGACGCGTGGAGGTCGATAGCGGGAAAGCCCATACCGAACCCGGAACGGGTTGACGCCGGACGACTGGCAGGTCTGCCTCCGCAGAGAAAGAATGGAAGCAAGTGCGGAGCTGCCAGTCGTCGGCGTTGGACCGTACGAATCCTGTGGGGAGAACATAATGACCGACCCCACGAGCAAGAGCAATTCTGGGGATGCGGGAGACCCGCGAGATCCTCTCGTCAATGGCCTACGCTCTGAGCCCTCACGGTCGCCGGCTATCGGATTGACCCTCAACGGGATCCTCGGGAACAGCGACTTTCCTGACTGCAAGCGCCTTTACTTCACAAAGGAACTCGACTACTTCATTGAATTCCCTGTCGCGGATATTATCTACGGCCCGATTCCTTCCAGCAAGGCAGTTCCCTCTGGGATAGAAACTACTCAGATCACACTGAGGAAGGGTGCCGATATTGACTACACTCACGCCATGAAATCGCACCCGCCGGATGAATTCGATCTTGATTTCCGACTGGGCTCGTGCAAATTCTCCCGATTTGGAGATGCCGGCGGGGCGGCGAACGAGGACGACACAGAAACCTACGAGGGTGGTCCGTGCGACACCCAGGATCAGTGCTGGACACAGGGTTGGTTCACCTGCACCTGTGGAAGCATGTCCTGCCAAACGTGCTATGACACCCAATGTGACATTCCGACATGTGGCGGTGATTGGACATGCGGCCAACCCACCTGTAGTCACCCGTGCCCAACGGATGATCAAACCTGTAGCCCCAGCTGCATCGAAACGGCATGCGTCGGCAACTGCTAGCGATTTTTCCATTTGCCACCCCCTGAAATCACGATTGCCCGTACGCCACAGAACCCCCGAGAAGGCCAGATGCCAGGGTCCACAACGGGTCACCGCGAACCTACGTCTCCGTGGGCCAGTGCCCTCGACGCGAGCCGACGGAGCACGACACTGTTCGTCGCACGTGACGTGGCCGTGCGCGTCGCCGATCGGGCGCGCATCAGACAGTGCCTCCCACTTGCACGCCGACAGACGCGATATCCGGAGTTCATCAAATGGACCCCATACGGACTCGCCGAGGGGAATTCCGGGATTGCCGTGATGTGCTCCTACTTCGACCGGTGCCTCCCAGGCGAGGGATGGGATGCGATCGGCCACGGTTTCCTCGCCGAGGGAGTGACCGCTTTAGATTCGAGCAGGCCCATACAATCCGGCCTTTTCTCTGGATTCAGCGGTTTTGCGTTCGCCCTCGGATCACTGAGCCGGGACGGCAACCGCTATCAGCGGCTACTTACGGGTGTCGACGAGATGCTCGCACCACAAGCATCAGCGGCGGCGGCACGGCTGGGCACGGGCCCGCCCGGTGTTCCGGTGAGTGCTTTCGATCTCGTGTCCGGAGCGAGCGGAGTAGCGGCATCCCTGCTGGAGCGCGATCCGCATGGAGTGCTTCCGGGAATCCTTACGGCACTCGTTCGCCTTGTAGAGCCGACAGATGGGATACCACGCTGGGTGACCCCGCCCGAGCTTCTGACATCTGAGTCGATGCGTCAGCTCTATCCGTCGGGAAATCTTAACTGTGGATTGGCCCATGGCATACCCGGGCCGCTGGCCCTCCTATCTCTGGCACTGCGCGCAGGCCACGAAGTCCCCGGGCAGGCGGAGGCGGTGAACGCCCTCGCTCACTGGCTGGCATCACATGGCGTCGACGACGCATGGGGGGTGGGATGGCCCGACGCGCTGACACCAGCAGGCCAGCCGGCGTCGCAAATGGCGTCAGCCGCAACCAGAAGTGCCTGGTGTTACGGCACTCCGGGGGTGGCCCGCTCCCTGTGGCACGCCGGCGAGGCTCTCAACGACGAGGACCTTCGCCGCACGGCGGTCAAGGGGATGACCAGTGTCCTGCGCCGTCCCGTGGAACTGCGGTACATCGACTCGCCCACGTTCTGCCATGGAATTGCCGGACTACTCCACATCGTTCTGCGATTCGCTTACGACACCGCATCGGACTGTTTCATGAAGGCTTCGACCGACCTCGTCGATCAGCTCCTGGCCGCCTACGAGCCCGATCGGCCGTTCGGCTTCGCATCTTTGGAGGCGGAGAATGCCGCGGTGGACCGGGCGGGGCTGCTCAACGGTGCGTCCGGCGTCGCCATGACCCTCCTTGCCGCTGCCACTGGAGTGGACCCGGCCTGGGACCGGATGTTCCTGCTGTCATGACCGGACCTCACGCCGGACCTCTTCCCCTGCACACGGGACAGCCTGGCGGTCGCCCTCCGCTTTACGAGCCGCTCGAATGGGCCATGGTGCGGGCCCCGCTGTTCCCTGCAGACGCACGACTGGCGCCCCTGGCAACCGAGTCCGACGTCTCCCTGATGCCACGTGATCCACTGCTATGCCTCGCAGTGCAGGTGGCGAGCCCTGATCTGGCCGCGGCACTCGACCGAACCGCTTCCAAGGACCGGTCCGCACCCCGACTGATCCGCAAGCTCAGGCGGTACGTGATCAGGATGAGCACGAGACCAACACCCTTTGGCCTGTTCGCCGGGGTCGGGCTGGTGCGGTGGGCTCCCGTCACTGACCTCGCGCTCATCCCGGCCGCATCGCGCACGCTCACACGGGCCGACATGGGGTGGCTGCACGATCTCGCGGAACAACTGGACAGCGATCCAGACATCAGCCAACACATTCGTCTCATGGCCAATCCCGCGGTTTTCCTTTGGGGCAGCCGTGCCGTCCTCTCTGCCGGCACGGGAGCGGAGACCTCTGTCCGAGCCACCGCCGCCGTACGCCGCGTACTCGCCCTGACACGGGTACCCACCACTCGGGCCGACCTGGAAGCGGCTGTGCGGGACGTGCCCGGAGCAACCCCGGACAAGGCCGGACGACTGGTGAACGATCTGAGGGCCCAGGGCTTTCTGATCTCGGAGTTCGACCCGGCACTGACCGGTGGTGAGCCCATGACCCGCTTGCGCACCTGTCTGGAGGCAACTCCGTCTCCCCGAGCTCACGCCATGGCACGTGGGATGGCCCGGCTGACCCAGGACTTCAACGAGTGGGATCAGCTCCCTCTCCACCAAAGGACAGAGCGCTTGCCGACCCTGCTCAAGCGCATGAGCGACCTGCACCCCGGCTCGGCGAGCACCCCGAGGCACCTTCAGATCGATACAGCGCTCACGCTCCGAGCTACCGCTCTCCACGACTCGGTGGCCGCCGAAGCCGCCTCGGCCGCTGAGCTGCTCCTGCGCCTGAGCGCCTTCCCGACAGGAATGCCACACATGGAGGCCTACCGCCGTGCCTTCGAAACCCGCTACGGATCTCACCGTCGGGTTCCTCTGCTGGAGCTCATCGATCCCTCGATGGGCCTGGGGGCACCTTTTGCGTACGGTGCACACGGCGAAGGAACCACCAGTCACCACCAGCGTGACCAGCTTCTGCTCGACCTCGCTCTGGAGGCGAACCGCGAACGCCGCACGGTAGTGGAGCTCAGCGACGAGACCATCGCTCAGCTCTCAACGTCGGATCCTGCCGCAGAGAACGCACCGCGCTCACTCGACCTGTCGTTCCTCCTTGCGGCCACGTCCCCGGCGGCCATCGACAGAGGAGACTTCCAGCTCGTTGTCGGGCCCAATCTCGGCGCGCCCGCTGCTGGCCGCAATCTCGGCCGGTTCGCCGGACTCCTCGGGGCACCCGCCCGCAACGCACTGATGGAGCTGGCACATGCTGAACAGGGGCACGAACAGGATGCGCTGATCGCCGAGGTGGTCTATGCACCCAATCCGCCAAGATCCGCGAATGTGGCGCTGAGGCCCGCGATCCGAGCTCAAGAGGTTCTCATCAATGCCTGGCCTGGCGTGCCGGCCCAGGACCTCATACCCGTTAACGAACTCGTCGTCGGTCTCAGATCCGGTCGCTTCGTGATCACTTGGCCCGCGGGCGGAGTCGACGTCGTCGGGGTTCAGGGCCACATGCTCAACGCCGCGAGGGCGCCCGCCCCCGCCAGGTTTCTGCTCGAAGCCGCTCATGACGGTCGCCGCCAATTCACCCCGTTCTCCTGGGGGCCAGCGGCCGGCCTCGGGTTCCTGCCCCGGGTGTACAGGGGCCGGACCGTGCTCGCACTTGCGCAGTGGCGGCTCGACCTCGCGGGCGACCTCCGGCCCAGCTCCCACGACCGATTCCCGCTGGCACTGTCAACGTGGCGGAGAAGCTGGGACGTTCCACGCCACGTTTACCTGGCCGTCAGCGACAACCGCCTTCTGCTTGACCTCGACGACGCAGAGCACATCGAGCTACTCCGGGAGGAACTCAAGACGGTCCCGGCCGGACAGTCCGCTCTGCTGCAGGAAGCCCTACCGGGACCGGAGCACGCCTGGTTGCCGGGAGCGGACGGTGGCCATATGTGCGAGATCGTCATACCCCTTATCCGCCGGAAAGGCGAACGTGGCGGCGGGAACTCGCCCGCCGCCGTGCATGTAGTCGAGTCAAAGGCGAGACTGCGCCCACCGGGCAGCGACTGGCTGTATCTGAAGCTCTACTGCCCCACTCGGAACGAGGATGACCTGATCGGCGGCCCACTGCGCAGTTTCGCCGAGTACGCCACTCAGTCCGGCCTCTCTGACGGTTGGTTCTTCCTGCGTTACGCGGACCCCGAGCGCCACATACGCCTCCGCTTCCATGGAGACTCGTCCACGCTCATCGGACCGCTGATGGAGCACGCTTGTGCCTGGGCAACCAGGCTGCGAGCGGACGGCTTCTGTACGAGATTCTCGTTCGACACGTACGAGCGTGAAGTCGAACGGTACGGAGGCGAGGAAGGAACAGCGGCTGCCGAGGCCCTCTTCATGGCCGACAGCCCGAGCGTCGCCGACATGCTGCGAGCAAGCACCCTAAACCGACTTGCCCCCATCGACCTTCTGGAGCTGGCCGTGATCAGCATCGACGACCTGCTCGCCTGTCTGGGCGTGTCCCCCGAGGAGAGAGCAGCTTTCTCCTATGGCAGGCCGCTACCGCCACGGCTCGGGGGCTCGGAATACCGAAAGCATCAACGAGCCCTGCGTCAAGCCCTGGGTGGTGCCCTTACCCTCGAAGGGGAAGTGAACTGCCTGTTGACCAAACGGCGCCTGGCACTTGCTCCAGCCGTCAATCTGATCGACTCACTGCGCCGTGACGGGGTTCTTTGGCGCTCCGGCGACCAACTGTGCCGCACTTATGTGCACCTGCATCTGAATCGCCTTCTCGGCACCGATACCTCGACCGAGTCGTTGGCTCTGGAGCTGCTGCGACGCACAAGGGCCGGATTGGCCAGAGCCCCTCTGGCTACTACGTCTGCGGTTTGGCCGGCATCTTAGCTTTGGTCCAGCCCATAGACAGAACGATGATCCCAGCCATGTCCTCAAGCGTGAATCCCAACAGCGGTGTTCACCGGCTGGGGCATCACACTGAGTGATCCCCGAGATCCGAGTAGGTGCTAGCAAGCCTACCTTGGTCCATGTGGGGAAATTTCCCAGGAAGGTTGATCCCATGATTCGATTGACCAGCAAGACGTCGCGCGTCTGGGCCGCTTTGACAGGCGCCCTGCTAGCCACTGTGCCGGTCGCGATTGCAACGGCTTCTGGAGCCGAGGCTGCGACCACCACGGTCGTTGCGGGGCCCATGGCGAATGACGATTCGAAGGCAACCTGCCCGGCCGGTACCCATCTAATCGGGGGTGGGTACAACATGGGCAGCCCGCTCTTCGACAACGAGACGGGCGCGATCCTAGACCATGTCGTATCGAACGCGCCCTCGACCAGCCAAAAGAACACTTGGGCAGTCAGCGCCTGGAGCACTAGAAGTCACGTCCAAATTCAAGCAGTTGCGCTGTGCGAAACCAACTCCTGACGCTCGGGCAGATCGTAGACGGGCCGACCCTCTCCTGAGAGGAGGCCTGGCCTCCGCCTTTGAGTTGGGTTCGGCTGAGCTGATTTGATCATGTTGGTGCGGTGTTGCTGGCCGTGTGTGGTCGCGAGGCATGCCGAGGGCCCGGCACGGTGTCCGGTGTTCCCAAGGTCCGTGTGCCAGGGACAGGTAGCGGCGATCCGTACGTGCCGGCGGAGGGCTGTGCGGGTGGTGCGGGCGGCGGCGTGCATCAGCGAACAGCGGACCTTCTTCGGTTCGGCGGCGCAAATTCGTCTGCCAGTAGAAGGGTTTGATGAGCGCAAGGAGACTGCAGCCGCTTTCTGGGCCCGGGTGAACGAATTCTTCGTCCGGGCCGGGTTCATGTTCCCGCGGTGTTGACCGACAGCGGCTGCTACCGCTCTCACACTAGAAGCGATGCCCTCATTGCCGAGGGCATCGCTCCCCTAATCGAACCGGAAGATGTCGAACTGATACCTCCGTTCCCAGATTATCGCTGCGGCTTCGCACCGGCATCAGGTTCCCTGGGGCGTCACATCATGCTGCTGCACCGTCGTGACGCCGTGGCGACCGCAGGGGCGATGGCGTAGCACGTTACGGAGAGACATCGTGGGATCGGGCCGAGACGGTCGCGCGTGCATCGGGCCGAAAAACGAGGGATCCTATTTGTAGACACTCAAAGGACTCATGCAGGAGTCAGCCGACCCCATCAGCGATGCCGGGACCGCCATGTGGCTATCCGCAAGGTACTCAGAGCCCGTGTGCAGCCCAGTTCGCGCCGTTGAAAAAGTTTCCCGACGAGAGAAATTGCGAGCCTGTCATGACTGACAGTAGCGCGGGCTCCAGCGATACGAGCGGTATAGAAGGGCGCCCGCAAGACGAGTTCGTATCAGAACACCTATCCGGTCCTTCCGAAAAGCCGGTCCGAACCATCACTCTTAACGGCCTGCTGGGCGACAGTGACCGTCCGGGGCACCGCCGGCTGTACTTCAGCAAAGAGTTGGACTACTACGCGGAGTTCGCGTCGGCGGATGTCTTGTCGGTGGCCACGGTCGGCACCGACCAGCCGCCGTTCGTCGGCCTGGAGGCAACGAAGGTCACTTTGAGACGTGAAGCGACTCTGCGCTTCACACACGTTGAGTCGGCCGTGCCCGTTGACTCCTTCGATCTCGACCTCAGACTGGGATCGAGTCGCCCGTCCCCCATACCCGGAGGGGTCGGGACGCTGGCCAACGGGTGCGACACTGACAGCGACTGCCACACACTGCACTCCGCCACGTGTGGTTGTCCGCTTACGCTCGCTACCTGCCACAACACCTGCCGCGACACCTGCGCCAACACGTGTGCCAACACCTGTGATGCTGGTGCCACATGTGCCACATGTGCTACTTGCAACACCTGTGACGCTCGTGCCACATGTGCCACATGTGCTACTTGCAACACCTGCGGCAACGACACGTGTCGTACCTGCGAGACGTGCGGCCCCCAATTCCCCACCTGCCAACCCGCCAACCCGCTGTGCCGGATATGACACCGGAAAGCGGACGGCCGTGGGCGCGTCAACTGGGCTCGGCCCTTGGGGCGCGGGCCCTGGAGGCGGCCCGTCTCATCGCGTCCCGTGCGACCGATCCCGGACTGGTCGAGGCCGCCGTCGTACTGGCTGCCGGACAGACACGCTTCCCTCAGTCGGTGCACTGGGACGCGATGTCGCTCGCGCAGGGCAACACCGGCCAGGCGATCCTCTGCGCCCAGCTGCACGACTGCTTCCCCGAAGAGGGGTGGGACCGCCTCGGACACGCTCATCTGACACGCTCGGTGGCGGCCATCGAGCGACGTGGAGGCGCTCCGCCGAGCATCTTCACCGGGTTGAGCGGAGTGGCGCTCTCCGCAGAGCTGCTGGGACGCGGCCGCCACTACCGGAGCCTGAGCCGGACCCTGGACGGACGGATTGCGCTGGAGTGCCTGACCGAGTCGGCGGCGGTGCGCGGACGCAGGGGTGTGCCAGTGTCGGCGTTCGACCTCATCTCGGGTCTGAGCGGCGTCGCTGCCTACCTCCTCCCCTCCGTTACGGAGCGACGTGTGCACCCGGCTCTGCCGTACGTCCTGCGAGCGCTGGTCGGTCTGGTGCTGGCCCCGGGACGGCCGCCAGCCTGGCACACCCCGCCCCCGTTGATGTACGACGAGGAGCAGGCACGCATCTACCCGTTGGGCAACCTCAACTGTGGACTGGCGCACGGCATCCCGGGGCCGTTGGCGATCATGGCTCTGTCGTCCGCGCGGGGTGTCGAGGTCGAGGGGCTGGCGCAGGCCATCCGGGCACTGGTCCGGTGGCTGCTGTCCCACCGGCATGACGACGCCGCCGGGCCCAACTGGCCCGCTCTCATCCCCCTGGTCGATGACGGGCAAGGGGTGACCGAAGGGCCAGCCGGCGAGTGCACCCGCAGCGCATGGTGCTACGGCAGCCCGGGGATCGCCCGGGCCCTGTGGCTGGCTGGTCGCGCGCTCTCCGAGGACGAGTGGTGCCGCACGGCGGTGCGGACCTTGGAAGCCGTCTACCGGCGGCCCGTCCACGAGCGCCGGATCGGATCACCGACCCTTTGCCACGGTGTCGCCGGGCTCCTCCAGGTCACACTCCGCTTCGCGCACGACACGGGTCTGGCGATCTTCAGGGACGCCGCCGTCGACCTCACCGAGCAGATCCTGGCACACGTCGACCCGAACCGGCCGATGGGCATCGCGGCCGTCGAGCCGGGGGGCAACCTCGTCGACCAGCCGGGACTCCTCGACGGGGCGGCCGGAGTCGCTCTCGTCCTGCTCTCCGCCGCGACGCACCGTGAACCGGCGTGGGACAGGGTGTTGGCACTGTCATGACCGCGAACGCGACCGCCGCTTCCCGACGCGGGCGGAAACCGTTCGCGCCAGGCGGCCCTGGTCCCCTCTACGAGCCGATGCCCTGGCTGATCCTGCGCACACCACTGCTGCCTGCCATCGGACCGGGAGCCCACTGCTCACCTGACCCGCGTGACGGCCTGGCGGATCCGCGAGTCCTGCGCGCTCTGGCCATCGCAAGCCCCGACCTGCTGGAGGCCCTCCGCCGCCCGCATGCGAGGGCGCGAGACACAGCCCGGGCCGAGCTGAAACTCCTGCGCTACCTGATCCGCATGAGCACCCGACCGACCCCGTACGGCGCGTGCGCGGCCGTGTCCGTCGCCGGCTGGGGCGACAACACGACGCTGAACGTCCGCAATGACCGGGACCGGATCCGCACCCGCCCCGACATGAAGTGGCTGACGGAACTGTGCCAAGCACTGGACGATGACCCGATCGTCCGCGCGGAGAGCGAGTGGATGGTCGATGCCCTCGCGGTCGAGCGCCACGGGCGACTGCGGCTCGCCGAAACCAGAGCGGGGAGCCCCGGCTCGGTCCGGCTGACCCCAGCCGTACGCGAGCTCCTACGCGTCGCCAGACAACCCGTACCGTATCCCCGGTTGCGCCGCCATCTGCTGGACCACTCCTCCGGTAGCCCGGCACAGATCGACCGGATGCTCGCCGAACTGTGGGAACTACGCCTGCTGGTCACGGACCTCCGCGCCAGACTCACGACCTCGGATCCAGCCAGTGATCTGTGCCAACGGCTCGCCAACCGACCCAGCTGCGCCCGGACGGTCATGAAACTCGGCGATCTCCTCACCGCAATGTCGGACTTCGACAGGGCACCACCCGTCCAAGCACCAGCCCGGGAACGCGATCTCACCCAGCTGGCCGGAGACATACTCCCGCAAAGCGGACTGGTCTTCCAAACCGACATGGCACGCCCCGTCGGCGGCGACCGGGTCAGTGCGCGCGTGGGCGAAGCATGCGCCCACGCAGCCGAGTTGCTCCTTCAGATGTCGCCGCAACCCTTGGGCTCCCCAGACGTGTCGGCCTTCCGGAGTGCCTTCACCGCCCGCTACGGCCCGGATCGAGAGGTCCCCATCCTGGATGTGCTCGACGAGTACACCGGGATAGGACCACTCGGACACGAACACGCGTTCCACCGAATCGACGCCTCGCAGGCGGGCATGCGACGTGCCGCCGTACTGACGGACCTCGCACTGGGCGCCCTTCGCGACAAGAAGCGCGTCGTCGAGCTGACCGACACCACGCTGGAGGCCCTGCGCACATGCCGGCCCGATCCCGAGCACGCGCCCCTCTCCCTGGAGATCTCCGCGTTCGTCGCGGCGCAGTCCGCCGAGGCGGTGGACCGCGGGGACTTCCTCGTGATCGTGGGGCCCAACCTCGGTGCCACCAGCGCCGGCCGCTCGCTCGGACGCTTCGCCGACCTCCTCGGACGCCAGGGCGGGGAGGCGCTCCGTGGCCTGGTCGACGCCGAGAACCGCGCCCGCCCCGACGCCGGACTGCCCGCTGAGGTCGTCTACCTTCCGACCAACCACCGCATGGCCAACGTAGTCGTACGCCCTGCCTCACCCGGCCACGAGATCGTGCTGGACGTGCCCGCCGGGGTGCCTGCCCACCGAACCATCCCGCTCGATGACATCACGGTCAGCCTCCGCAACGGCCGCTTCCACCTTCGCTCCCAGGATTTGGACACCGCGCTGCGTCCGACAGCCCGCCACATGCTCAATACCCACCAGGCGCCTGCCGTCTGCCGGTTCCTCGATCAGGTCTCCCGTGACGGGGCACCCGAGTTCGCCCCCTTCGACTGGGGGCCGGCCGCCGGATTCCCGTACCTGCCCAGGGTCCAGTACGGCCGGATCGTGTTCTCCCCGGCACGCTGGCTGCTCAGGTCCGCCGTCGACGGCTCCCACGGCTGGACCGCGGACAGAAGGACATTCGCGGCCCGCCTGGCGGCCTGGCGCGAGGCGTGGTCGGTCCCGCCACGCCTCTACCTCGCCATGGCAGATAACCGGCTGTTGCTCGACCTGGACGACCCCCGCCACGTCGAGCAGCTGAGGGTCGAAGCCCGGTCCGATGCAACGGGCCAGCTGACACTCCAGGAAGCACTGCCGGACACCACCGCAGCCTGGATCCCCGGGGCGGACGGCTTCTTCATGAGCGAGATCGTGGTTCCGCTCGTCCTTCGTCCCACGACCGTGCCAGCAGCCCACGAAGGCACGGCCACACACGCTCAGAGCAGCCGGCACAACGGCGGACGCCCGGCCCCGATCACCGACCGAAGGCGCCTGCCCGGGAGCAACTGGCTGTTCGCCAAGCTCTACTGCGACCGCGATCAGGAGAACGGCATCCTCGCGGGCCCTCTCCGCCAGCTCTGCGAGATGGTCGAGGTGTCCGGACTCGCCGAACAGTGGTTCTTCATCCGCTACGCCGACCCCGACCCCCACCTGCGCGTGCGCTGGAAGGGCGACCCGGACACCCTCACCCGGTACCTATTGCCGGAGGTCACTCGGTTCACCTCCCGGCTCAGCGACGAGGGTCTCGTCTCACGGCTCGCCATCGACACCTACGAGCGCGAGCTTGAGCGGTACGGCGGCCCGGAAGGGACCGACATCAGCGAGGAGGTCTTCTGCGCCGACAGCCGAGCTGTGATGCACCTGCTCTCCGAAGGCACGGATCTGGGGCACCCGTCCGCCGACCTTACTGAGCTGGTCGCCGTTACCACCGATGACCTGCTGGCCGCGCTCGGCTTCAGCGTCCGCGACCGCCTGCGCTGGTACTCGGACCAGGTACGGCAACACCCTGAGGAAGCCCGCCGCCAGGGCGGCGGCGACTACCGTGTACACCAGCAGCGTCTTCGCGCTCTGCTCGGCACCCCAGAGGGCCCGGCCCTTCTAGGCGATTCGGTGGGCGACATCCTACGACGGCGCCGGGCCGCGCTCGCGGCAGCCGACGCACAGCTCTCCGATCTGGAGGACACCGGTCGGCTCACCACGACCCGCAGCTGGCTCCTCGCCAGCTACGTCCACCTTCACTGCAACCGGCTCCTTGCGGGGCGGCTCCCGACCGAAGAGCGCCTCCTCCAGGTACTTCAGCGCACGCGGAAAGGGCTCAGCGTGGAACCCGTGGTTCGCACGAACACGACTCGAAAAACGTGTGCCTGACGCGGCCCAGGGTAGATCTGGCACGAGACGGCCCCGTCCGGTAGCGGCTGTGCACCGAGTCTCGTGGATCACCTTCTTGCGGGCGTCTGGCCGGCGGCGGGTCGGCGGGGGGACTCTTCAATGCCACAGGTACATGATCGTGGGCGAGATGCTTGTCCGGCCCGGTGTTCGTCAACTCGCCCTGCCAGGACGTTGCGGCGAACACCGAGAGCAGTATCGGGCCCTTACTGTCCCAGCCGGCCTTGTCCTGGATGGTGCGGACCAGCCGCAGCTCCTCGGGGGCGACGACCAGGCCCGTCTCCTCGCGCAGTTCGCGGGTGGCGGCCTCGTCCAAACGCTCGCCCTCCTCGACCTTGCCGCCGGGAATCGTCCAGGCGGGAAGCGTGGACGAGCGGTCGCTGGCGTAGTGGATGCGGGCGACCTTGCTCCCCGGAACGACTTCGTCCTCGCGAGACCGGAGACGTGAGCATGAGAACCGTCACCAGACCGAGCGGCCCAGGACGTGAAAGGGCGGCCGGAGCAGTACATCAGGATCGCCCGGTGCGACACGGGGGTCCGACGTGGGACGAGCCAACCGCCAGAAAGCGCCGATCGGATGGCAGGGCCTCTCGGCCCTCTCGAACAGGGCCAGTACGCGACCGCGCAGCGCGGCCACGGACCCGGTGGGCGTGCGTCAAGCAACCCCGCGTCTGCACTCGTCCGGGTAGTCCGGGAGATTCCACCGCTTCGGGTGCGTACATTCTCCTCGTCAGAGCTCCCTGACCGGAAGGCTCACCCGTGTACGTGCTCACCCGGATCGTCGCCCCGGCCATGGCCGCGACCGCCCTCGCTGCCGGACTGGTCCTCGGCTCTGCGACGTCGGCCGGCGCCGCTTCCTGCCCGTCCTCCGCTGACCCCAGGATCACGGGCGGCAAAGCCCACTGGACCCCGAGCTGCAAGAACACCAGTCCCAAGGTCTACGGCTGGGTGGAGGACACCCTGCCTGACGGCGACTGCGCGTACGTCAGCGCCACGGCCGGGCTGGAGAACCGGGTCGAGCGGGCTTGCGGAATGGGCGAGCGGGCCGACTTCGGCTTCACCTTCCAGGGGCCCAGGCAGCGGAAGTACGCCTGTTCCTCGACCGCTGAACCAGCACCTCGCCGCGGGTGGGGACAGCGGCACCCGCGGCGGAGGCAGGGAGTCGGCGGTCAGACCAGCTCGGCGCCCCAGGCGCGGGCGCGGTCGAGTTCTCCGGCGCGCAGCGGCCCGTCGTTCCTCTCCACGATGAAGCCCTCCGGTTCGGCGACGACGTCGTAGTGACGGTGGGAGAGCCGGTGGGCGATGCCGTTGGCGGCGCCGCCGGCCCGGGGCATGTCGACGCGGGTGTCGAACGCCGCGGCGTGGACACCGTCTCCGCTCTCCGGCAGGTCGTGGAACCATGCGCGCAGGCCCGGGCCCTCAGCGGTCTCCCGTGCCTCGGCGGCGGCCTCCTCGCGGCCTTCCTGGTGTGCCTCGGCCATGGCGGCCATCCGGCGGCTGAGCCCGGAGGACATGCCGTGCATGTGGGTCGGTCCGCCGACCACCAGCAGGTCCGCGGAGCGGGTGAGTTCGGCGTCGGCCTCGGCCACCGGGACGCAGTCCACGGCTGCCCCGGGGTCGGCCCGGTGGACGCCTTCGGCGATCGCCTCGGCAATCTCGCGGGTGTCGCCGTACATGCTCTCGTACACGATCACGGTGTGCATGGTCTCCACCTTTCGTCACCTCCAGCCTCGCCCCTGAATCCGGAGGGGGAGATGGGCCGTTCGGACCGGGCCGGACAGCCGGACGGTCCCGTCAGCCGTGCGGGACGATCACGACCGGGCAGTCGACGTGGTGGATCGCGGCGTGTGCCACCGGACCGAGACGGGCTCCGAGCGGCATCCTCCGGATCCGGCGGCCCAGGACGAGCAGCCGAGCCGTTGGCGCGGCGTTGACGATTTCCACAGCCGGGCTGCCGTGGACCAGGTCAGCCGTCACCGCCACCTCGGGGTGACGGGCCCGCCAGGGATCCAGGGCGTCGGCGAGGCGGCCCCTCTCCGCGTCGGAGAAGTCCTTCTCCACGCTGCCGATGGCATCGAAGGACACGTACGCGGTGCCGGCCGGAGGCGTCCAGGCGTGCAGGACCCGCAGGGGCGCCGAGCACCGTGCGGCGGCCTCGAATGCGAAGTCGAGCACCTCGTCCGCAGGCCGGGCCAGGTCGAGGCCGACAAGGACCGGACCGTCGGTTCCTCCGTCGGAGGCGCGTACCAACACCACCGGACAGGCCGCCCGGCCGAGCACCTCCTGGCTCACCGAGCCGACCAGGAACCCGTGGACCGTGCCCAGCCCGCGGGAGCCGAGCACGAGCAACGCCGAGTTGCGCGCGGCGGCCTCCAACGCCTCGGCCGGATCGGCGGGGCGATGGCTGGACGAGATGGACAGGCCGCCGTGACTGGCTCGCAAGTTCGATTCGAAGGAGGCGAGTTGTTCCCGGCTCCGGGTGTAGACCTCGTTGGAGCCGACCACGTCCAGCTTCGGCCACGGCCAGGCCTGGAGCAGTTCAAGGGGAAGTCCGCGCTGTCGTGCCTCCTCGGCGGCCCACCGGGCGGCGGCGAGGCTCTCCGGCGAGCCGTCGAATCCGGCGACGACGGGACCGTTCACGATGTTCTCCCGGGCTGTCGGCAGGACGATCGAGACCTCAGCGAGCCGGCCGGTCCCAATTCGGGGAAGCGGGCACGGTGATGACCGGGCAGTGGGCCCGGTGCAGCAGCCCGTGGGGGACGGAACCGAGCCGCATGCCGGTGAACCCGCCACTCCCCCGGCGGCCGACGACCACGGCGAGGGCGTGCTCGGAGGCCTTGGCGAGTTCTTCGACCGGGTGGCCGTGGGCCAGCTCGTGGGTCACGGTCACATCGGGGGCGCGGTCGTGGCGGCCTGCGGTCGACTCGAAGAGCAGCCGGCGCAGCACCTCCTCGGTGGCGGCGTCGTCCAGTTCGCCGAACGGCGGCCGCTGCCAGACCCAGAGGACGCGCAGGGCCGCCCGGCGTTCGGCGGCGAGGTCGAAGGCGAAGTCGACGGCGGGCTCGGAGGACGGGCTGCCGTCCACGCCCAGAACGACGTACGGCGGCTCCTGGGTCGTGTGCTCGGGATCGCGGACCACGACCACCGGACAGTGGGCCTGGGCGCTCACCGGGACGGCCACCGAGTAGGCGCTCAACGCCTCCTCGGCCCGGCCCAGCCGACGGGAGCCGAGGACGACGAGCGCGGCGTGCCGGGACTCGCGGCACAGCGCCGGGGCCGGGAGGTCCTCGGGGACATCGGTCGTCAGCGCCAGCCCCGGGTGCCGCTGCCAGGCCACGGACCCGGCCCGGTCGAGGGCTCGCTCGGCCCGTGCGAGCAGGGCCTTGTGGTAGCGGTCCCCGTCGAAGTGCCGGAACTCCCGGTACAGCGGCGGGACGGCGTGCACCAGCCGCAGTGGCACTCCCCGGCGGTCGGCCTCGTCGGCGGCCCAGGCGGCGGTCATCCGACCGGTGTCGTGCGCATCGACACCGAGGACGACGGAACGGCCGGGACTGTCGGAGTTCGCGGGTGTCATGGCGGTCCTCCTCGGTTCGGCGCTTGTGGGCCTGCTCCCACGCTAGGCACCGGTCCGGCCCTGCCGCGAGGGCCGACCGGCCCAGGCGCACGGACCGCCGGTCCCGGCCGACACGTCACCGTCCGGCGGTCCGGGCCGGCCCGGGGAGCCCTGGGGTGACCGAGTCGCCGGCGGCAAGGTGGAACACGGACCCGAACGAGGAGGTGGGCACGATGGTCCGGATCAAGGTCGTCACCAGGCCGACCCGCCCGAACGAACCTCCACCGCTCGACCTGCGGACGCCGTCCGGCCGCCGACTGCCCTACTGAGGCGGACACCGCCTGACCCGCGTGGCCCGCAGAGCATTCCGCCGCCGGCGCACATCGGACGACAGCCGGGCAACCCGGCCGCCCAACGGCCTGCGCAGCGGCGACAGCGTCCCGGTGCGGGGGCTGCCGGCGCTGGATCCCAGTCGAGTTCGTTCCTGACTCCCAGTCACACTATCGCGGTGGATGGGGACTTGCGGACGTTGGCGCCACGTGACGGAGGGGACGACATGGCTTCCGCCGGGCTGGACCGAGAGGGCCGCCGGTGCTGGAGCGCGTGAGGGTGGACGTGCCGACCGGGGGTTCCTAGATCCCTTGCTTGCGCAGCCGGGCCACCACGAACCCGGCGAGTCCGGCGAACGCGGGGGCGGTGAGGTCACTCCAGGACAGTGGCACGGTGTCCAGCACATCGCGGAGGAACGGCAGGTAGAAGGCGGCCGCCGCGAGTGCGGCGGAGGCGAGGACGGCCAGTGGGAGGAAGAGGTTGGCGCGGGTGAGCAGCCGTTCGCGCAGGCCGAGGACGGTGCCGAGCTGGGCCGTCAGCAGGGCGAGGAACAGCACGGTCTGCCAGGGGCGTTGGCCTTCGTGGGCCCAGAGCCCGGCACCGAGGGAGGCCGCCGCGACAACGAGGCCGAGCAGCAGCACCCGCTGCCACACACCGGAGCCGAGGATGTGCTGGTGCGGCGGGCGCGGGGGCCGGGTCATCGCACCGGGTGAGACCGGCTCGGCACCCATGGCAACGCCGGTGAGGCCGTGGGTGAGCAGGTTGATCCAGAGGATCTGGCCCGCGCGCAGCGGCAGTGCGAGGCCGAAGAGCGGGCCGGCCAGCATGACCAGGATCTCGGCCGCGCCGCCGGACAGGCCGAAGACCAGGAAGCGGCGGATGTTGTCGTAGACCCGGCGGCCCTCCTCCACCGCGCCGACCACGGTGGCGAGTTCGTCGTCGGCCAGGACCAGGTCGGCGGCCTGGCGGGCGACCTCGGTGCCGCGCCGGCCCATGGCGACGCCGATGTCCGCCTGCCGCAGGGCGGGGCCGTCGTTGACGCCGTCGCCGGTCATCGCGGTGACGGCGCCCCGGGCTCGCCAGGCCTGGACGATGTCCAGTTTCTGTCGGGGGTCGGTACGGGCGAAGATCCGTGCCCGGGTGAGGTCGGTGACCGCACCGCTGGCGATGGCCTGTCCGTTCACCACGACCTCCGGTCCGGCGCCTGGTTCGAGCAGACCGACCCGGACGGCCAGGGCGCGCGCGGTGGCGGGGTGGTCGCCGGTGACCAGGACGGGAAGGATGCCGGCGCGACGGCAGGTGGCCAGGGTGGCAGCGGCCGACGGTTTGGGCGGGTCGGCCAGGGCGGTCAGTCCGAGCAGCCGCAGGCCGTGTTCGGCTTCCTCGGGCGGCTCCGGCAGGCGGTCGAGGTGCTGCTCGGCCACGGCGAGCACCCGGTAGCCCTCGGCGGCGAGAGCGGCGGCCGCGCGCCGGGCCCTCTCCAGGAGCTCCGGGGCGTCGGCCAGGACGGCGGGGTCGAGGACGCTCTCCGGGGCGCCCTTGAGGCAGGCCAGCAGGCCGCCGTCAGGCCCGCGGTGGACGGTGCTCATCCGCTTGCGGGTGCTGTCGAACGGTGTTTCGGTGTTTCGGCGACCCGGGCGTAGGTATCCCGCAGCCGTGGGTGGTCCAGGCCCCCCTTGCCGGCGGCCGTCAGCAGGGCGGCCTCGGTGGGATCGCCGATCGCTTCCCATGGGCCGTCCCCGCCTGTCGGCGGCCGCAGGGCGGCGTCGTTGCACAGCGCGGCGGCGGTGAGCAGGCTCTTCACCTCGTCGTCGGCGGTTCCGTCGAGACTGATTCCACCGGCCGGTCCGTACCCGAGGCCGGTCACGGTGGCCGTGGAATGCGGTGTCCAGAGGCGCTCGACGACCATGCGGCCCTCGGTGAGGGTGCCGGTCTTGTCCGTCGCCAGCACGGTGACCGAGCCGAGCGTCTCCACGGCCGGGAGTCGCCGGACCACGGCGTGGCGGGCGGCCATCCGGCGCGCGCCCAGCGCGAGGGCGAGCGTGACGACGGCCGGCAGCGACTCCGGTACGGCGGCGACCGCCAGGCTGATGGCCGTCACCCCCATCTCGCCGGGCGGCTGGTTCCGAAGCAGGCCGAGGACGAAGACCAGGACGCAGAGGCCGACCGCCACGACGGCCAGCACCCGCCCGAGCCCGGCCAGCCTCCGCTGGAGCGGCGTGGGCTCGGGCCGTGGCCGCAGCATGGCGGCGATCCGGCCGAGCGCGCTGTCGGCTCCGGTGGACGTGACCACGGCCAGGGCCCGGCCCCTCAGCACGATCGTTCCCGCCTGGGCCCTGTCGTCCCCCGGGGCCCCGCCTTCGGCGGACCTCGTCACCGGCAGGGACTCACCGGTCAGCATCGACTCGTCGAGCAGGAGCCCCGCCGCCTCGGTGAGCCGGGCGTCGGCCGGCACGATGTCCCCCTCGGTGAGGGCGACGACGTCTCCCGGCACGATCTCGGCCGCCGGCACCGTGCGCTGCACCCCGTCACGCACCACCCGCGCGACCGGGGCGGAGAGCCGGGAGAGTGCCGCGACGGCGCTCTCCGCGCGGACCTCCTGGACCACGCCCACGCTGGTGTTGATCACGATCACCAGCGTGATGACGATCGCGTCCGGGTGGTCGCCGATCGCCAGGGTCAGGGCGACGGCCGCGAGCAGCACGGTGATCAGGGGGTCCCGGAGCTGGGCGGCCACCCGGGCCCACAGGGGTACCCGGTGGGCGGCCGCGACCTCGTTGCGGCCGTGCTCGGAGAGCAGTCGCGCGGCCTCGGTACTGGTGAGTCCGCGTGTCGGGGCGTGGGCGGCGACTGTCACGGTGGTGGTCCGTCAGTCGGCGAAGAGGTGCGGATGGGGCGGTGCGGTCGCGGCGGGCTCGGGGCGGTGCTCGAAGTGGTGGATCCGGGCGTCCGGACCGGGGAAGTACTCCGTCACCCGGCCGTCGTCCGCCCAGCGCACGTCGTACGGCGGGCTGCCGTCCGGATGGTGCAGGCCGACGATCTCGCCGTCCCTGCGCGCCGCGCCGGGCCGGGTGCCCTGGACGATGATGCGGTCTCCCACGGCGGCTCTCATGACGTCCTCCCTGGCTCGGTGCGGGGCCGGGGCCGGCCGCCGTCCTCCTTCCATGGCACCACCAGGCACCGGGCCCGAGCTGGGGCCGGTCGGTCCCCGGCGCCGGGCCCGTAAGGCCCTCGGGGAAGCGGAAGCGGGCTCGCCAGACTGATCCGTGAGAGCAGCGGAAGCATCCGGTACCGAGGAGGCGCGTCATGTCCGCCGTCGCCGCCACACACAGGCGCCCCACCTCGCGCACGTCCCTGCGCGGACACTTCCGCCGGGCCGTCGGCCGGGACCGCAACCCGCTCTGTCGTCCGCTCGACCGGGCGTACAGCCGTCTGGTGGCCGGGGCGGCGTTGATGGTGCTCGTCACCTTGGTCCTGGCGGCGGTCACGGCCGTGATGGTGTACCGGGCGGAGGCCGACGACGCGGCGCAGGCCGCCCGGCACCGGCACGTCGTCACCGCCGTCACCACGGGCCCCGCGCTGTCGGACGACCCCAGGGCGGGCAGCGCGCGGGAGCACGCCCCGGCGCGGTGGACGTACCCGGTCGGGCCAGGTGCGGGCAGTGTCCCCGTGCCGGACGGCACGGCCACCGGGACGGCGCTCCCGGTCGGGCTGAACGATGCCGGGCAGCCGGTCGGCGCCCCCCGGTCGAACGGACTGATGGTCACGGACTCCGTCCTGGTGGGTCTGGCCGCGGTCACCGCGCTCGGATTCGGTACGGAGGGCTGGGTCGCCCTGCGCCGCCGTCGGCTGGACCGGCAGGCGGACGCGGACTGGGAATCCGCGTGGGAGCAGGTGGAACCCGGCTGGTCCGGGCGGCGGTGACGTCCTGGTCACAGGTGGAAGCGCCGGGTCTCGCCGGGCCGGACCGTCGTCTCGGTGCCGCGCAGGCGGACGCGGACCGGTTCCTGGCGGTCCTCGCGCAGGCTCACCGTGACCGTGCGGCGCTCGACGGCTATTCCGAGGCCCCAGTGCCCCCGGTAGCGCAGCTCCAGGTCGAGTCGGCCGAGGGCTGAGGGCAGGTGCGGGTCGAGCCAGAGGGCGTCCTCCCGGACCTCCAGGCCGGTGTAGCAGCGCTGGAGCAGGTCGACCGCACCCGCCATGGCGCCCAGGTGGACGCCCTCGGCCGTGGTGCCGTGCTGGCTGTCCCGCAGGTCGGCCACCAGGGCGTCGCGGAAGTACCGCCAGGAGGCGCGGCGGTCGGAGCGGGTCAGCACCCAGGCGTGCACCACCGAGCTGAGCGTCGAGCCGTGGACGGTGCGCCGCAGGTAGTAGTCGGTGGTGCGGTGCAGCAGCTCGTGGCCGGCCGGGTGGCCGAGGCGCCGGAGCAGGTCGCGCACCTCGCGGGCGGAGAACAGGTACCAGAGCATCAGCGCATCCGCTTGCTTGGAGGCCTTGTAGCGGTTGACGGTGTCCCCTTCGGCTTCCAGGATCCGGTCGAGCCGGCGCAGGTCCGGGTAGCGGAACCGATAGGCCGGCCAGTCGAGTTCGGCGAGCTGCTCGTAGCCGTCGAACTGGCTGAGGACGCCCTCGTGGAAGGGAACGTGCAGGCGTCGCCCGACCTCCTGCCAGCGGTCGAGTTCCAGGTCGTCGAGGGCCAGGCGTTCGCGCAGCTCGTCGCGCCGGTAGCCGGGCAGGACGTCCAGGGCGTCCTGGGCGCGGGCCAGGACCCAGGAGGCGAGCACGTTGGTGTAGGCGTTGTCGTCCAGTCCGGGCCGGGCCGCCCACGGGTAGGCGTCGTGGTACTCGTCGGGGCCGAGCACCCCGCGGATCGACCAGCGACCGTGGCTGCGGTTGTATGTGGCCGCGGAGGACCAGTAGCGGGCGATCTCCAGCAGCGTCTCGGCGCCGGCCGTGGCGAGGAAGTCCCGGTCCCCGGTGGACTGGTAGTACTGCCAGATGTTGTACGCGACGGCTGATCCGACGTGCCGCTGGAGGTGGCTGTGGTCGGGCAGCCAGCGGCCGGACAGTGGGTTGAGGTGCAGCTGCTGGGAGTCCTCCCGCCCGTCGCCGGCGCTCTGCCACGGGTACATCGCTCCGCGCAGTCCGAGTTCGCGGGCCTCGCGACGGGCGGCGCCGAGGCGGCGGTGGCGGTAGCGCAGCACGGCCCGGGCCAGCTCCGGGAAGCGCAGGTTGAGCAGCCGCAGCACGAACAGCTCGTCCCAGAAGACGTGTCCCCGATACGCCTCGCCGTGCAGTCCCCGGGCCGGGATCCCGACGTCCAGGTCGACGGAGTGCTCGGAGTACGTCTGCAGCAGGTGGAACAGGTTCAGGTGCAGCGGACCGGCGCCGTCGAAATCGGCATCGATCCCGCATCGGCGCCACAACTCCGCCCATCGCAGCGAGTGCTCGGCGAGTAGTTGCTCGAAGTCGCCGGCCTCGGCGGCGAGCAGGCCGGAGGCACGCAGCGGGGTCTCGATCGCCCGGTCGCGGGAGGTGTGCACTGCCACGGTCTTCGTGACGGTGACGGATTGGCCCTGTTCGGCGTTCAGGGTGAGGAGGTGGGCGGCCCAGCCCTCGCGGCACTCGGTCGTCGGCTCCACGGCAGCGGCGGCCGTCCGGCAGCAGAGGGCGATCCGCAGGGGTGAGTTGACCGCCTCGACTTCGAGTCGGAGCAGACCCGGCTCGTCCACGCCCTGACCGGCGGGGACGAGGTGGCGCTGGGCCAACCCCCGGTAGCGGGCTACCCCCGTGTTGGCGATGTTGCCGTCCAGAGCCGAGCGGACGTCCAGCGGGCCGGACCAGTTCTCCGGTGTGAACGTGCTTTCCAGGGCGAGCAGGTGCGGCCGGGCCTGGCTGGCGAAGCGGCGCTGCACCAGCCGGGTCCGCCGTCCCTGCTCGTCGACGACCAGGGCGGTGCGGGTGAGCAGCCCCCGTCGCAGGTCCAGCTCCAGCGTCTGCTCGGCGGGCGGGCCGGTGAACCACGACCCACCAGCCGGCCGGAACGTCAGCGGCAGCCAGTTCGGGCCGTTGATCAAGTCTTCGTTGTCGACAACGCGCCCGGCGACCCTCGACTCCGCCCGGTCGTAGCAGCCGGCCAGGTACGTCCCCGGGTAGTGCACCCCGTCGGCCACCGCCTCCGGTGCGGCGCCCCGGCTGACCACGTACCCGTTGCCGACCGCGCACAGCGCCTCCCGCAGCCCCTCCTCGACCGGGTCGAAGCCCTGGTAGCGGAGCGTCCACGGGTCCGGCATGTCGGGATACCCCGCGGGTGGGTCTGGTGCCACGAGGTGACCTCCCGTGCCGATCGGTCTGCCTCCAGTCTGCGCACCTCGCCGCCGGGCCGCGCGCCGCCTCGCTCAGGCACCGGGCCGTGCCGGGCTGCTCGGCGCCCGGGGCGAGGATCCGGTGGAACCAGCCGCCGGTCGTAACGGATGCCGTTTTCAGCGTCTCCTCCGCGCGCTCGGTCCGCAATGCCGTTCGGCGCGTGGAGCGGGGCCGGTCGGCCCTCGCGGGGCGCGGATCGGACGTCGAGGCTGGAGGAGTAGAACGGCGACGGCCGAGGAGGCGCCATGTCCGCTGTCCACCCGCCCCGCGGCACTGCCGAAGCCCTGCTGGCCGACGGCACCACGGTCGAACTGCGGCCGCTCGGCCCGGACGACCACCGCGCCGTGCTCGACCTGCACGCCGAGGGGATGTCGGAGGAAAGCCGCCGGCTGCGCTTCTTCGGGGTCAGCCGAAACGCGCCCGCGCAGGCCGCCGACCGGCTGTGCGCACCGAGAGCCGGTCTGCTGGCGCTCGGTGCCTGGGCCGGCGAGGACCTGGTCGGCGAGGCGGACTGCGAGCTGGTGGACGACCCGCCGCAGACCGCCGAACTGGCCCTCGCGGTGGCCGACCGCTGGCACCACCGGGGCGTGGCCACTCTGCTGCTGGAACACCTGGTGCACCGCGCCCGGGCGGACGGCGTCCGCTTCTTCGAGGCCGACACCCTGTTCGGCAACCGCGCCGTCCACCAGGTCTTCGCCGACCTCGGGCTGCCCGTCGAGCACCGGTACGCCCAGGGCGAGGTCAGGATCCGGATCCCGCTGGAGGAGAGCGACGAGCGCTACCGCTCGGCCGTGGACGAACGCGGACGTCGCGCCGACATCGCGAGCCTCGCGGCCCTGCTGCGCCCGGCATCGGTCGCGGTGGTCGGGGCGTCCCGGCGGCCGGGTTCGGTCGGGCGGACCGTCCTCGGGAAGATCCGGCGGGGCGGCTTCTCGGGCGCGGTCTGGGCGGTCAACCCGCACGCCAGGGACATCGACGGGGAGCCCGCGTATTCCTCCGTCCGCACGCTGCCCGCCGTGCCGGACCTCGCCGTGCTGGCCGTGCCGGCCGGCGCCGTCCCCGGAGTGGCCGAGGAGTGCGGCGCCGCAGGGGTCCGAGCGCTGGTGGTGCTCACCTCCGGCCTCGACGCGCAGGAGGCCCGCGGGCTGATGCGGGCCTGCCGCCGGCACAGCATGCGCCTGGTCGGGCCGAACAGCCTGGGCATGGCCCAGACCGACCCGGCCGTCCGGCTGGACGCCGAGTTCGGCGGCACCTTCCCCCTGCCGGGCAGCGCCGGAGTGGCGGTGCAGAGCGGCGGCGTCGGGATCGCACTGCTGCAGCGGTTGGCCTGGCTCGGCATCGGGGTGTCGAGCTTCGTCTCGCTCGGCGACAAGTACGACGTCAGCGGGAACGACCTCCTCCAGTGGTGGGAGGCGGACGGCCGTACCGACCTCGCGCTCCTCCACCTGGAATCCTTCGGCAGCCCGCGCGCCTTCGCCCGTACCGCCCGCCGCGTCACCCGCACCATCCCGGTGCTCACCGTCGACGCCGGCCGCTCCACCGCCGGCCGGCGGGGCGCCGCCTCGCACACGGCGGCCGCCGCCACCCCCACCGTCACCCGGGAGGCGCTGTTCCGGCAGGCCGGCATCACCGCGACCCGCAGCATCGACGAACTCGTCGAGGCCGCGGCCCTGTTGCACGCCCAGCCGCTGCCCGCGCCGCGTGGCGCGGTCGCCGTGGTGTCCAACGCGGGCGGCATCGGCGTCCTGGCCGCCGATGCCTGCGCGGAGTTCGGGCTGGAGCTGCCCGAACTCCCGGCGGAACTCGGGAAGCTGCTGCCGTCCGGTGCCTCCGTCCGCAACCCGGTGGACACCACGGCGGCGGTGGGTGCGAGCGAACTCGCCCTGTTCCTCAGGGCGTTGGAGAGCGAGGAAGCCATCGACGCGATCCTGGTCTGCCTGGTCCCGACGGCGCTGTGCGCCACCCCTGGGCAGGACCCGGCGCGTGCCCTGGTGGAGGGCCCGGCCCGGCGGCGCGTCCCGATCGCCGCCGTACTCCTCGACCAGCAGGTCCCCGTCCGGTACCGCACCTGCGCCGACGGCGGCATGCTGCCGGCCTACTCGGACTCCGTCGCCGCCGCCCGCACCCTCGCCCATGCCGTCGACCGCGCCCGCCGGCTCAAGGAGCCCCAGCCCGTACCCGTCGACGCCCCGGGCTGCGACCGGCACACCGCCCGCACCCTGGTCGACGGTTACCTCACCGCCCATCCGGAAGGCGGCTGGCTCGACCCGCTGACCACCGCCGACCTGCTGGAGGCCTACGGGCTGCCGCTGACCACCTCCGTGTGGGCCCGCGACGAGCACACGGCGGTCGCGGCGGCGGACGGGCTACGCCGCCTCGGGCACGAGGGGAAGGTGGCGCTGAAGGCGTACTGGCCCGGGCAGGTGCACAAGAGCGCGCTGGGTGCCGTCCGCACCGGCCTCGCCACCGCCGCCGAAGTGCGAGCCGCTTACCGGGAGTTCGCGCAGCGCTTCGGCACCCAGCTGGCCGGAGCGGTGGTCCAGCCGATGGCCCTGCCGGGGGTCGAGCTTCTCGCCGGCGTGGTCCAGGACCAGGTCTTCGGACCGCTCGTCATCTTCGGGATGGGCGGCACCGCCACCGACGTCCTGGCCGACCGGGCGGCCCGGCTCGCTCCGCTGTGCGAACGCGACCTGACCACCATGGTCACCGAGCTCCGCGGCGCGCCCCTGTTGACGGGCACCGGCGGAGCACCGCCGGTCGACCTCGCGGCGGTCCGATCCGTCCTCACCCGGCTGTCCCGGCTCGCCGAGGACTTCCCGGAGCTCGTCGAGACCGACCTGAACCCCGTCATCGCCCGTCCCGGCGGTGCCGTGTGCGTGGACGCCCGGGTGCGCCTCGAACGCCGCCCGACCTTCGACCCCTACCTGCGGCGGCTACGGCGCCCCTCCGCCGCCGAAGGGCAGTGAACACCGTGCAGCACAGCATCCTCGACGGCACCGCTGCCGACACCTTCCCGTCCGCCGCCCCCGCACCGTCACCGAGTCGCACGCTCGTCCGCGACTGCATGAGCCGCCCCGGTATCGCGGTCACCCCCGGCACCGACTTCGCCACCGTCGCCGCCGTGTTGAGCGCCTCCCGCCGCGGCATCGTGCCGGTGGTGACCACGGACGGCACCGTCGCCGGCGTGGTCGCCGCCTCCGACCTCCTGGCCGCCTACGCCGAGCAGGATCCGCGGCAGGAACTGCTCGCCCGCGACCTCATGACCGTTCCGGCCGTCACCGTCACCGAGGACGCGAGCGCCACCGAAGCGGTGGCCCAGGTCGCCGAGCACTCCTTGCACCACCTGCCCGTCGTGGACGGTGACGGCCGCCTGGCCGGTCTGCTCTCCACCCACGACCTGCTCGACGCCCTGTGCCGCGAGGACGAGGCCATCCGCTCCGAGGCGCTCGCCCTCGCCCTCACCCCGGGCAGCGGAGTCGTTCCGGGCTCGTTGCACATCCGCTGTGAACGCGGCGTGGTGTCGGTGACCGGCCGCACCCGCGCACGTAGTGACTCCGCCGCCCTGTGCCTCCAGATAGCCCGCATCGACGGACTCAACGCCCTCGCCGACCACCTGACGTGGGACATCGACGACAGCGGGCAGCCGTCGTCAGGCTGACGGCCGTCGGCCGGCCGGGACTCGGACACCGGCCTGGCGGCCCTGTTGCGGACCTGGCCCGACCAGGGTGTGGTCGCCGCTGCGGCCGGCGAGGTGGTCCCGGACGTTCTGCACGGGCGCGGCGATGATCCGGTCCACCGCGTCGCGGGTGAAGTACGCCTGGTGCGAGGTGACCTCGACGTTGCGGAACGTCATCAGGCGCGCGCGTGTCGTCCGTCATGACCTCCAGCGACTTCTGGAGTGTGCCGGCGTCCGCCGTCATGGCCACCTCCAGCAGGGGGTGCGAGGTCCTTCCCATGGTCCTTGCCGTCCGGCCGCGCTGTTCTGGGCCGGACCGGCCCCTGGGGTAGGACCGTCCGGCCCTGTGCGGCCGTCGCCGGCCGACGGACAGTGAAGACGGGGCCGCCCGAGGAGGAGTGAGGACCATGTCGCACCGCAGCGTCAACGACGTGATGACCCGAGAAGTCGTCACCGCCCGGCCCGACACACCGTTCAAGGAGGTTGCGGCGCTGTTCCACCGCAACGACGTCACCGCCATCCCGGTGATCGACGACCAGGGACGGCCGCTCGGCCTGGTGTCCGAGGCCGACCTGATCCGCAAGGAGGCCGTCCTGCCGGACCCGGAGGGCCGCTACCCGGGCCGCTGGCTGGACGGGAAGGACCGCGCCCGCGCCGAGGCGGAGACCGCCGGCGGGCTGATGACCAGCCCCGCCGTCACCGCCCGGCCGGGCTGGTCGGTGCCGGAGGCCGCGCGCGCCATGGACAAGCACCGGGTCAAGCGCCTGCCCGTGGTCGACGAGGTCGGCCGCCTGGTCGGCATCGTCAGCCGCCGGGACCTGCTGCAGGTCTTCCTGCGCCATGACGCCGCCATCCGCGACGAGATCAACCACGACGTGCTCGGCCAGACCCTCTGGCTCACCCCCGGCGACATCGAGGTCACGGTGCACAACGGCGTGGTCACGCTGAACGGACGGCTGCCGCGTCGCAGCCTGATCCCGGTCACCGAACGGCTCTGCCGGGCGGTGGACGGTGTGGTCGCCGTCCACGCCACCCTCGACTGGACCGAGGACGACACCGAGCCGGCCCTCGAACACCCCCGCGCCTACCGCGCGGCGTCGTAGGAGGCCCACGATGACCAGCACACCGAGCGCTGTCTCCGACGTCATGACCCACGCCGTGGTCGCCGTCGGCCGCGACGCGGACTTCCGCGAGATCGCCGAGACCCTGCAGCGCTGGCGGGTCAGCGCCGTCCCCGTACTGACCGGCGACGGCCGCGTGGTCGGGGTGGTCTCCGAGGCCGACCTGCTCACCGCCCGCGACCGCGACGGCGAGCGCGCCGAAGCCCTGACCGCGGGGCGGATGATGTCCGTCCCCGCCGTCACGGTGCACCCCGGCAGCCCGCTCAACGAGGCCGCGCGGGCGATGGCCCGTGGCCACCTCAAGCGGCTCCCGGTGGTCGACGAGGAGGACTACCTGGTCGGCATCGTCAGCCGTGGCGATCTGCTGAAGGTCTACCTCGGTGACGACCGCGAACTCGCCGACCGGGTCCGCTTCGAGCTCGTCGCCGTCCTCGGCCCGAGCGCCGCGGTGGACACCGACGTCCGTTCCGAGAACGGCCGGATCACCCTCACCGGCGGCCTGCCGGACACCCTCTCCGCCGCCGTCCTGGAGCGCCTGGTGCGCTCCGTGCCGGGTGTGGCCGGCGTCGAGCTCCGGCTCACCGCCCCGGCCTGACCGGGGAGGCCCCATGGCCACGTTCGTGCTGGCCGCTGTCGACGGTTCGCCCGAGAGCCTCGCCGCCGCCGGCTGGGCCGCCGACGAGGCCGTCCGCCGCGGGCTGCCGCTGCACCTGGTGTACGCCTGGCCCTGGCCGCAGCACGCGGCGCCCGGACTGCCCGGCGTGAGCGAGGCCCGCGGCCTGGCAGTCTCGATGCTGGCGGACGCGGCCGAAAGGGCACGGGCGGACCACCCCGGGCTGACGGTGGACGTCGCCCTGGTGGACGAGCCCGCGCCCGCCGGGATCACGGCAGCCGCGGCCTCGGCCGAGCTGCTGGTGCTCGGCCGTACCGGGCACCACCTGGGGCCGGTCACGAGGACGGTGATCCACGACGCCCGGTGCCCGGTCGTCGTGGTGCCGCACGCCTGACACGGTGCGCCGGGCCGCGCGGGCGCGCAGAATCGGTGGTGTCACGCCCGCGCACCCCCCTCGGAGCCTGCCATGGACGCGCCCCAGCCCGTACGCGTCTTCCTGCTGGACGATCACGAAGTGGTCCGCCGGGGCGTCCGCGACCTGCTGGAAGCCGAGGAGGACATCGAGGTCGTCGGCGAGGCCGGCAGCTGCGCCCAGGCCCTCGCCCGGGTACCCGCGCTGCGTCCGGACGTCGCCGTGCTCGACGTCCGGCTCCCGGACGGCGACGGCGTCACCGTGTGCCGGGAGCTGCGGGACCGGATGCCCGGCCTGGTCTGCCTGATGCTGACCTCCTTCGACGACGACGACGCCCTCCTCGACGCGATCATGGCCGGCGCGGCCGGCTACGTCCTCAAGCAGGTCAAGGGCGCCGACCTGGTCAGTGCCGTCCGCACGGTGGCCTCCGGCCAGTCCATGCTCGACCCGGCCACCACCCACAAGCTGATGGAGAGCCTGCGCCACCACGAGGAGAACGAGACCGACGCCGCCCTCGCCGGGCTCACCCCGCGCGAACGGGAGATCCTCGCCCTGGTGGGCGAGGGCAGGACGAACCGCCAGATCGGCCAGCAGCTGTACCTCGCCGAGAAGACGGTGAAGAACCACGTCTCGCGGCTGCTCGCCAAGCTGGGCGTCGAGCGTCGGCTCCAAGCGGCCGTCCTCGCCGCCCACGCCGAGCCCGAGCAGCAGCACCACCAGCGCCCGCACTGAGCCACCGCACGGGGCCCGTCCGGGCCCCGAGGTGGTGCCGAACGGCCCAAGCGGCACGCCGTTCCCCCGTCGCACGGTGGAGGTGTTCGACCTCCCGTCACGGTTGAGGAGACGGCGATGACGTACTGGACCGACGGCTCGGGCATCGGCCTGATGAGCGTGAGCATGCAGCCCTTCCGAGCGCTCGTGGTTCTCGGAGTGGTCGCGCTCGTCCGGCATCCGGGCGGCCGGTCGACCCCGCGCAGCCCGTCAGCCCCGGTGCATCCTGTGGCACCGCCGCAGCTGACCTCTGCGCAACGACTGCTCGCCGAGCGCCTCGCCCGCGGCGAGATCGACCCCGACGAGTACCGCACTCGCCTGGACACCCTGCGCGGCGGCAACCCGCCGGCCTCCGGCTGACCCCGCCAGATCACGCCCCCTTGGAGGCGGTCGTGCCCACTCTCGCCCTCGACGCCACCACGCTGGAGAAGCTCGTCTCCGCGGCGGTCGCGGCGCCCTCGATCCACAACAGCCAGCCCTGGCGCTTCCGGCTCCAGCCCGACACCTCGACCCTGGAAGTCTGGGCCGACCGCAGCCGGACCGTCCCGGCGGCGGATCCCCAGGGACGTGCTCTGCACATCTCCGTCGGTACGGCCGTCCTCAACCTGCGGATCGCCGCCCGCCACCTCGGCTGGGCGCCCGAGGTACGCCTGTTGCCCGACCCGGGCACACCGGACCTGTTCGCCACCGTCCAGCTGGACACCCCGGCCGCCGCGCCCGTCCGTGGCATCGGCGAGTTGTACGAGGCGATCTGGCACCGGCACTCCACCCGGACACCGTTCACCGACAAGCCCGTTCCTCCGGCCGTCCTCGACGAACTCGTCACCACCGCCCGGTCCGAGGAAGCCCTGCTCCACCTGCCCGACCACGAGGAGACCGCCCGGCTGCTGCACCTCACCGCCGAGGCCGAACGCCGCAACACCACCGACGAGCCCCAGCGCACCGAGAGCCGCAGCTGGATCCGCACCGGTGACGCGTCGCCCTACGGCATCCCGGCCACCGCCCTCGGCCCCCAGGATCGATCCGGCCACCTGCCGATGCGCGACTTCGCCGCCATCCGCGCCGCCGAACACCAAGCCCCCGCCGCCTTCGAAGCCGAGCCGCGCATCGCCGTCCTCGCCACCGGGCACGACACCCCCGGGGACTGGCTGCGCGCCGGCCTCGCCCTCGAACACGTCCTGCTCGCCGCCACCGTCCACGGCGTCCGCACCTCCCTGCTGCACCAGGCCATGGAATGGCCCTACCTGCGCTGGGAGGCCCGTGACCCGCACCAGGGCCCGGGCTACGTCCAGATGCTGATCCGCCTCGGCTACGGCCCCGGGGGCGCGCCCACTCCCCGTCTGGGCCCCGGCGACGTGCTGGAGCAGCCCTGATGCCTATCCGTCGGGCAGGGGAACGCGCCACACCAGTTCGGTGCCGCCCTCCTGGCGGGCACGGGCGGTGAAGGTGCCGCCGAATCCGGCGGCGCGGTCGGCCAGGTTGGCGAGCCCGCTGCGGCGGCCGCCCTCGGGAAGGCCGATACCGTCGTCGGTGACCGTCAGGGTCAGCTCTCTGTCGGCGACCAACGAGATCTCGACGGTGTCGGCCCCGGCATGGCGGGCAGCATTGGACAGCGCCTCCTCCAGAACGGCGACGACCGCCTCCGCGATCTCCGGCGGCACGGTGACGTCGAGCAGGCCGCTCATCCGCAGCGCCGGGGCGAAGCCGAGCGAACGGGCGGCGCGTTCGACCACCTCGACCACGCGGGTGCGCAGTCCGGACGCCGCCGGCCCGCTCTCACGCAGACGCAGGCCGAAGATGGTGGCGCGGATGGTCTTGGCCGTCTCGTCCAGGTCGTCGATCGCGCGCAGGACGCGGTCGGTCGCCTCGGGGTGCTCGATGAAGCGGGTCGCGCCCTGGAGGGTCATGCCGGTGGCGAAGAGGCGTTGGATGGCGAGGTCGTGCAGGTCTCGGGCGATCCGGTCGCGTTCCTGCAGCAGCGCGATCTGCTCCGAGTCGCGGCGCCGTTCGGCGAGTTCCATCGCGACCGCCGCCTGGCCGGCGAAGCCGAGCAGGGGCCTGGCCTCGTCCTCCTCGAACAGCGGCGCGCCGGCGGCGCGGGCCAGCAACAGCACGCCCCGGATCCCGCGCTCGGAGGTGCCGACGGGCACTGCCAGGGCCGGGCCGAGGCCCTGGAAGCGCGGCGGACCGGCCGTGATCCGGGGATCCGTCTGGACGTCCGGGCTCATCACGAGCCCGCCGGTGCGGAAGGCCGCTCCCATGAAGGAGCCTTCGACCGGCAGCACCAGACCGCGGTGTTCCCGCTCACCGAGGCCGACGGCGATCCTCATCTCCAGTTCGCCGGTCTCCGGCAGCGGTACGGCCACGACCGCGAGGTCGGCGCCGGCGATCTCCGTCGCCCGGGCGAGCAGCAGGTCCATGACCTCCTGCTCCGCGCTGCCCGACAGCAGACTGCTGGTCACCTCGGCGCTCGCCTCCAGCCAGCGCTGCCGCTGCCGGGCACGGTCGTACAACCGGGCGTTGTCGATGGCGACGCCGGCGGCGACGGCGAGGGTGGCGAGGACGGACTCGTCCTCGGCGTCGAAGTCGCCACCGCCGCGTTTCTCGGTCAGGTAGAGGTTGCCGAACACCTTGTCCCGGATCCGGATCGGCACCCCCAGGAAGCTGCGCATCGGCGGGTGGTTGGCCGGGAAGCCGTAGGAGGCCGGATGGTCGGAGATCCGGCTGAGCCGCAGCGGCTCGGGGCGGCGGATCAGCTCGCCGAGGATGCCGTGCCCGGACGGCAGGTTGCCGATCAGCTTGACCTGGTTCTCGGTGACTCCGACCGGGATGAACTGCGACAGCCGCTGGTCCTCGCCGATCACCCCGAGCGCGCCGTACTCGGCGTCCACCAGGGTGACGGCCGCCTCCACGATGTGCTGCAGGGCCTGGGCCAGCTCCAGGTCGCGCCCGACCGCCAGGACCGCCTCCAGCAGGCTGTGCACCCGGTCCCGCGTGCCCCGGGCCGCGTCCAACCGGGCCTGGAGCTCCTCCAGCAGCTCGTCCAGCCGCAGCTTCGGAACGGGCGAGCCCGTCGCCGATGCGCTGGTCTCCGACGCGCTGCCCAAGGGATCCTCCCTGGCTCGCCCCCCTGCCCACAGACCAGCGTAGGCGCGCCCGCCGTGGCACGTCGGGCGAAAGGGGTCCATCGGCCCAGTGCGAGCACCCCACCAGCCCCCTGGCAGCGGGCACCGGCGCGGAGAACGCTGGAAGGGCGAACGGAACCGATCCGGCTCCGCCGCCCGAGAGGAGCCCCCGCAGCCATGAAAGCGCTCACCTACCACGGACCCGGCCGCCGCACCTGGGGCGATGCCCCCGATCCGGCCGTCCGCGATCCCGAGGACGCCGTCGTCCGGGTCGACGCGGTCACCATCTGCGGCACCGACCTGCACATCCTCAAGGGCGACGTCCCCGAGGTCACCGACGGCCGCATCCTCGGCCACGAAGCCGTCGGCACCGTCACCGAGAGCGGACCGGGCGTGCGCACCGTCACGGCCGGCGACCGCGTCCTGATCTCCTGCATCTCCGCCTGCGGCCGCTGCGCCTACTGCCGCACCGCGGCCTACGGCCAGTGCACCGGCGGAGGCGGCTGGATCCTCGGCCACCTGATCGACGGCTGCCAGGCCGAGTACGTCCGCACCCCCTTCGCCGACACCTCCCTGTACACGCTGCCCGACGGTGTCCGGGACGAGGACGCCCTGCTGCTCGCGGACATCCTGCCCACCTCCTACGAGGTCGGCGTCCGCAACGGCCGCCTCGGACCGGGTGACACCGTCGCCATCGTCGGCGCCGGGCCGATCGGCCTCGCCGCCGTTCTCACCGCCCGGCTCTACAGCCCCTCCCGCATCATCGCGATCGACCTCGCCCAGAGCCGCCTCGACGCCGCCAAGCGGTTCGGCGCCGACACGACCCTCACCGCCGCCGAAGCCAGCCCGGAGGCCGTGCGGGCGCTCACCCGGGACGGGCTCGGCGTGGACGTCGCCATCGAGGCCGTCGGCGTGCCCGAGTCCTTCGAACTGTGCACCCGACTGGTGCGCCCCGGCGGCAGAGTGGCCAACGTCGGCGTGCACGGCAAGCCTGCGGTACTTCACCTGGAAGACCTCTGGATCCGCGACGTCACCATCACCACCGGCCTGGTCGACACCCACAGCACCCCGCTGCTGCTCGACATGCTTGCGGTCGGCCGACTGGACGTCGGCGGCCTGGTCACGCACCGCTTCGGGTTGGACGAGATGCAGGACGCCTACGACGTCTTCGCCGACGCGGCCGACACCGGCGCGCTCAAGGTCGCTCTCTTCCGGACGTGACCCGCCATGGACGGAGGAATCGCCACCATGGACGGAGGAGTCGCCGCCATGACCGCACACCCTGACCCCGTCGCCATCGCCCGCCGGATCGTCCAACGCCGTGACCAACTCGGCCTGAGCGAAGGCACACTGGCCTACCGGGCGAACATGGCACCGGCCTATCTGCGTCAACTCCTGCAGACCGGACCTCAACTCGATCCGCCCGCCTTCGTCCGGATCGCCACCGCGCTCGGGACGAGCTGGCCGGAGCTGCTGACCGGACACCGCCCCGACGCGCCACCGGGACAGGCCGACGCCGACCCGCGCCCGCTGTTCCACCTGACCGAGCCGCAGTGCTGGGAACTCGTCGGCACCCACGGCGTGGGCCGCGTCGGCCTGCCCGTCGGACCGGCACCCGCCGTTCTCCCGGTCAACTACGCGGTGGACGCCCGAACGATCGTCTACCGCACCTCCCCCAGGGGCACCGCCGCCCCGGCCGAGGGCTCGCCCGCCTCGTTCCAGGTCGACCACATCGACGACCACCGCAGCGACGGCTGGAGCGTCCTGATGCTCGGCGAGGCCCACCACGTCGACGACCCGGAGGAGCAACAGCGGCTCACGGCGCTACCGGGCGCCACACCGTGGGCCGGCGGCTCCCGCCCGCTGTGGGTACGCATCCGGCCCGCCGAGGTCACCGGGCGCAGGATCGGCGCGGGCTGAAGGTCCCGCCGGGGTGTCGGCGGCGGGACCACCGGTGATGTCCAGGTGCATCACGTCCGGGCCCTTGCTGATCTCGGCCGTGCCGGATGGCCGCCGTCCGACTGGGCGCGCGTCATGCTCGACCGGCGGTGCAAGCCCTCGTGGCCTGCGCTGCCTGCCGTGACCGCATCCACGAGGCCTTCCTCAAGCCGGCCTGTTGTGTGATCGCTTACCGACGCGTCCGAGCCTGTGTCAGCTCCTCTGGCCCGATCGTCTGTCCGGTCCGTGACAAGTCCTCGACGGACCGACGGCCGGCGCTCCCGCCCACCCCCGTAGGTCGGGAGCGCCCCGCCGGTCGGCCCGGTTCCCCGGGGCCGCCGTACTGTTCGGGCGCTTACGGCCCGCCGGCTCCAACCGGTGTCACGGGATCGGCGTCCGCCGCGTCCGCTTCCCGAACCGCACGTTCCCGCCCCCAGGTTGGCAGCGGCGGGCTCCCCCGCCGCGCGACGATCATAATCGCCAGGGAGGGAAAACGGCACCTCCCGGGCGGGACCGGACGGCACGGGCGGTCAGCGGAGGGTAGTGACTTCGCGTCAGGGGGTGGACCGTCGGTCGCTCTCGTCCGTACCGAGCTGCCGGTAGGCGGCGGCCACGGAGAGCATCCAGGCGATCTCCTCGCGCGGCGTGCGGCCGCCGGTGGTGGCGGCCAGGGCCGCGGGCGGGGCGGGGGCGGGGAGGGCCCTGGCCCGGTGCCGGACGGCGGTGCGCAGCCAGCGGGCCTCGACCCGGGCGAGGTCCCCGTCGCCGGCCGACGTGGAGGCGGCTCCGGCCGTCGGACCGACCCCGGCCGTCGGACCGTCCACGGCCGTCGAGGCGGCCTCGGGCACCGGGGTGTCCTCTCGCAGCACCAGGGCCGCGTCCCGGATGGCGAAGGCCCGGTGGGCGAGTTCGACCGAGCGGTCGCGGACGGTCAGCAGATCCCGCAGCCGGCTGCTCGGGGTGCCGAGCACCACCTGCGGGACGGCGGCCACCACGTCAGCCCAGAGCGGGTGCAGCCGCCACAGCGCGTACTGGTCGCGCAGGTAGCCCATCAGGGTCCGGGCGGGCGGGACGGTGACGCCGAGGACGAGCAGCACCAGCATGAGCGCGGGCAGCAGCTCGCTGACCGTGTCCTGCAGCGGTACGGGCTTGCCGTCGGCGTCGAACTCCGTCGCGTTGCCGCTGGTGATGATGAAGTGGTAGCGGTAGAGCGCATAGGCCAGGCCGGTGGCCCCGGACGCGGCCAGGCAGGTCAGCCCGGCCCGCAGCGCCCCGGGCGGGACGGCCTCCCGGTTCGACCAGAACAGCACCATCGCCCGGGCGCCGGCCAGCGCGAAGACGGTGTCGAAGACGCAGAGGTAGACCTTGACCCCTGGTTCGCCGAAGTGTGCGTCGATGCCGAAGGCGCCGTCGGCGTCGTGCGGGAGGGCGAAGACGAACAGCAGGGTCAGGGCGAGGCCCGCGGCCAGGGTGAGCAGCAGTCGCACGCGCGCGGCGCCCGGCCGCTCCGGGCGCCGCCGGACCGCCTGGACGTACTCCAGCAGGAAGTACGCCGCGGCGACTCCGGCGAGGTGCTTGAGCAGTTGGGTGACGTCCCGGATGCCGGTGACCTCGCCGAGTGCCCGCTCGACGGACGCCGGACGGCAGCTGAGCCCGAGGGCGATCGCGGTGAAGGCCGCCCACAGCGCGCGGTTGGCCCGGGAAACGAAGGCCGAGGGCGCCCGCCAGATGACGACGGCCCAGATCAGTGTGGGCATCAGCCAGGTGAACAGGGGGCGCATCAGGGCCTCCTCCACCGGGGCTGGCGGATCGGGTGCAGCAGGCTCGCGGCGAGGCGGTCGGAGTCGGGGCTCGGGTCGGTGGTGGCGTCGACCAGGTCGGCCAGCAGCAGGGCGATCATCTCGGCCTCCTGCTCGTCGGCGGTCTGGTAGCTCGTCCGGCCCGCGCCCATCAGCTGGGCGATCAGCTCGGGCGTCAGGTCGGGCAACAGGGCGGTCAGCCGGGTGAGTTCGAGGGTGCCGGTGTGGCCGCACAGGACGTGGCCGAGTTCGTGCAGTTTGATCAGGTCCTGGTGGGCCGGGCTGGTGCGCTCCTCGTAGTAGACGACGTCGATGCTGGGCAGCGCGATCCACAGGCCGCAGGGGAGGTCGGGGCCGAGCGCGGGCAGCGGCTCCATGACGATGCGTCGGCCCCGCCGGCGTTCCAGCGCGGCACGGAAGCCCTCGACGGTGAAGGGGGCGGGCAGGCTCAGGCCGGACAGCCGCTGTTCGCAACGTCGGCGCAGGCCGCGGGGGAAGACCAAGGCGAGGGTGTTCCTTAGGGGCGGGGGCGTTCTACGGGTGCGGGTCCGGGGGCGGCACGGCGCGCACCCGTCGTCTTTCCGTCGGCGGGAGCGGCATGCCGGCCGTCCTGGCCCACCGGGCCCTCCCCCGCGGCGTCCTGTTCGAGCTTCCGGAGGTTGTCGGCGAGCGAGAGCAGCACCCGCAGGCTTCCGTCGGAGAGCGCCGAGGCCCGCCTGACCAGGTTGACCACTCCGTCATTGCCCAGCGCCTGCCTCAACTCGGCGACCCGTTCCAGCTGTTCGAGCTGCTCGTCGACCACGGCGGCCTTGGCGTCGTCCAGGAAGTAGCTGGCGCCGGCGCCGATCCCGAAGCCCCGGCCCAGCCAGTCGAGGGTGTCCACGGTCGGGTTGCAGGCCTGGCCCTTCTGGTTCAGACCGAGGTGGAGGTTGCGGACGGTGTCGCGGGAGATGACGTCCCGGCCGGCCAGGCGGTTGATCCGGTCGGCGAGTTCACGGTAGGCCGGGGGGCGTCCGCCCGACCTCGCCGCCTCACGGGCCATCAGCCGGTCCAGTCGGCGGGCGATGGCCGAGGCGCGCTCCCCCGGCTGCTCGGACCCGCCCGTTCCGTCGCCCGCTGCCGTCTTCGCCATCTGCGTCCCCCCTCCGCGGCCTGCCACTTTACCGTCGGTGCCCGACCGGACGGTAGCCGAGGCGGCGCAGGGGCGGTGACGGCCCGGGAGGGCCCGGGAGGTCAGCGGCTGTCAGCGGCCCGGGTGGTGGACGAAGCGGTAGGTGTCGCGGTCGAGTTCGGTGACCTGGACGCCGATCGCGGCCGGGACGGCGATGTGCGCGCCCAGCACGTCGCGCACCCGGGCGGTCAGTTCGGCGCGCTGGGCGGTGCTCCGGCCGGCCAGGATCTTGATCTCCACCAGCACCAGGGCCTCACCGCTCGTACCGTCACCGACGGTGTGGTGCGGGACCGGTCGGAACAGGGTCTTGCACTCCGGCACGGTGGTGTCGATCACCTCGGTGACCGCCTTGTGCAGCTCGGCGGCCAGTCCGGCCCGGTCGAGGGCGAGTTCGGCCGAGTGGTCGACCAGGATCTGCGGCACGGGTTCCTCCGGTTCGTACGGGCGGGCAGCGCGCCGACCCTACCGCGCCCTGACACCGGGCCGCCCTGTGCCCGGGAACGCGAGCGGGCCCCGGCACGCCGTGGGTTCCGGCGGCCGGGGCCCGGCGGGGCGGTGGGTGCGGTCAGCAGCCGAAGTCGATCAGGCGGAAGGTCGCGTAGTGGTCGCTGGTGTAGTAGTCCTCCTGGTATCGCTGGCCGGTGACGATCCGGCGGGTGCCGCGGGTCGGCGCACCGGGGGTCACCACGGTGTACTCGTGGTAGTAGCCGGAGCGCTGGGCCGGCAGCACGCCCTCCTTGTTGGTGAACACCACGCCGTCCTGGCGGTACGGGAACGGGCCGCCCTTGGCGATCAGGCCGAGGGTGGTCCGGGCCTGGGACGGCAGGGCGGAGACGCACACCTTGCCGCTCACCGCGGCCTGCGCCCCGGTGGCGACGGCGACGGGCGCCAGGGTGGCCAGGGAGAGGACGGCGACGGCGACGGCACGGGACTTCCACGCGCGTAGAGTTCGGGTCATGCCCACCAGGATGGCGAGCCCCGGGGCTCCCCGGAAGCCACGTTCGGAGTCTTCATCTCCGGTCAACTCGCTGTATCCGCCGATGACTTCAACCGGCAGGCCGGCCGCCGTCGCGGTCCGGTGAAGCAGCGCCGCGTCCGGAGAAGGCCCCAACTGGTCGGCGCCACACGGCGGATACCGGCCGGGCCGCACCGGGTCGGCGGCAGAATCGACCCCATGCGCATCCTGATCGTCACCACCGGCTCCCGCGGAGACGTCGCACCGTTCACCGGACTGGGCCGGCGACTGGTGGACGCCGGGCACCGGGTCTCGGTGCTCGCCCACCCGACCTTCGCCACCCTGATCGAGTCCTGCGGGCTGGAGTTCCGGTCGCTCCCGGGGGACCCCAGGGAGTTCGTCCTCGGCCGGTCGCGGGCGACCTCCCCGGAGGAGACCCGGGCACTGGCGACCGCGTTCGTGAACGGGCTCGCCGACGGCGTGACGGACGCCGTGGCGGGCGGGGCCGACCTGCTGCTCACCGCCTTCGCCCCGTCGCCTCTCGCCCTCACCGCGGGCGAGGCCCTCGGCGTGCCCGTGCTCGGCACCTACCTCACACCCGCCTTCGCCACCGCGCGGTTCCCCCTGCCCGGCCCCGCCGGCACCGGTGACCTCGGGCCGGCGGGCAACCTCGCCGCCGGCCGGGAACGGCTGCGCAGTGCGGAGCGGCTGTTCTCCGGAGCCGTGGCGCGGATGCGCGAGCGCCTCGGCCTGCCCGGCACGGCCGCGCCGGAACCGCTCGGGCACACCCGGCCGGTCGTCCACGGCTACAGCCCGCTGCTGGAGCCGCGCCCGGCGGACTGGCCGGCACCGGTGGAGGTGTCGGGCTTCTGGTGGCCCGCCCGGCCGCTGGGCCGGCGGCCGCCGGCCGAACTGGTCGACTTCCTCCAGGCCGGGCCCGCTCCGGTGTTCATCGGTTTCGGCAGCATGGCGCCGGACGAGGGCGAGCGGCTCGGTGAGCTGGTGACGGCGGCGGTGCGGCGGGCGGGTGTGCGCGCGGTGGTCCAGGCGGGCTGGGCCGGGCTGACGGCGGCGGGTGACGGCATCCTCTCCGTCGGCGACCTGCCCCATGACTGGCTGTTCCCCCGCACGGCCGCCGTCGTCCACCACGCCGGGGCCGGGACCACCGGCGCCGCGCTGCGGGCCGGGGTCCCCGCCGTGCCGGTGCCCGTGATGATCGACCAGCCGTTCTGGGCGGCGCGGCTGCACGGGCTGGGGGTGGCACCGGAGACCGTGCCCTTCACGGAGCTCACCGCCGAACGCCTCGCCGCCGCGATCACGGCCGCGCTGGCCGAGCCGGTCCGCCGACGGGCGGCCGAGCTCGCCGGGGCCGTCGCGGGCGAGGACGGCGCCGGGGCCGTCCTCGCCCATGTCGACCGGCTCAGCGGGGGCCCTCGCCGCTGAGCCCGGCCCGGCCCGACTCGGGTCGGGCCGGGCCGCTGCGGAGAGTCAGCCGCGGGGCAGCACCAGGGACTGCACCGTCGGGAGCTTGCGCCAGTCGCTGGACACGATGCTGGCGTGCGCCCGGGCCAGCTGCTCGGTCCGGGCCCGCGCCTGGTCGGCGGTCGGGTCGGTGGCGCTGATCTGCGGCGCGACGTTCTGGGCGTCCGTCATCACCACCAGGTAGTGGGAGCGGTCGTACCAGGCGGTGTCGATGCCGTTGAGATAGGTGGCGGCGTCGCCGTCGAAGACCACGAACCAGGGGCGGATCCCGGCGTCCGCGCCGGTGTACTTGCTGCGCGGGTCACCGGCCGCCGCGCCGTGCACGGCCGGGAACAGCTGGGCCTGGCCGATCCGCCCGGCCGCGGCGAGGTCGCGCAGGTGCCGTCCGTACTCGACGTCGGTGTGCAGGGTGTCGAAGGGGTTGTTCTCCTCGACCGTCCCCGGTATCGCGTAGAGCAGGACCCGCCCGGCGAGGGCGGAACGGCTCGGCCAGTTGCCCGCCCGCACGGCCTCGTCGACGGTGGCGTACGAGCCGCCGCCGGGCTTGGCCAGCAGGTCGGCCGGGCGCAGCACCGCGTCGCCGAGGTGCGCGGCGATCAGTGCGTCGAGCTGGTCGGGGCCCATCCCCATGTTGGCCGCGAAGCCGCCCTTCAGCTCCAGCTTGACCACCAGCGGTCCGGCGGCCGGGTGGGCGCCGAGCCAGACCCGGATGTCGTCGAGGCAGTGCTCCAGGTTCTTGTTGGTGCCGCCGCCGTAGAGCTGGCCCGGGTTGTCGGCGGCGGTGCAGTTGTTGGAGTTGCCGAGCGGGTTGGAGTGGCTGACCTTCCACTCCTTGGTGATGACGTCGGTCCAGAGGTCGAGCTCGATCATGCCGGTGCCGGTGTCCAGGCTCTGGGCGAGGTACTGGTAGGCGGCCGGGTCGTAGGTGTTGTGCAGGCCGACGGTGGTGGCCGAGCCGAACGGCAGGTCGCCCGCGCCGGTGTCGGCGGCCGCCGGGGCCGCGGTCGGCACCAGGGCGGCGGCACCGGCGAGCAGGCCCGCGGCCAGGAGGCCGGACAGGGCGCGGCCGGAAGTCGTGCGGCGGGCGGCCGTACGGCCTGAGGTCATGCGGCGTGCGGTCATCGGAATCGTTCCCCCCGGGGTCGGTCGTGGCGGCCGCCCGTGCGCGCCGCCGGAGGCAGCATCGCCCGGCGGGGCGTGCGCCTCGTGAAGAAGGCACGACAATAGCGTGACGACTTCTCCACCCCTGCCCCGGCCCTCCCCCGCCCGCGGCCGCCACGCCCCATCGGTGACGGAACGTCAGGTTTGTCGGACCCGGGCGCTAGGGTCTGTCCCGCGAGCGGACGGCCGGACGGGGTGGCGTGGCGGACGGTCGCGAGTCGCCGTATTCAACGAAGAGCAGTGGAGGCAGCACCGTGTCCCTGGTCCGGGTCCACAACTTCTCGATCTCCCTCGACGGCTACGGCACCGGCGAGGGCCAGAGCCTGGAGAGCCCCTTCGGGCACGCCACCGACCGGCTGCACAGGTGGTTCTTCGGCACCCGCACCTTCCGGCGGATGCACGGCAAGGAGGGCGGCAGCACCGGGCTGGACGACGTGATGGCCCGCACCTGGGGCGACGACATCGGCGCGGAGATCATGGGCCGCAACAAGTTCGGCCCGCAGCGCGGGCCCTGGGAGGACGAGGACTGGCAGGGCTGGTGGGGGGCGAACCCGCCCTTCCACACCCCGGTCTTCGTGCTCACCCACCACCCGCGCCCCAGCCTGGAGATGGAGGGCGGGACGGCCTTCCACTTCATCGACGCCACCCCCGAGGAGGCCCTGCGGCAGGCCCGGGAGGCGGCCGGCGGCAAGGACGTCCGGATCGGCGGCGGCCCGCGCACCGTTCGGGCCTTCCTGGAGGCCGACCTGATCGACCACCTGCACGTGGTCGTGGTGCCGATCGTGCTCGGGCGGGGCGAGTCGCTCTGGGCCGGACTCGAAGGGCTGGAGGAGCGCTTCGACACCGAGGCGGTGACCGGCCCGAGCGGCGTCACCCACCTCACCTTCACCCGCCGGGGCACTGCGTGACGGTCACCGGTCCCGCTGACCGCTGACCGCACCGCGTGAAGGCCGACGTGAAGGCCGACGGGCGGCCTCCTCTCACCCACACGAGGAGACCGCCCGTCGGTCCGGGGTCCGGTCGGACCGGGTCAGGCCCGGCCGGACCGGAATGACCCGGTCAGCCCCGGTCAGACCCGGTCGGCCGCGATCAGCACGTACTGGAAGGAGCCGTCCTTGTAGGACTCGATGAACGCCTCCTCGATGCCGGTGACCAGCGAGGTGGTGTTCCGCAGCTCCCAGTAGGGCAGGGTGTCCGGGGTCAGGTCGATGACGGCCTGCGGCACCAGGCGGTTGTCGGCCATCGCCCGCAGGTACTCGCGGCGGGAGTGGATGTTGCACTCGAAGTGCGCGTTGATCTGCGAGACCCACTTCGACGGCTGCCCGTACTTCGGGTTCCAGCAGCCGGTGATGGTCACGTACCGGCCGCCGACCGCCAGCACCCGGGAGTGCTCGGCGAACAGGTCGTGCAGGTCGACGTACATGCTGGACTCGTTGTTCCAGGAACCGGCGACGGAACCGTTCTCCAGGGGCATGTCCAGCATGTTGGCGACCCGGGAGCGGACGAAGTCGCCGATGCCCAGCTCGGCGGCGCGCTTGTTGCCGAAGTCGGCCTGCTGGCTGGAGAGGGTCAGGCCCTCGACCCGGCAGCCGAAGCGCTGGTGGGCCATGACCATCGAGCCGCCGCGGCCGCAGCCCGCGTCGAGCAGCGTGGACTCGGCCCGGATGTCGCCGAGGTGGTCGAGCAGGACGTCGGCCTGGGCGGACTCCAGGCGGTGCAGCTCGGCGATGACCTTCTTCTCGCGCTCGCTGTCCGCCGGGTCGCCGATCGCCTCCTGGTCGATCTCGCCGATGCCGTAGTGGTGGTGGTAGAGGCCGTCGACGTCGCCCAGGCGCAGGTTGACCGGACGTGCCTCGTGGTCCCAGTAGCGCGCGATGTCGCCCTGGTACGGAGTCGCCGGGCCGGGGATGGCACTGCCGGGGGTGGTGATGTCGTCGGTCAGGGACATGGGGGTCAACTCCGGGTTTCTCATTGGTGGTTATCAGGACATCGGGCAATAACGGCTTGCGGCTTGCGGGCCTGGTGGTTACCAGAAGTCCGGCAGGCTGTAACGGTGGGTGTTGGTCCGGTGCCAGTAGTGGTTGCCGTCGAGCCACGCGGCCACCCCGCGCAGGAACCGCACCAGGGTCGGCACCGGGCAGGCGAGCGCCAGCGCGGCCGACTCGGCCTCGAAGGCGTGCATCAGCTCGTTGTGGACCTCGACCGCCTTCAGGTAGCCCTCCTTGCGGGAGACGCCCTCGCGCTCGGAGATCACCACCGGCAGGTTCAGGTGGAGCCCGGGGCTGGCGAGCTCCTTGGTGTACGAGTACAGGTCGTTCACGATCGTGGTGGCGTTGCCGGCCAGGGCGATCACCCGCTGCATGGCGGGCAGCGCGTGCAGTTCGGCGGGCAGTTCGTAGCCGCCGACGGTGTCGGTGATCGTCGGACAGGGGCGGAAGTTGTTGAACTGGCGCATCGCCAGGTACTCCCACACCTCCGGGACGTGGTCGGTCTCGGCCCAGGCGGCCTCGGCCAGGTACCCCATGTGCAGCCGCGCCATGTCGTGCCGGAAGCGGTCCGCCTGGGAGGGCGTGGCGGCACGGACGAAGTAGTCCATCGCCGAGCGGTACGAGCGCCGGGGCGCGTCCTCGGAGAGCGAGGCCTCCCAGGCCGGGTGGTACTCCGGGGTGGTGTGCAGCGGGTCCAGCGCGGTGTGGGCGAGCAGCAGGCGGCTGCCCAGCCCGATCGGCGAGCCGCCGAGGTCCTCGCAGTAGCAGTCGTCCACCGCGTTCTCGGCGACCATCAGTCGGGCCGCGAGCATCAGGTGGTCGGTGCTCGGCGCGTCGGGGTGGCAGGCCACCATGTAACGCCCGGTGGAGAACCCGTCGAAGTCCTTCTCCCACTCCGGCGGGTAGAGCTCGATCTCGTCGACCGCCCAGGCCTTGAGCTTGAGGCTGAGCTCCTCCACCCGGACCGGGTCGGGCTCGGCGACCGGGTGGTGGTAGAGGCCGGGGATCGGGTCGCCGAGCTTCGGCTTCCCGCCGCTCGGCGCCGCGGCGGCCCGCGGCGCGGTCAGCGCGGCGGGGAGGGACGGCACGGGCAGGGAGGGAACGGGCAGGGACGACTTCTGGACGTCCGGAGCCGCCGCCCCGAGGGCCGCCGCCTCGGTCACGACGGCCTCCAGTGCCACGGTCTCGACCAACCTGGTCTCGACCACCGCCGTGTCCGCGGTCTCCGCGGTCGGGACCCCAGGGGCCCGACCCGCCGGCCGGGCGGCCTCGGACATCGGCGCCTGAGGCCTCAACTGCAGCCCGGAGGTGCCCAGTCCGGTGGGACCGCGGAGGATCCGTTCGATCGCCGGGGAACTCATCGGCCCACCGCCGGGGCGGGTGCTGGCCCGGGCCGGGTGCCCGTTCTGGTGCGCAGGGGCATGGAGCCTCCTCTGAGAGGGATCGCATGAGGTGACGGGTCGTCATCCCGCCTGACGCGATGGGGAACTCCACGCCGCGGGCCCCGTCTCGCTCGCTTCCCAACCGTAGGCGCGAAAGCCCGTTCCGGATCGCAACGGGCGATCTTCTACACCCGATAGGGTGAACGTTCAGGCTGACGGCGTTTGCCCGCACCCGAGTCATGCATCGATCAACCCCGCTGTTCGGCGCCCGTTCCCGAACCGGGCACCCCTCCCCGCTCCGCCACCGCGTCAATCCGGTGAACCCCACCCGTGTCCCGGTCCGCCCACCGGCGTTGCGCCCCGTGTTCCCGCCGGGCGGGCCTGTCCGCGCCACCCGCGTAAGGGGGAGGAAACTGGGCGCAGCGCCGTGAGAGGAACGGGGCCAGGAAGGAAGAGCAGCGCATGGAGAGCCAGGCCCGCAGCCGGACCGCAGTCGTCGAGGACCTCATGGAGCGCTTCCCCGACGTGCCCCGGGAGGCGGTGATCAAGGAGGACCTGCTGCGCGGCGGGATGGCCTTCGACGAGTCCGCCCTCAGCGGCAGCACCGGCGCCGACGGGGGTGGCGAGGTCAAGCCGAAGTCGTACTTCATCTTCTCCTTCGACCACCGCACCCTGCCCGAGCTGGGCGCGGCCGCGCTGAACCGGCCGCCGGAGGAGATCGTGCTGACCGGCGGGCCGTACGGGCTGCGCCGCACGGTGGTGTCGGTGCGGGTCAACCCGGACTCGCCGTACCGGGTCGGCGCCGGGGAGGACGGCTCGCTCGGCCTCTACCTGGACGGCGCGCGGATCGCCGATGTCGGCCTGCCGCCGATGCCCGACTACTACCGGCACACGCTGGCCAACGGGAAGTCGGTGATGGAGGTCGCGCCGACCATCCAGTGGGGCTACCTGATCTACCTCACGGTGTTCCGGGTCTGCCAGTACTTCGGCGCCAAGGAGGAGTGCCAGTACTGCGACATCAACCACAACTGGCGCCAGCACAAGGCCGCGGGCCGTCCGTACACCGGGGTCAAGCCGGTCGAGGAGGTGCTGGAGGCGCTGGAGATCATCGACCGGCACGACACGGCCCGGGCCTCCCGGGCGTACACCCTCACCGGCGGGGCGATCACCTCGCAGGTCGGCGGGCGGGACGAGGCGGACTTCTACGGCCAGTACGCCAAGGCCATCGAGGAGCGCTTCCCCGACCGGTGGATCGGCAAGGTGGTCGCCCAGGCGCTGCCGCGCGATGACGTCCAGCGCTTCCGCGACCACGGCGTGAAGATCTACCACCCCAACTTCGAGGTGTGGGACAAGCGGCTGTTCGAGCTCTACTGCCCCGGCAAGGAGCGCTACGTCGGGCGGGACGAGTGGCACCGCCGGATCCTCGACTCCACCGAGGTGTTCGGCGCGGAGAACGTGATCCCCAACTTCGTGGCGGGCGTGGAGATGGCCGAGCCCTTCGGCTTCACCACGGTCGACGAGGCGATCGCCTCCACCCGGGAGGGGCTGCGCTTCTTCATGTCCCACGGCGTGGTGCCGCGCTTCACCACCTGGTGCCCCGAGCCCACCACCCCGCTCGGCAAGGCCAATCCGCAGGGCGCGCCGCTGGAGTACCACATCCGGCTGCTGCAGACCTACCGGGCCACCCTGGAGGAGTTCGGCCTGTCCTCCCCGCCCGGCTACGGGCCGGCCGGGCCGGGCAAGGCGGTGTTCTCGGTGAGCTCCTTCATGGATTCGCTGCCGGGCTGAGCCGGTACGACGGTGCCGTCCCGGGCTCGGGGCGGCACCGTCGGTCTGCCGGCGGCGTCAACTACCGGGCATCGGGCGGACGGTGAGGATCTGCTCGGCCCGGCCGACCGGCCCGTGGACGTCGTGCAGCACGGTGCTGGTGACGCCGTGCCCGGACGGACCGAAGCTGACGGCGGTGTCCAGGCCGGTCCAGCGGCCGTCGGGGCGACGGTGGAAGTGGATGGTCAGGTCGGTGTTGGGGAACATCCAGGCGGTGGGCTGCTCCCGGACGGCGATGCCGTTGGCCGTGTCGACCAGGGCGATGAAGGCGGCGTGCGGGCTGCTCGCCTCCCCGGCGACGATCTCCAGCGGGGTGGACAGCCAGGCGGCGGCGCGGCCGGGGGCGGTGAACCGGCGGCGGACCTCGACCGAGGCGATGTAGCCGCCGCCCCACTGGTCGCCCATCGCCCACGGCTCGAACTCCTCCGGCGCGGGCAGCCGTTCGTCGTGGGTGCCGGCGACGGCGCTGGTGTCCTGCTCGGCCAGGAACCAGGCCCGGGCCCGGACCACCGCCCGGCCGTTGACCGAGGCCACCGCCTCCACCAGTTCGATGGTGCGGCCGGGGCGGAGGGTCCCCACCGTGATCTCCAGCTCGTCCAGGGCGATCAGGCCGAGTATGTCGTAGCTGATCCGGGCCAGGGCGAGCCCGTCGGCAGGGCGGTCGGCCCGGTGGCGGTCGATCGCGTGGGCGATCAGGCCGCCCACCGGGCTGAAGTGCTGCTCGTCGGGGTGCCAGGCGCCCTGCGCGTGGGCGGTCGGCTTGTAGCTGTGTTCGCCGGTGCGCTGGTAGTAGCTGTCGGGCGCGGCGGTGGGGGTGGTCAAGGTGCGCTTCTCCTCGGGCCGGATCGCGGTGGTGCGGCGGACGCCGGGCCCGTGGCGGACGTCCGCGATCACGATCGTAGGAGTCCGAACGGCCCCCGGAGCTGTGATGCGCCCCACACGCCTGCGGCCGGGGCCGCCGTCTTCCTGCACTGCCTCCGGGTCAACCGCGCGCTCCCGCAGCTCCTGTCCGGCTTCGCCCGCGAAGCCCCGAACGCCGGGACGTGAGCCCCGCCTTCCGGCCGTCGGAACAGAACCACCCCCGAGTCGACGGGGCGTCAGGACCGGGCCGGCCTGGTCGGCCACCCCGGTCTTCCCCGGCTCGGGGGCTGCCGTCACACTGGCGCGAGCACGAACGGAACACCGGAAAACGGGGGCAGCATGGCCAGTCGTCCGAACAAGAAGCAGAAGAGACCGCTCGCCGCGGGCGCCGGCCGGTCGCCGAAGCCGGTCCGCCGGCGCCGCCCGGGCAAGGACGTCCAGCTCGCCCCGCGCACGGTGCGCCGTACGGCGCTGCTGGTCGGTCTGCTCGCGCCGCTGCTGATCGTCGGTCTGCTCGCACTCGCCACCGATCCGGACTACCAGGTCCCCTGCACCGTCCTCGCCGTGCTGGTGCTGATGGCGGCCGTGGTCGGGCTGATGATGATCCGCAGCACCGGGTGGGTGATCTGGCCGGCCGTGTTCCTGGGCGTGCTGCTGCTGGTGATCCCCACCGCCTCGCTGCGCGCCCAGCTGATCGCCCACCGCGGGGTGGAGACCCGGGTCGTGATCACCTCCGCGCACAGCGGCAAGGACCGGATGGGCAAGGTGAGCTGGACCTGCGGCATCCGGCGCGAGGACGGCCACCCGCTGCCGCACGGCACCATCGGCGGCACCGGCTGCTCGGGCGGCTCCGTCGGCCGGACCACGACGGTGCTGGCCGACCCGGACGGCTGGGCACCGCCGGCCACCCTGGACGACGACCTGTCCTTCCGCGGCGCCGGGGTCTACGTCACCGGCGCCGCGGCCGTCCTGTGGGCCGCCCTCACCTTCGGCGCGGCCCGCCGCTCCCTGCGCGGGCGGGGCCGCCGCTGAGGCTTCGGCGGGCGGCAGGTGACGGGCCGGCAGGTCCGGGTTGCGGTCAGGCGCCGCGCAGGCCGTCGAGCAGGGCGAGGACGTCCTCGACCGAGCCCGCGGGGTCGAGGACCGGGTAGAGCGCGCCGCGGACGGTGCGGTCGGCGTCGAGGACCAGGGTGAGCCGCTTGAGGCGTTCGACTCCGGCGGCGCGGAAGGTGGGCAGCCGCAGGGCGGCGGCGAGTTCGAGTCCGGCGTCGGAGAGCAGCGGGAAAGGGATCCGCGCGTGGTCGGCGAACGCCGCCAGCTGGTCGGGGCGTTGGGTGCTGACGCCGTGGACGGCGGTGTCGCGGGCGGCGAACTCGCCCATCCGGTCGCGGTAGGTGCAGGACTCCAGGGTGCATCCGGGCGCGCCCGGGACCTCTCCCCAGCCGGGCGGGTAGTCCAGGCCGCCCGGGGCGTAGGCGCCCGGGTAGCAGTAGAGCACCGTCCAGGCGCGGTCCGCGGCGACCGGGTCGGCGCGTCCGCCGGCGGCGGCGTCGAGTTCCAGGGCGGGCAGCCGGTGGCCGGTGAGCGCCCGCACCCGGCGGGTCTCGGCGGAGTCGGGGGTGCTGGTACCGCTGAGCGTGCCGTCGCCGAGGACGTAGCGCCCGCCCCAGTCCTGGAGGGCGACCAGCACGGGCAGCAGACCGCGGCCCCGGCCGGTCAGGTGGTACTCGTAGCGCGGCGGGTGGGGATGGTAGAGCCGCTTCTCCAGTACGCCGTCGGCGACCAGTGCCTTGAGGCGTTCGGTGAGCACCTTGCGGCTGATGCCCAGTCCGTTCTGCAGGGCGTCGAACTGGTGGGTGCCACCGGCGACGTCCCTGATCAGGAGCAGGGTCCAGGTGTCCCCGACCACCGCCAGGGCCTGGGAGATCGCGCAGTCGGGGTCAGCCGCTTCCGTGTGCCGCATGATCACCCATTATAGTGAGTTCCCAAAAGGAACTCAGTCGGGCGGATCCGGTGACGAAGGGGTGGACGTGACGACGCGGACAGCGGACACGGCGGCAGGAGCGGGCCCGGTACGGCCCGGGGGACGCGAAAGCGGCGGGGCGGCGGCGTTCTGGCGCTACTGGACGGCCTCGACGGTCAGCCGGCTCGGCGACCAGGTGACCACGGTGGCGCTGCCGCTGATCGCGGTGGTCACCCTGCACGCCTCGGCCCTGGAGGTCGGACTGATCACCGGCGCCGCGTACGTCGCCTGGCTGGTGATCGGGCTGCCCGCCGGCGTCCTGGTCCAGCGCCTGCCGCTGCGCGGCACCCAGGTCGCGACGGACCTGGTCCGCGCGGCCGCCGTCGCCTCCGTCCCGCTGGCGGCCGCCCTCGGGGTGCTCGGCCTTCCGCAGCTCGTCGTGGTGGCGCTGGTGGTCGGCTTCGCGAGCGTCCTCTTCGACGTGGGCAACTCGACCTTCCTGCCCACCGTCGTCCCCAAGGAGCAGCTGACCGCCCGCAACAGCCTGGTCTCCGGCAGCATCGCGGCCACCGACCTGGCCGGGCCCTCGCTGGGCGGGGTGCTGGTGCAACTCGTCGGCGGCGCGGCCTCGATGCTGCTGGACTCGGTCAGCTACCTGGTCTCGGCCTCGCTGCTCGGCAGCCTCCCGCAGGTCGGGCAGCCCGCCGCCCGGCCGACCGGCGGCGCCGGGATGCGCGAGCAGATCCGCGAGGGCTGGCGCTTCGTCGCCCGGCACCCGGTGATCCGGCCTTGCGTCGCCGACGCCACCGCCGTGAACTTCGTCTGCGGTGGCCTGATGACGCTCACCCCGGTCTTCCTGGTCCGCACCCTCGACGCCCCGGCCGCCGCCGTGGGCGCCCTGATGGCCACCGGCGGCCTCGGCAGCCTGCTCGGCGCGGCCGCCACGCCGCGCCTGGTGTCCCGCTTCGGCGGCGGCCCCTCCTTGCGCTGGGCGGCCGCGGTCTCCACCGTCTTCGCCCTGCTGCTCCCGGCGGCCGGGTCCGGCTGGGGAACGCTGGTCTTCGCGCTCGGCAACGCGGGCTTCTCGGCCGGGGTCGTGGTCACCAGCATCGTGACCCGCACCCACCGGCAGACCCACACTCCGCCGGAACTGCTCTCCCGGGTGATGGCCACGGTCCGCTTCGTCTCCTGGGGCGCCATCCCGGTCGGCGCCCTCGCCGCGGGCGCCGCCGCCGCGGCCTGGGGGCCGCGTCCGGCGCTGCTGCTGGTCGCGATCGTCAGCGTGGCGAGCCCGGTGATCCTGCTGGTCGGCCCGGTGCGGCGGATGCGCGAACTGACCTGAGTGCCGGGCGGCCTTCCGTACGGGCGGGGCGCGGTGGGCGCCCCGCCGCCCGCGGGCTGACCGCGCGCCGCCGCGGCGGTCAGAGCCCGGCCGGCCAGTTGTAGCCGCTCGGCACCGGGACGGCGGCGTTCTCGGCGGCCGTCCCGTAGACCAGGGCGATCTCGTCGTGGGCGTTCAGCGGAATCGCCGCCGGGTCCCCGCTCACCGCCTTGCCGTTGACGTACGCGGTCAGGGTATGGGTCGCGTCGGTGCGAAGTCCGCCGAGGTGGTCGGCGGAGGCGGAGACCTGCCATTCGGTCAGGAACTGGCCCAGGGTGAAACCGGCGCTCACCGGCGACTCGACGTGGATGACGCCGGTGGTGTCGTGGGTGTGCAGCGGGCTGATCTTCTGGGCGCTCTCGTCGATGCCGACCAGCGCGGGCACCGTCACGGCCCGTCCGTCGGCGTAGACGTCGAGGTGGGCGTGGATGTGCAGGGCCGTTCCCTCGGCGCCGAGCATCGGCAGGCCGGCCGCCTTGACGGCCGCGGCGGCGTCGGCGGGTGCGTCCCAGGGCGGCGGGGTGGTGCGGCCCTCGGCGGTGGTCCGCGGGTGCGCCGGGACGCCACTGGGCGCGGTGGAGTCCTGGTTGGTGGCGATCACCACGGCGATCCCGCCGATCACGACGAGCACGAGCAGGCTGATCAGGCCGCCCACCAGCCACCGCCGGGCCCGCGCGTGCCGGACCTCCGCCGCCCGGAGCGCGGCGACGCGGGCCCGCCGCCCGGACGGCCCGGGCTTCTGCGCTGACATGGCTGCGGGCCTCCTCGGTCGAGGTAGCTTCCCTCCCAGCCTGGCAGAGTCCGCCCCCGCCAGCGCGGCGAGCCCGTGGGGGCCACGGACGACCACTGCACGGTCACCGCGGGTGACCGCGAACGGCCTCGGCCCCGGCTCCCGCACGGGCGGGAGCCGGGGCCGAACGGCGTGGTCAGCGCTGGCCGGGGTAGCCCTGCTGGCCCGGCTGGCCCGGGTAGGGCACGTTCGGGACCTGCGGCGGGTACGGCTGGCCCTGCGGCGGCACCGGGGCGCCCGGCTGCGGCGGGTAGGGCTGGGCCGCCGGGTAGGGCTGGGCCGGCGGATAGGCCTGCGGGGCCGGGTACGGCTGGCCCTGCGCGGCCGCCTGCGGGGCCGGGTACGGCTGCTGCGGCGGGTACGGCTGGCCCTGGGGCGCGCCGAATCCCTGCTGCGGCGGGACACCGGGCTGGGCCGGCATCGGCTGACCGGGCATCGGGTAGCCCTGGCCCTGGGGGGTGTCGAACGGCTGCGAGCTCGGGTCGATCGACCCGGGCGGGAAGGCGGCGCTCAGCTGGTCCATCTCGGCGCGCCAGATGCGGTGGATGTTCAGGCGCGTCGGGCTGCTGTTGCCCGGCATCTGGATGTACATCGAGCTCCAGATGCTCGCCCGCTTGACCCGGTTGACCGGGAAGGCGTGCCGCGGGAACGCCGCGACGACGTCGCCGGGGCGGTTGTTCCAGCGGTTCGCCGAGTTGATCACCACGTGGCTGTTGGTGAGCGTCAGGAAGTAGTACCTGCGGGTCAGCACGATGATCAGGCCGACGAGCGGAATCTCACCGAGCGCCGCGGCGAGCCACGGGCTGGGCCCGCTCTCCGCGTGCACGCAGGCGATGAAGGTCTCGCCGGGAGGCGCCACCTGCGAGAGCTTCTCGATGACCTGGGCCTTCTGCTTGGCCCGGAGGAATGCCATGTCTTCTGTACCTCTTACCCCGTCTTGTCCGCCGACTCGGTGCGGCGGGAAATCGGCTGAGGTTAGCAGGTGGTGATGACAATTCGAACACCCCAGCCCCCGCCGACCCCTGCGTCCCGCCTGGGCCGCGGCCCGGTGGGACGGAGTCGGCACACGGACCGTCCAAGGACGGCACGGGTGACGGCCGCCCGGCGCGCGGATCAGCGCACCACGGTGACCGTGAAGCCCTCCGGCGCCCGCAGCCGGACGGCCCCGGCATGGTCGGTCTCCACCTCGATCGGCAGCCCGGCCACCGTCAGCCCGTCGATCCGCAGCGACTCGTACCCGGCCGGGACCCGGTCGCGCACCCGCAGACGGCGGTTGGGGGCGTCCGCCGCCAGCCCGAGCAGCGACTGCAGGACGAGTACGGAGGACGCGGCCGCCCAGGCCTGGGGGCGGCAGGAGGCCGGGTACGGGACGGGGCCGGCGTACCGGTCGCGCGGGTGGCCGGCGAAGAGTTCGGGCAGCCGGTGGTCGAAGGCGGCGGCGGCGCGCACCAGCCCCGCGGCCAGCGGCGCGACGGCGCCGTGCAGTCCGGCGCGGGCCAGGCCGTGCACGGCGACGGCGGTGTCGTGCGGCCAGACCGAACCGGTGTGGTAGCCCAGCGGGTTGAAGCCGGCGGTGCCGGCGTCCAGGGTGCGCAGCCCGAAGCCGCTGTCCATGCCGGCGGCGGTGAGCCGCGCGGCGACCAGCGCGCTCTCCGCCTCGTCGAGCAGACCGGTGCCGAGCAGGTGGCCCAGGTTGGAGGCGATCGAGTCGACCGGGCGCTTGTCGCGGTCGAGGGCGACCACCGGGTACCGGCCGTCGCCGTCCTCGGCCCAGAAGCGCTCGCGGAAGCGCTGTCGCAGGCCGTCCGCCCAGTGGCGCCAGTGGGCGGCGCCGGGGCGGCCGAAGGCCTCCAGCAGGGCGGCGGCCCCGACGGCCGCTTCGTGGGCGTAGGCCTGGACCTCGCTGAGCGCGATCGGGGCCCGGGCGATCCGGCCGTCGCGGAAGCGGATGCCGTCCGAGGAGTCCTTCCAGCCCTGGTTGGACAGGCCGCGGCCGGTGCCGTCGACGTACTCCAGGAAGCCGTCGCCGTCCGCGTCGGCGTACCGCTCCAGCCAGCCGAGCGCGGCCTCGGCGTTCGGCAGCAGTTCCTCGACCTGCTCGGCGGGCAGGCCCCAGCGCCAGGCGTCGTGCAGCAGGACCAGCCAGAGCGGCGTGGCGTCGGCGGTGCCGTAGTAGCTGGGCGGCAGGCGGGAGCCGGTGCCGAGGTGCTGCTCGGCGCGGCGGACCTCGTGCAGGATCCTGCCGGGCTGTTCCTCGGTGGCCGGGTCGACGGCGCGGCCCTGACGGCGGGCCAGGGTGCGCAGGGTTCCGGCGGCGAGGTCGGTGCCGAGCGGGAGCAGCATCCGGGCAGCCCAGAGCGAGTCGCGGCCGAAGAGGGTGAGGAACCAGGGCGCTCCGGCGGCGAGGAAGGTGTCGGCGGGGCGCAGCGGGTCGGTGAGCAGCAGGCCGCGCAGGTCCTGGTGGGAGCGGTGGATCCAGCGGGCGAGGTCGTGGTCGCGGCCGGTGATCCTGGGGGTGGTCCAGGGGGTGGTGGGGGCGGCGGGGAAGAGGTCGCCGTCGCGGTGGTCGGCGGTGCACTCCAGGACGGCCTGCCAGCTCCGGCCGGGGGCGAGTTCGAGGTCGTAGCCGAGGGTGCCGGTGCCGGGGTCGAGGTGGTCGGGCGCCGGGGTGAGGGTGAGGCGGGCGGTGAGCGGACCGCGGCTCCAGCGCAGTCCGTCCGGTTCCGCCTCGGGGACGGCGGCGGTACCGCTGCGGCCGGCCTTGACGGTGTCCATGGCGGCGAAGTCGCTCTCCGCGCGGACCTCCAGGCGCAGTCGGGCGGTTCGGCCGCCGGCGTTGTGGACGCTGTAGCGCTCGACCAGGCGGCCGGGGTGGAGTTCGCGGCGGCGCTCCAGGGTGGTGGCGGGGTCGGCGGTGCTCTCGGCGAGGCCGCGCAGCACGGTGACGAAGGCGGTGTGCCCGTCGGCGCCGTCGACGGTGGCGACGGGGGTGTTGGGGACTCCGGGGGCGCCGACCTCCAGACGGGAGAGGATCCGGCGGTCGCCGTGGTAGAAGCCGTCGGCGCCCTCCGAGATCCGGCCGTCGGGGCGGGCGGCGCAGAGGCTGGGGGCGGCCACGGAGAGCCGGGCGTCGTGCAGGAAGGGCTGCAGTTCGGTCGCTGGCATGGACTCCTCGTTCTCGGTGCGGGGCTTGACAGTTGCTTCCACCCGGGCGCAACCTTTCTGCCGTTGGAGCGTTCCAAGACATTAACTCGCCTGGTGGGATTGATGGAACCCCCGCTTGGAACGCTCCAACACCGGCTCGATGACGACAGAACCTAGGATCACCGTCATGCATCCACACTCATCGCCCAGGCCCAGGACGGGGTCCGCCGTGACCCTCGAAATGGTCGCCGCCCGGGCCGGCGTGGGCCGTCAGACGGTGTCCAACGCGATCAACTCGCCCGAGCTGCTGCGCCCGCAGACACTGGAGCGGGTCCGGCGCGCCATCGACGAACTGGGCTACCGCCCGCACCGGGCCGCGCAGGCGCTCAAGACCCGGGCCAGCCGGCTGATCGGCTACGGCATCCGCTCCAGCAGCACCGGCGTGCCCACACCGGTCCTGGACCGGTTCCTCCACTCGCTCTCCGAAGCCGCCGACCGGGCCGGCTACCGGGTGGTGCTGTTCGCCGTCGCCCCCGGGGACGACGAACTCACCAGCTACCAGCAGCTGCTGGACGAGCACGGCGCGGACGGCTTCGTGCTCAGCGGCACCGACCGCGGCGACCGCCGCCAGGGCTGGCTGCACGAGCGCGGCGTCCCGTTCGTCGCCTTCGGCCGCACCTGGTCCGGCAAGGACGTCGGCGACTGGGTCGACGTGGACGGCGCCGCCGGCACCTCCGCGGCCGTCCGCCACCTCGCCGGCCTCGGCCACCGCCGGATCGGCTTCCTCGGCTGGCCCAGGGGCTCCGGCGTCGGCGACGACCGCGCCCGCGGCTGGCAGGAGGCGATGCGCGAACTGGGCCTGCCCACCCGGGGCCGCCGGGTCGCGAGCCCGGACGACCCCGAACAGGCCACCGGGGCCGCCGAGAAGCTGCTCGCCACCGGTGCCACCGCCGTGGTCGCCGCCAGCGACACCCTGGCCCTCGGCTGGTACCAGGCGCTGCGCCGGGCCGGCCGCGGCCCCGGCCCGGAGGCCGCCGTCATCGGCTTCGACGACTCCCCCATCGCCCCGCTGCTGTTCCCCTCGCTGTCCAGCCTCGCCCAGCCGCTCGACGCCGTCGGCCGCGCCTGCATGCGGCTGCTGCTGGAACGCCTCGGCGACCGCGACCGGCCCACCGAACACATCCTGCTGGAACCGGAGTTGGTCCTTCGCGAAAGCGTGTGACGCCGCTCTCCCGAAGCTCCTCCGCCCCACCCCGCCCCTCGCAAGGAGATCCGCATGGCCACCTCCCGCACCCTCGCCGCGGCCGCCGTCTGCGCGGCCCTCGCCCTCGGCGCCGCCACCGGCTGCTCCTCCTCCGGCGGCTTCGGCGACTCATCGGCCGAGCAGTCCTCCGGCGCGAACCAGAACCTGACCGTGCTCATCGCCACCTCCGGCGAGGCCGAGACCGCCGCGGTCAAGGCCGCCACCGCCGACTGGGCCGGGAAGACCGGCAACACCGTCACCGTGCAGATCGCCGCCAACATCAACCAGCAGCTGGGCCAGGCCTTCGCCGGCGGCAACCCGCCGGACCTCTTCTACGTCAACTCCGACCAGTTCGCCAACTACGCCAAGGGCGGCTCGCTGTACGCCTACGGCGACCAGATACCCGACGCCGCCGACTTCTCCGAGCAACTCCGCAAGGCCTTCAGCTATCAGGGCAAGCTCACCTGCCTGCCCAAGGACAGCTCCACCCTGGCCCTGGCGGTCAACACCGACCTGTGGAAGAAGGCCGGCCTGACCGAGGCCGACTACCCCACCACCTGGCAGCAACTCTCCGACGACGCCGGCAAACTCGCCCAGGACGGTGTGACCGGCCTGGTCACCGCCCCCGACTACCAGCGGCTCGGCGCCCTGCTCAAGCAGGCCGGCGGCTGGATCACCGACCCCGCGCAGACCGCGATGACCGCCGACAGCCCCGCCAACAGGCAGGCCCTGGAGTACCTCCAGGGCATGATGAAGGCCGGCTCCGCCAAGTACGTCACCGAGGTGGACGCCGGCTGGGGCGGCGAGGCGCTCGGCAAGGGCAGGGCGGCCATGACCATCGAGGGCAACTGGCTCAAGGGCGCGATGGCCAAGGACTACCCGGACGTCCCGTACAAGGTGCTCCCGCTGCCCGCCGGACCGGCCGGGCCCGGCACCCTGTCCTTCAGCAACTGCTGGGGCATCGCCGCCAAGAGCTCCCACCGGGCGGCCGGCATCGACCTGGTCAAGCACCTCACCTCGGCCGACCAGCAGCTGGAGTTCGCCAAGGCCTTCGGCGTGATGCCCTCGCGCACCAGCGTCCTGGCGACCTACGCCGCGACGTACCCCGAGTCCAAGGCCTGGGTCGACGGCGTCGCCCACGCCCAGCCGCCGGTCACCGTCCCCGGGTTCAACCAGGTGCTGACCCAGTTCAACACCGACCTCCAGTCCCTGCGCACCGGCGATCCGGCCGCCATCCTGGCCGCCCTCCAGCGCAACGGCGAGCAGGCCCTCAAGAATGCCGGGTGACGCCCGTACCAGGGCCGGGCGCGGGCTGGGCGAGGGGGCCTGGGGCTGGCTGTTCACCGGCCCGATGGTGCTGGTCCTCGGCCTCTTCCTGGTCCTGCCGATCGCGATGGCCCTGTGGGTCAGCCTGCTGCACTGGGACGGCCAGTCCGACCCGTTCAACGGCAACGCGGACTTCGTCGGCCTGGACAACTACCGCCGGCTGTTCACCGAGGACGGCCTGGACCGCACGCTGTTCGCCACCTCGCTGCGCAACACCCTCTACTACGTGCTGCTGACCGTGCCGCTCCAGACCGCGCTGGCGCTGTTCCTCGCCATCGCCGTCAACCAGCGGATGCTGCGCGGCCGGGGCGCCCTGCGCACCGTCTTCTACTTCCCCTCCGTCACCAGCTCGATCGCCGTCTCCACCGTCTTCCTGTTCCTGTTCCAGGGCAGCGGCGCCGTCAACCGGGCGCTCGCCTGGTTCGGGGTCAAAGGTCCCAACTGGTTCGCCGATCCGCGCGGCCTGGTCTGGCTGGTCCTCGCCCGGTTCGGCGTCGACCGGCCCGCGCCGTCGGGCGGCGGCCCGCTCGGACTGCCCTGGTCGGAGTGGTTCGCCGGGCCCTCGGTCGCGATGTGCACCCTGATCCTGATGGCGGTGTGGACCACCTCCGGCACCTTCATGCTGATCTTCCTGGCCGCGCTCCAGGACGTCCCGCGCGAACTGGAGGAGGCCGCCGCCCTCGACGGCGCCAACCGGCGCCAACTGTTGCGCCACGTCACGCTTCCCGCCCTGCGGCCCGTCCTCTTCCTGGTGCTGACGCTCGGCCTGATATCCACCTGGCAGGTCTTCGACCAGGTCTACGTGATGGGCAGGGGCGCCCCCGGCAACACCACCCTCACGCCCGCCTACCTCTCCTACACGGCCGGCTTCGACAACGCCGACTACGGACAGGGCGCCGCCATCGCGTTCGTCCTGCTCGGCCTCGTCCTGCTGCTCACCGCCGCGCAGCGGTTCGTCCTGCGGGAACGGGACGGCAAGCAGCGGCGGTACCCGAAGGGAGCCCGCCGTGCGACACGCTGACCGCTCCGCCGGACCGGACAGGGCCGACCGCGGCACCGGCCCGGACGGGGCCGGCCGCAGTGCCGTCCCGGACAAACCCGTGCTCGGCCGCTTCCCCCGCCCGCTGCGCCTCCTCGGGTACACCGCGCTGACCGGCTTCGCGCTGGTCTACGTGCTGCCGTTCCTGCTGCAGCTGGCGAACAGCCTCAAGACCGACCCGGACGCGGCCGCCCACCCGATGACCCTGCTGCCGGACGGCGGCACCCTCGACTCCTACCGGCGGTTGTCCGGCCTGGCGCGGGGCGTGGAGAACGTCCCGTTCCTGAGCTGGCTGGGCAACAGCGTGCTGGTGACCGTCCTGGTCACGGCCGGGCGGGTGCTGTTCGACTCGATGGCGGGCTACGCCCTGGCCCGGATCCGCTTTCCCGGCCGGCGGCTGCTGTTCGGCTTCGTGCTGGCGGTGATGGCGGTGCCGGGCGTGGTGCTGCTGATCCCGAAGTTCCTGGTGCTGAAGAGTTTCGGGATGTTCGACACCTACGGCGGGATGATCCTGCCGCTGCTGGTCGACGCCGCCGGGGTCTTCATCATGAAGCAGTTCTTCGAGTCGGTGCCACGAGAGATCGAGGAGGCGGCGCGGATCGACGGGGCCGGGACGTTCCGGATCTTCCGGTCGGTCGTGCTGCCGATGTCCCGGCCGTCGCTGATCACCCTCACCGTGCTCTCCTTCCAGGGCTCCTGGAACGAGTTCACCCACTTCCTGGTCGCCACCCGGTCCAGCGAGCACGACACCCTGACCACCGGTCTCGCGCACTTCGTCTCCGGCGGCCTCGGCTCCGGGACGCAGTACCCGCTCAAGCTGGCGGCGGCGCTGGTGTCGACCGTGCCGGTGGCGGTGCTGTTCTTCCTGTTCCAGCGTCACTTCGTGCGCGGGGCCCACTCAGGGTCGTCCAAGGGGTAGGCCGGCGGGCACGGCGGGGGCGGAATCCGGCCAAAGGACCATCATCCCGGACAGATCAGTTAAAGACGGGGTCAAAAAATCGTGTGCCTCCTTGCTGATACTGTGCTCACATGTGTATGCGCTGCGGTGCACTTCGCCGCAGGGGAGGGTCGGCCTGACGTCGTTCGTTCAGGCCCTGTCACACAGGAGACGCACCATCAACACCGCCATCCGCAAGGCCGCGCGCGGTGCGCTGCCCGTCGCGGTCACCGCTTCCGTCCTCGCCGCCGGCCTCACCGCCTGCGGGACCGCCGAGCAGATCTCGGCCGGCCAGAAGGTGTCCAAGGCCTTCGGCAAGATCGGTGACGGCAAGTCGGCCGGCTTCACGCTCTCCGTGGACGCCACCCCCGAGCAGATCGTCGCCTTCAGCAAGGCCACCGGCGACGAGGCCGCCGACGAGAAGAGCGCGAAGGCGCTGTCCGGCCTCTCCATAGCCGTGGCGGTCTCCGCCGACAAGCCGCTCAAGGACGTCGACGCCTTCAAGAACGCGGCCGCCAAGGACCAGAAGGCCGAGAAGGACGTCACGCTCGACAAGTCGGTGCGGCTCTCCTACCGCATCGCCGACAAGAAGGGCACCCCGCTCCTGGAGTACCGTCAGGTCGAGGCCAAGGGGTACCTGCGGATCGACCTCAAGACCGTCCTGAAGCTCACCGGTCAGGACGCCGCCGAGGTCGACGACGTCACCGACGGCCTCCCGTCCGACATGGCCCCCGCCAAGAGCCTGCTGAGCGGCAACTGGACGTCCTTCGACCTCCAGGAGCTCGCCGACGCGGCCAAGAAGGACGACGGCGCCAAGGGCGGCAAGCCGGAGGCCGTGCCCTCGGTCGACCCGCAGGCCGGCCAGGAGCTCTTCAACTCGCTGAAGGACGTCTTCGACCGCACGGTCACCTTCGAGGACAAGGGCAAGAAGGACGGGACCGAGCACATCTGGATGAGCGCCCCCGCCCGCCAGGCCGTGGACGAGCTCTACAAGGCCCTCAAGCCGCTCTCCACCAAGTTCCCCCAGCAGTTCAAGAAGTTCCCGACCGAGACCCCGACCGGCGTCCCGGACCGCCAGGTCGGCGCCGACCTCTACCTCAAGGACGGCTCGCTCTCCTCGGCCACCTTCGACCTGGCGCAGCTGGCGGAGAAGGTCGAGCCGGGCGTCGAGTTCCCGGTGAAGCTGACCTTCAACCAGGACGCGCCCAAGGTCGAGGCCCCGTCGCCCGTGCCGAACAAGATGACCGCCGAGGACCTCATGAAGACCTTCTTCATGGTGGCCGCCGGTGGCGGGGACTCCGACCTCGGCGGCGGCGCCGGGCCGGGCGCCGTCCCGCCGTTCAGCACCGACGCGGCCCCGCTGACCGACGCCCAGCTCAAGGAGCTGACCGCGCTCGGCGTGCCGGAGGACCAGGCCCGTGCCCTCAACAAGGTCGGCATGGGCTTCGAGGACATCAAGTCCATGGCGCAGGAGAAGTGATCCCCTCCTGACGTCCTCGCCCACCGACCGGCCGGCCGCACCCGCGGTCGGCCGGTCGCGTTCGTCCGGCTCCGCTCACTCAGGTGGCCCGACGTGCAACTCGACCCGGCCGTCGCGCAGGTGGCTGCGGTGGCCGTCGGTGAACTCCAGCCGGAGACTGTGGTCCGCCGGGGCGTCCACGACGACCGCGCTCTCGACCGTGCCGAAGGAGGAGTCGCGGTAGACCCACACCTGGTCGCCGACGTGGAACTCCAGCGTCTCGGACACGATCACCGCACTCACCTCCGCTCCGGCACGCCCACTTGTCTGTACGGGCGGGAGCGGCTCCGGACTCACCGGTTGCGCAGTTGGGTCGGCGCGGTGATGGCCGGCAGGTCGGTGGGCTCCCCGAGCGGGCCCGTCGGAGTGCTGTCCGGGTAGTGGGCGCACTCGGTGGCGGCCGCGACCGCGAGGGTGCCGGCCACGGGGTCGAAGCTGATCGAGACGCTCTCGACCAGGGAGCCGGGTCCGGTGGCCGGTGGGGTCAGCGTCAGGCCGGGGGCGGCGGCGGACCCGTCGACGGCGGCGACCGTCCAGCCCTGGTCGGTCAGGGCCTGCCGGGCCCGCTGCCGGGCCTGCTGCCACTGCGGCCGGCCGACCCCGGCGAGGGTGAAGCGGGCGCCGAGGGCGGCCGTGCGGGGCTGGTCGGCGCCGGTGTCGCCCATGCTCTCCAGGAGGTGGGTGAGGCCCCGGGCGCGGCAGGCCCCGTAGCTGCGGGCCGTGATGCCGTCGCCCTCGCTCCCGCTGGTCAGCGTGGCGCCCGGCGGCAGGGCGAGGGCGTCGTAGACGGCCTGGGCCCGGGTGTCCAGGTGCCTGGCGACCGCTGCCGGGTCGGCCACCGGGTACGGCGTCCCCGACCAGGCCCGGGGCAGCGCCTCCGCCAGCGTCGCGGCCGCGTCGTAGCCGACCGTGCCGAGCACCATCGCCCCGGCGGCCGCCGTGATCATCCCGACCCGCACGGCCTTCCGGCGGCCCTTCCCGTTCTTCGTCATGATCGTTATCGTGCACCGCCGCGCAGGGCCGCCGCTTGAGTACGGGTACTCAGGCGGCGGCGTGCGGGGGCTCAGACCTGGACGACCAGGGGCTCAGGCCTGGACCTGCGAGGGCTCAGGGCTGGACCTGGGAGGGCTCAGGCGTGGGCGGCGGCGCACTCCGGGTGGCCCCAGCTGCCGCCCACCTTGGTGATCTTGTCGCCCTTGGCGTACGGGCGGCTGCACGGGCAGGTGCCGGGGAAGCGGGCGTTCAGGGTGCGCGATCCGCCGCTGAGCCTGGCGGTGCCGGTGGCGGCGGAACCGGTGCTGCGCGCCTTGGGCGCCCTCGATGGCTTCGCGACCGCGGCCGGGTCGGGCACCGGCAGGTCGGCGGCCGTCCCGGCGGCGGCCTGCTGGGTGCGGGCGGCGTCGCTGGCGGCCTTGTCCGCGATGGCGTTCAGCGGGTCGCCGTCCACCTGGTGGGCGGGGACGTACACGAAGGTGACGTCCCGGCCCTCCAGGAGTTCGTCGATCCGCTGGATCAGTTCGCGGTTGGCCACCGGCTTGCCCGCGGCGGTCTTCCAGCCGTTGCGCTTCCAGCCCTTGAGCCACTTGGTGACCGAGTCGCGGGTGTAGGTGCTGTCGAGCCGCACCTCCAGCGGGACGGCCGGGTCGGTGGCGGACAGCAGCTGCTGAAGCGCCGTCAGCTCGCCGATGTTGTTGGTGCTGTGCCCGAGCGGCCCGGCCTCCCAGCGCTGGGGCACCCCGGCGCCGTCCGCCACCACGTAGGCCCAGGCCGCCGGACCCGGGTTGCCCTTGGCTGCTCCGTCACACGCTGCAATGACTCGTTCGACCATGCCCCGATCATGCCTGGTCAGGCGGCCGGTCGCCAAAGTGCTCAGAGGCCCGGCAGCGGGAGCAGCCGTGCCGCGGACCAACTGAGGTCGGAGGAGTGCGGCCCCGACCGCTCGACGGGCCGTGATTCCCGCACCGGCCCTTCCTCAGTACCAGAGGGTGTGCCCGGCCGCGCCCCGGCCGGTGCGGGCGGCGTGGCGGAGCACGCGCAGTGGGCCGTCGAGGAGGGCGTCGGCGTCGTGGTCCGGGCCGTCGCCGAGGCCGGTCATCCAGGCGTGGATGCGCTCGACCACCTCCCGGCGGCGGGCCCCGGTCAGGGTCAGTGCCTCCTCGGCGTCGGGGAGGCAGGCGCGGACCTGCCGGGAGTCGAGCAGGAAGTCGCCGAACCAGCCGGGCAGTTGGAGCGTGGCGTCCGGTCCGAGGGCGTAGGCGAGGGCCCAGAACGGGTTGGCCTTGCGTGCCGCGGCCGAGAACAGGCCCTCCTTCTCCTCGGGCCGGAACCGGCCCACGACGGCCTCCCGGAGGTCCTCCACCGCGTCGGAGCCGTCCCGGCAGCTGTCGAAGAACGCGCACAGCCGGAAGGCGTCCTCCCCGGCGCTCCCGCCGCCGACGGCCGGCTCGCCGAACAGGGACTCGCCCGCCACCCCGCGCCACCAGGCCAGTTCCTCGGCCACCCCGGGCGCCGCCACCCCGGGCGCCGCCGGCCCGGGCGCGGCCGCGACAGGCCCGGCCTCGGCCGCCGCGCCCAGCAGCTGCCGCAACTCCTCGTCGGACACCGTACCGATGACCCACAACCTCGTGGCGCTCATCCCGACCTCCCCGTTCCCGGTCCTGTCCCCTGATCATGCCCGGTGCCACCGACACCGCGGTGCCGTGATGGATCCGTGGCGGGCCACCGGGCCTGGCACCCGAAGCCTCGGCAACGTCCACCACTCCTGCCGCCGGCCTCCACAAGCCGCCCCGCCCGGCAAAGGGTCCGCCCCCGCCGCTGCCCGTCCCCGGTTCGACCTGACAGGATCTCCCGCCATGACGCACTACGAGACGTCCCGGCCGGGGCGGGAGCCCGGCCGGGACGGACGTCCCGACGGGTCCGGCAAGCCTGCCGGGTCCGGGAAGTCCGGGAAGAACGACACGCCGTGGCCGAGACGGCCGCTGCTGACGGCCCTGTGGATCCCTGCCGCCGCCGTGCTGCTCCCGCTCGGCGGGGCGCTCGGGGCGCTCGGCGCGTGGTTCCTCGTCCCCGCGACGGCGCTGGTCCTGACCGGGGTGGTCGGGCTGATCTACGCCGTGATGTGCTTCTGCCGGTCGAGGGCGCTGCAGACCGCCGCAATGCTCCTGATGATCGCCCCGGTGATCGCCGTCCCGCTGATGAGCATCAAGACCGTCCAGGCCACGGTGCTGTCCATGCGCGGCACCGTCCACCCGGGCACCGTCACCGACATCACGGTGATGCACGGCAAGGGCACCAGCTACAGCTGCGCGGTGCGCTACGACGAAGCCCCGGGGCGCACCCGGTCCGTCTCCTGCGGCAGCGGTGACACGACGGGCGAGCGGGTGAGCGTCACCGAGGACCCGGAAGGCCTGGTGGATCCGGAGTTCACCGCGGAGGCCGAGAACCCCCGGTTCGACCTCGCGATGGCCGGCCTCGCCGACGTCTCCCTGCTCACGGTCACCGCCGCCACCTCCGGCCTCGGCGCGCTGCTCCACCTGCTGCGGAGGCGCCGTTATCCCGTTGCGCCGGCGGCGGGGTGACGGACATCATCCCTGGATGAAGCTGGCAGAGCAGGAAATCGCCCTGGGCGAGGTGACGTTGCGCCGTTTCCGCGGCGAGGCGGACTTCCCCGAGTTCTTCCGGGTCATCGAGGAGTCGCTGGAGCACCTGCGGCCCTGGATGCCGTGGGTCGCCGAGCACAGCGAGGCCAAGACCACCGCGTTCCTGGCGGAGCGCCCGGAACTGTGGGAGAGCGGGAAGGACTTCACCTACGCGATCCTGCTGGACGGCGCGATCGTGGGCGCCTGCGGGCTGTTCCGGCGCGAGGACACCGAGGAGGACGGCCGGGAGATCGGCTACTGGCTGCACCCCGCCGCCACCGGCCGCGGCATCGCCACCCGGACGGCCCGGGCGCTGGCCGAACAGGCCTTCCACCTCCCCGGCGTGGACTTCGTGGAGATCGTGCACGACCCCGCGAACCTCGCCAGCGCCGCCGTCCCGGCCCGGCTCGGCTTCACCGAGTACGGGCGCCGCCCCGCCGAGGCGCTCGCTCCGGCGGAGACCGGCGAGGAGCAGATCTGGCGGCTCCGGCGCGGCTGACGAACGGTGCCCGGCGGTCCGCCGCCGTGGGGTGCGTGCGGACCGCCGGGCGACGCCGGACGGACGGGACGATCCGGCCGGGCGCCGTGGGAACGAACGCCGGCCGGGGACTGCCGTCCCCGCGCGGAGCGCCCCATCTCGAACCCCGCGTGCCGGCCGCGCACCCTCTGCCACGGCCTCCCGCGTTCGTTCCCATGCCCAGGAGACCTCCTGGCCGGCGACCGGATAACACTTTTCCTCGCGCTCTCCCCCACCCGCCGCCAGACCGGGATCGTCTAGTCTCGGCTGGAGCCGACGGGGACAGGCCCGAGCCCCCGGTCCAGCCAGCAGCTCCCGCCGAGAGGCCCCACCGTGCCGAACGCACCCGTGATCCGCAGTGACGTCCCCGGCTCGTTCCCGTGGGCCGTCTTCCACGAGCGCCACCCCGTGCTGGTCCGGCGGGTTCTCGACGCCCTGCCGTACGGCCCGGCCGAGCGGGCGGCGATCGAGGCGCTGCTGGTGGAGAGCACCACCGGCCTGCTGGAGCCGCCGGAGGAGGACACCCCGGACGCCGCCCGGTGGCGGGAGTGGGGCGGGCCCGTGTGGGGCAGGCCCTGGGGCGAGGCGCCGTTCCTGTGGGCGGAGAGCTACTTCTACCGCCGACTGCTCGACGCCACCGGGTACTTCCGGCCCGGCGCCTGGCAGGGCATCGACCCGTTCGCGCCGTTCAAGAACGCCGAACTGGCCGGAGCCGCGGTGGACGAGGAGCTGGCGGCGCTCGACCGGCTCGACGGCCTGCCGCCGTCCCGACGGGCGGAGGCACTGCTCTCGTCCGCCCTGTGGGGCAACCGGGCGGACCTCGGCTTCCAGCTCACCGCCGGGGCCGGCGGCCCGGTCTCCTCCGACCTGCTCGCGGACGACAGCGCACTGCTCCGCTCCGAGCTGGAGCGGGCCGGCGGCGGGCTGGTCTGCCTCGTCGCGGACAACGCGGGCCGGGAGCTGCTGCCCGACCTGGTGCTGATCGACCATCTGCTGACCGAGGGCCGGGCCGCCGAGGTCGCCCTGTACGTGAAGCCCCAGCCGTACTACGTGTCGGACGCCACCACCGCCGACGTCCTCGCCTCGGTCGAGCGTCTGCGCACCGCGCCGTCACCGGCGGCCGGGGCCGTCGGCGAGCGGCTGTGGCGGGCGCTGAACCTCGGCACGCTGGTGATCCGCACCCATCCGTTCTTCTGCGCGCCGCTCCCGTACCACGACCTGCCCGCCGGCCTCCGGGCCGAACTCGGGGGCGCGGCGCTGACGATCCTCAAGGGTGACCTCAACTACCGCCGCCTGGTCGGCGACCGGCTCTGGCCCCCGACCACCCCCTTCGCCGAGACGGCCGAGCACTTCCCGTCGAGCGTCGCCGCCCTGCGGACGCTGAAGTCGGACGTGGTCGTCGGTCTGGACGCCGCCACCGTCGCCCGGCTCGACGGGACCGGGACGGGGTGGCGCGTCAGCGGCCGCCACGCCGTCATCCAGGTCCGCGTCCGGCCGTAGGGTCCGCCGCCGACGGCCGCCGGGCCCGCAGCAGCACGCCCGCCCCGCCGTCGAGGGCCACGCCCTGCACACTGACGCACCGGCCGCCCGCCCGCCGCTCACGTCGAGCGGCGGGCGGGGCGGACGTTCCTCAGCGGCCGGACACCGGACACCCCCGGCCGGGCCCTCAGCCCGCGTACACGTCCTCGACGTAGCGCCCGGCCTCGATCAGGCCCTGCAACCACTCCTGCGCCCGCTGTTCGTCGGCCCCCGGCGTGCGCTCCCGGTAGAGCGTCCGGAAGGCCTCCCGCACGCCGGGCGCCATCCGGGCGCCGTCGCCGCACACGTACACCTCCGCACCGGCCTCCAGCAGCGCCCAGACCTCCGAGGCCTCGGCCGCGATGCGGTCCTGGACGAACCGCCGCCCGCCCTCCGGCTGCTCACTGAAGGCGGGCCGCATCGAGACCGCGCCCACCCGCTCGGCCTCCTCCAGCTCGGCCCGGTGGAGGTAGTCCGCCTGCGGGGCGTCGCAGCCGAAGTACAGCAAAGCCGGGGCGAGTTGGGCCCCCTCGCCGGCCGAGGCCAGCAGCGCCCGGCGGTCGGCGACGGCGCCGCGGAAGGGCGCCAGTCCGGTCCCGGCCGCGATCATGATCACCGGGGTGCGGTGCCCGATCCGGAAAGCCTCCCGGCAGGGCTGGACCCGGGCCAGCACGGTGTCGCCGACGCCCACCCGGTCGAGGTAGCCGGAACCGGTGCCCCGGAAGGTGCCCCGGCCCGAGCGCGCCGGGGCGCTGAGCACCGAGACCATCAGGTCGACCTCCCGTACGCCCCCGGCCGCGGGTGCGGGGCCCGCGGGCGAGGAGGAGATCGAGTAGTGGCGGGGCCGGATCGGCGGCAGCAGTTCCAGCAGCACCGGCCAGCCGAGCGCCTCCCGCAGGGCCGGGAAGTCCTCGACCAGGTCGAGCAGGGTGCGCGGGTCGTCCGCGGGCAGCGCCCGCAGCGCGGCCTGCTCGGGCGGGCAGGGATTGAGCGCGGCCAGCGTGGCGCGCTGCTCGGCGGTCGGGCGGTCCTGCAACTCGACGTGGTGGGTGAGCAGTTCCCGTACGCTCAGCGGGCGGTCGACCGCGAGGCCGGTGCGCCGGTGGGCGACGATGCTCAGCACCGTGTCGAGGTCGGTGCCGAGCAGCTTGGCGGCGCGCTCGACCAGGACCGGGTCGTTGGCCGGCAGCACGGTCAGGTGGTCGGCGGTCCGGTACTCGGCGCCGGCCGGCAGGGCGAGCCGGACGAGCCGCTTCACCCGGTGGTAGTCGGGGTCGGTCAGGCTGCCGACGGCGGTGACGGTCAGCTTGCTCATGCCGTGCCGGGCGGCGAGCGCGTCCAGCGGGCCGCCGGTCAGTTCGGTGACGGTGTACGCGGCCTCCTCCCGCGGGGCGGCCGCGGCCTCGGCGTCGCCGTGGCGCGTCAGCAGGAGGTCGGCCAGCGCCTCGGTGAACTCCCGTACGGTACCGGCCAGGTCGCCGGAGGCGTCGGCCTCGGCGCGGGCGAGCAGCCGGGTGCCGCCGAGGGCGGCGAGCCGGTCGTCGACCAGGGTGGGGATGCGCTGGTAGGTGGCGGCGTAGGTGCGGTCGCCGATGCCGAGCACCGCGTACTGGACGCCGTCGGCCGCGCCGTCCGGGGCCTCGGCCAGGCGGCGGACGAACTCGGCCGCGTCGTCGGTCGGTTGGCCGTTGTACGAGGCGGCGGTGATCACCACCGGGCGGTCGGTGGGCAGGCCGTCGGCGTACGCGTCCAGCGGGGCGGTCTCGGTGTCGCAGCCGAGTTCGGCAGCGACCTCGGCGAGTTGGCGGCTGAAGTCGCGGCAGGCGCCGTAGTTGGAGCCGTGCAGCAGCAGCAGGCCGGTGCCCTGGCGGACCCGGCCGGGGCGGTCCGGGCGCTCGGCGGCGCCGGCGGCCTGCCGCGGCACGGCCGGCTGGTCGGGCCGGGCGTACCGGGCCGGCGGTGCGGGGGTGCGCGGGGCGAGGGCGAGGGTGAAGCCCTCGGGCTTGATGGTGAGCGTCTGCTTGAGGGTCAGCTGGTAGTCGGCGTGGTCGATCAGCCGGTAACGGTGGACCAGCATGCCGAGCAGCATGGTCGCCTCGTGCAGCGCGAACTGCCGGCCGATGCAGGCGCGTTCGCCGGTCCCGAAGGGCTTGAAGGCGTGCGGGGAGCGGACCGCCTCGCGCTCGGGGTCGAACCGGGAGGAGTCGAAGAGCTCCGGGTTGTCGCCCCAGGCCGGGTCGCGGTGCAGCATCGGGGTCAGCACGAAGATCGGCATCCCCGGACGGACCGGGATCCGCCCGCCGAGCAGGGTCTCCGCCCGCGCCTCCCGGCTGAACTGGGGCGCCGTCGGCCACAGCCGCAGCGCCTCGTTGAGCACCTGACGGGTGTGGCGCAGCCGGCCGACGTCCTCGTACGAGGGCTCCGGGTCGGACCGGTCGCCCCAGAGCGCGTCCACCTCCTCCTGGACGCGGCGGAGTTCGGAGGGGTGCTTGGCGAGGTAGTGCAGCGCGAAGGAGAGCGCACCCGAGGTGGTCTCGTGGCCGGCGATCAGGAAGGTGATCACCTGGTTGCGGATGTTCTCGATGTCCAGCCGGGTGCCGTCGACGGGGTGGACCGCGCCGAGCATCAGGCCGAGCAGGTCCTCGGCCGGGCCGTCCTCGGCGCCGCTCTCCACCCGGGCGGCGATCACCTCGTCCACCACGCCGGCCAGGTAGTCGGCGTCCCGGCGGAAGGCGGCGTCGCGCTCGCCGTGGTCGAGCGCCGGGTTGCGGGTCAGCCGGGTCATCGCCCAGTCCAGGCAGCGCACCATGGCCTCGACGAAGGGGTGCGGCTCGTCCCGCTCGAAGGAGCCGAAGTCGAAGCCGAACCCGGCCAGTCCGATGGTGTCCAGGGTCATCCGGGTCATGTCGCCGGGCACGTCCACCGTCAGCCCGGCGGCCGAGCGGCGGTCCCAGGCCTCGATGACCCGGCGGGCGACCTTCAGCATCACCGGGTGGTAGGTGCGCATCGAGCCGAGCGCGAAGGCGGGCATCAGGATGTCGTGCGCCCTGGCCCAGTTCGGCTCGTCGTTGTAGGCGGTGAACAGGCCGTCCCCGGTGAACTCGCGGACGTTCTCCAGCGCCGGGCCGATCGCCTTGGTGAAGCGCTCCTCGTCGGCCAGTTCCTCGACCAGTTCCAGGCTGCTGACCATCAGCACCTCGCGGCCGTGCAGGCGCTGGACGAAGGCCGGGCCGTGCTCTCTGGCCAGTTCCATGCTCCGCAGCACGGGGACGCTGGCCGGCGCCAGCGCGGAGATGTCCACCAGGGGGACGGTCGGTCCCCCCGTGGTGGTACCGGTGCTGCTCGCTGCCTCGGTCGTGGTGTCGGTCATCGGTGGGTCCCTCCCACGGCGGAAAACTTCTCGGTTCCTCCACTCTGAGCCCCCACGGCCGCCGCCCGACAGTGATCACTACATGATTGTGTAGTGCTCGCACCGTCCGGAGACTTGCCTACGCTCCATCAGTTGCGGCCCGGTGCGACAGGAGGAGGACGACGCATGCGACCGATCGAGGGCCGCCGCCCCGCGCCGGTGACCAGGCAGGACCCGGCGGTGATCTGGCGCAATCGCGCCCTGCGCCTCATGGACCACGTGCCGCTGCCCATCGCGGTGTGCGAGTACGGCGGCCGGATCCTGATCGTCAACCGCGCGATGGCCGCCGAGTTCGGCCTGCTCCCCGGTCAGTTGCGCCACCAGCGGATCCTGGAGTTCTTCACCCTCAGGGACCGCGCCACCCTCCAGGCGCTCACCGAGGCCGTCCGCCTCCACCGCCGCTCGCAGTACCCGGCCAAGGTCTCCTGGACGCCCGCCGACGGCCGCGAACGGCAGGGCGAGATGACCGTCGAGCTGATCAGCGACTCCCCGGAGGAGACCCCGAACCTGCTGATCTCGCTGCGCACCCTCGCCGAGCCCACCGCCCCGCCCGTCCCCCGGCAGCCCGGCCCGGGCGCCGAGGTCAGTCCGATCGAGGCCCGCATCCTCGCCGCGGCCGCCCGGGGCGCCACCACCGCCCGGATCGCCAAGGAGGTCGGGCTCACCACGGACGGCGTCAACTACCACCTCGCCCGGCTCTCCCGCCGCTGGCACCTGCCCAACCGCACCGCCCTGGTCGCCCGCGCCTACGCCCTCGGCGTCCTCGCCCCGGACACCTGGCCTCCGGAGGCCGCCGGCCCGCGCTGACGGGTCGTGGCCTGCGAACGGACGCGTACGGCTCGCCGCCGCAGCGGGTGCGTGCTCTCGTAAGGCACATGATCACTTCATCGCTGGCCCGCCTGGCCGTCCCGTTCGCCGCCACCGCCGTCCTCGTCCTCGCCGGCTCCGCCCCGGCCATGGCCCTGCCCCGCGACGTCACCGCCGAGCAGTGCCAGGAGAACGGGGGCACCGTCCAGGGCGGCGGGTACTGCGTGGGCGCCACCGGCGAGGACGAATGGGGGGCGGACATCGACGGACAGGGCATCGCCTAGAGACCGCACGAGTGGCGGCACTCGAATGAGCCCCGCCGTCCCGCACCCCGCGTCAGGGCGGCGGAAGGTCGCGGACCGGTAAAGAGCACCACCCCCTGCCCCTCCCCCTCGCTGACCGGCCGCTACGCTCTGGGCCGCGCCGGCCACGGGGGCCGGCGGACACCACGGGGGAACCACAGTGCGCTACCTGGTCCGCGACCGCATGTTCGCCTTCCACGAGGAGGCCTGGATCGAGACCGAGCAACGGGAGAAGCTCTACCGCGTGAACCGGAAGTTCTTCCGGCTGCGCCGCACCTTCCGCCTGGTCGACACCCGCGGCGAGCACGTCGCGAGCATCGTCCGCAAGGCCTTCACCTTCCACCACACCCTGCTGATCAAGCAGGAGGGGCAGCCCACCGCGAAGGTCAGCAAGAAGCTGTTCAAGCTCTTCGGCGACCGCTTCAAGGTCCGCCTCGGCGACGGCCGCAAGCTGAGGATCAACGGCAACCTGTGGGACCGCGAGTTCGACATACGCCACGAGGGCACCACCCTGGCGCACGTGTCCCGCCGCTGGTTCACCGTCCGCGACGCCTACGCCGTGGACGTGATGAGCCCGCAGGACGCCCTGATCCTGGTCATCCTGGCGGTCTGCGTGGACCACGTCCTCCAGGACGCCAAGGGCGACCAGCTGACCAACCTCTGACGACGGTCAGGGCGCGCCCAGGATCGCCGGGTCCTCGGCGAGTTCGGCCAGCAGGGCGTCCAGCTTGGCCCGGTCGACCGAGGGCATCACGAAGACGTGCACGTAGCTGCGCCGGGTGGCCTCGTCGCCCGGGACCATCAGCACGTCCTGGGAGGACAGCGACCACTTCGCCACCAGCTCCGGGCTCGGCTTGCGGAACCGGACGGTGACGGCGCCCGGGGTGCGGGCCGACCAGAGCTCGACGCCGAGTTCGCGCTCCATCGCGGTCAGCCGCCGCTCCAGGTAGGCGGCCAGCTCCTGGGCCTCGCGGATCCGGTGCACCTGGTCCCGGTAGGAGTAGCGGGACAGGTGGTCCCAGAGGACCAGCGGGGAGAAGCCGTTGCGGGAGCCGGCGAAGGTGGTGTCCGGGGCGCCGATGTAGTCCGGCTGGGACGGCGGCGAGATCTGGTACTTCACCTTGGTCATGTAGATGCCGCACGGCCACGGCGCACCGGCCCACTTGTGGCCGCTCATCGCGATCGACGAGACCATGTCGACCTCGCCGTGCCCGGCGGTGGGCAGCCGCAGGCCGAAGTCGAACTCGGGCAGCTCAGCCTCCGGCGTCCAGCCGTACCGCTCGGGGTCCTCGGCTGCCAGCCGCAGGAACGGCGCGTAGCCCGCGCCGAGCGCGCCGTCCACGTGGATCCAGAAGCCGCGGCGCACGTCCACCAGCGGCCGGCCGGTCTGCGGGCAGCTGCCGTACACCACCTCGCGCCGCACCAGCCCGTGCCGCTCGAAGATCGGCAGCAGCCGCTCGCAGACCGCTCGGACGTCGTCGTGGGCGCCCTTGAAGGTGCTGCCGAGGTTGAGGTTGACGAAGACCGGGTGGCCCTTGGCGGCGAAGAACTCGACGAGCACGGCGAGGGCGTCGACGTCTATCTCGCCGGAGCCGTCCCAGGACAGGCCGGACGGGCCGGGGCGGGAGGGCACCTCGGTGGGCCAGGTGTTCAGGCCGGTCACCGGGTCGACCAGCGGGCACTCGTCGGCGTACTTCTCCAGGCCGACGGCGTGGAAGGTCTCCACGCCGAGGACGGCGACGGCCTTGGCGAAGGAGTAGTGGGTGTCCTCGGAGTAGAAGGCCACCGGGTGGTGGGCGTTGGGGTTCCGCCGGTCCGGGTCGGCCTTGACGTAGCGCACCGCGTCGAAGGGGGCGGCCGGCGGCTGGATCAGCGCCTTGCCGCTCAGGTAGTCCCGGGCGTTCCAGAGGGCGTACATGTTGCCCTCGGTCGAGCCCATGGACAGCATGTAGCCCCAGTAGGACTCCGGGTCGGCCGGGTCGTGCGGGCGCTCGGCGTGCCAGAGCTTGGCGTAGTAGTCGAGCACGGCCCGCTCGACGACCTTGGTGTTGGGCTTGTAGCCGCCGCTCTGGAACGGGTCGCCGAGGTTGTTGATGTTGTTCGGCATGAACCGGGCGAGGTCCAGTGCGGTGCCCTGCATGTCCTGGGTGGCCTGATAGCCGACCAGGTGCTTGCGCTTGCGGGTCAGGTACTCGTCCACGGCGTCGAGCGCGCGCAGCCGCCGGTCGTCGTCCAGGCCGCCCTCGGGAAGCGTGAAGTCGCCGCCGTCCAGCTCCGGACCGGGATCGACGGCGATCGCGGTCGCGCGCGCGGTCGCGGTCTCGGTCTCGGCGGCGGGGAAGGCGGTCGGGCTCATGGGCGGCGCGCTCCGGGGGTGCGGTGGGGCGACGGCTGCCGTCTGCGTCGACGACAGCCGTCGGTAAGGACCGTCGGCAAGGATGGAACTTCCGGACGCTCGGCGGAAGCCTCTCCGAAGAACATTCGGTCCAGGCCCGGTCAGGTTTGCGAATCTGCGGAACGGACTGGGATCCTGGCGGGCATGCCGAACAATCCGCAGGCCCGCCGGGCACCGCTCGACGACGTGGACCGGGCGATCGTCCGCGCCCTGGCCGAGAACGCCCGCCTCCCGAACAACGCCCTCGCGGCCGCCGTCGGCATCGCCCCCTCCACCTGCCTGGCCCGCGTCCGGGCGCTCCAGGAGCGCGGCATCATCCGCGGCTTCCGGGCCGAGCTCGACCCGGCCGCGATCGGGCTGCCGCTCCAGGCGATGATCTCGGTACGGCTGCGCGCCCACACCCGCGAGCAGAACGAGAGCTTCCGCAGCACCGCCCCCGACCTGCCCGGCGTGCTGGCCGTCTTCCACATGGCCGGCTCGGACGACTACCTGCTGCACGTCGGCGTCGCCGGGCCCGAGGAGCTGCGCGACTTCGTCGTGGACCACCTCACCACCCACCCGGCGGTGGCCCAGACCCGCACCAATCTGATCTTCGAACAGATACCGGGCCGCCGTTACCTGGGGCGCTGACCCCCCGCCGCCTCGGCCGCCTCCCAGGCAGCGCCGCACCGCTCAACCGCTCCGGGGCCGGGCAGCCCTTCCTCGCCGCGAAGGCCTTCGGCCCGCTGCTCCGGGCGGTACTCCGGGACGTGTACACCGACCTGGAGGCGATGGAACGGGTGCTGCGCGACAGCGGCCTGGACTGGACGGCCGTCCGACCGCCGCGGCTGACGAACCGGCCGGGCCGGGGCCGCTACCGGCACGCCGTCGAGGCCGGACCGGCCGGCTCCAGCATCCCGCGCGCCGACGTGGCCCGGGCCGTGCTGGACCTGGTCTCCGACCGGACGAGCTTCCGGCACGCGGTCGGCGTCAGCTCCTGAGCCGGGCGGCCGCCGCACCCGCGAGCATGTTTACGGTTCCTCCACGGATGTGCTCGGGAAGTGGAGCTGCTGCGTCCTGAGCTCTTGTCAGGCGGAACGTTCCTCCCTACCTTCGTGGATCGGGATCCCGGCCCACTGCGCCAGCCGCACGGGCCGCGACCCGCACCATCACCGGAGGCACGACAAGATCTGGAGGTTTCCCATGCCCGGAACCATGATCGAGGAGATCCGCGACGCGGGTCCGCTGCTGGTCGATGACGAGACCGTCGCGTTCGAGGACGACGACCGCACCGACCGCGAGGCCACGGCGTGTCTGGCCGACCCGTGGGTGACGGCGACCACCCGGTTCGCCTGCGACTTCAACTCCTGACGTGACCGGTTCCGCCGCCGGCCGCCGCGGGTGGTCCGATGACACCTGGACCTACCTGAACGATCCTCGGATGCCGGCGGTGGAACACGGTTGGAAGCTGCACGTCTCGGCACGGCCCGGCGAGCTGGCGGCCGTGATCGGGATCGTCCGACCGGTGCTGCTGCGGTACGTCTGCCACGCCAAGTGGGCGAGCGGTCCGGAGGTCCTGCGGGAGCTCAACTCCGGGATGCGCGGCGCTGGTTCGGTCGGGAAGGCGATCACGGTGTACCCGGCGCCCGGCACCGTGGTCGCGCTCGCCGAGGAGCTGGTCGCGGTACTGCGCGGGCGCGAGGGGCCGACGGTGGTGAGCGACCGGCGGGTCGATCCGGACGCGCCGGTCCACTACCGCTACGGGCCCTTCACCGGCGACTACCGGACCGGCCGGAGCGGGCGGCTGGAATCCGTCATGGTCGGCCCGGACGGCCGGGTCTTCGACGGCCTGGCGGCCGCTTCCTACCGGTGCCCGCCGTGGGCCGAGGACCCCTTCGAACGGCGGGCGGCCGCGGCGGCCCGACCGGAGGCCTCCCCCGGGCTCGGCGGCGGACGCTACCGGGTCACCGCCGGCATCGCGCGCAAGCCGCAGGGCAACGTCTACCGGGCGGTCGACCTGACCACCGGACTGCCGGTGGTGGTCAAGCAGGCCCGGGCCTTCGTCGCCGAAGAGGAGTCCGGGGCGGACGCCCGGGACCGGCTGCGCCACGAACGGGCGGTGCTCTCCGCGCTCGACGGCCTCCCCGGGGTGCCCCGGGCGCTCGACTCCTTCCGGCACCGCTCGGACGAGTACCTGGTGATGAGCAGCTGCGGCGACCGGGACCTGCGGCGGGAGGTCCAGGAGCGGGGCCCGTACGACGCCGACCGGCTGGCCGGGCTGGCCACCCGGCTGCTGCGGCTGCTGGACGGCATCCACCGCCGGGGCGTGGTGGTCCGCGACCTGAAGCCCGACAACGTGGCGCTCGACGCCGACGGCCGGTGCCGGCTGGTCGACTTCGGGATCAGCGCCATCGACGGCGCCGCCCCGGACGGCGCGACACCCGGCTACAGCGAGCCGGTACGGCGCCCGGCCGGGCAGCCGGCCCGACCCGCCGACGACTACTACGCGCTGGGCGCGACCCTCGGATTCGCCGCCACCGGCCTGGACCCGGTCATCGTCGACGACGACCCGGCCGTCAACCGGGACCGCACCCTGGCCGGGCTGGCCCGGGCGCTGCCCGGCGACGACCACCGCCGATTCCGCGAGCTGATCGCCGAGTTGACCAGCCTCGATCCGGCCGTACGGACCGCCGGCGCCGACCGGCTGCGCACCGGGAAGTCCCGGGCGGCGTCCCGGGAGGCCGAGCCGCCACGGGTCGACGCCGACCTGCTCCGGGAGATCGTCGAGCACACCACCGGGTACTGCGTCGCCGAGGCCGGGCGGATCGTCGACCCGGTGCTCTCCGCGCGCGCGGCCGTGCCGACCCCGGTCGACGTCTACGGCGGGAGCGCGGGCCTCGGCCTGGAGCTGATCCACCACCTCCACCGGCCCGGGGTGTCGGAGGCCGTCGAGGCGCTGGCGCGGTGGACGGCGGGTCGATCCCGCAGCCTGCCGCCGGGCTTCTACTCGGGCCGTACCGGCGTCGACCTGTTCCTCGCCGAGGCCGGGATCGGCACGGGCGGGGCCGCCGCGGACGGGGCCGCCGTGGGCACCGCCGCGGACGGGGCCGTCATGCGTGGCACCCTCGTGGCCAGGGCCGAGGACCTGCCGACGCGGGGCCCGGACGGCGGGCCGCCCGAGGCGGATCTGATCGAGGGCGTCGCCGGGATCGGCATCGGCCGCCTGCTGCTCGCCCGGTGCTCCCCGGCGGACCGCGACCGGCACCTCGCCGTCGCTGCCGAGTGCGCCCGGATGCTGGCCTCCGGCCGGGCCCGGCTGTCGCCCGCGGGCGCCGACACCGTCGGCCGGGCCGCCCTGCGCGAGGGGCTCGCGCACGGCACGGCAGGCGTCGCCTACTTCCTGCTGGAGTACGGGAGTTCGAGCGGAGATCCGGCCGACCTGCGCCGGGCCGAGCAGGCCTGCGCGGAGCTCGCCGCCGTCACCCCGGGGCTCCTCGCCCGGGCCACCGCCCCGGGGGCGACCCGCCGCTACGGCTCCTGGTGCCGGGGACTCGCCGGGGTCGGGACGGTGCTCGTCCGGGCCGCCGACCGGCTGGGCGACCCCGGGTACCTCTCCCTCGCCCGGCAGGCCGCCCGCACCTGCGCCGCGCTCGCGCCGCGGATGCCGCTGGTCGGCCAGTGCTGCGGGCTCGCGGGCGTCGGCGACTTCCTGGTGGACGTCGCGGTCGCCTCCGGAACCTCCGGAACCTGCGGAACCACAAGAACGTCCGGGTCCTCCGCCTCCGAGGAGTTCTGGGACGCCGCCCGTACCGTCGCGGCCGTGATCCTCAGCCGTAGCGGCGGCACCCCGGCCCGCCCGGTCTTCCCGGACCCGGGTCTCGCCCGGGCGAGCGCCACCTGGGCGGGCGGGTCCGCCGGGGTGCTCGGCTTCCTGCGACGGCTGCACGACCGGGGCGGACCACGCCTCGGCCTCATCGGCTGACGGGCGGAGGCCGGGCCCCGCGGCCGCGTCGGCGCTATGTTCGGGTCATGGGACGACCCGAAGGCGTGCTGCTCGACATCGACGGCGTGCTCACGGTGGACTGGCAGCCGCTCCCCGGAGCCGTGGCGGCGCTGCGCCGGCTGCACGCCGAGGGCCTGCCGTACGTGCTGCTGACCAACACCACCTCCCGCACCCGGCAGTCCGTCGCCGAAACCCTCGCCGCGGCCGGGTTCCCGGTCACCGTCGAGTCCGTGCTCACCGCGCCCGCCGCCACCGCCGCCCGACTGGCGGGATCCCGCTGCCTGCTGCTCAACAGCGGCGACATCCGGGCGGACCTGGGGCCCGTCTCCGTCGTCGACGACCCGGCCGAGGCCGAGGTGGTCCTGACCGGTGGCGCGGGCCCCGAGTTCGACTACCCGGCGCTCGACCGCGCCTTCACGGCCCTCCAGCACGGCGCCCGGCTGGTCGCCATGCACCGCAACGCCTACTGGCGGACCGGGGACGGGCTGCGGCTGGACGGCGGCGCCTTCGTCGCCGCGCTGGAGTACGCGGCCGGGGTGCGCGCCGAGGTGCTCGGCAAACCGGCCGAGGCGTTCTTCACCGCCGCCCTGGACCGGCTCGGCCTCGCCGCGGACCGGGCGCTGATGGTCGGCGACGACATCGAGTCCGATGTGCTGGCCGCCCAGCGGTACGGGATCACCGGCGTCCTGGTGCGCACCGGCAAGGCGGCCCCGGGCGCCCCGCGCCGCGGCGACGGCGACCCGGACCACGTCCTCGACTCGGTGGCGGACCTGCCGGAGCTGCTGTCCCGGCTCGGGCGGGAACGCTGAAGGTGCGGCGGCCCGCCCGGTGTGCGTCCCTGGTCCTCGAACAGACCGGGCAGAACGGATGTCGGACGGGACACGTCGGACAGAACAGCTGCAGCGGACAGAACGGAGAAGTCGATGGGCCTGCCCCTGCTCGCCGGCCATGTCCTCGTTCGCCTCACGGACGGCGCGCCGGAGGTCGCCGGGGCCGTCCTCGACGCCCTGGAGGCGGCCTTCCCGACGCACACGGGCCGGGGCCGGACGCGGATCGGCAACGTGTGGGACGTACCGCCCACCCTGACCTCGGAGAGCACCTGGACGGTCGCCGAGGCCGGGCCCGAGGGCACCGAGGCGTTCCCCGGGCCGGGCCCGGCGGTGACCACCTCACAGGCCTTCGACGTCCAGAGCCCCGCCCCGCCGCCGGGACCGCCCGCCCCGACCGGCGAGGCCACGGCGGAGCTGCTCGGCGCGCCCGAGCACGTCGAGACGATGCTGCGGACGCTCTCCGCGCTCTGCCGGGTGGCCGAGGAGGGCCGCGAGGAGCAGGGCCCGCAGCTGACCGTCCGCCTGCGGCTCGGGTGTCCTGCGGGCGGTGCCGGGTAGGCGCACGGCGCAACCACTGGCCGGACACATCCAACGGAGCACACCATGGCCGGACGACACACGCGACGCGGGGCAGGTGAGCGCCATGACTACCCGCACACCCCGAGCGGCCCCGGCCGGACGACGCCCGAACTGCGGCCCCAGCCCGGGGTGCGCCGGGGCACCGAGCCGGTGAACGCCCGCTCCAACCTGGAGCTGCGACGACTGCTGTCCCGGATCTTCCTGGTGCTGTTCCTCTGCGGAGCGGTGGCCTTCGCCGTACTGGCCGCACTCGCCGCCCCGGGCCCGCCGCCCAACCGGGGCCTGTACGCCGTCCTCGCCGCCGTGTGCCTGGCGTTCGCGGGGATCAGCGTGCTCGATCTGATGGTGATCCGCCGCCGCCTGGCCGCCGGGCAGGGGCGCGACACCCGTCGGCGCTGATCCGGGAACGGAACGGTGGGCTGATCCGGGAACGGAACGGTGGAGTGACACGGTCCGCACCACCCGCCCCCGTGCCGGCGCCCGCCGGCTCCGCGACCGGGGACTCTACGACCGGGCGCAGAAACGCCCGGTCCGACCGGGCCGCTCGGCCCCGCTCATGACCGCTTGCCCCGTACGGCCGACACCGCCCGGGCCAGCGCCACCAGCACCAGCCGCTCGGCCTGCGGGAGCAGCGGCGGCGCGGCGACGGCCACGGCGATCGAGGCCGCCACGCCCGTCCAGGCCACCGGGCCGAGCGGGGTGCAGCCGAAGAACCGGCTGACGCCCGGCGTCTGCACGATCACCGCCAGCGCGGCCGCGGAGCCCAGCACCGTCGCCAGCACCAGCGGGCTGCGGGCCCGCCCGGTCAGGGTCTGGGCCAGCTGGGCGCCGACGACGCCGCACAGGGCCATCGTGCTGGTGCGCCGGACCGAGCCGGGGGTGGCGGTTCCGATCAGCCAGGCGGTGGCCGCGCCGAGGGCGGTGACCAGACCGCGGTGGCGGATCTGCCGGGCGAGCGGGGCGTCCAGCGCGGCAGTACCGACGCGCTGGGCGGCCTCGCCGTCCGGGGAATCGTCCCGCGGGGTGACCGCGACGGCCATCGCCGGGAACATGTCGGTGAGCAGGTTGACCAGCAGGATCTGCCGGGTGGACATCGGGGCGCGCCCGGACAGCAGGGTGCCCAGCAGGGAGAAGCCGATCTCGCCGGCGTTGCCGCCGATCAGGATGGTGATCGCGTCCGCGACGCTGCGCCACAGCGCCCGGCCCTCGTCCACGGCGTCGGTCAGCACGGTCAGTTCGTCGTCGGTGATCACCAGGTCGGCCGCATTGCGGGCGGCCGCCGAACCCCGGGCGGCGATCCCGATCCCGACGTCGGCCGAGCGGATGGCGGCGGCGTCGTTGGCGCCGTCCCCGACCATCGCGACCACCCGCCCGGATTCCCGGAGCGCCTCGACCACCAGCACCTTCTGCTCGGGGGCGACCCGGGCGACGACGTCGCAGCCGCCCAGCGCCCGGGCGCGGCCGGTCCGGTCGAGGCCGGCCAGCTCGTCGCCGGTCGCCAGGGTGAGGTCCTCGGGCCAGCCGAGGGCGAGGGCGACCGCGCGGGCCGTGGCCGGATGGTCGCCGGTGAGCATCACGGGCCGTACGCCGGTGGCGCGGAGCCCCTCGATCAGTGCTGCGGACCCGGATCGCGGGGTGTCGGCCAGAGCGACGAAGCCGACCAGTTCCAGCCCCTCCAACGGCCGGTCGAGCGCCGCCTCGTCGGCGTCGGGGAGCGGTCGCCGCGCGACGGCGAGGACCCGCAGGCCCTCGGCGCCCAGGGCCGCCACCGTCGCTTCCCCGGTCTCCGCCGCGCCCGCGCAGGCGGGCAGCACGGCTTCGGGCGCGCCCTTCACCACCAGCAGCGCCCGCCCGTCGTCCGCCGTCCCGGTCGCGGCCGCGTAGCCGCGGCTGGCCTCGAAGTGCAGCGTCTGGGCGGGCGTCCAGCCGAGGTCGTCCGGTGCGGCGGCGAGCACCGCCTCGTCGGTGGAGTGGGCGTGCACGGCCTCGTCCTCGTCGGCCGGCGGGCAGGCCCGGGCCGCCGTCCGCAGGACGTCGACGGCCGTGGGGTCGTCGGCCGGGTGGCGGGCGCCGTCGGCCGTGGCGACGCGGGTCACCCGCAGCCGGTTCTCGGTCAGGGTGCCGGTCTTGTCGAAGCAGACGGTGTCCATCCGGCCGAGCGCCTCCAGGGCGCGCGGGGTGCGGACCAGCACGCCCTGACGGCTGAGCCGGCGGGCCGCGGCCAACTGGGCGACGGTGGCCACCAGCGGCAGGCCCTCGGGCACGGCGGCCACCGCCACGGCCAGCCCGCCCCGGACGGCCTCGCGCACCGGGCTGCCGCGCAGCACCGCGATCCCCGCGACGGCGGCTCCGCCGAGCAGGGTGAACGGCAGGCTGCGGTCGGTCAGTTCGCGCAGCCGGGCCTGGACTCCCCCGGCGGGCGGGGTGCGGGCGGCGAGGTGGGCGGCCCGTCCGGCCTCGGTGTCCTCGCCGGTGCCGACGACGACGGCCCGGGCGTGCCCGGCCACCACGGTGGTGCCCTCGAAAACCATGCAGCGGCGGTCGGCGACCGTCGCCTCGGGGGTGGCGTCCAGCTGCTTCGCGACCGGGAGGGACTCTCCGGTCAGCGCGGACTCGTCCACCTCCAGCTCGTCCACCTCGATCAGCCGGGCGTCGGCGGGCACCACCTCTCCGGTGCTCAGTTCGATGAGCTGACCCGGCCTCAGGTCGGCGGCACCGACCCTGCGGGTCCGCTCGCCGTCCACCACCGTGACGCGCTGATTCTGCGTCACTTCCAGCGCGGAGAGCGCCCGTTCGGAGCGCAGCCGCTGGAACGCGCCGATCATCGCGTTGATCGTGAGGGCTCCGGCGACCAGCGCCGCGTCCACGGTCGACCCGAGCAGGGCGGAGGCCGTCGCCCCGACGAGCAGGACCGGCGTCAGCGGATCGTCGAGCTCGGAGCGCACCGCGCCGACCAGCCGGCCCGCCCGGCGCAGCGGTGGGTGGGCCGTGAGCCGCCGCACCCACGGCGCGTCGCGGTGTGCCGGACGGCGGGCCGCCGTGATCCGCGCCAGCGCCTCCTTGGGCGCGAGCGCGTGCCAGGGGACGCGGGGCGGCGGGTGGGGCGCCCGGCGGATGCCGACCCGCAGCGCGGCCCGCCAGCCCGAGAACAGGGCCGCGGCCGTGGTGACGTTGACCGGCGAGAGCCGGGCGGCGACCGGGAGGGTGCCGTGCGGGCGCCGGCCCCGGGTGACGACCAGGAGGCCGGACAGCGCGGCGCTCGCCTCGGCCAGGGTCTTGGAGTGGCGGGCGACGGTACGGGCGGCGGGGATCGCGGCCAGCAGCCGCCAGGCGGCGTCGAGACCGGACAGGTCGTCCGGGCCGTTACGGCCCTCCTGGCCGGCCGGGTCCTCCTGGCCGGTCGGGCCCTCCTTCCCGTTCGGGCCGTCACGACCGTTCAGCAGGAGGAGGTCCGCGCCCCACACCACCGCGCTGTCCGGGTCGGTCACCGCGACCGCGAGGTCACCGCGCAGCAGCCCGGCGAGGAGTTCGCGGGCTTCGTCCGTCAACTCGGCTGCTCCGTGCGCCGGGACGCGGGCGATCGTGAGCACCACCCGCCCCTCGCGCTGGAGTTCGCGCACCACGTCCGCCAACGGCCGCTCTGCTCCGACCAGTTGGTCGGCCAGGGCACCGAAGTCGCCGAGCGTCCCGTCGTCGGCCACCACGACGTGCAGGCCGGCCTGGCGGGCGGCGTCCAGCGCGGCCTCGGCCACCGGGGCGAGCTCCCGGCCGACGAGGACCGTGCCGACGTCCACGCCCCCGGCGGACGCGACCAGCAGCCCCGTCCCGGCGTCCGGCCGACCCGACCGGTCCGGCACCGGCCGGAGTTCCAGTTCCGCCCCGGGCCGGTCCAGGGCGGCGACGGCCGCCTGCCAGAGCCGGTCGTGGTCCCAGTCGGGCACGGTGGGATGGGCCTCCAGGACCGTTCTCCCCGTGCCGCGCAGCGAGTCGGGGTGCAGCACCACGGTGTCCACGAGTTCCAGTCGGCGCAGCCGCTCCAGGTTGCGGACCAGGACGCCCTCACGGGCGAGCGCGGTGCCCAGGGCGGAGGTGAACGCGGCGGGGCCGTAGCGTACGGCCTTCGGGTTGCCCGCCACCAGCCCCTCGGCGGCCTCCGCCACGTTGCGGGTGAACAGCAGGGCCGCGGCGGTGCCGAGCAGGGTGCTGCCGACCGCCTGGTCCGCGAACTCCTCGCCGGGCAGCGGGCGCAGCGCGGGCCGGGCGGTTCCGGCACCCGCGACGCTCAGCCGTCCGGGCGCGCAGACCGTGTCGTGCGCGGCGTCGAAGGCTGCGGCGCCGGCGATCGTCTCCATCAGCCGCCCGGTCCGCAGCAGCGCGTCCAGGGCCAGCCCGCCGGGCGACTGCCCGACGCCGTACGCCGCGGCGCCCGCGGCCGCCATCGCCAGGTCGGAGCCGGCCTCGCCGAACCGGCGGCGCAGCATGGCGCGGACGTCCGGGTCCTCGCGGACCAGGGAGACCAGGGCGGTGGCCAGCCGGGGCCCGGTGCGCAGCGGAACCGCCCTGGCTCCCACGGCGGTGACGAATCCGACGGCGTCGCAGGCCAGCGCGACCGCCTGGGCGCGGACGCTGCCGGTCCGCCCGGGGTGGGCGGTCTCCAGGACATCCTCGTCCACCCGTTCCAGCCGCTGTACGGCAGCGAGTTCGGTGGCCCGCTCCACCACGCGGTCGGTGGCCGCGTCCTGGGTCAGCTGCACCACCAGCCGGGCGAGGCCGCCGTCCCAGTAGGCGGCGATCACGTCCGGCCGGCGGGCCAGCCCCAGCGCCACCCTCCGGGCCGCCGCCTCGGCGTTGCGCGCCGTGCCGCCCCCCCGGGGGCGCAGCGGCAGCTGGATCCGCGAGCCGGCGTGCCAGTAGCCGGTGCCGGTCTCGGCCGCGCTCCGGGCGACCCGGCCCACCCGGGTCGCCGTCCCGGCGGCCGAGGAGGCGGTCCGGACGGTGCTGCGGACGGTGGTGCGGGCCCCGACACGCCCGGCCTCGACGGCCACCCGGGCGGCGGCGCGGGCCGTGGGTACGGCGGAGCGTGCGAGGACCACCGGTACGGCCAGGGTCAGTCCCAGGCCCATCGCCGGTAGACGGGTCAGTCGGCGCAGTACCACGGCTCGGCCCCGTTCCGCCGGGTCAGACGCTCTTCCGCCGGGACGACCCGGCGGACGCGGCGACGGTGGTCCGGCGGCGGCTCGGCGTGCTCCGTGTGCGTGGCTCCGCCGTCCTGGCCGCTCCGCTCCCGCCTCCCGGACCTCCCGTCCGAGCGGATGAGGGGGCGGACGCCGGGGAACTCCTCGGCCGCGCCTGGGTCAGCCAGACGGCGGCAGCACCAGCCGCGGCCACCGGCCACTCGACCGCGCCGAGCGCTCCCAGCAGCCCGGCACCGGTGTAGGCGGCGATCCGGCGGGTCCGCGGCGACACCAGTCCCACGGTGTCGAGCACTCCGTCGACCATCCCGCCGACGACCCCGGCACCCGGCACGTGCCGCACGGCGGAGGCGGCGGACTCCACCGGGCGCAACAACCGGGCCGGGCCCGTCGACGGGGCTGATGAAGTCGATTCCTGGTCGTTCATGGCCGCTTCCGATCGCGCTGTTCTGCGACCCCGGGCCTGCCGCGCGCGTATGCACGCATCGACCCGCGGGTCCACGTGTCCACCCCTGCGTCTGCCCACCGGCGCCGGCTCAAACATCAGCCCGTCGGCCCGGTCGGCCGGCCCTGGCCACGTCGACCGACGTGGCGCCCGCCACGGCCCGATCCGTCGACGTTCCGCGGCGGCCGGGAGACCCCCTTCCCGGCCGCCGCTGCGCGCCGCACTCCTGCGGACGCCCCTCGCCCCCGAATCCACGCCGGGGTGACCACCGCAGCCGTTTCCCGGCGCCGCCGCCGGGCAGACGCGCCCTCGCGCGGGCCGCCCGCGGGGCCGCGCACCCGAACGCCCTGGAGGACACGATGACCCGGAAGATCAAGGAGATCATGACGGCCGCCCCGGTCACCGTTCCCAGGCCGGCCTCGGTGCGCGACGCGGCCCGCTGGATGCGCGACAGCGCGATCGGGGACGTCCTGGTCTCCGACGGCGCGCCGGGCGACGGCCGGCTGTGCGGTCTGGTGACCGACCGGGACCTGGTGGTCCGGGTGCTCGCCGCCGGGCGGGACCCGGACAGTACCGACGTCGGCGACGTCTGCAGCTCCGAGCTGGTGTCCGTCGCCCCGGACGACGACGTCGAGCGGGCCGTCGACCTGATGCGCCGGCACGCCCTTCGCCGTCTGCCCGTGCTGGACGACGGCCGGGCGGTGGGCATGGTCTCGATCGGCGACCTGGCGATGGAGCGGGACCCGCACTCCGTTCTCGCCGACATCAGCGCGGCCGACCCCAACCGCTGATCCCAGTCGCCGCGCCGAGCCGCCGCCCCTACCGCTGACCGGCGTCGCGAGCGCAGCAGACCGGAGGCCGAGGACCATGGCCGAACCACTCGGCGTCGCCGCGCAGCTGATCACCGACCACCTGGTAGAGGGCCGGGCCGTGCCCGGCGACCGGCTGACCCTGCCCGATCTGCACGAGGCCCTCGCCGCCGACGCGGACGGGTACCTCACCGCCCGCAACACCACCCGGGACGAGGAGTACCGGCTCACCCACCGCCTGTCCCCGCACCAGCGCCGGGCCGTCCTCGCGGGCGGGACGCTCCCGGCCCTCGCCGCCCGGACGGCGCGAAGCCCGCGGACGGCGCGGAGCGCGGCGTGAGGGCCGCGCCGTCCGGGCGGCCCAGGAGAAGGACGTCCCCGTGAGATTCCCCGACCGAAGCGCCGCCGGGCAACAACTCGCCCGGGCGGTCCTGCCGTTCGTCGGCGACCGGACCGGCGGCCGGGTGGTCGTGCTCGGTCTGGCCCCCGGCGGGCTGCCGGTCGCCGCCGAGGTCGCCGAAGCCCTGGACGCCCCGCTCGACGCCACCGTGGTCCGACAGCTGAACGTGCCCGGCTACGACCGCCCGGTGGGGGCGATCGCCGACGGCGACCCGCCGCTGTTCGACCGGGAGTCGCTCAAGGTCCTCGGCGTCACCCCGGTCGAGGTCGGCGAGAGCGTCAAGCGCGAGCGCGCCGAGGTGCACCGCCGCGAGGTGCTCTACCGCGACGGGCGGGCCCCGCTGTGCCTCCGGGGCCGCACGGTCGTCCTGGTCTCGGACGGTCTCACCGACGCCCTCACCGCGCACACCGCCGTCCGCGCCCTGCTCCGCGACCACCCGGACCGCCCGGAGCGGCTGGTCCTCGCGGCGCCGGTGTGCGACGCCCGGCTCGCCGACGAGCTGCGCCGGGACGTCGACGCCCTGGTCTGCCTCCACCTGCCGCCCTACGCCCACGCCGCCGGGCCCTGGTACGGCGAGTTCCACGAGGTCACCGACCGGGAGGCGGCCGTCCTGCTGCGCCGGCACGGCCCGCACGGCGCCGCGGGCTGACCGGCGCGCCGTCCACCGCGGTCCACCGCCGACGGCCGGGGCCGATGACCGACCGCCGGCCCACGCCCCCGCGCCGGATGCTCCGGCGAGCAGCGACCCGACCCCCACCGGCTCCCTGGACGCCCCGCACTGACGGCAGTCCTTCGAACGGGCCCCGACGGCTACCGTCGGGGCCCGTTCATGCGCGCAACAGCCGCTTCCAGCGCGGCAGTTCGGTGACGCAGCAGATGAGGGCGAGGAGCGCGACCAGCACCGCCGCCCAGCCCGGGAGGAGCAGCCGGGCGGCGGTGACGGCACCGGCGAGTTCGGCGAACACCATCAGGATCGTGACCCAGCCGGGCACCGCGAGGACCGTCCCCGGCTTGTCCCCGGGCGTCTGCAGGACCGCCGGGACGCCGATCAGCAGCACGTCCACGCCGATCGCCAGCAGCACCGAGTGCGGCCACAGCGCGATCGGCAGGCCGACCCAGCCGACCAGCTCCAGCCCGGCCCGCAGCGCGGTGGCGTACCAGGGCTCGGCGTGCTGCGGCTTCTCCATCGGTCCCCCTCGACCATCGTCTCGCCCGGCCATCGCCCGCCCTCGGCCACCGGCGCCCGGGCTCGGGCTACAGCCGTTCGGCCGGCGCCTCGTGGACCCGCCGCCGGCCGCCGCGGTCGCGGCGGCGTCGTGGCAATCACCGGGCCCCGTCGAACACGCCCACCGGCCTTTCACCGACAAGGACTTGGTATGACCACGGCAAAGGCTTCGCACCGCCGCGTCCGCCATCTGGACGGCACCGCCCCCGGGTTGATGTGGTGTCCGGGCTCGACGAGCACCGACAAACCTCCCACACCCTCACACCCGGGAGCAGACGCATGCGCACACCGCTCAAGGCCGCCGCGCACACCCTCACCGCGCTGGCCCTGGCCGCCCTCGGCACCACCGCACTGGCCACCGGAGCCGAGGCGCAACCCGCCCCGGCCACCGCCCACTTCGGGACCAAGCCGCTCCGCCCGAGCACCGCCCCGCACCCGGCCGCGACCACCAACAACACCCTCTCGGTCCGCTCCTCCGCGACCCAGGGCGTGGTGTCCCCCACCCCGAAGGTGTACCTGGTCTTCTGGGGCAGCCAGTGGTCCTCCGACCCGGCTGGGGTGGCGGCCGACATGCAGAACATGTTCAAGGGCCTCTACGGCAGCCAGGACACCTGGGGCACCGTCCTCGACCAGTACTGCGAGGGCGTCGCCAAGGGCACCACCAGCTGCGGCACCAAGGGCGTCCACGTCCAGCACCCGGCCTCGACCCCGCTGGCGGGCGTCTGGTTCGACAACTCCGCCGCCGCGCCCGCGAGCGCCACCAGCACCCAGCTCGGCGCCGAGGCCGGCAAGGCCGCCGCCCACTTCGGCAACACCACCCAGGCGCCCAACCTCAACGCGCAGTACGTGGTGCTCTCCCCCACCGGCACCCACCCGGACGGCTTCCCCAACAGCGGCTTCTGCGCCTGGCACGACAAGACCAGCAGCTCCTACGGCACGCTGGCCTACACGAACCTGCCGTACATCCCCGACATGGGCGCGGGCGCCTGCACCACCTTCACCGACGGCCGGATGCTCTCCGGCATCGAGTCCACCGAGACCCACGAGTACGCCGAGACGGTCACCGACTTCTGGCCCAGCATCGGCTGGAACGGCGGCGGCGGGGAGATCGGCGACGAGTGCCAGAACCTCGACGCCTACGTCACCCTGAGCACCGGCACCTTCGACCTCCAGGGCCTGTGGTCCAACAGCGCCAACAAGTGCGTCACGCACGGCTAGCGCCTGCACCCAGCGCGGGGCCGCCGACCTCCCGGCGGCCCCGCCGCCGCTCACCCCACCAGGCCCAGCACCGCCTCGGCGAACGCCTCCGGCGCCTCCTGCGGCACGTTGTGCCCCACCCGGGGCAGCGTCCGCACCTCGCACGGCCCGGTGAACCGCTCGCTGCCGGTCTGGTCCGCGGCGGGGATCACCCCGTTCTCCTCACCCACCAGCACCACCGTCGGGACCCCGATCGGCGGCTGACCGGCGAGCCGCTCCTCCAGCGCCCGGTAGCGCGGATCCCCGTCCACCAGCCCGTACCGGTGCCGGTAGGAGTGGATCGCGACCTCCACGAAGTCCGGATTGTGCAGGCTGGGCGCCGACGCGGCGAACGCCTTCCCGGCATCCGCCCAGGTCGGCGACCACAACCGCCAGAGCAGCCCGCACAGCTCCTCACGGTTGCGCTCCAGCCCCAGGCGGCCCCGCTCGGAGTGGAAGTAGTACTGGTACCAGAAGTTGAACTCCGCCTCGGGGGCGGCGGGTTCCATCGCGCGGGCGATGTTCTGGATGGTGTAGCCGCCCGCCGTCACCAGCCCCTGGACCCGCTCCGGACCGGTCGCCGCGACGACGCAGGCCGCCCGCCCGCCCCAGTCGTAGCCCGCCACCACGGCCCGCTCGATCCCCAGCGCGTCCATGAAGTCCACCAGGTCCTGGCCGAGCGCGGCCTGCTGGCCGCTGCGCATCGTCGTCGCCTGCCGGAACCGGGTCGGCCCGTAACCGCGCAGGTACGGCACCAGCACCTCCCGCCCGGCCTCGGCGATCAGCCGCGCCACCTCGTCGTAGGCCCGCACGTCGTAGGGGAAGCCGTGCAGCAGGATCACCGGAGCGTCGGCCTGCCGGCGCCGCCGGCCGGTCCGATGGTAGGCGATCTCCAGAACCGGTGTCGTCACCCGGTGCAGCTCGTACGGCTCGTGGGAACTCGCAGTCATCCGGCCATGCTCGCACGCCTGGGCCGGCCGCAACCGCCCCCGGGGCGCCCGCAGGTCCGACCGGCCCGGCTGACCCTCGACGGCGGCTCGGGCCCGTGCTCGGGCGCCTCGACCCACCCGGCCGACCGCGCTCGGCCCACACAGCACCCGGCTCGACAACAGCTCCCGTGCCCCCGCCTCCGGAGCCCCCGAGGCCATCGCCCTGCCGGGCCACCGGCTGACCCCTGGGCCATCCGGGTGACCAGGCTTGTAGGCTCGCGTGGAAATGCTCTGATTCTTGAAGGGGGAGCCCGGTGCGCGCCCGTCGGTGGACAACTGTGGTCGCTGGAGTCGTCGCGCTGAGCAGCCCGACGGTCGCGTACGCCCGCGGCGGGGGCGGTAGCCACGGCTTCGGGGGCGGGGGCAGCGGCGGCAGCGGGGGCAGCCATGGTGGTGGCTTCCACGGTTCGACCGGCGGCGGCTTCGGTTCGGGTTACGGATCCGGTGGCGGTGGGTTCGTCCTCCTGTTGGTGATCGTGGTTGTCGTCGTCCTGATCCTGTGGCTCGTGTACCGACGCAGGAAGGCGGGGCAGGCAGCCGGCCTGAACACCGTGTCGGACCGTACGGCGCACCGCGCGGACGCGCAGGCGCGCGAGCGCGCCGCCCAGGTCGGGGCCCGGGTCGATGCCATCGCCGACACGGATGCGAGCTTCGACCGCGCCGCGATGGAGCGCCGGGCCGTCTGGCTGTACGTGACCGCCCAGCGTGCCTGGACCCGACACGATCACGCCACCTTGCAGCAGATCCTGTCCCCGGTGCTCTACGGCAAGTGGGCCGACGAGCTGCGCGACTACGAGTCACGCGGCGAGGTCAACGTCGTGGAGATCGTCTCCGGCCCGGTGGTCGAGCTGGTCGACGTCGCGAATCGGGCAGGCGAGGTGAACGACACCGTCACCTTCCGGGTCACCGCGACGCTCAAGGACTACGTCCGCCGCAGCCACGGCCCGGATGCCTTGCGCAAGGACGGTTCGACGCGCCCGGTCGAGTACTGGACGCTGCGCAAGAACCGGGACGGAGAGTGGATCGTGTCCTCGGTGGAGCAGGCGGCCGAGGGTGCGCACCACCTGACCGGCGCCATCGAGACGGACGGCTGGGACCAGAAGGAGGTCGCTCGCGAGGCGGTGCTCGAAGTGGCCGGGAAGACCGCGGTCAAGGGGGTGAGCGACATCCTGTCGCTCACCAACATCTCGTGGAGCACGGATGCCGACGCCGCCGTCGGCGATCTGAGCGTGCTCGACGGCCGGTTCGACAAGGCGGTTCTGGAGGTCGCCGTCGATCGGTTCCTGGAGGAGTGGGTCATGAACGACGGCAGCCTGGACTTCACGTCCGTACGCACGGTCGACCGAACCGTCATGCGTGACGCCGTCGTCAGGTCGGTCACGGTGCGCTCGCTGGTCTCCCGCGACCCGATCGTCTTCCGTGTCGCGGTCGACGCGGAGGGCGTCTACTACGAGGTCGACCGGCGCAGCGAGCAGGTGCTCCGTGGCGACCCGCACCGGCGCAGGCCGATCACCTTCGCGTTCGACCTCCGGAGGGACGACACGTCGACCGGAGCGTGGACCGTGATCGCCACCCACGCGGAGTAGGCGGAGCCCGCGCCGGGGTCGACCTCCCGGAGACGGAACCGGGCCGGTCCCACCCGGAACGGCCCCGGTCAGCCGCGGCCCGGCGGCGTCCGGGCTCGCCGAACGGTGGTCCTCCGTCCGCTCCACCGACCAACCCCCGCCCCCATCGACCGTCAGCGCCCGGGCAGCAGACCCCGTACGTAGGCCGCCTGGCCGACGTGCTGGAGGTCGTCGGCGATCACACTGACAAGACGTACGCCCAGGGTGACCGAAGGCTGCCACGACTCGTCGACGATCCTGGCGAGCGAGCGGTTGTCGAGGCCTCGCACATAGGCCACGGTCCGGGCGTGGACGGCCTCGTGGTAGCCCACGAGAAGGTCGGCGGTGGCGGTGACCTTGGCGACCTGCGCGGGCCGGTGCCCGTAGCCGGTCGAGGACGCGGCGAACGGCAGCCCGAACCGGCCCGCCCAGCCGTCGGCGGTCCACACCTGTTCGCGGTCGGCCGCGTCGGCGAGGTGGTCGTCCTGCACCCGGGTGAGGTGCCACACCAGCCAGGCGATCGAGTTCGCCGAGTCCTGCACCCGGAACCCCAGCTGTTCGGGGGTCAGGCCATCGACCACGTCGGCGACCGTTTCACGGATCCGGTCGAACGCGTCCACGAGAAGATCGGTGCTGGTCACGCCGGCCACAGTCGCCTCCCGGTCCGTACCCGCCCCACCGGCGGCATGGCGGATGTCGCGCCACCCCGACGATTGTGTCCCGCCCGTGGCGCCCCGGCCACCCGGGACCGGCTGCGACCGGACCGGACCCCCCGGAACAGCCCGCCAGCACCCGAAGCCTCGACGGACGGAATCCCGAGCCCGTACGTCCACCGGTCCCCCTTCTCGCCCCGGCAGCCGGAGACGTGGCCGCGGCCTGCGATGCGTCCGTCGGCCGGCGGCCCCCTGGTCGCGGTATCGCCGGGCGGGGCCGAGGGTGGGCAGCGGACCGCCCGGCCCGCTGCCGGCGCGGACAGGATCCGAGGAGTGGCCGATGACCGAGTACGAGCGCACCCGCACCATGCCGGCCCTGCCGGAACTGGTCTTCGACCAGGCCTCCGACCCCGGGCGGTTCGACGCCTGGATGCCCCGCGACCTGCACGTGCGGGTCGACGATCCGCCCGCGGTGACCGTGCACGAGGACCGCACCGGTGAGGACGAGCGCGGACTCCTGCGGGCGCAGAAGGACCAGATGCGGATGGAGTGGGGGACCCGGGAGAACGGCCGGTACGCCGGTTGGCTCCAGGTGGCGGGCCTGGACACCGGGACCAGCCAGGTGACCGTCCACCTGTCGTTCTTCGACCCGCGGTCGGCCCCGCCGCGCGAGGAGGTCGAACAGGCGCTGGACGACAGCCTGGCCCGGCTGGAGGAGCAAATCCGCCTGCGGACCGACTCCAGCGGCTGACCCCGCCCGGTCCCGGCCCGGACCCCACCCGGGCCTCACCTGAGCGGGGTCCGGGCCGGGGTCAGGAACGCGGCGGCAGCCGGTGGAGTCGTACCTCGGTGAGGCGGCCGTCGTCCGCGCGGGCGGTCAGGTAGGTCGCGAAGGGCTGGCGGCGCCGGTCGGTCGGGGAGCCGGGGTTGAGCAGCCGCAGGCCGCCGGGGGCACGGCTGTCCCACGGGATGTGGCTGTGTCCGAAGACCAGGACGTCCGCGTCGGGGAAGCGCGACCCGCACCGCTGTTCGCGCCCCCGGGCGGGACCGGTCTCGTGGACGACCGCGAAGCGCAGGCCCGCCAGTTCGACCCGGGCCACTTCGGGCAGCCGGTCGCGCAGCGCCTGCCCGTCGTTGTTGCCGTGAACGGCGACCAGCTGGCGGGCCCGGGCCTCGAACAGGTCGAGCGTGGCGGTGTCGACCCAGTCCCCGGCGTGGAACACCGCGTCGGCCTCGTCGAGGGCGCGCAGCAGCGGGGCGGGCAGGGACCGCGCCCGGGTGGGGACGTGGGTGTCGGAGGTGAGGAGCAGTCGCACGCCGGTGGACTCCGGTTCGGGTCAGGAGCTCGCCGACGGGTGTCAGTCGTCGCCCGAGCCGGGCTCGGCCATCCTGCGGTGCACCTCCGCCTTGGTGCTGTCGGGCAGCACCTTGTTGGCCGCCGCCTGGGCGCGGGTCTTCAGCGAGCCGGCGGTCACCTTGTCCTTGCCGGCCATGAGGGCCTCGAAGCCCTGCCGGGCGACCTGGGCCGGGTCGTCCTTGTCCTCCTGGCCGAGCTTGGTGTCGGTCATGTCGGCACGGCGGAAGAAGTCGGTTTCGGTGGGGCCGGGCATCAGCGCGGTCACGGTGACGCCGGTGTCCTTCAGCTCGTTCTGCAGGGCCTGGGCGAAGGACTGGAGGAAGGACTTGGAGGCGTTGTAGACGGCCTGGAACGGGCCCGGCATGGTCGCGGCGATGGAGGAGGTGATGAGTACCCGGCCCTCGCCGCGGGCGGTCATGTCGCGCAGGAGGTGCTTGGCCAGGCGGACGGTCGAGGTGATGTTGAGGTCGATGATCTCCAGTTCGTCGCACAGGTCGGTGTCGACGAAGGCGCCGCCCCGGCCGACACCGGCGTTGAGGGCGACCGCCGAGACGGGTCTGCCGGTGGCGGCGATCGCCGACCACAGGGTCTCCACTCCGTGGCGGGTGCGCAGGTCCGCGTGGACGTCCGTCACGACGGCACCGTCGGCGCGCAGGCTCTCGGCGGCCGCGGCGAGGCCGCCGTCCTCCGCGTTGATCAGGAGGTCGAAGCCGTGGTCCGCGAACTGGCGGGCCAGTTCGTAGCCGATGCCGCTGGAGGCGCCGGTCACCACGGCGAGGGGTCGGGTGGGAGTCGTCATGCCGCACGACTACCCAGGCCGATCGCATGCGAATCACGCCGGGCGTGCCACCGGAGGAGCCGGCCTCGCACCGGGCCTGGGCCCGCCGGCCGGCCCGGCGGCGTCGTGGGAGTGCTCAGTTCGCGGCCAGGCGCGGGGCGAAGGCCGAGAACCACAGGGCCGCGAACGTGGCGACGGTCATCACGGGCACGAGGAACCGGGTTTCCAGCTTCCCGCCGGTGCGGCGGATCAGCACGAGTTCGAAGCGCTTGGGGTAGGGCCAGAGAAGGGGCGCGCCCCGGCGGGTCAGGCAGTCGCCGAGCAGGTGGGACAGGGTCCCCAGGCAGACCGTGTAGGGCAGCCAGCCGGCGACGCCGGTGAACCAGGCGGCCACCGTCGCCGTCCCGACACCGGCCAGGCCGACGGAGGTCACCCACGCCGTCAGCCCGTGCCCCGGCGGGTGCAGGTGCAGGGCCCGCGCCGCGAGAGCGAAGAGCACGAAGGTGAGGGCCAGGGTGAAGCCACCGCCGAGGCGGGTGACGCCCATCCAGGTGCCCCAGCCGGTGAGCGCCACGAAGAGCAGGGAGTGCGTCGCATGGCGGTGTCCCCCGCACAGCCTGCCCACCAGGCGGCACAACCCCTTCGACAGCGGGCCCAGCAGGTGCGCGGGCGTCGCGTCGTGGTGGTCCAGGTCCGGCAGCAGCGCGGCCCCGGCGCAGAGCAGCGTGCCGACCAGGATCTCGCTCGGCCGCGGCTGCACCCCGAACAGGGCCTCCGGCAGGAACGGCGCGGTCGCCGCGTAGAGCAGTGCCCCGCTGATCGCATGTGACTGGCCCAGCACGTCGACCCGTCCCCCTCCCGTCGCGCTCCCTCCCGCACCACCTGCCCGGACCGCCGTCCGGGACCTGCGGAGATCCCTCTGCTACCCGCCTCGCCCCTGGCTACTCCCGGTCCCCGCGGGCACGGGCGGGGCTCCCGTTCTGAGTACGGGTACTCATGTGCGCCGGGGCCTGGCCTGGAAGGCTCCCGGACATGATCAATCGCCGGGGGGCGTTGACAGCCCTTCATCTCTTCCTGGTCTGGGCGACGACGGCCGCCGTCGTACCGGCGCTCGGCTTCGGCCTGCTGCTGACCGCCTGGGCCCGTGGGGTGGGTGCGACCGTGCCGGTCCTGGCGCTGGGCGGGTCGCTCATGGTGGGCCTGCTGACCCTGGCGGGCCTACCGGTGCGGGCGGTGGTGCCGCTGTGCGGCTCCGGCCCCGGGCGACTGCTCTGGGCGGTGCTCGTCTTCGTCCTCGGCACGCTCGGCCTCCTGGCAGGTGTCGCCGCCTACGACGCGGGCGTCGACCTGGGGAGCGCCGGTACCCGGGTCGCGCTGACCGGAGCGCCGTTCGCCGTGGCCGCGGCGTTCTTCGTGCCGGGCAGGTGGATGCGGCTGGGCTCGCTGGCCGTGCTGGCGGCCGCGGTGGCCTACGGGGGCTTCATCGGCCCGTCCCGGGCGGAGCACCGCCGGGACGAGGCGGCCGTCGCACGGTACCGGGAACACCCGGAGCTGCTGTACCTCGGCACCGCGCCGGCAGGCATGCAGGCGTCCCGCGTCCGGGTCGGCCCGGCCTCCTTCAGCGTCGACTACCTGCCCGTCCGGGAGGGTTACGAGTCCGGGTACGTGGGCCTCGTGGTGCGCCCGCCGAGCACACCGGCTCCGCGGTGCCCCGGGACCCCGGACCCGGGCACGACCTGCACGGTGGACGCGCACGGCGAGATGGTCACGGTCCACGGCTCCACCCAGGAGGTCACCGTCACCCGGCGCTACCGCCACGCGGAGGTCTCGGTCCTCAGCCAGACCCTCGGCGAAGCCGCGCTACGCGACCTCCTGAACACCCTGCACCCTCTGTCGGACGCGGAGTTGGACACGTTGATGCGGGAGAAGAGGATCGAGTACAGCTTCTGACCCTCCCCTCCCTGCCCGTCGATCCGCCGCCGCGGCTCCTCCGTCCGCCTCGGCGCCTCCGTCCCGCGGGGCCGGAGCCGTGACCAGCGGGTGCCGCGAATCGAAGGCTATGCCTCGGCGAGGCGGGTGGCCAGGTCGTCGAGGCCGAGGGAGCCCTGGGCGAGGACGGCGGTGTGCCAGGTCCTGAGGTCGAAGGCGGCGCCCTGGCGGCGCCGGGCGGCCTCCCGGCCCTGGAGCCAGGCCCGTTCGCCCAGCTTGTAGCCGATGGCCTGGCCCGGCCAGCCGAGGTAGCGGTCGATCTCGCTGGTGCGGCGCGGGAGTTCGCTGCCGTGGTGGGCGGCCATGAAGTCGAGGGCGAGGGCCGGGGTCCAGCGCTCGCCGGGGTGGAAGCCGGAGTCCGCGGGGATGGCGAGTTCGAGGTGCATGCCGATGTCGACGATCACCCGGATGATCCGCAGCATCTGCTTGTCCAGGTAGCCGAGGCGCCGGGCGGGGTCGGTGAGGAAGCCCAGTTCGTCCATCAGGCGCTCGGCGTACAGCGCCCACCCCTCCTTGTTGGCGCTGACCGCGCCGAGGGTGATCTGGTAGGTGCTGAGCCGGTCGGCGCAGGCGGTCCAGCGGGCGGTCTGCAGGTGGTGGCCGGGGACGCCCTCGTGGTACCAGGTGCTGACGAGCTGCCAGGTGGGGAAGGTGCGTCGGCCGAGGGCGGGCAGGTAGGTGCGGCCGGGGCGGCGGAAGTCGAGGCTGGGGCCGTTGTAGTAGGGCGCGCCCGAGCTTCCCGGCGGCGCGATCACGGTCTCGACCCGGCGCATCGGCCCGGCGATGTCGAAGTGGGTGCCGTCGAGGGCGTCGATCGCCTCGTCCATGATCTGCTGCAGCCAGGCGCGGACGTTCTCCTCGCCCTCGACGGCGTGGCCGTGGGCGTTGAGGTGGTCCATGGTGGCCCGGACGCCGGCGCCGGGGAGGATGCGCCCGGCCTCGGCCCGCATCTCGGCGGCCGTCCGGTGGAACTCCTCCCAGGCCCAGGCGTAGGCCTCGGCCGGGTCGATCTCGGCGCCGTTGGCCCAGCGGGCGGAGCGCAGGTAGTGCTCGCGGCCGACGGCGTCCGGGGTGCCCTCGGCGGCGGGCAGGTAGGTGTCGGCCAGCCAGTCGCGGAAGGCGGCAGCGGCGGTGGTCGCCCGCTCGGCGGCGGCGTCCAGCTCGGGGCGCAGCGCGGCCGGTCCGTCCGCGACGAAGCCGGTGAACCAGCTCGTTCCGCCGCCTGACCGTCCGGTCCAGGCGTCGAGTTGGGCGATGGCGGCGCGGGCCTGCCGGGGTGCGCTGAGCAGTCCGCGGCCGATGCCCTCGGCCAGGGTCGCCCGGTAGCCGTCCAGGGCGCCGGGGATGTTGCGCAGCCGTCCGGCGACGGCCGCCCACTGCTCGGGGGTGTCGGTGGGCATCATGGTGAGGACGCCGCGGACCTTGTGCAGGGGCGAGTTGACGTTGCGCAGCTGGCGGTAGTGGTCCCCGGCCTCGTGGACGGCGAGTTCGGCGGTGAGCCGCTCGCGCAGCAGCCGGGCGCAGTCCAGCTCGGCGGGGTCGTCGACGGGCGCCGCGGTGTCGAGGGCGGTCAGGGTCCGCCGGGCGAGTTCGGCGAGTGCCTCGAAGCCCTCCGGTGACAGGTCCGGCTGCCGGTCGTCCTCGGGGTGGAGGCCGAGTCTGGTCGAGGTCGCCGGGTCGAGCTCCGCGACCCGGGTGACGTGGTCGTCGGCGATCCTGCGGGGGGACTTCGGCGTCTCGGGCATGCGCCCCATGCTGGCGCAGCCGCTGACCCGCCGTCCAGGGCGCCGGGCCCCGGACGGCGGTCGGCGGCGGCCGACACGCGGGCTCAGCGCCCGGCGTTCACCACACCTCTCTTGGCGGAACGTCAGCCCTGGCAGACGCCCCGGCTGTAGTCGAAGGTCGCGGCGGCCTGCGAGTACTGCCACTGCGGGGCGAGCAGCTGCCGGTCGAGCTGCGCGGCGGCGGCGCGGTTCTCCACCACGTAGCCGAAGTCCTGCAGCCAGGCCGGGTAGAGGTTCTTGGAGCCGATGAAGAAGGCGGATCCGTCGACCGAGACCAGCTTGTGGTGCAGCGCGTACGGGTGGCCGTCGGCCCAGGTCGGGGCCGAGGAGGCGCGGAACGGTGCGAGCTGGAGGTTCTGGCACATCGTCGCCCTGGCCTTGCCCGCGTCCCCGAGGCGGGCGGTCAGGCGGGCGGCCAGGGTGTCGCTGATCTCGTTCAGGGACTTGATCTGCGAGTAGCCGCCGCTTCCGACGGCGCCCCGGTTGCCGGGGTCGCTGACCACGATGCGCACCTTCACGCCGTCCGCGAGCTTGCCCGCGAGCAGGTCGAAGAGCCGCACGTCGTAGCGGGGCATCGGCGGGCAGGTGCCGGTCACGTCCTGCTGGGAGATGTCGATCCGGCTGCCCGCACCGGCGACGAGCGCGCGCAGCGCGACCTCCTCCGGGTTGACCGTCGCGTAGTTCCGGTCGTCGTTGGTGTTGTCGTGCAGGCCGATCAGGCCGCACTTGAGGTCGGCGGCGGCGGGCGCCCGGTCCGGACGGTAGCCGGAGGCGGGGTCGGCGTCGCGGAGGCCGACGCCGAGGCCGCCGACGGCGATCACCGGCAGGTCCCCGGTCGCGGGCACCTGCGCGACCGCCGGGTTGAGGCGCTTCTCCAGGTCGGGGGTGCACCCGTCGCCGTTGGAGGAGGCGAACCAGGCGGCCGAGAAGACGCCGCTGTTGCGGCAGGTCCAGTCCCACAGGGTGTCCAGGTAGGCGCCGGCGGACGCGGCGGCCGGGCCGGTCAGCGCCAGGTCGACGTCGGTGACCGGGTGGGCGGTGTCGAGGTAGTCGCCCTTCCAGTTGTTGATCCCGCCGGTGATGACGCTCTGCCCGTCGACGACCAGCAGCTTGGAGTGGTTCCAGGAGAACGCGGTCCTCGCGGTGGTCATCGAGGCCACCTCGACGGTCACGCTCCCGGCGGCGTCCCCGAGCCGGGCCACCAGGTCGTCCCGGTACTTCGACGGCAGAGCGGTGATGTTGTACAGCGGCGCGGCTCCGGCCAGGATCCGCACGTGCGGCGCGTGGCCCGCGGCGACCGACGCCCTGAGCCCGTCCACGATCGCGTCCTGGAACCCACCGTCCGGGAACGGTGCGAGAGTTGAGATGTCGACGGTCCGGGTCGCCCGCGAGATGTTCTCCCGCATCTTGTCGAGCACCCGCTTGGTCCCGGTCCGCTCACGGCACGAGGCGTCCCCCCAGCAGCCCGGCGTCTGCAGCAGCCACCCGCCCGGATCCCCCGCCGGAGCATCCAGCCGGTTCCCCTCCGTACGCTCCCACACCGTCCCCTCCAGGCCCGGCGACACCTGGCGCAACGCCTGCTCCACCGCGTCCAGGTGCGCCGTGGCGTCCGTCTGGGCCGACACCTCCGGCACCGGAGCCGGATCGGCGAACGCGGGAGCGACGGGCAGCACGGCGACAGCGGTGACAAGGGCCAGCGCGACCCCGGCCGAACGGCGGCCGGAACGGCGGAACTGGTGAGAGAGCACGTACGAGTCCTTCACGGGAGGCCGGGGACGTTCACCCGGGCGACACCCTTAAATTACCCTAAAGTAACCTGATGTGATGTCAGCGTCCCGTCAAGGTGCCCAGCTCACCGGGGAACTGACGGGCCACCACTCGCCGTCGGCACGAGGGCCGACGGGTCCCGGGCCGGTGCGCACCTCGACAACGCCGCGCCGGAACGCGAAGAAGCCGGGGTCGACACGATCATCGTGTCGACCCCGGCTTCTGTTGGTAGCGGGGACAGGATTTGAACCTGCGACCTCTGGGTTATGAGCCCAGCGAGCTACCGAGCTGCTCCACCCCGCGTCGGTAGGACCACCATAGGCGATGACCCCGCCGAAACGGAAATCGGTTTCCCCGCACCCCCGCCCCCCGCACCCCCGCGCCCCGGAGGCGGCGCGGGGTCAGCAGATCCGGGGCAGTTGTTCGCCCATCGGCAGGTCGACCACGCGGGTGCCCCCGAAGCCGGTGCGCGCGACGACCATGCCGGCGTGCTCCTCGACGCACTCGCCGATCACCGCGGCCTCCGCGCCGAGCGGGTGGGCGCGCATCGCGGCAAGCACGGCGTCGGCCGCGGTGCGCGGGACGAAGGCGACCAGCTTGCCCTCGTTGGCGATGTACATCGGGTCCAGGCCCAGCACGGCGCACGCGTTGGCCACCGGCTCCGGGACGGGGACGGCGCGTTCGGTCAGCACCACGCCGACCCCGGCCGCCGACGCGATCTCGTTAAGCGCCGCCGCCAGCCCGCCCCGGGTGGGGTCGCGCAGCACGTGCAGGTCGCGGGTGGCGCCGAGCATCGCCTCGACCAGGCCGCCGAGGGCCGCGCAGTCGCTGCGCACCTCGACCCCGAACTCCAGGCCCTCCCGGACGCTCAGGATCGCCACCCCGTGCAGCCCGATTGGTCCGCTGACGATCACCACGTCGCCCGGGCGGGCCCGCTGCGGCCGGATGTCGACCCCGGCCGGGACGAGCCCGATCCCGGCGGTGTTCAGGTAGACGCCGTCCCCGTGCCCGGCCTCGACCACCTTGGTGTCCCCGGTGGCCACCTCGACCCCGGCGGCGCGGGCGGCCTCGCCGAGCGCCCGGGCGATCCGGTCGACGACGGCCAGCTCCACCCCCTCCTCCAGGATGAAGCCGCAGGACAGGTAGGCCGCCCGGGCCCCGCTCATGGCGAGGTCGTTGACCGTGCCGTTGACGGCGAGGTCGCCGATGCACCCGCCGGGGAAGAACAGCGGCCGCACCACGTAGGAGTCGGTGGAGAACGCCAGCCGCGCGCCCCCGAGTTCGAGCACCGCCGAGTCGCCGAGCCCGGCCAGCACCGGGCCGCCGAATGCGGGCGCGAAGAGGTTCTGCACCAGTTCGGCGGAGAGCGCCCCGCCGCCGCCGTGGCCCATCACCACCCGGGGGTGGTCGCGCAGCGGCAGCGGGCAGCTCCAGCCGGAGAAGTCGGGCGCGGCCGGGTCGGTGAGCAGTTCGGTGTCAGCCAACGGGGCTCGCCTCCTGGGCCGGGCCCGGCGTGCTCAGCCGCCGGTAGAGGTAGTACGCGGCGCAGGCGCCCTCGCTGGAGACCATGGTGGCGCCCAGCGGGGTGCGCGGGGTGCAGACCGTGCCGAAGGCCTCGCACTCGTGGGGCTTCAGCAACCCCTGCAGCACCTCGCCGGCCCGGCACTGGGCGGGTTCCCGGGTGCGGATGCCCCCGACGTCGAAGCGGTCCGCGGCGTCGTGCTCCCGGTACCGCGGCGAGAGCCGCCAGCCGCTCCGCGGGATCACGCCGATGCCCCGCCAGGAGCTGTCGGTCACCTCGAAGACGTCCTCCAGCATGGCGCGGGCCGCCGGGTTGCCCTCCGGCCGAACGGCGCGGGCGTAGGCGTTCTCGACGGTGTGCTCACCGCGCTCCAGCTGCCGTACGGTCCGCCGGATGCCCTCCAGGATGTCCAGCGGCTCGAAGCCGGTGACCACGATCGGCACCCGGTGGCGCTCCGCGAGCTCCGGGTACTCGGCGGTGCCCATCACGCTGCACACGTGCCCGGCGGCCAGGAAGCCCTGGACGCGGCAGTCCGGCGAGGCCATGATCGCCTCGATGGCCGGGGGCACCCGGACGTGCGAGACCAGCATGCTGAAGTTGGGCACGCCCTGCTTCCGGGCCAGGTGGACGGCCATCGCGTTCGGCGGGGCGGTGGTCTCGAAGCCGATGCCGAAGAACACCACCTCCCGGTCCGGGTTCTCCCGGGCGATCCTCAGCGCGTCCAGCGGTGAGTACACCACCCGGACGTCGCCGCCCTCGCCCCGCACCCGGAACAGGTCGCGGTCGGTGCCGGGCACCCGCAGCATGTCGCCGAAGGAGCAGAAGATCACTCCGGGGCGGGCGGCGATGGCGAGCGCCCGGTCGATCACCTCCAGCGGGGTGACGCACACCGGACAGCCCGGGCCGTGGATCAACTCGACCTCGTCAGGGAGAAGTTGGTCGATGGCGTGCCGGATGATGCTGTGCGTCTGGCCGCCGCACACCTCCATCAGCGCCCACGGGCGGGTGACCGTCGCCCTGATGTCGGCGAGCAGACCCTCGGCCAGCTCGGGGTTGCGGAACTCCTCCAGGTACTTCACCGCTCGGCCTCCTCAGCCGTTCCTACCGCCTCAGCCGCCTCCCACGGGTCGCCGAACTCCTCCTGAAGCAGCCCGAGTTCCTCGAACAGCCGGAGGGTCCGCCGGGCCGACTCCTCGTCCAGGCGCTGCAGCGCGAACCCCACGTGGACGATCGCGTACTCCCCCACCGCCAGGTCCGGCAGGTACTCCAGGCAGACGTCCTTGACCACCCCGCCGAAGTCCATCACCGCCATCCTGGTCCCGTCGCGCTCCCCGATCTCCGTCACCCTGCCGGGCACCGCCAGGCACATCCGCTCTCACTCCTCCCGGTCGGCCGACGCGCGGCCGGCCACCATCAGCTGGCCGAGCGCCAGCCCTCCGTCGTTGGGCGGCACCCGGCGGTGCCGCAGCACGGTGAAGCCGTCCTCCCCGAGGCCACCGGCGCAGGCCGAGGAGAGCAGCGCGTTGGCGAAGACCCCGCCGCTGAGCGCCACCGTGGTGACGCCGTACCGGTCCCGGACGGCCGCGCAGACCTGCCGCACGGCCCCCGCCACCCCGGCGTGGAAGCGCGCGGCGACCAGCCCGGCCGGGGCACCCGAGGCCAGATCCGCCACCACCCCGGCCAGCACCGGCCCGGGTTCGACGACCCAGCCGCCCGCCCGCTCCGCGAGCCCGAAGCCGTAGCCGCCCGCCGGGCCGAACTCCGCTGCGGCGGCCTCCAGTTCGATTGCCGCCTGGGCCTCGTACCCGGCCCGGTGGCAGATCCCGGCGAGCGAGGAGACCGCGTCGAACAGCCGGCCCATGCTGGAGGTCGGCACGCAGTTCAGTCCGCGCTGCAACTGCCGCTCCAGCAGCCGCAGTTCCTCAGGAGTACAGGCCCCGACCGGCGGCAGAGCGGCGGTCCAGGGCAGCCCGGCCGCGCGCAGGTGCGCCAGCGCCGTGCGGTACGGGCGCTCGACGGCCGCGTCGCCGCCCGGCAGCGGCACGTACCCGAGGTGGGCGAGACGGCGGAATCCGTCGTAGTCGGCGAGCAGCACCTCACCGCCCCAGATCGCGCCGTCCTCGCCGTAGCCGGTCCCGTCGAAGGCCACCCCGAGGACGGGCCGGCCGCCGTCCAGGCCGTGTTCGGCCATCACCGCCGCGATGTGGGCGTGGTGGTGCTGCACCCGGCGCACCGGTCGGCCGGCGGCGGTGCGCTCGGCGTGGTGGAGCGAGCGGTAGCCCGGGTGCCGGTCGGCGACCAGCAGTTCGGGCCGCACCCCGCTGATCGTGCCGAGCTGGTCCACCGCCCGGTCGAAGGCGCGCAGCGTGGCCAGGTCGTCCATGTCGCCGATGTGGCCGGACAGCCACGCGTAGCCGTCCCCGGCCAGCGCGAAGGTGTTCTTCAGGTCCCCGCCGACGGCCAGCACCGGCCGGACGGGCACCGGCAGCGGGAGCGGCAGCGGGGCGTACCCGCGCGAGCGGCGCAGCGGCAGCTGTTCGCCGTCGACCACCCGTACCACGGAGTCCTCGCAGGGCACCCGGATCGGCCGGTCGTGGCCGAGCCAGCCGTCGACCAGCGCGGCGAGCGCCTCCAGCGCCTCCCGGTCGTCGGTGACGATCGGTTCCCCGGAGCGGTTGGCGCTGGTCATCACCAGCAGGTCCGGCCCGGGCGCGGCGAGCAGCAGGTGGTGCAGCGGGGTGTACGGGAGCATCACCCCGAGGTCGGGACTGCCCGGGGCGACGGCCGGAAGCTCGGCTGCGAACCCACCGGGGCGGCGCAGCAGCACGATCGGCCGCACCGGTCCGGTGAGCAGTTCCCTTTCGACGGGCCCGATCGGCAGCAGTGCCTCGACGGTGGCGAGGTCACGGGCCATCACGGCGAAGGGCTTGTCACCGCGCCGCTTGCGCCGGCGCAGCAGGGCGACGGCCGAGCGGTCCCGGGCGTCGCAGGCGAGGTGGTAGCCGCCGATGCCCTTGACGGCGAGGACCGCCCCGTCCGCGAGCAGCCGCCGGGCCCCGCCGAGGGCGTCCTCGCCACGGCGGTCGGCGTGCCCGGGGACGGTCAGGGTGAGGCGTGGTCCGCAGCCGTGGCAGGCGACGGGCTGGGCGTGGAAGCGGCGGTCGGCGGGGTCGGTGTACTCCCGGGCGCAGTCGGCACACATCGGGAAGCCGGCCATCGTGGTGTTGGCCCGGTCGTAGGGCAGGCCGGTGACGATGGTGTGCCGGGGGCCGCAGTTGGTGCAGCTGATGAAGGGGTGCCGGTGGCGCCGGTCGGCGGGGTCGGTGAGTTCGGCCAGGCAGTCGGCACAGATCGCGACGTCGGGCGGGATCAGGGTGGCGCGCGGGCCGTCGGTGCGGGAGGCCGTGATGGTGAAGCCGGTGGCGCCGGTGGCGGCGAGCGGCTGGTGCTCGACGGAGGCGACCCGGGCGAGCGGCGGGGCGTCGCCTGCCACTCGCCGGCAGAAGGCGTCCAGGGCCTCCGGGCTGCCCTCGACCTCGGCGAGCACGCCCTCGCCGGTGTTGGTGACGCTGCCGGCCAGTCCGAGTTCCCCGGCCAGCGCGTAGACGAACGGCCGGAAGCCGACGCCCTGCACCAGGCCCCGGACGGCGACCCGGCGCCGCTCGACGCCGAGCGCCGTCACGACGGCTCCGGCACGGGGTGGTGGTGGCCCTCGTCCCCCTCACGGACCTGCGCGGCCATCACCGGCCGGTGCGGCGCGGCGCCGTCCAGCAAGGCGAGCGCCCGCTCCAGCAGCGCGCCCACGCCGTCGCCGGTGCGGGCCGAGGTGGTCACCACCTCCACGCCGGGGTTGACCCGCTGGACGTTGGCGAGGAACGCCGCCTCGTCGAACTCGGCCGCCGCGGCGAGGTCCGCCTTGGTCACCAGGACGAGGTGGGCCAGCCCGAACGCGGTCGGGTACTTGAGCGGCTTGTCCTCGCCCTCGGTCACCGAGGCCAGCGCCACCCGTAGCGATTCGCCGAGGTCGTAGGAGGCCGGGCAGACCAGGTTGCCGACGTTCTCCACGAACAGCAGCCGGCAGTCCCCGGGCAGCCAGCCGTCCAGGTGCCCGGCGAGCATCCGGGCCTCCAGGTGGCACAGCCCGTCGGTCAGCACCTGCTTCACCGGCGCGCCCGAACGGGCCAGCCGCAGGGCGTCGTTCTCGGTGGCGAGGTCGGCGGTGAGCGCGGCGACGGACACCCCGCGCCGTCGGGCGAGCCCCAACTCCGCCTCCAGCAGGGCGGTCTTGCCGCTGCCGGGGCTGGAGAGCAGGTTCACCGCGACCGTCCCGCGGGCGGTCAGCGCGGCCCGCAGCTCGCGGGCGCCGTCGTCGTTGCGGGCGAGCACCGCCCGCCGCAGGTCGGCCGTCCGGCCCGCGTGTCCGCTCTGGCACATCGGCTTTCAGCCCTTCCGTTCGGCCGGGACGCCGGGGCGTTCGGCCCACTCGACGTCGAGGATCTGGAGCTCGCGCCCGGACAGCAGCTCGACGCCGCCGCCGGTGCGGCAGCCGGGGCAGGCGAGGTCCGGCGGCATGCCGACGGCCCACTCGACACCGCAGGGCGCACAGCGGGCCCGTGCCGCGACGGACTCGGTCTCCAGCGCCGCGCCCGCCACCAGCGTGCCGGCGCAGGCGAGTTCGAAGCAGAAGTCGAGGGCGTCGGGGACGACGCCCGCCAACTCACCGACCCGCAGTCGTACCCGTGCCACCGCGGCGGCGCCGTGTTCGCGCGCGGCCGTGTCCACCTGCTCGACGACGGCGGCGGCGATCGACATCTCGTGCATCGGTCCCTCTCCACGGCGGCCGGCGACGCGCCCCATTACAGGGGGCGATGGCGGCGACGGCTCGAAGCCGCGCCGCCACCGCGCCCGGGGCTGCACCGTTCGCAGCAATCCGCGGCTCACATCCGCGAGATCTTCAGGTACCGCTTGAGGTCGGGCAGGCTCTGCCAGACCAGCGCGCCGATCCCCGCCAGCAGGGCCGCGCCGATGAGCTTCCTCAGCATGGTGTCGTCCTCCTCTCCGGCGACCGGGCCTCCTCCACCGACAGGGTCTCCGCCCCCGGAAGGGCCTCCGCCACGGCCCCCAGGACCACGCGGACGGCCTCCTCCACGGCGGCGGCGACGGGCTCGCTCAGCCCGATGCCCTCCTCCAGCGACGCCGGTTCGCAGCCGACCACCAGCACCCGCCCGGGCGGATCGCCGCCGGTGCCCGCCGCGAGCGTGGCGAGCAGTCCCAGCACGGCGTCCGGCCCCATCCGGTGCCCGTCCAGGACGGGCACCTCCAGCGGCTCGGCGGCCGCCTCGATGAGGTACACCGTGCCGGGCGGGCCGCCGCGGCAGGTGGCGTCGACCAGGACGGCGGTGCGGTAGCCGTCGAGCAGCCGGTACGCCAGGTCGACGCCGCGCACGCCGACGTCGACCAGCTCGACGCCCTCCGGCAGCGGGTGGGCGGCGAGGCGCCGGACGGTCTCCACCCCGAACCCGTCGTCGCCGAGGAAGACGTTGCCCACCCCGGCGACCAGCACCGTCGGCCGGGTCACGACTCCTCCAGCGGGGTGATCTCGTCGGGCTGGAAGTACCGGAAGCGCCCCTGGGCTCGCCACAGGTCCGCGCCCGGGTCGTCCTCCACCGTGACGGCCAGGTGCACGGAGCCGTCGAGGTCGTGCAGCACGGCCTCCACCACGGCGGTGCGCCCGTCCAGGAAGAGGTCCTGGGCGTCGGTGCGCCGCCGTCCTGGCCGCAGCAGCACCCGGCTGCCCGCGCCGACCTGCCGGCCGTCGACCAGCACCCGGTCGTGCTCGGGGTCGACCTCCGGGTCGCTGCCCGGATCCCACCAGGGCTGTTGCGGGTCCGGGCCGCAGCCGGTGACCTCGCGCAGCCCGCGGATCGCGCCGTGCAGCCGCTCCAGCACCTCGGGCGGCATCGACTCGGCCAGGTCGATCACCTCGCCGGCCCGCTCGTCGGTGCCCCGGGCCTCCCGCTTCTCCCGGTCGGTCAGGGCCGCCGTCCGCAGGGCCAGGATCTCGTCGATCTCGGTGGCGTCGTACAGGGCCCCGAGGCTCTCCGGGGCGATCCGCGGGTGGTCCTCCAGGATGATCGGCGAGGACAGCACCACCTGGTACCCGCCGTCCGGCCCGGCCGGCACGGGCCAGGTGCGCTCGTTGCGGCAGCGCTTCACGGCCGCCCGGGCCCACTCGGGCGGGTCGGCGACCGACAGGAAGCGGCCGTGCTCCAGCCCGAGCAGCAGATGGGTGGAGACCAGGGAGCGGGGCAGCGCCTCGTCGCGGCCGGCCCCGCGGCCCGGCGTCCAGTCGGAGGCGTTCTCCACCTCGACCGTCAGGCGCTGCGCCCGGTACGGGCCGGGCAGTTCCTCGACCCTCAGCCGCACCACGCCGTCGAGCTGTTCGCGCCGGCGCACCAGCCGTCCGACCGCGCTGCCGTGCTCGTGCAGCAGCTCCGTACTGCCGACGCCCGGCAGCCGGAACCCGTGCTGCAGCCCCTCGTGGGTCAACTCCTCGACGTCCAGCAGCAGTTCGACCCGCTCCTCGACGGCCTCGTCCCACTCGACGAGCACCCGGTCGGCGAGCTCCAGCTCCTCCACCGGCTCGAACCCGCCCTCCTCGACGGCTCGTTCGACGGTGCGCCGCTGGACCCGCAGGAAGCGCAGCTCGACCGCCAGCCGGTCGTCGCGCCGGGCCTCCATCACGCACTCGGTGCGCTGGTGGGAGTGTTCGCCGCCCTGCCTGGTGTACTCGGGCGGCACCAGGACGCCGAACTGCCAGCGCAGGCGGTTCTTGGCCGCGGAGGCGCGGTACGGGTAGAGCACGTAGCCCTCCATCAGCACCGCGTCGGCGATCTGCCGGGCGGCCGCGAAGCCGCGCTCGATCCCCTCGGGGAAGCTCTGCTCGCTCATCCGACCCCCTCTCCGACCGTCGCCGAGGCGAGCAGCTCGCGCACCGTCGCCTCCCAGGAGGGCAGCGCCCGCCGGGAGCGGTAGGCCAGCAGCTCGTCCATCAGGTCCTCGGGCAGCCGCAGCCAGCCGCAGCCGGGGAAGTGCCGGTCGACCGCCTCCCGCCAGACCGCCACCGGCATCCGCACCCTGGCCTCCTTGTCCCACGGCACCGGCGTGACCTGGAAGCCGCCCGGCCCGGCGAAGGCGGTGCCGGAGAAGAGCAGCAGCACCGGCACCTCGCCGCCCTCCAGCGCCCGGAAGTACCGGGCGCAGGCCACCTCCAGGTCGTAGCTGCACGGCACCGCGAGGTCGGCCTCGGTCTCCCCGGTGAATCCGGGCACCAACAGCGGCACGGTCGCGAGCTGGATCGGGTTCAGCGTGGTGGCCCAGCGCTCCCGCTCGCCGAAGAGGTCGCCGAGCCGCTCTCCCTCGGCGTCGCCGTAGGACCGGCGGCCGGGTTCGATCCGCAGCTGGCACTGCAGCGCGAGGGCGTGCACCCGGGTGTCGGCGGGAGCGGTGATCCGTAGCCGGAACACCAGGGTGGGCACGGCCGCGTACGGGTCGGAGCGCACGCCGGTGCAGGCGAAGGCAAGCGTTGTCACGCCCTCACCTCCGCGGGTAGCGGGCGGGCCCGCTCGGCCAACTTCCCGAAGAACGCGTCGAGTTCGGCCCGGGCCTCGGCGCCGCCGTCGAAGCCGTGCCAGCACCGCCGCAGTCGGCCCACCAGCTCGTAGCAGACGTCGATCGGCACCAGGAAGCACTCGACCCGTCCCTCGGCGCGGCGCAGCAGCAGCGCCTCCACGTCCGGCTCCAGGGCGGCGGCCAGCCGGCTGGTGCCGAGGGCGCGCTCCCAGGCCTCCTGGTCCAGCTCGCTCTCGGTGGCGCCGGCCGGCCCGGGGTAGAAGGCCAGCAGCCGGTCCAGCACGGCGTTGCGGAGCAGGAACACGGTGCCGACCGGGACGCCCAGCACCGACCAGGCACGCTCGTCCGGTTCGCCCTCCGGGTCGCTCAGGTAGCGGTCCGGCACGGCGCGGTAGCGGCCTCCGGCCGCGCCCGGCTGCCGGAACAGCAGGCCGCAGGCGGTGCAGGTGCAGGCCAGGGCGCGTTCCTCGACGTCCACCAGGTGGCGGTGGCCGGCCGGCAGGTCGTGGCCGCACAGGGCGCACTGCTCGGGCCGCGGCGGTGCCGGCTCGCGCAGCCGGCGCAGCAGGGCGGTGCCGTCCCGGGAGACCCGCCGGGTGTTCATCGCGCCTCCGCGGGCCGCGGCGGGCGGGTGCCGATCTGGAGCAGTTGGGGGGCGCGCTCCAGTTCCAGGGCCGTCACCTCGGGCGCGTGGCAGGCGAGGGCGGCCTCCACCTCCTGCTCCCCGCAGCCGCAGCCGGTGGCCGTGCGGCGCAGCCGCAGGGTGCCGGTCTCCGGCGCGAAGCCGAGCACCTCGACCCGCTCGGGCAGGGCGGCGAGCGCCCGGTCGATCCTGGCGGTCACGTCCTCGGGGTGCAGGTCGTGCAGGAGCAGCAGCCCGGCCACCACCGGGTCGTCCAGCATCCGCTCCAGGGCGGGCGGGGGCAGCGCGGGGACGAGCCTGGCCAGGCCCTCGCCGTAGAACTCCATGAGGTCGCGGACGAGTTGCTCACCCGTCTGCTCGGCGCCGCTGCCGGCCAGGGCGTCCAGTGCCTGCTGGATCCGCAGCCCGGTCTGTTCGGCCGTCATGCGGTGAGCCCGCTCAGGCCGGTGGGCACGTGCATGGTCTTCAGGGTGCGCCCGTTGCCCACGTACATGTGGACGCCGCAGGGCAGACAGGGGTCGAAGCTGCGCACGGCGCGCATGATGTCGATGCCCTTGAAGTTCTCCGGGGAGTTCTCCTCGAAGATCGGCGTGTTCTGCACCGCGTCCTCGTACGGCCCGGGCGTGCCGTAGCTGTCGCGCACGCTGGCGTTCCACGGGGTGGGCGGGTACGGGTGGTAGTTGGCGATCTTGCCGTCGCGGATCACCATGTGGTGCGAGAGCACGCCGCGCACGGCCTCGGTGAAACCGCAGCCGATCGACTCGTCCGGCACCTCGAAGCGCTCCCAGGTCTGGCTGCGCCCGGCGCGGACCTCGTCGAGCGCCTTCTCGGCGAAGTGCAGGGCGGCGGCGGCCGCGTAGGCCTGGAAGTAGGTGCGGGCGCGGTTGCGTTCGATCGCGTTGCTCCACTGCGGGATCTTCCACTCGAAGGTGACCTCGGGCTTGGTCATCGAGCGGGGCAGGTTGATCTGCACGCTGTGGCCGGTGGCCTTGACGTAGCCGATGTCGACCAGGCCGGACAGCGCCGTGGACCACAGCCGGGCGATCGGGCCGCCGCCGGTGTCGAGGGCGAGGTGGTCCTTGCCGTCGAACCAGCGCGGGGACATCACCCAGCTGTACTTGTCGTCGAAGTTCCGCTTCTGCGGCTGGGGGATGGTGTGCTGGTTCCACGGGTGCCGGGGGTCGACGGGATTGCCCAGCGGGTCGTGGGTGACGAACAGCTCCTTGCCCTGCCAGTCCTCGTAGTAGGAGGAGCCGAGCAGGATGCGGATGCCGAGGTTGATCTGCGTCAGGTCGTTGGTGACGAGCTTGCCATCCACGACGACACCGGGGGTGACGAACATCCGCCGGCCCCAGTCCGTCATGTTGCGGTACGTGAAGTCGCAGTGGTCCGGGTCGTTGAGGCTTCCCCAGCAGCCGAGCAGGACGCGGCGCCGGCCGACCTCCTCGTAGCCGGGCAGCGCCTGGTAGAAGAAGTCGAAGAGGTCGTCGTGCAGCGGCACGACCTTCTTCATGAACTCGACGTAGCGCATCAGCCGGGTCAGGTAGTCGGTGAACAGCTGCACCGTCGCGACGGTGCCGACGCCGCCGGGGTAGAGCGTGGAGGGGTGCACGTGGCGGCCCTCCATCAGGCAGAACATCTCCCGGGTGTACCGGCTGACCTGGAGGGCCTCGCGGTAGAACTCGCCCTCGATCGGGTTGAGCGAGCGCATGATGTCGGCGATGGTCCGGTACCCGTGGTCGCCGGCGTGCGGGGCCTCGGTGCGCTCGGCGAGCTCCAGGACGCCCGGGTTGGTCTCCTTGACCATCTTCTCGCAGTAGTCGACCCCGACCAGGTTCTCCTGGAAGATGTTGTGGTCGAACATGTACTCGGCGGCCTCGCCGAGGTTGATGATCCACTCCCCCAGGTGCGGGGGCTTCACGCCGTACGCCATGTTCTGGGTGTAGACCGAGCAGGTGGCGTGGTTGTCGCCGCAGATCCCGCAGATCCGGCTGGTGATGAAGTGGGCGTCGCGCGGGTCCTTGCCGCGCATGAAGACGCTGTAGCCGCGGAAGACCGAGGAGGTGCTGTAGCACTCCGCGACCCTCTTCTGCTTGAAGTCGATCTTCGTGTGGATGCCCAGGCTGCCCACGATCCGGGTGATCGGGTCCCAGGACATCTCGGTCAGACCGCTGCCGTCGCCGGTCGCCCTGGTGGTCGGTGTTGCCATCGTGTCCGCGTGTCCTTGTCTGCGAGATCGACGGGGCCGCACACCGGGGCGGTGTGCGGCCCTCCCCTGTCACCAGGGCGGGCGGTAGCCCGTGGTCAGGTGGCGGCCGGTGTGGCGCCACTTCGGTTCCTTGTCGACGGTGTTCAACGTGATCGCGCGCAGCCGGCGGATCAGCGAGCCGTACGCGCCGCTGACGCCGGTGGACACGCGCGAGCCGGGCGGCGGGTCCATGAAGGGCATGAACTTGTCCGGGAAGCCCGGCATGGTGCAGGCGATGCAGATGCCGCCCACGTTCGGGCAGCCGCCGACGCCGTTGATCCAGCCGCGCTTGGTGACGTTGCACTTGACGACCGGGCCCCAGCAGCCGAGCCGCACCAGGCACTCGGGGGTGCCGTACTCGGTGGCGAACTGGCCCTGCTCGTAGTAGCCGCCGCGGTCGCAGCCCTCGTGCACCGTGGCGCCGAACAGCCAGGCGGGCCGCAGCTTGTCGTCCAGCGGGATCATCGGCGCGGAGCCGGCCAGCTGGTACAGCAGGTAGGTCAGTGTCTCGGCGAAGTTGTCGGGCTGGATCGGGCAGCCGGGCACGCAGACGATCGGCAGCCCGGCCTTGGACTTCCAGTCCCAGCCGAGGTGGTCCGGCACGCCCATCGCGCCGGTCGGGTTGCCGGCCATCGCGTGGATGCCGCCGTACGTGGCGCAGGTGCCGATCGCCACCACGGCCGTCGCCTTGGGGGCGAGCCGGTCCAGCCACTCACTGGTGGTGATGGGCTGTCCGGTGGCGGGGTCGTCGCCGAAGCCGCACCAGTAGCCCTCCTTCTTGATCTTCTCGTTGGGGATGGACCCCTCGATGACCAGGACGAACGGTTCGAGTTCGCCGCGGTCGGCCTTGAAGAACCACTCGACGAAGTTGTCCGCGCCCTGGACCGGGCCGCACTCGAAGTCGATCAGCGGCCAGTGCACCGCGACCTTGGGCAGGCCGGGCAGCGCGCCGGTGACGATCTCCTCGATGCTCGGCTGCATCGCGGCGGTCAGCGAGACGGAGTCGCCGTCGCAGCTGAGGCCGGCGTTGATCCAGAGAATGTGCACCACGTCGGTGTCGGTTGTCGCGGCGGTTGCGGCAGTTGCGGCGTTGGGAGCGGTTGCAGCACCCATGAGGATGCCTCCTCGGGGATGGGAGCCGGAGGAAATGGCTCGGACCCAGTCATAGCAACGGTCCGGACCGCCCGCTCGTCCGCGGGCCCGGCGGACCGCCCGGAGCGCGCGAGCCGGGCGCGGCCGTTCGGGTCACGTCCGGGCGAGGAGCCCGGCGGGCACCGGGCGCTTGCGGACGAACGCGGACCGCAGCGCGTGGTACGGCGATTCGGGTGTGAAGAACTGCCTGCGCATCACCGCGAGCTCCTCCTCCCGGTACGCGGCGAGCGGCTTGGCCCGCTCGTCGGCCTCGCGCGCGGCCTTCTTCGCCGCGATCCGCTGCTGGGCGGCGGGCGAGGCGGCGAGCAGCCCGGCCAGGTGGGCCGCGTTCGCCCCGAACTCGCCCGGCCCGCAGTCCAGCACCCGGTCGACCAGGCCGATCCGCTCGGCCGCCGCCGCGGACACCGGGAGGGCCCGGTCGGTCAGCCGTCCGGCCTCGGCCGCGCCCACCCGGCGCGGCAGGGTGTACGTCCAGTACTCCGACCCGTACAGGCCCATCAGCCGGTAGTGCGGGTTGAGCACGGAGCCGCCGCGGCACCACACCTCGTCGGCGGCCAGCGCCAGCATCATCCCGCCGGCCGCGGCGTTGCCGCCGAGGGCGGCCACCACCAGGCGGTCGGTGGTGGTGAGCACCTCGGCGACCAGGTCGTCCATCGCGGTGATGTTGTCCCAGGACTCGGCGGCCGGGTCCGGCGCGGCCTCGATGACGTTGAGGTGGATGCCGTTGGAGAAGAAGTCCCGGCCGCCGCCGAGCAGCAGCACCGTGGTCGGGCGGCCGAGCGCGAAGCGGTACGCCGCCAGCAGCCGGCGGCAGTGTTCGGTGGACATCGCCCCGCCGGGGAAGGCGAAGCGCAGCAGGCCCACCGGACCGTCCTCGCGGTAGCGGATGTCCGACCACCCGAGCTGCTCGCCCTCGTCCGGCATCAGCGGCGCGGGATCCTCGGGCAGCGGCGGGAGCAGGGGGCCGAGCGCGGTGACCGCCGGGAGCTTGACGGTGGCGGGCCCGTCCGGGGCGCGGCGGCGGCGCAGTTCGGGGATCCACACCGCGCCGTCCGAGGTGGCCCGGCAGACGGCGCCGGCCCGGGTGGCGAGCAGCTCGCCGGCGCGGCCGCGCAACCGCGGCTCGTGGTGGCCGCCGTGCAGGTACCACTCGGCGCCGCACAGTTCGTCCAGCACCCCGGGCTGGGAGTCCGCCGCGCGGAGCCTGCGCAGCACCGTCTCGGTGGGGTCGGTCACCCAGTCGATCCGGCGGTCCTCCTGGCGCAGGAAGGGCCGGGTGCGGACGGCCTCGCGCCAGCCAGGGCCCTGCTGCGGCTGCGGCGCGTACGTGCCGGAGGCGACGCGCTCCACGGCGAGCAGGGCGGCGGCCACGGCGGCGTCGGAGACCTCGTTGCGGTAGAGGTCGCTCTTGCCGCACTCGGGCAGCCCGCAGGGCTCCGCGGCCCAGACCGGCCCGGCGTCCAGCTCCGCCTCGGCCTGGAGCACGGTGACGCCCCACTCGGTGCGGCCCTCCTGGATCGCCCGGTCGAGCGAGGAGGGGCCGCGGTCGCCGGGCGGGCCGGGGTGGACGATCAGGCAGGTGAGCCGGGACCAGACCTCCTGGGGGATCGCGGTGCGCAGCATCGGCGCGAGCAGCAGGTCCGGCCGGAACCGGTCCAGCGTGGCAGTCAACTCCTCGTCATCACCGGCGAGTTGGAACTCCACCTGCTGGCGTCGGTCGCGCAGCTCGGCGTGCAGGCGCTGACTGAGGCTGTTGAACGCGCTGGCGAGGAGCAGGATCCGCATGTCCGCCTCCGACGGTGAGGGCCTCCGGGATTCCGGCGATCATCGCCTCCGGCCCGCCCGTCGCCCGGCCCCCCAAGCCCGCCGCGCCGCCCGTTCACCCGGGCGGCGGGGAGCGGTGCCGGCGTTCCCTGGATGCGGCGGCGGTGGCCGAGCAGCAGGACGGTGAGCGCCGCGGTGGCGATGCCCTCGGCCCAGGCGGCGAGGGTCTTCTCGGCGAACCGGACCGGCTCGTACATGTTCGGCAGCTGGCCGAGGCTGCCGACGGCGTCGTAGCGGTCGGCGAGCCGGGCGTGGACGGCCGCGTCCACGGCGAGGCCGGCGGCGGCCACCACGCGCAGCAGGAGGTGGGCCGGGCCGTGGCGGCGGGCGGGTGCCCGGGTGGCGACGGGGCCTCAGCCCACGGTGAGGGTGCCGTGCATGAACGGGTGGATGGTGCAGATGTACGGGTGGTCGCCGGTCTGCTGGGGCACGGTGAGGGTCGCGGTGGCGCCGGGCGCGATCGTGCCGGTGTCGAAGGACGTGTCGGCGGCGGTGAGGGTGTGGGCGGTGGTGTCCTGGTTGGTCACGGTGACGGTCCGGCCGGGGCCCGCCTTCAGGCTCGCGGGCGCGAACGCGAAGTCCTTGATGGTGACCTGGAGGGCCGCGGCGCTGCTCTGCGTGGGACTCGTCGCGCTCGTGCTGACCTGCACGGGGCTCGTCGCGGCGGTCGTCGGCGTACCGGAGCCGGGGCCCGAGCTGGAGCAGGCCGCGAGGACGGCGGGGAGCAGCAGTGCGGCGGCTGCCCGGAGGGGCCGGGGTCTGATCACGTTCGGGCTCCGTTCGGGAGGGAGGGCGGCGGGAGCGGCCCACTTCCCAGCCTCCTCCGGCGGGTGACCGTCGCGACCTGGTCCAGGGCTCCGGACAGCCCGCCATTTCCTTCGTAGGAGTGAACAGGAGTGAAAGCGAGGGCCCGGAGTTGACGGGTGTCGGCGGGCGGTGCGGGCAGCGGATGCAAGGGAATTGTGGAGATTCGTCCACCCCTGGCTGCCTGGGGACGCGCCGGGTAGGCGCCCCGGGCACGCCGGGCCGGCCCGGTCCAGCGCGTGGCGATCACAGGAGGCCGTACCGATGCAGTTGTCCACCGTCCGCCCGGTGCCCGTGACCTTCCCCGAGAGCGCCGCGCCCGACGTGCCGGTCCAGGCGGAACTCCGCTTCGACGCGAGCCTCCCTTACGCGGCCTGCCTGGCTTTTCCGCTGACCCCGTGCCAGTGCACCGGCGACGCGGCCCGGGTGTGCTGGTACTTCAGCCGGGAACTGCTGAACGAGGGCCGGCTCGGCCCCGTCGGCAGCGGTGACGTGAAGGTCCGTCCGGGGTCGGCGGGCGAGGTTCTGATCACCCTTCGGGGGCCCGGCGGCGGGTCCCTGGTCAGCGCGCCGGAGGATCTCGTCACGGCCTTCCTCTCGGACTCCTTCACCCTGGTGCCCGCCGGATCCGAGTCCGAGCACCTGGACATCGACGCGGCCCTGACCCGGCTCCTGGCCAGCGGCTGATCCCGTCGGGTCGTCCCTGCGGCCGTCCCTCGGGTCGCACGCGGTCCTCCGTAGAATCCACGGGCCGATCCCACTCCCCCGCAGGAGGCCGCGTTGACGTCCCATCCCGGACCCGGTGTGCTCGCCCACCTGGAGTCCCTGCTCCACCAGGCTCCCGCCGACAGCGGCGGAGCGCTGTGGCGCCTCCAGGAGGAGGGCCGCCAGCTGGACGCGAACATCGTCCGCCTGCCGGCGAACGCCGAGGTGGCCGCGCACGTGGAGCCGGACCTGGACGTCCTGGTCCAGGTGCTCGACGGGAGCGGCCTCCTGGAGACCGACGGCGGCCGGCAGGAGCTGTCCGCGGGGTGCACGGCCTGGCTGCCGCACGGCGCGCGGCGGGCGGTCTCGGCGGCCGGGGACGGGCTGGTCTACCTCACCGTGCACCGCCGCCGGCCCGGGCTGTCCATCCGCTCGGCGCCGCTCGGGTAGGCCCCACGGCGGACGGGGCCACCTCGGGCGCCCGGGGAGAGTTACTTGACAGTCTCAACCTTTCAGGCCTAGCGTCGTCGCCAATTGCTTCACCTGATGAAGGATTGAGGAACAGCCCTGATGACCCCGCAGGACCACGGCACCGCCGTCGCCGCCGAGACCGCCCGCTTCGTCGCCGCCGTACGGCAGGCCGACCCCGCCCTTCCGGTGCCCGGCTGCCCCGGGTGGACGCTGGCCGACCTGGTCCGCCACACCGGCAGCGTGCAGCGCTGGTTCACCGTGCTGCTGCGGCAGCGGATCCAGGAGCCGCCGCGCAGCCGGGACGTCGACCTGCGGCTCCCCGAGCGGCCCGAGGACTACCCCGCCTGGCTGGCCGAGGCCGCCGAAGAGGCCGCCGCGGCCTTCGCCGAGGGTGACCTCGGCGCGCCGATGTGGGCCTGGGGCGCCGACCAGCACGCCCGGTTCTGGGTGCGCCGGATGCTGTTCGAGACCCTCGTCCACCGGGTCGACGCCGAACTCGCGCTCGGGCTGGAGCCGGACCTCGACCCGGCCCTCGCGGCCGACGGGGTGGACGAGTTCCTGACCAACCTGCCCTTCGCGGCCTTCTTCGCCCCCGGGACCGCGGAGCTGCGGGCGGAGAACCGGACCATCCGCTTCGCCCGTACCGACGGCGAGGGCGACTGGCTGGTCCGGCTGCGCCCCGACGGCTTCGGCCTCGACGGCACCGAGGGCGAAGCCGACGGGGGCGCCGACCGGGGCCCCGACGGGAACGCCGACGCCACCGTCCGGGCCTCCGCCGCCGAACTGCTGCTCATGCTGTACGGGCGTCTCGACCGCAACACCGCCGGCATCGAGCTCTCCGGGGACCAGGAGCTGCTGGCGCACTGGTTCGCCCACTCGTCCTTCTGAGCCCCCGGCGGGCAGCGGCTCAGGCCGTCGCGGCGAGGGTGCCGTCGAAGGTGGCGGCCGCGAGGCCGAAGGACAGGGTCATCCCGATGCCGGAGGTGACCGAGATGGCCCGGACGCCCGGGGCGAGGTCGCGCACCAGCAGCGGACCGCGCGGGCTGCTGGCGTAGACGCCCTGCCAGCGCTCCAGGATCCGCAGGCGCGGCACGCCCAGCACCCGGGCGACGGCGTCGATCAGCAGCTCGTAGGTGCGCTCGTCGACGAACGGCGGGGTGGTGGCGTCGTAGTGGTGCGAGTCGCCGATCAGCAGGGTGCCGTCCGGCCGGCGGGTGAACATCACGTTGGCGCCGATCTCCAGCAGCTCCGCGCTGTGGCCGAGCACCTCCTCCCGCAGCCGGGCGGCCGACGGCCGGGCGGTGAAGGCGTCGTAGCGCAGCATCGAGGTGGCGGTCAGCACCGCGGAGTCGGTGTGGAAGCCCGCCGGGGCGGCGGCCCGGGCCATGGCCAGCCGGCAGCGCTCGATCCCGTGGTCCTCGGCGATGTCGGGGAACAGGTGGTCCAGGTCGTGGCCGACGCAGACCAGGACGCGCTCGCCGTGGACCGGGCCGCGCGTGGTGTGCACGGTGCCGGACTCGACGCCGGTGACGGCGGTGCCCCACAGGACGCGTCCTCGCGGCTGCTCGGCCACCCAGCGGGCCAGGCCGGGCGCCGCCTCGCGCGGGTCGACCCGCAGGTCGGCGGGCAGCACCGCGCCGCCCACCACATCGCCGTCCTGGCCCGCCGCCCGGCCGAGCGCCTCGGCCGTCTGCGCGGCGCTGCGCAGCTGGACGGCGTCGGCGCCGCGTTCGGCGCGCAGCTCCTCCAGGACGGCCGCCTCGGTCGCCGACCGGGCGACCACCAGGGTGCCCGCCTCCGCGGCCCAGATGCCGGCCGCCTCGGCGGCGCGCAGCCAGCCCGGCCGGGAGCGCTGGGCGAGGGCGAGCAGTTCGCCGTCCTGGGCGCTGATGCAGCAGTGGCCGAAGTTGCGGACCGAGGCGCCGACCGGCCGCCGGTCGCGGTCGACCACGGTGACGGAGAGTCCGTTGCTCAGCGCCTCGAAGGCGTGGGCCAGGCCGATGATGCCGGCGCCGACGATCACCACGTCGCTGCGGGGGGTGGTGGCGGGGGTCACGGGTGGGGTGCTGCTGCTCATGGGTCCAGCTTCCGGACTTCCGGGCCCTGCGGTCAAGGCCTGTATGTACAAGTTACCGGCTGTTCATCCGCCGACGATCACAAGCATCTGCTGGGTGAACAGCACGAACCGCGGCTTGACGGGCCTTGAGAAGTGCCGGACCCGGATGTCATAGTCGACTTGTGAAGACAAGTGAGGACCTCCCTCTCCACCAACGGCTCGGCGCCGAGTTCCAGCGCCGCATCGAGTCCGGCGAGTGGCCCGAGGGCGAGCCGGTGCCCAGCGAGTCGCAGCTCTGCGCCGAGTTCGGCACCTCCCGCGGCCCGGTCCGCCAGGCCCTGGCCATGCTGCGCACCGCGGGCAGCCTGGTCGGCGGGCGCGGCAAGCCACCCGTCGCCGTTCGCACCGCGCCCTCCCAGCCCTTCGACACCTTCCTGTCCTTCACCCAGTGGGCCCGCGGCATCGGCCGCGAACCCGGGCAGAACACCGTCGAGGTCGCCCGCCGGCGGGCGTCCCCGGAGGCGGCGGCCCGGCTGGGCCTGGCGGAGGGCGAGCCGGTCGTCGAACTCGTCCGGCTGCGGCTGCTGGACGGCGTCCCGGCCATGCTGGAGCGCTCCACCTTCGTCCACGAGGTCGGCCGCATCCTCTTCGACTTCGACCCGGACACCGGCTCCGTCTACCAGGAGCTGCTGCGCCGGGAGGTCGACCTGCACCGCGCCCGCCACACCATCGACGCCGTCGCCGCCGGGCCGCGCGACGCCGAACTCCTGCGGGTCGACGCCGGAGCGCCGCTGCTGCGGGTGCGCCGGCTCACCACCTCGCGCCTGGGCGTGCCGCTGGAGGACGCCGACGACCGCTACCTGCCCGCCATGGCCACCTTCACCATCGAGAACACCATCGAAGGCCGTACCGTCATCGGCCGCTACCGCACCGAAGAGGACTGACACCGTGATCGAGCTCGCCGCCCTGGACATGGCCGGGACCACCGTCAACGAGTCCGGCGCCGTCTACCGGGCACTGCGCACCGCCGTCGAGCGGAACGGGGTGGCCGTCGCCGAGGCCGACCTCCAGACCTGGATGGGCACCGACAAGCGCGAGGCGATCGCCGCCCTGGTCCGCCTCGGCGGCGGCACCCCGACCCCGGAGCTGGTCGAGGAGAGCTACGCGGCCTTCGCGGAGTACCTGCGCGAGGCCTACCGCACCACTCCCCCGCAGGCCGTCCCCGGGGTCGAGGAGGCGATGGCCGAACTGCGCCGGCGCGGTGTCAAGGTCGCGCTCACCACCGGCTTCAGCGACGACGTCGCGTACCCGCTGCTGGAGTCGCTCGGCTGGTCCACCGGCGAGGGCGGCAACCTGGACGCGGTGGTCACCTCGGACGAGGTCCCGCGCGGCCGCCCGGCGCCGTACATGATCCACCGGGCGATGCAGAAGACCGGGGTCATCGACACCCGCCGGGTGCTGACCGCCGGCGACACCGTGGTCGACGTCGAGGCCGGCCGCAACGCCGGGGCCGGCGTGGTCGTCGGGGTGCTGACCGGGGAGCTCACCCGCGCCGACTTCGACGGGCACCCGCAGACCCACGTGCTGGCCAGCGCCGCCGAGATCCCCGCCCTCGCCGAGGTCCGGCCGGCGGGCGCCTGACGGCTCGCCCGCACCGGCTGCCGGGCCGTCGCCGGGCGGTCCGTCGGCCCGTTGTGCGTCGCGCGCGCCGACCCGCTAGCGTGGACCGCTTCGCCCCTACCGAGGTCCACGAGGAGAGCAGCGCCGTGTCCGACAGCTTCGCGCACCTGCACGTCCACACCGAGTACTCGATGCTGGACGGGGCGGCGAAGAACGGCAAGCTCTTCGCCGAGGCGGAGAGACAGGGCATGCCCGCCATCGCGATGAGCGACCACGGCAACATGTTCGGCGCGTACGAGTTCTTCCACGCGGCGGCGAAGACCGGGGTGAAGCCGATCATCGGCATCGAGGCGTACGTCGCGCCGGCCTCGCGCTTCCTGAAGAAGCAGGTGTTCTGGTCGCCGGGCGGTCAGCGCCCGACCGGCGCCGACGGCGAGGGCGGCAAGGACGTCTCCGGCGGCGGCCGCTACACCCACATGACGATGTGGGCCCAGAACGCGACCGGCCTGCGCAACCTCTTCAAGCTCTCCTCGCTCGCGTCGATGGAGGGCTACTACATGAAGCCCCGGATGGACCGCGAGCTGATCGCCGCCAACGCCGGCGGCATCATCGCCACCACCGGCTGCCCCTCCGGCGAGGTGCAGACCCGGCTGCGGCTGGGCCAGTACGAGGAGGCGGTCAAGGCCGCGGGCGCGTACCAGGACATCTTCGGCAAGGAGAACTACTTCCTGGAGCTGATGGACCACGGCCTGGACATCGAGCGCGACGTCCGCGAGGACCTGCTGCGACTGGCCAAGCAGCTGAACATCCCGCTGCTGGCCACCAACGACTCCCACTACGTCACGGCCGACCAGGCCGACGCCCACGACAGCCTGCTCTGCGTCGGCGTGGGCAAGAACAAGGACGACCCGAACCGCTTCAAGTTCCAGGGCACCGGCTACTACGTGAAGACCGCCGAGGAGATGCGCGAGCTCTTCCGCGAGCTACCGGAGGCCTGCGACAACACCCTGGCGATCGCCGAGCGGGTCGAGTCGTACGAGGAGGTCTTCACCTACGTCGACCGGATGCCCCAGTTCGACGTGCCGGAGGGCGAGACCCAGGCCTCCTACCTGCGCAAGAAGATCGAGATCGGGCTGAAGCACCGCTACGGCGACAACCCCAGCCAGGAGGTGCTGGACCGGATCGAGCTGGAGATGGGCGTGATCACCCCGATGGGGTTCGACGCCTACTTCCTCGTGGTGGCCGACATCTGCCAGTACGGCCGGGACAACGGCATCCCGGTCGGCCCGGGCCGTGGCTCGGCGGCGGGCTCGATGGTCGCCTACCTCACCGGGATCACCCAGCTGGACCCGCTGGAGCACGACCTGCTGTTCGAGCGCTTCCTCAACCCCGAGCGCATCAACCCCCCGGACGTCGACATCGACTTCGACGACCGTCAGCGCGACCAGATGGTCCGCTACGTGACCGAGAAGTACGGCGCCGCGTACACCGCCCAGGTCAACACCTTCGGCACGATCAAGGCCAAGGCCGCCGTCAAGGACGCCAACCGCATCCTCGGCTACCCGTTCTCGATGGGTGACCGGATCACCAAGGCGATGCCGCCGGACGTCATGGGCAAGGGCGTGCCGCTGGCCGACCTGTTCGACGAGAAGCACGCCCGGTACAACGAGGGCACCGAGATCCGGGCGCTCTACCAGAACGAACCGGACGTCAAGAAGATCATCGACACCGGGCGCGGCATCGAGGGCCTGATCCGCGGCACCGGTGTGCACGCGGCCGCCGTCATCCTCTCCTCCACCCCGCTGCTCGACCTGATCCCGCTGCACATGCGGGACAAGGACGGCGTGATCATCACCGGCTTCGACTACCCGTCGTGCGAAGCCATGGGCCTGATCAAGATGGACTTCCTGGGTCTGCGGAACCTGGGCATCATCGACCACTGCATCAAGATCGTGAAGGCCAACCGGGGCATCGACGTCGACATCGAGAAGATCCCGATCGACGACCCCACCACCTACCAACTGCTCGCCCGCGGCGACACCCTGGGCGTGTTCCAGCTCGACGGCGGGCCCATGCGCGCCCTGCTCAAGCTGATGAAGCCCACCGAGTTCGCCGACATCTCCGCCGTCTCCGCGCTGTACCGGCCCGGCCCGATGGGCATGAACTCCCACACCAACTACGCGCTGCGCAAGAACGGCCAGCAGGAGATCATCCCGATCCACCCCGAGCTGGAGGAGCCGCTCAAGGACGTCCTCGGCCCCACCTACGGCCTGATCGTCTACCAGGAGCAGGTCCAGCGAGCGGCCCAGGTGCTGGCCGGCTACTCGCTCGGCCAAGCAGACCTGCTGCGCCGCGCGATGGGCAAGAAGAAGAAGGAGGTGCTGGAGAAGGAGTTCGTGCCCTTCCACGCGGGCTGCAAGGAGCGCGGCTACTCCGACGAGGCCATCCAGGCGGTGTGGGACGTCCTGGTCCCGTTCGCCGGCTACGCCTTCAACAAATCGCACTCCGCCGCGTACGGCCTGGTCTCGTACCAGACCGCCTACCTGAAGGCCAACTACCCGGCCGAGTACATGGCCGCGCTGCTGACCTCCGTCGCCGACGACAAGGACAAGATGGCCGTCTACCTGGCCGAGTGCCGGCAGATGGGCATCAAGATCCTCTCGCCGGACGTCAACGAGTCGGTGGTCGACTTCACCGCCGTCGGCAGCGACGTCCGCTTCGGCCTCAAGGCCGTGCGCAACGTCGGCGTGCCCGTGATCGAGTCTCTGGTCGGCACCCGGGAGGAGAAGGGCAAGTACACCTCCTTCGCCGACTTCCTGGACAAGGTCGAACTGGTGGTCTGCAACAAGCGCACCGTCGACTCCCTGATCAAGGCCGGCGCCTTCGACTCGCTCGGCCACACCCGGCTGTCGCTCAGCAGCGTGCACGAGAGCGCGATCGACTCCGTCACCGGGCTCAAGAAGCAGCAGGCCATCGGCCAGGACGACCTGTTCGGCGCCCTCGACCCCGGCGACGGCGGCGGGCCCGGCATCGGACTGGACTTCCAGCTCACCGACAACGAGTGGCCCCGGCGCCAACTCCTCGCCCTGGAGCGGGAGATGCTCGGTCTGTACGTCTCCAGTCACCCGCTCGACGGCGCCGAGCACATCCTCTCCCAGAACCGCGACACCTCGATCGCCGAACTCCTCGGCTCCGGCCGCTCGGAGGGCGAGGTCCGGCTGTCCGGGCTGATCACCGCCGTCGACCGGCGGATCAACAAGGCGGGCAACGCCTGGGCGATCATCACCCTCGCCGACCGCGACGGCTCGGTCGAGGTGCTGTTCTTCCCCGCGACCTACAACCTGATGGCCGACCAGATGGTCGAGGACAACGTGATCTCCGTCCGCGGCCGGCTCAACGAGCGCGACGGCTCGCTGAGCATCTTCGGCCAGGAGATCTCCACCCTCGACGTCTCCTCCGCCGAACTGGGCACCAAACCACCGGTCCAGATCACCGTGCCGGTCCACCGGATCACCCCCCAGATGGTGGCCGAGCTCAAGCTCGCGCTCCAGGCCCACCCCGGCGACGTCCCGATCCGGCTGCTCACCACCAACTGGGACAAGAACACCCTCTACGAGCTGGGCTTCCTGGTGAACCCCGACAACGGGCTCGCCTCGGACATCAAGACCCTCCTCGGCAACCGGGCCTGGACGGGGGCGGCGGTCCGCTCGTAGGGCTTGCCCCGGACTCCCTGACAGGACGAACGGGCCCCGGGCCGGCCGCAGCCGGTCCGGGGCCCGCGCAACGGGTCCTCGGGGCGAGGGGACGGCCGTCTCAGCCGTCGTTCTCGGCGGAGGGGATGTAGGCGCCGGGGACGTCGTTCGGGGCGTGGATCTCGTCCTCGCCCGGGTAGGGGGTGGTCCAGTTGTGGGTCTGGTACCACGTCAGGTGGTTCATCTGGGCCGGGTTCGCGCGGTCCGGGGCGGCCTTGGGGCCGGTCAGGTGCTGCTGGGACTTCCAGGTGTCCCACTGGGCGGCGACGCCCTGCTCAGCCGCCGGCGGGGCGGCGGTCACCGGCGCCGCCGCCGCGCTGCGGTCCTGGGCACCGGGGACGTCGACGCCGCAGGACGGCGGGGTCTTCAGGCCGTCGGTCAGCGAGGTCCGGTTGGGCACCGCGGTGAACGGGGTGTAGTCGGGTTTGTCGGTGAAGGCGGTGGCCATCGGGGTGGCCGCGCTGTCCTTCTGGTTCATCGGGTGGATCCCGAGGATCTGCTCGATGGTGCGGACCATGGTGATCTGCGAGTAGTAGCGGCTGTCGACGGCGCCGTGCTGGGCCCACGGGCTGATGATCTGGATCGGGGCACGGTGGCCGTCCACGTGGTCCAGGCCGGCCTGGGAGTCGTCCTCGACCACGAAGATCGCGGAGTCCTTCCAGTACTCGCTGTGCGAGATCTCCTGCACGATCCTGCCGACCGCCAGGTCGTTGTCGGCGACCTGAGCGGCCGGAGCGGCCGGGCCGCCGGTGTGGTCGCTGGACAGCCAGAGCATGTTGAGCGCCGCCGGGCCGTTCTGCTCGAAGTCCTGCTTCCAGATCTGGTACCGGTACTGGTCCGGCACGTCGAGGTCGAACTTGGGGAAGCCGGGCACCGACACGTCGTTGAGCGAGGGGATCGGCGAGGAGGAGTTGAGCGGGTAGGCGGTGTCGTCGCCGGTCGCCTCCATGTTCTTGGCGTCGCAGTACAGGTTCTGCCAGTTCGCGCCGGCGGGCTTGGTCAGGAACTGGTGGAACTCGCCGAAGTCGCGCACGTCCTGGCCGGCCGCCTGCGCACCCGTCCACAGGAAGCCCGAGCGCTGGTGGCCCAGGGCGTCGTCCTCGGTGTCGTAACTGCGCTCGTACTCGCCCGCCGAGGACTCGGTGTACTCCGGGTTGTCCGCCTGCATCAGCCAGTTGTGGCCCTCGGCGGAGTTGGTGCCGATGTCGTAGGTGTTGTCGTAGAGCCCGAACTGCTTGGCCAGCGCCTGCTGGTTGGGCGTCACGTTGGCGCCGAACTGGGCCAGCTTCGGGTCGCCGTTGCCCTTGCCGATGTCGCCGAAGACCTGGTCGTAGGTCCGGTTCTCCTTGACGATCAGGAAGACGCGCTTGATCGTCGACGGGTCGCCGATCCGGGCCGGTACCGCGACGGGCTTCGCCCCGCGCCGGTCGGCGGTCCGGACCGCGTTCCTGGTCCAGCCGTTCTGCTGGAAGACCTTCTCGGTCTGGGAACGGATCTCCTTGTCGCCCGGCAGGGTGAACTGGGTCAGGCTGGAGGTGGTGTCGTGGGTGTTGTGGGCGCCGGTGGAGTTGGGGCGCCGGGCGTCGATGCCGCGAGTGTTGGAGACGACCACCTTCGAGCCGACGGTGGTGACCTCGGCCGGGAAGTAGTCGGTGGGCAGCAGACCGACGTAGCTCACTGGCTCCTGGGCGCTGGTGAAGCGGTAGACGGCCACCGCGTTGGCGCGGCCGAGGGTGACCAGCAGGCGGCCGTCGTCGGTGAGCGCCACCGAGGTCGGCTCGTAGCCCACCGAGGCCTCCGGCCACGGCTTGGTGGAGATCCGCTGGACGACCTTGTCGTGCTTGGTGTCGATGACCGACACCTGGTCGGAGGAGGTGTCGGTGACGAAGACCGTCCCGTTCTTGGCGTACACCGCGGTCGGGTGCAGGCCGACGTCGATCGAGCCGACGGCGGCGGACGGGGCGGAGAGGTCGATGACGCTGACGGTGCCCGAGGTCGCGGCGCCGGTGTCCGGGTCGGCCGGGACCTGGGTGCCGTAGGAGTTGAGGGTGTCGTCGTCAGCGGTCGCCGGGCGCCCGCCCTCGTTGCTGACGTACAGCTTGTGCCCGACCTGCACGATGCCGCGCGGCGCGTTGCCCACCGTCCAGCTCTGCCCGAGCGCGCCGGTGGCCGTGTCGATCGCGACCACCCGGTTCTGGCCGTTGACGGCCGCGTACAGCGTGGAGCCGTCGGCGGAGAACACCGCGCCGGAGGCCAGCGCGTGCTTGTCGCCGTCGGCCGGGATCACCACCTTCACCGGGTCGGCGAGCGAGCCGTCGGCCTTGACGGTGAACCGGGTGTAGCCGTCGAGCTGGCCGAGCCACAGCTGCTTGCCGTCCGGCGAGTAGACCGGGGCCTCCTGGCCGACCGAGCCGTCGGTCAGCTTGAGGTCGGCTGTCTTGGCCTTGCCGGCCCGCTGCTGCACCCGGCCGGTCCTCAGGTCCACCACGACCAGCGAGGCGTCGCCGTCGGCGAGCGAGGCGGCCAGGTGGGTGCCGTCCGGGCTGACCCGGGAACCCATCAGCTTGCCGTTGTTGATCACCAGCCGGTCGCCGTACGGGGCTATGTACTGGTCGCTGGATATCACCTGGCCGTCGGCGGTGACCTGGCCGACCTGGTCGGTGCCGAACTGCTGGGTGGCCGCGAAGGCCGTGCCGGTGGCCACGGCCACCGCCGTGATGCACGCCGTGGCCAGGGTGGCCCGGCGGCCCACCCGCCGGGCGAGCAGCACCGGGTGCTCCTTCTGGACACGTCGACGACGCGTTACCTGCATGGCGTCAGCCCTTCGTTGTGAGTGCGCGGTTGCGCCTGGGGATGTCTGGGTGCGGGGAGCTTCGGGGCGACGGGCCCGGTCAGCCGGTCGCGGGGGCGAACAGGTCGATCTGGCCGTCGAACTGCCACAGCGGGTTCGGCGCGTCGCCGGCCCCGGTGTGCACCAGGAAGTAGCCGTTCACTTCCTTCGGGCCGTCGCCGTCCGCCATCACCCGCCCGTCCGGGGCGACGTCCAGCTGGTAGACCGCCGTCCCCGGGGCCTCCGTCCCGGGCAGGTGCCAGGTGACGGTGCAGCGCCAGTCGTTGCCCGGGCCCTCCGGGTCGACCTGGCCGTCGCCCCGGCCGCAGTCCGCCGTGACCCGCAGGTCGGCCTCGGTGACGGCGGGGCGGTGCAACTGCTCGGTCTGCAGCCGGTACAGGTGCGCGAACACGGTGGCGACGGTGCGCTGCACCTTCGCCTGGCTGATCCCCGACCCGGTCGAGGGCGTGGCCACGGCGACCGCGCCGCAGGTCAGCACCAGCAGCCCGGCCAGCGGCGCCACCCCGAAGGCGAGTGTCCGGCGTCCGCCGCCGTCCTCGCTGCCGTTGGTGAAGTCCCGCCGGACGAACAGCAGGTACGCCGCGGTGGTCGCCACCACGGCCCACACCAGGCTCACCGCGACGGCGATCAGCAGCTCGGTCAGCCGCGCCGGGTCCGCGAACAGCCCGTTCCAGGAGACGAAGGCGTAACCGGGCAGGGCGAGGCGCAGCGCCACCGGCAGCGGCAGCATCTGGGCCAGCTGCATCGCGACGGCGGACAGCGCGGGGACGAGCAGCCCCATCGGGGAGCGGCCCAGGATGACGGAGCCGAGCAGCCCGAGAGCAGCCAGTGCCAGGGTGGGCGCCAGCGCGCAGACCCAGGCCAGCAGGACGCCCGCGGCCGCGTCGGACGGAGCCAGCCGGTGCCCGTCGACGCCGACCAGTGGCTGGTCACCGACCGCCGCCAGTCCGCCGACGGTACCCGAGGCCGCCAGTCCGGCCACCAGCAGCGCGAGCACGGTCGCGCCCGCCAGGGTCTTGGCCAGGAAGATCCGCCGCGGCGAGCGGACCGCGACCAGCAGGTGCCGCCAGGTCCCGAGGCGGTCCTCGGCGGCGAACACGTCACCCGCTACCACCGAGGTCAGCAGCGGCAGCGCCCAGGAGCCGGCGAAGCCCAGCACCACCAGTGGGCCGGCCCAGCCGCTGGCGTGCATCCAGCGGCCGAACAGGGTGTCGGAGGGCAGCGTCCCCTGCTGGGCCACGGCCGCCACGAACAGCCCGGGCAGCGTCCAACAGGCCAGTGCCAGCAGACGGATCCGCCACTGCGAGACGAGCTTGACCAGCTCGAAGCGGTACACCCGGCCCACCGGCACCCGGCGTGCCCCGACTGCGGCGGCGGGGCCGGTTCCGGCCACCGCCCTTCCGGCCGTGACCGTGCTCATCGCCCGCCCTCCCGCTGTTCCGCCGTGAGCTGCTCCTGGGTGAGGGCGAGGTACGCGGCCTCCAGCGGCGACACCACGGGGGCGACCTCCCGTACCCGTACGTCCTCCCGCACGAGCGCGGCCACCAACTCCTCGACGGCGGGCCGGGAGGCGCGCACCACCAGCGCCTCGGTGCCGCGCCACGCCCCGGCGCCGTCCACCACCCGCACTCCCGCGGTCCCGGCGGCCACCCGGTGGGCGGTCGGCGGGTCGGAGGTGAGCAGGCGGTGGTCCAGTTCGCGGGTCTCGGCCGCCAGGCCGCCCAGCGGGCCGGAGAAGCGCACCCGCCCGGTGGCGAGGATCGTCACCTCGGAGCAGAGCGCCTCCAGGTCGTCCATCCGGTGGCTGGACAGCACGACCGTCACGCCGTCGTCCGCGAGCCTGCGCAGCGCCCCGTGGACGTGCTGCTTGCCCGCCGGGTCCAGGCCGTTGGAGGGCTCGTCGAGCACCAGCAGCCGCGGTTCGGTGAGCAGCGCGGCGGCCAGTCCGAGCCGCTGGCGCATGCCCAGCGAGAAGCCCCGCACCCGGTCGTCGGCGACGTCGGTGAGTCCGACCTCGGCCAGCACCTCGTCGATCCGCCGGGCCCCGGTGTCCTGACCGCGCAGCGCCGCCAGTGCCGCCAGGTTCTTCCGGGCGGTCAGCGACGGGTACAGGCCGGGGCCGTCGACGAATCCGGCGACCCCGTCCGGTGCGGTCAGGGCCCGTCCGACCGGTGTGCCCAGCACCTCCAGCTCGCCGCCGTCGGCGACGGCCAGCCCGAGCAGCAGCCCCAGCAGGGTGGTCTTCCCGGCGCCGTTCGGCCCGGCCAGCCCGTGGATCCGCCCGGAAACCAGCTCCAGCCCGACCTCGTCGAGCGCCACGACGTCACCGAAGCACTTCGTCAATCCGCGTGCCCGTACGGCAGGTTGCGTGTCTTCCATGGCTCCTTCTCGCAGTCCCCCAGGGAAGTTAGGGGGTTGGCGGGACGGAGTCGAGACCGCGTGGTTGAACACCGATGGAACAGCTGACGGTCGGGGCCCGGTTCACCGGCGTGGCAGGCGTGGGCCGGCCACACCGGCGGATCGGAGCCTGGCCTCGGTCAGCGCGGTCAGCCGGGCGGCGGCCGGCGCCTGCTCCTCGCGGTGCCGGTCGATCAGCCGGTACTGGGTGGCGGCCCTGCTCCAGGCCTCCAGGCTGCCCGGGTCCCCCAGCAGAGCGGGGTTGGCGAGGTAGCGGTCGGCCATGGCGGCGGCGAGTTCCTCGATCCCCGGGTCGTCCGGGTTCCGGTTCCGGGCCTCCCAGCCGCGCTGGGCCAGCTCGACGAAGCCGGGGTCGTCGAGCTGGTGTTCCAGCTGGGTGAGGAAACCGTCGAAGCCGTCCGGCACCAGCACCCGGGCCAGCACCAGCGCCTCGCGCTGCGCGGCCACGTAGTCCGGCTCGAAGCCGAGGGCGGGCATCCGGTCGAGGATCGCGCAGGCGCGGTCGGGCAGCAGGGCCCGGTCGCCCTCGGCGAGGCGGTGCAGCGTCTCCCGGCGCGCCGCCAGCTCGGCGATCCGTTCGGCGAGCCGCCGTTCGACGTCGGCCAGGGCGGCGGCGAACTCCTCGGCGTCGGCGTCGAGCAGGGGCCCGATCTCGGCCAGCGGCACCCCTGCGGTGGCCAGGGTCCGGACCTGCACCAGCCGCAGCAACTCGTCCGAGTCGTACCGCCGGTAGCCGGAGGCGTCGCGCCGTGGTTCGTCGACCAGGCCGTGATCGTGGTAGTGCCGCACCGTCTTCACCGAGACGCCGAGGAACGCCGCGGCCTGACCGATCGTGACTCCGCTCATCATCTGCCCACCTTCTCGTGCGTCCGGACCGGGCGGGGAGGCGCCCCCCTACTCCCGGCGTGGCGCCGCTGAACACCTCGGCGACGAGCCGCTGTTGGGCCTTCCGGAAGGCTCCCGCGATGGTGAGCTCCGCGTCGTCCACCCAGGTCAGCCCGGCGGTCAGGGTCCTGCTGCCGTCGGGGGAGCCGTACATCAGCGCCGCCGAGCCCATGGTGGCGCCGTTGTGGTGGAAGACGGTGCCGCCCTCGGTCTCCTGCGCGAACAGCCCCAGGCCGTAGCCGACGGTCGCCTCCGGCGTGCGCATCTCGTCCAGCAGCCCGGCCGGCAGCAGCCTGCCGCCCATCAGGGCGGAGAAGTACGTGTGCAGGTCCCGGGTGGTCGAGATCATGTCGCCACCGGCTCCGACCCAGGACGGGTTCTGCCGGGTGACGTCGACCGTCCGCTCCTGCCCGGCGTCCTGGTAGCGGTAGTAGCCGTGGTTGTGCGGCTCGGGGATCTCCGCCGAGGAGCCCGGCGCCACGGTGCCGGTCATCCCCAGCGGCCCCAGGATCCGCCGCTGCAGCTCCTCGGCGAACGGACGGCCCGTGACCTTCTCGACCACCAGCCGGGCCAGCACGTAGTTGGTGTTCGCGTAGCTCCAGCCCGCACCCGGCGCGAACCGGGCCGGCCTGGACAGCGACAGCCGTACCAGTTCCTCGGGCAGGTAGGTCTTGAACCGGTTGTCCACCCACTCCTTGCCCTGCCAGGGGACCCCCGGCACGATCGTCCCGTCCTCGTGGAGTTCGCCGGTGTGGTTGAAGATCCCGCTGGTGTGCTGCAGCAGCATCCGCAGGGTGATCCGCCGGTCGAGGCCGAATTCGGGCAGGTGGTCATCGGCCGGGGTGTCCAGCGTGATCCTGCCCTCCGCCACCAGCAGCAGCACCGAGGTCGCGACGAAGCTCTTGGTGCTGCTGCCGATGCGGAAGTGCCCGTCGGTCAGCGGGGCCGCGCCGGAGCCCAGCTCGCGGACTCCGGCGCTGCCGACCCACTCCCCCTGCTCGTCGGTCACCCGCAGCTGTACACCGAGGAAGCCGGAGCTGGCGAGATCCTCGATCGCTCGCCGCAGTTCCGGGCGGTCCTGGCCGGGGCGGGTGGTGGAGAGGGGGGCGGGGAGGGGGGTGGACATGGTGTTCCTCGGAGTCCGTCGGGTCCGGATCGGTGTCCGGCTGGTGCGACGAATCTCCACCCTGCCCCAGGGGAGGGCTCAAGTGTGTCCCGGCTCACGGTCCGGGGAGCCGACGGGCTGCGCTCAGCCGGTGACCTCGATGGTGACGTCGTAACTGCGCTGGTCCGGAGAGCAGTTGACAGCCTCACCGCAGGAGGTGCGCGAGGTGGTGAGGTGCGCCGTGCCCGCCGTCCGGGCGACGAAGGAGGCGGTGACGGTGCCGCAGCCGCCGCCCGGGCGGCAGGAGGGGGCCGGCGCGGTGGTCGGGGCGCCGGCCGGGGCGAGGAGGTCGGTGGCGGAGCTGGTGACGGCGGACCAGTAGGTGCCGTGCAGTTGGACCGAGACGGTCGCGCCGACGGCGACCTTCAGGGTGGTGTGGTTGGCGTGTTCGTCGGCGGTCACGGGGGCCGGGGTGGTCAGGGCCGTGGTGGTGGGCGCCGGGGCGGACGCGGCCGTCGCGGCCCCCTTGGAGCCGCAGCCGGTCAGGGCCAGCAGGGCGGCGGCGCAGGTCAGGGCGAGGGCGGCGGGTCTTCTCAGGTTCACGGTGGTTCCTTGGTGCAGAGGTGGGAGCGGTACCGGTTCGACGCACCGGCGGCCGGATCGGATCCCCCCGAAACCGAAGAAACACACCGGGGCGGGCACGAGGCCCACCCCGGTGCGTCGAGCCGAGGCGATCGTCAGGAGACGGTCACGTCGTCGTAGTAGGTCAAGGTCGGGTCACCCGCGTAGTTGTCGTCGTGGTTGCTCAGGGTGAGCGTGTACGAGTGACCGGGGGTGACGGTCGCGCTCTGGTTGGTCCAGCTCGCGGTGGCGGAGCAGGTCTTGGCGAGGACCGTGGTGGTCGTGCCGGTGGTGTTGTCCTTCAGGGTCGCGGTGGCCCAGTCGTAGGTCACGGTGTCCGGGCAGGTGTTGCTGTACCAGAAGGACAGCTTGCTGGAGCCGGTCGGCGCGGTGAAGGTCTGGGCGGCGGAGGAGTCCGTGCTCGGGCTGCTGGAGCCGAGCTGCAGGCCGTAGCTGCCGCTGTGCGCGGCCGCGCCGAGGACGGAGGCGCTGCCGCTGGTGGTCCAGCCGGTCGCGTTGCCGTTCTCGAAGCCGCCGTTGGTGACGGCGTTGCCGCCGCCCGAGGTGGACGACTCGGTCCAGGTGAAGGTGGTGTTGCCCGCGGCGCCGGTGGAGTCGGTCGCGGTGACCGTCACGCTGGAGGTGCCGACGGCGGTCGGGGTGCCGGAGATCAGACCGGTCGAGGAGTTGATCGACAGGCCGGCGGGCAGGCCGGTGGCCGAGTAGCTCAGGGTCTGGCCGGAGGCCGAGTCAGTGGCGTGGATCTGCAGGCTGGCCGCGGTGCCGACGGTGCCGGACTGGTTGCCCGGGTTGGTGACGGTGACCGTGTTGCCGTGGGTCAGGATGGCGTGCGAGATCGCGCAGGAGTTGGTGTCGTTCGACCAGCTGGCCTGCTCGGCGAAGGTTCCGTAGGAGCCGAAGGAGATGTTCGCGGCGCCGCCGGCCGAGCCCGGCTGGATCCAGGCGCACTCGTCCGAGTTCTCCTGGCCGTTGTACGAGCTGCCGCTCACGTGGTTGGTCCAGCCGCCGGCCGGGTTCTGGTCGGACATCATCTCGTGCCACTCGTGGCCGAGGGTCATCGTGTAGCCGTCCAGCGTGCCGGGCGAGTTGACGAAGCCGACGCCGCAGGTGCTGCCCTGGTCGATGTTGTACGGCTGGTTGGAGAAGGCGATGTCGCCGTAGGGCGAGCTGGCCGCGCCACCGGTGAGGGTGGTGTCGCCGTTCCAGTCGTGCCAGGCGCAGTACCCGGTGGTGGGGTTCTGGTAGTCGTCCGGGTTGGTGCCGTGCGGCGACAGGATGACGTAGTACGCGTCGCGGTTGGCGGCGGCCGTGGTGTTGCCGAAGTGGCCGGCGGCCTTGACGGCCTCCTGGGCCAGCTGGTTGCCGGTGGCCTGGGAGGGCGAGGCGGCCGCGTTGTCGTACCAGACGCCGGACAGCACGCCGCCGCTCTGGTACGGGATGAAGTTGGCGTTGGACGGGCAGCTGGTGGCACCGGTGGAGACGTTGGGGCCGTCGCACCACTGGGTCAGGTCGGCCGACCAGGTCTCGCCGTTGGTGCCGATGCCCTTGAACATCTGCTGGGTGGCACCGGCGGCGCCGGCCGAGTCGCCGGAGAACTTCGCGTTCCCGTTGGCGTCGGTGGTCTGGGTGCCCCACTGGGTGCCGTAGAAGACCAGGTAGACCTTGGAGTGGCCGCTCTGCACGCCGATGCCGTCGACGCCGCCGCCGTAGGACAGCGTCTCCTGGCCGGTGGCCGCCGCCTGGTTCTTGGCGGCGAGCCACTTCCTGTACTTCTCCTGCTGCTGCTTGCCCGGGACCGCGCCGTGGCGGTACGGGTGGCCGTTCTGCGGGCTCCAGGGGTTGAACTCGTTGCCGATGCTGCCCGAGGAGCTGGGGGTGTCCTGCGCGGCGGCGGGGCCGGCCGCACCGGCCAGGCCGGCGGCGGCGAGGGCGAGGGACGCCATGCCGGTGAGCGCTGCGTACTTCGCACGCCGCATTCTGTGGGAGTGACCCATGAGGTGAGGGTGCCTCTCTCTACCGATCGCCCGCACGGCCATGGGGGGCCGCGAACGATCCCTTTGTGGGGAAGGAGCAGACGGCGGAATCCACCCGAACGCCGAATCCGGTCATTTCTTCCGGGCAACCGGAATTGACGCTCTTTCGGTGGGGCTGCCTGCTGGGCATGAAGGAAAGCAGAGTTGATGAACGCAGGTCAACGGCCAGGGGTAAGGAAATATTAAGAACGGAGTTCGGGCAGCTGAAGGACCTGATCCAGAACCCTTCCGAAGGGTCCGTCATTCACTGAATAACGGTCAGGACTCTGTTTTCGCATTCAGTGAAAACGTCGCAGTTTCAACATATCTTCACGCGGGGAACGGTCGGTTCGACCACGACCGGGTCGGCGGTCGACCAGCAGGAGCGCAGCGCCCGTTACAGCCGCCCGCCGGCGCTGTCCGCCGACAGCCGCTGGGCCAGGTACACCGGGACCACGGAGAGCAGCACCAGCACCGCGGCCACCACGTTGACCACCGGGGCCTGGTTGGGCCGTGCCAGGTTGGCGTAGATCCAGATCGGCAGGGTCTGGACGCCCGGGCCGGCCGTGAAGGTGGTCACCACGATCTCGTCGAAGGACAGCGCGAAGGCCAGCAGCCCGCCCGCCAGCAGCGCCGACCGGACGGCCGGGAAGGTGACGTACCGGAAGGTCTGGAAGGTGTGGGCGCCGAGGTCCGCCGAGGCCTCCTCGGCCGAGGGGGACATCCGGCGCAGCCGGGCGACGACGTTGTTGAAGACCACGACGATGCAGAACGTCGCGTGGCCGATGACCACGGTGAGCACGCCGAAGCCGATGCCCGCGGGGCCGAGGACGGTCCTGAACGCGGCGTTCAGCGCCATGCCGGTGACGATGCCGGGCAGCGCGATCGGCAGGATCACCAGGAACGACACCGTCTGCCGGCCGAAGAACCGGTGACGCTGGACCGCGAAGGCGGTCATGGTGCCCAGCACCAGGGCCACCAGGGTGGCCCCCGCCCCGGCCTGCAGCGAGGTGAGGACGGCGCTGCGCGCGCCCTCGGACCGCCAGGCCCGGACCCACCACTCGGTGGTCAGCCCGGCCGGCGGCCAGGCGAAGGAGCGGTCCCGGTTCAGCGAGTTGAGCAGGACCAGCAGCAGCGGCAGGTAGACCACGGCGAGGCCCGCGACCATGGCCAGGCGCAGCGCGATCCGGGTGCGGCGGGAGAGGTTCACGGGACGTGCCCCCTACAGGGAGTCCAGGGCGCCGGTGCGGCGCACGGCGAGCAGGTAGCCGACGATCAGCGCCACCGGTACGCAGGACAGCGCGGCGGCCAGCGGCAGGTTCAGCGTCACGTTGTCGGCGATCGCCGTGCCGAGCACCTGGGTCTTCCCGCCGACGATCCGCACGGTGACGTAGTCGCCCAGGCTGAGCGAGAAGGTGAACACCGACCCGGCGAACACCGAGGGCAGCACCTGCGGGAGGACCACCGAGCGGAAGGTCCGTCCGGCGGAGGCGCCCAGGTCGGCCGAGGCGTCGAGCAGGCCGGCGGGCAGGTTCTCCAGTCCCGCGTGGATCGGGAGGATCATGTACGGCAGCCACAGGTAGGCGAGGACGACGATCACCGCCGTGGTGCCGTACCCGGGGCTGGAGAGCCCCAACGGGCGCCCCAGCCAGTCGAGTACGCCGCCCTGGCTGAGGATGACCCGCCAGGCGTAGGCCTTCACCAGGTAGCTGGCCCACAGCGGGGTCAGCACCGCGACCACCAGCAGCTTGCGGGTGCGCGGCCGGGCGACCCGGGCCATGTAGAAGGCCATCGGGAAGGCCACCACGGCGTCGATCACGGTGACCGCGACGGCGATGCCCAGCGTGCGCAGGGCGACCGCCCGGTAGACCGGCTCGGTGAGGACGGTGGTGAAGTTGGCGGTGTTCCAGACCCGTTCGACGTCGTAGGTGAAGTCGTCGACGGCCCAGAAGGCGGACAGCAGCAGGACGGCGAGCGAGCCGAGGTAGGCGAGCACCAGCCAGGCCATCGGCGCCGAAAGCAGCAGCGCCAGCCGCAGTCCGGCGTACCGGTGCAGGACGGAGGCCGCCCGGCGCAGCGGCCGGGCGGCCGTGAGGGTCTGGACCATCAGCCCTTGATCTCGGTCCAGGCCGCCGTCCAGGCGGCGTAGTCGGTGCAGGTCACCGTACGGCCGTCCAGGCAGCTCTTCACGGGGGTGGTCCAGTAGTGGACGTCCTTCCAGTAGGCCTCGTCGGCGGCGTGGAAGGTGGTGCAGAAGTCCTTGTCCGTGGTCCGGTCGCAGGCCTTGGCGTTGGCCGGGGCCTCGCCGAACCACTGGGCGACCTGGGCGTTGGCGGTCGGTGAGACGATCCAGTTCATCCACCGGTAGGCGCAGTTGGGGTGCGCGGCCTTCGCCGACACCATCCAGGTGTCCGACCAGCCGGTGGCGCCCTCCTTCGGCAGCACGGCCTTGACCGGGGCGTGGTCGGCCTGCGCCATGTTGGCGATCACCTGCCAGGTGGTGCCGACCACGGTGTCACCGGTCCTGAAGGAGTTCTCCGACTTCTGGAAGTCGCTCCAGTACTCGCCGACCGCCTTGTGCTGGGCCTTCAACAGGTCGACGGCGGCCTTGAGTTGGTTCTGGTCCAGGGCGTAGGGGTTCTTGATTCCGAGCTCCGGCCTGGACTTCATCAGGTACAGCGCGGCGTCGGCGATGTAGATCGGGGAGTCGTAGGCGGTGACGTGGCCGCTGTAGGGCGAGGCGCCGTCGAAGACCACGCTCCAGGAGTCCGGGGCCGGGGTGACCTTGTCGGTGCGGTACATCAGCAGGTTGGCGCCGCGGCCGTGCGGGATGCCGTACATCTGGCCGTTCACCGAGTTCCACGGCTGGTTCTTCAGGCCGTCGAAGACGTCGGCGTAGTTCTGGACCAGGGCGGTGTTGACGGGGGCGACGTCGCCGGCCGCGATCAGCCGCAGGGTCGCGTCGCCGGAGGCCGAGACGGCGTCGTACTGGCCGGTCTTCATCAGCGAGACCATCTCGTCCGAGGTCCCGGCGATCTTCGTGTTGACCTTGCAGCCGGTCTGCTGCTCGAAGGGGTGGACCCAGTCGACGGACTTGTCGTCCGAGCCGTCCTCGGCGTAGCCGGCCCAGGCGACCAGGTTCACCTGGCCCTCGCCGGGGCCGAGGGACTGGAGCACCGGCAGTTTCGGCGGGTTCAGGCCGCCGTGGCCGCCGGCCGTTCCGGCCGTACCGCCGCTGCCGCACCCTGCGGCGAGCAGGGCGGCGGCGGTTGCGGCGGCCGCGGTGCGGGCGATCCGGGAGATGCGCATGCGAGGTGTTCCGATCTTCGGGTCTTCGGGGGTGAGGGTGATGGGGGCGGTGAGCGTGACGGGGTGGTGAGGGTCGTTCGGGCTACGCGCCGACGCGGACGGTGTGCTTGCGGTGCCAGGCCAGGACGACGTCCGTGCCGCGGTGGCGCTGGACGTCGGCGGAGCCCTCGTCGAGGTTCTGCCGGACTGCGGTCAGCCGCCCGCCGGCCTCCAGGTCCACCAGGAACCGGGTCTGGCCGCCCGCGTAGACGACCTCGGCGACCCGCCCGGCGGCGGACAGCTCGTCGGGCCCGGCGGGGTCGTCCGGGTGCGCCATCCGGATCTTCTCCGGCCGGACGCTGAACAGCCCGGCCTCGCCCACGACCCGCTCGGCCGCCGCGCCGTCCAGCAGGTTGGAGGTGCCGACGAAACCGGCGACGAAGGCGGTGGCCGGGTGCTCGTACACCTCGGCGGGCGCGCCGACCTGCTCGATCCGCCCCGCGTTGAACACCGCCACCCGGTCGCTCATCGTCAGCGCCTCGTCCTGGTCGTGGGTGACGAACACGAAGGTGATCCCGACCTCGCGCTGGATCCGCTTGAGCTCCGCCTGCATCTCGTGCCGCAGCTTCAGGTCGAGCGCGCCGAGCGGCTCGTCGAGCAGCAGCACCTTCGGGCGGTTCACCAGCGCCCGGGCCAGGGCCACCCGCTGGCGCTGGCCGCCGGAGAGCTCGGCCGGCCGGCGGCGCTCGAAGCCCTCCAGGCGGACCATGGCGAGCGCCGCCCGCACCCGCTCCGCCCGTTCGGCCTTCGGCACCCGGCGGACCATCAGGCCGTAGCCGACGTTGCGTTCGATCGTCATGTGCGGGAAGAGCGCGTAGTCCTGGAACACCGTGTTGACGTCCCGGTCGAACGGCGGGAGCCCGGTGACGTCGGCCCCGCCGAGCAGCACCCGGCCGGCGGTCGGCCGCTCGAAGCCGGCGATCATGCGCAGCACCGTGGTCTTCCCGGAGCCGGACGGCCCGAGCATCGCGAAGAACTCGCCCTCGCCGATCTCCAGGTCCACCCCGTCGACCGCGCGGACCTGGCCGTCGAAGGACTTCGCCAGCCCTTCGAGCCGGACGGCACCGGCGGCCCGGTCCGGGTGGGGCGGGCTGTCGTCGCTCTTCAACTCCGGTGTCCCCTCTGCTCGGTGTCGGCGGGACGGACGGATCGGCCGTTCCGGTCGGATCTTTCGGAACACTAGGAGAAGATCCGTTCCTTGAAAGATCGGTAAACCTCGGGGATCGCCCGCTATGGGGCGAAGGCCCCGATCCGTCCCTGCTCGTCGGACCGCTGTCCGGGGAACGGGCAACTTCTTGATTAATCGCATCAGTGGCCGTCGTGGAGGGTGCTCGCTAGGCTGGCGGCATGGCACTGCGCAACGCGATCATGTCGACCCTGTTGGAGGGCGAGGCGTCCGGCTACGACCTGGCGAAGGCGTTCGACGCGTCGGTGGCGAACTTCTGGATGGCCACACCGCAACAGCTCTACCGGGAGCTGGACCGGATGGAGGCCGAGGGGCTGATCAGTGCCCGGGTCGTCGAGCAGGAGCGGCGGCCGAACAAGCGGCTGTTCTCGCTCACCGGGGCCGGCCGCGCCGCGCTGCGCTCGTTCACGGCCACGCCGCCGCGGCCGTCCGCGATCCGGGACGAGCTCCTCGTCCAGGTGCAGGCCGTGGACGCGGGCGACCCGGACGCCGTGCGCGCGGCGCTGCTGGAACGCCTGACGTGGGCGCAGGCCAAGATCGACCGCTACGAGCGCCTGCGAGCGCGACTGCTGGACGGGCGTTTCGAGGACGAGTACCTCGCCACGGCCGAACGGATCGGCCCGTACCTGACGCTGATGCGCGGTCTGTCGTTCGAGCACGAGAACCGGCGCTGGTGCGAGCAGGCGCTCGCGGTCCTGGAGCGGCGGGCCGCCACGCCGGCCCCCGCACAGGGGCCGGCCTGACGGTCGCCGGGGCCGGCCGGTCAGTGCACCTGGCGGGAACCCCCGACGGGCCGCAGTTCGGGGCGCTTCGCGGCCCGCCCGTCGCCGGAGGAGCGGCCGCGCAGCCGGCGCAGCAGCCACGGTCCGAGGAAGGTGCCGATCCAGGCCGACTCCTCGGTGGCCCGCCGCAGGATTCCCGCCACCGGGAGCGGCGGCAGCGGCTCCGCCCACCCGTCGTCGCTGCCCGGCAGTGCGAGCGCGTGGGCGGCCGCGGCGGCGATCCCGGCGTGGCCGAGCGGGCTGGCGTGCAGCCGGTCCGCGCTCCACATGCGCGGATCGGTCGTCACCCGGTGCGGGAAGAAGTCGACGACCACGACCCCGCGGTGGTCGGCCGTGGCCCGGAGGCGTGCGTTGAGGTCCAGGACCCGGGGTCGCAGCCCGCGGGCCAACGGCGCGATCCGCCCGATGTCGGGGAAGGTGAAGGTCAGCACCCGCGCCCCGGTGGCCGTGAAGGCGGCGAACATCTGGTCCAGCTCCGCCACGACCGCGCCCGCGTCGAAGCCCGGCCGCATCAGGTCGTTCATCCCGGCGACCACGGTGACCAGGTCCGGCCGCAACGCGAGGGCCGGCGCGAGCTGTTCGGCCCGCACCTGGCCGGCGAGCCGGCCGCGGACGGCGAGGTTGGCGTAGAGCAGGCCGGGTTCCCGCTCGGAGATCGTCTCGGCCAGTCGGTCCGCCCAGCCACGCCAGCCGGTCGTCCCGTCACCGTCGCCCAGGCCCTCGGTCTGGCTGTCGCCGACCGCGACGTAGCGGCGGAAGCCCGTCGTCGCACTCACGCCTCGGACGCGCCCAGCGCCTCGGCGGTGATCCGCTCGAACTGCGCGCCCATCGCGGCGGCGAGGGCCTGCGCGCCGGACAGGGGGCGGACCATCACCGTGAACTCGTCGATCAGCCCGTCCTCGTCGAAGTGGAGGAAGTCGCAGCCGTGCACTTCAAGGCCGTCGACGACGGCCTTGAAGACGAAGGCGCGGTCGCGGCCGTCGGTGCCGTTGATCTCGCGGACGTAGTGGAAGTCCTCGAAGACCCGACCGGCACCGCGCAGGATCGCGGCGGTGATGGCCTTGCCGGGGTAGGGCTTGAAGACGACGGGGCTGGTGAAGACGACGTCCTCGGCCAGGAGGGCCTCGATGGCGTCGTGGTCACCGGCCTCGACGGCTGCGCGGAAGGGGTGCACGGCGGGCTCCATAGTCAACAAATTGAATATCTTCCTGCGCGGGAGCCTAGCCGCGCGCTCCAGGTGCTGTCGAGGGGGCGTGCGGGCGGCCACCGCGCCCCCGGGTCCGACCGTGGGAGGACGCTGTCGCCGAACCGTTTTGTTAGCGCTCACAGATGCATAGGATGCCCAGCGGCGCGCCCTGGCCGGCACGGCAAGGCAGGGCGCGGCAAGGCTCGTTGACCGCAATGTTGACCGCTTCACCCCTGAACGAGGACCACATGACCGAGTCGAACCTCGTCGTGCTGTCGGCCGGTGACGCGGCCATCGCGCTCGACGTCACCGGACCCGACCTGCCCCGGGTGCTGCACTGGGGCGTCGATCCCGGCCTCCGCCCCGACGATGCCGCACAGGTGCTCGATGCCATGGGCCGGGGCCCGCGCCACCGGGCCGGGAGCCTGATGCCCTCCCAGGGGCAGGGCTGGTTCGGACGTCCGGCCCTGACCGGGCACCGCGACGGGCGGGTCCGCCCCCCGCGTTTCGAGCTCGTCGAACCGGTCGCCGTGCACGCCGCGGACGGCCGCGGCGGCACCGTCCACGTGCGGGCCCTGGACGGCGGCGCGGGGCTCGCGCTGGACACCGAGCTGCAGATGACGGAGCACGGCGTGGTGCGGCTGCGCCACACCCTGACCAACACCGCGACGGACACCTACACCCTGGACGTGCTGGCGTGCGTGCTGCCGGTCCCCGCCCACGCCGTGGAGCTGCTGGACTTCGCCGGCCGCTGGGCCCGTGAACGCTCCCCGCAGCGCGCCCCGCTGCGACAGGGCGTGTGGTCGCGGGAGAACCGCCGGGGCCGCACCGGCTTCGACGCCGGGCTCCTGCTCGCCGGCACCGCGGGCTTCGGCTTCCGGCACGGCCAGGTCTGGGGCGTGCACTCCGCCTGGAGCGGCGACCACGTCCAGTACGCGGAGCGGCTGGCCGACGGAACGACCGTCCTCGGCGGCGGCGAGCTCCTGGCGGCCGGTGAGATCCGACTGGCCGAGGGCGAGTCCTACCGGACCCCGTGGGTGTACTTCGCGACCTCCGGGACGGGCCTGGACGGGATCGGCCGCGGCTTCCACGACATGCTCCGGGCCCGACCCCGGCACCCGGCCACCGCCCGGCCGGTCACCCTGAACATCTGGGAGGCGGTCTACTTCGACCACGATCCCGAGCGGTTGCACGCCCTCGCGCGGACCGCGGCCGCGGTCGGCGTGGAACGGTTCGTCGTGGACGACGGCTGGTTCCGGCACCGCCGCCACGACCGGGCCGGCCTCGGCGACTGGTACGTCGACGAGGAGGTGTGGCCCGACGGTCTCCGTCCGCTCGCCGACCACGTCCACCGGCTCGGCATGCAGTTCGGTCTCTGGTTCGAGCCCGAGATGGTCAACCCCGACTCCGACCTGGCCCGGGCCCACCCCGACTGGCTCCTCGCCGACCCCGAACGCCTCCCGTTCGAGCAGCGCAGCCAGCACGTCCTGGACGTCGCGCACCCCGGCGCCCACGCCTATCTGCTGGAACGGATCAGCGCCGTGGTCGGGGAAGTGGGCGTCGACTACCTCAAGTGGGACCACAACCGCGACCTCGCCGACGCCGTCCACGACGGCCGGCCCGGCGTGCACGCGCAGACCACGGCGGTCTACCGGCTCCTGGACGAACTGCGCGCCCGCCACCCCGAGCTGGAGATCGAGTCCTGCTCCTCCGGCGGCGCCCGCGCCGACCTCGGCATCCTCGACCGCACCGACCGGATCTGGGGATCGGACAACATCGACCCGGTCGAACGCCAGGCCATCCAGCGTTGGACCGGCCTGCTGCTGCCCTACGAGCTGATCGGCTCCCACGTCGGCTCCGCGCCCGCCCACATCAGCCACCGCGACACCGCACTCGCCTTCCGCTGCGCCACCGCGCTGTTCGGCCACGCCGGCATCGAGTCCGACATCTCGGGTTGGTCGGAGGACGACCTGACCGCGCTCACCGCCTGGGTCAGCGCCTACAAGCAGCTGCGGCCACTGCTCCACGGCGGCCACGTCGTCCGCGCCGACCACCCCGACCCCGCCGCCTGGGTCCACGGCGTCGTCTCCCCGGACCGCGCCCACGCCGTCTTCGCCTACGTCCAGTTGGACACCTCCGTCGCCGAGAACGGGGCGCCCGTACGTCTCCCGGGCCTGGACCCCGCGACCCGCTACGCCGTGCGCGTGCGCCCCGAGGTCTCCTCCCCCGAGGAGACCTGGCCCGCCTGGGCGCGGCGGACCACCGCCCTCACCGTGACCGGCCGGTACCTGGACCACCTCGGCCTGGCCGCTCCGGACCTGGCCAACCGCCCCGGCCACGCGCTGGTGATCGAAGCCCAGGCTCAGCCACCCGCCGCGCAGGAGTGAACCGCCCGCCCACCGCGTCGGTGCCGTGCGTCTCCGCAGTGCACCGCCTCCGCGCACCGCGGAGGCGGCTGGGGGCGACGCTCCTGCCGTCGACCGCACCGCTGCGCCACGCCGAGCCCGGTCTCCCCCTGGGCGAGTTCGGTCTTCATCCCGGCTCCTGACCGGGTCCTGATGCGGTCGGTCCGGGCAGCCCGTACGCCCGGACCGCCGTGCCGCCGAAGACCTGGGCCCGCTCCCGGGCAGCGAGTCCGTCCGTCAACTCCTCGGCCGCGCCGACCACTTCCTGGTAGGAGGCGGCCAGCAGGCAGACCGGCCAGTCGGAGCCGAACATGACGCGGTCGGGTCCGAAGGCGTCCAGGGCGGTGTCGGCGTAGGGGCGCAGGTCGGCGACCCTCCAGGCGTCCCGGCGAGCCTCCGTCACCAGGCCGGAGAGCTTGCAGAAGACGTTGGGCTCGTCGGCCAGCTCCCGCAGGCGGCCGGCCCAGGGCTCGACCCCGCCGCGCGCGATCGGCGGCTTCGCGAGGTGGTCGAGGACGAACGACTGCTCCGGCAGCTCGCGTACGGCCTCGACGGCGGCGGGGAGTTGGTGGGGCAGGACGAGCAGGTCGTAGCGGAGGCCGGCCGCGCCGACCGCGCGCAGTCCGCGCCGTACGTCGGGCCGGGCCAGCCACTCCGGGTCGTCCTCGCCCTGGACGAGGTGCCGCACGCCCACCAGCCGGTCGCCGCCCGGCCCCTGCCGCAGTTCGGCCAGGGTGTCGGCGACATCGGGCGCGGTGAGGTCCACCCAACCGACCACCCCGGCGATCAGCGGCTCGGCCGCGGCCAGGGCGAGGAACTCCCGGGTTTCCGCCAGGTCCGGCAGGACCTGCACCAGCACGGTGCGGTCGATGCCCGCCGCGCGGACGTGGGGTGCGAGGTCGGCCGTCCCGAAGTCACGCCGGATCGCCGCCGACTCCGGTCCGTCCAGCCAGCTCTGCGGGCGCCGGCCCAGCTCCCAGACATGGTGGTGCGCGTCGACTCTCACCCGCGGTCACTCCTCGGTTGGCGGTGGACGACTGGTCAGCTGGTACCGGGACGGTCCGGCTCCGGGCACCGGGCGGCGGGGATCCGCCCTTCCCCGGCGAGGTGGTCGCGCAACCAGCGTTCGGTGGTGTTGACGTGCATCAGGGCGGCGGCCTGGGCGAGGTTCGGGTCGCGGGCGACGAGGGCCTGGTGGATCGCCTCGTGTTCGGCGATGGTCCGCCCCGCCGCGTCCGCGTCGGCCAGACCCCGCCAGGCCCGGGCGCCGAGCGTGCGTCCGGAGATGTGCTCCAGCAGTGTGGCCAGGGTCTCGTTGCGGGTGGCGCGGGCCACCGCGCGGTGGAAGGCCGCGTCGTGCCGGAGCAGCAGTTCCACGTCGTCCCGGGCGTCCCGCATGGCCGACAGGTGCCGTTCCACCTCGGCGAGGTCCTCGTCGGTGATGCGGGTGGCGGCCAGCGCGGTGGCGACCGGCTCGAACAGCCTGCGCACCTCGGTGAGTTCCAGGACGGTGTCCCCCTGGAGCAGCTCGACCGCGCCCCCGAGGCCCTCCAGCAGCAGGGCGGGCGCCAGGCTGGTCACGTAGGTGCCGTCGCCGCGCCGGATCTCCAGGACCCGGGCGACGACCAGCGCCTTGACCGCCTCGCGCATCAGGTTCCGGGACAGGCCCAGCTCGGCCGCGAGCTGCTGCTCGGGGGGCAGCTTCGCTCCGGGAGGCAGCTCGCCCTCGCGGATCATCCGGCGGATGCTGGCGATCGCCTTGTCAGTCAGGGACACGGCGCCAACGTAGCAGGACGGTCCCATGTCTCGGAAGAGACCACGACCTCCTCCGCCGTCGACCGGCTTGTCCGGCCTGGTACTTCGCCGATCTCCTTCCGCACCTCCGGGACACCCGCACCGGATCCATCCCATCGATCGACCGCAGACCTGACTGTGCTCGGTCCAGGGCCGGCTGCGAACCCGCGGCCGAACACGTTGCCGCGGAAGGCCAACCGTCCGTGCGGACGGCCGAGTGCTCCTCACGCGAACCACACGTGATCTCCGCAGAAGCCTCGCCCCGGGCCGGTGTCGCGGGCGGGGCGGATCTGCATAGGCTCCGCAGACCGCCCGACGCGGCATCCGGGCACCTAGGAAGATCGAATGAGTTACTGCACGCTCTGCCAACGGCATCTCAACGGCGCACTCTCCTGTCCCGGCTGCGGACGGCCGCAAGAGGCGCTCCCCCAGTACGAGCCCGAACCCCCGGTCGCGCACCCGCCCACCGCGGCTCCCGCGCCCCGCAGGATCCGGCGGCGAACCGCCCGCCGGCACGGCGCCCGGCTCGCCCTGGCGGTGCTCGGTGTGGCGGCGGGCGGACTGGCCACCGCGGTGGTGGCCCTCGGCCAGGGCGACGGCGAGGCGGTCCCGCTCCCGCCGGGCGCTACGGCGGCGTCCACCTCGACGGCCGCGCCGTCCACCCACGGGCCCGCGAGCCTTCCCACCACCGCGACGGCCGCCCCGAGTACGGCGAGCCCTCCGGCCCAGCCGTCGGTCACCAGCACCCGGCCCAGCGCGTCAAGGACGGCCACGCCCTCACATGCCGCCACGACCGAGCCCGCCCCTTCCCAGCCCACGACGCCCACCGCGCCGCCGCCCACCCGGCACTCCCCCGGACCGTCCACCCCCACGGCAACGGCGACGCCATCCTGCAAGCCGTTCCTCTTCTGGTGCACCTGACCCTCCGGGCCACCGGCACACCGGCGGTGGCGGCACCACGGACCGGAAGACCGGCGAACGCCGCCACCGTGAAACTTTCACCGGTGCGACCGGCACCGTCGGCCGTGGCCGCCGGGAGATCGCGGGGCGGCCCGGTCACTCCTTGACAGCCGGACGGACCCTGCTGCAGCGTCAGCAATCGAAGACGACACCGTAACGGGAACAGGTGCCCGGGAACGCCGCCGCGAATGTGAACGCTCACATGTGTGGCGGGCCCCTTCCGGGGCGCGCCCGGTCACCTGCTCACCGGCACCGGCGTCCACGCCGCGGAGAAGGGGTTCCATGCTGCGTTCCCGGTACTCGAAGTCCCGCCTGCTCGCCGTACTGCTGGTGGTCGGCGCCGCGTTCGGGGTGAGCCTGTCCGCCGCGCCCCAGGCCGGCGCCGCCTCGTTGACCCGGATCACCGGCTTCGGCGAAAATCCGACCGGCCTGCAGATGTACGTGTACGTGCCGAACAGTGCCAGGGCGCGTCCACCGGTCCTGCTGGCGCTGCACGGCTGCCAGGGCTCCGGGCCCTACCTGTACTCCAGCACCGACTTCGCAGCGCTGGCCGACCGGTACGGGTTCATCGTCGTCTACCCCTCGACCAGCCCCGGCGGCAGTTGCTGGGACGTCTCGTCCGATCAGGCGCTGACGCGCAACGGCGGCAGTGACCCGGTCGGGCTGATGTCGATGATCAGGTACACCGAGCAGCACTACGGCGCGAACCCCGACGCCGTGTACGTCACCGGTGAGTCCTCGGGCGGGATGATGACCAACGTCATGCTCGCGGACTACCCGGACGTGTTCAAGGCGGGCTCCGCGTTCATGGGCGTGCCCTACCACTGCTTCCACACGGGCACCGTGCGCGGCTGGAACGGCCCCTGCGCCGGGGGCCAGGTCTCCATGACGGCGCAGCAGTGGGGCGACCTGGTGCGCCGCGCCGACCCCGGCTACACCGGGCCGCGCCCCCGGGTGCAGCTGTGGCACGGCACCGCCGACCCGATCCTGAACCACCGCGACCTGGGCGAGGAGACCAAGCAGTGGACGAACGTCCTCGGGGTGCGCCAGACCCCGTCGTCCACGGACACCCCGGCCCCTGACTGGAACCGGGCCCGGTACGCCGACCGCTCCGGCGTCACGCAGGTCGAGACGTACAGCATCACCGGCGCCGGCCACCAGTTGCCGGTCCGGGGCACGCCGATGGCCGCCTACGCCGTTCACTTCATGGGGCTGGACGGCAGCGGCCCCGTCCGGGCCGGCGGTGCGCCGCACCCGGTGGGTACGGAGGTCGCGGGCTCCACCGCCGGGCCGGGCGCTCAGCGGCAGGACCGCGGCTGAACAGCGCTTCGGGGCCGGTCGCCGCCGCCGCGGGACCGGCCCCGAAGCATCCGCCCGCCGGGGAAGTCGGCGGGAGCGGGGGCTCCCGCCGTCAGGGGCTGCCCGCCGGTGGGAGGCCGTGGACGGTGACGGTCGGGTGCAGGCGGCGGGTGTGGTCGAGCCGGCGGACCCGGCCGGTGAGGCGCAGCGGCACGGTGAGGCGGGGGTCGGTGCTGGAGGCGGAGATCCGCAGTTCCAGGGCGCCGGGTTCGACGATCCGGCGGCCGTCGCGGCCGGTGAAGGAGGCCAGGTCGGCCGGGAGGGTCAGCTCCACCCGGCAGCCCGCCCCGGCGTCCAGCGGGATCCGCCGGTAGCCGACCAGCCGCTGAACCGGCTGGACGACGGAGGCCACCGGGTCGTGGAGGTACAGCTGCACCACCTCGGTGCCCGCCCGCGAACCGGTGTTGCGCAGCTCGAAGGAGAGCCGGAACGCGCCGTCGGTGCCGGTCTCCGCCTCCCGCACCTCCGGGCCGGACCACGCGAACTCGCTGTATCCGAGCCCGTGTCCGAAGCCGTAGGCGGGTGTCGGGTCGGTGCTGGAGACCCCGCCCGCCTGGGCCAGCCTCGCGGCCAGGTAGGTCGAGGGCTGGACCCCGGGGTGGGCGGGGACGGAGACGGGCAGCCTCCCGGACGGGTTGACCCGCCCGCTGAGCACGCCGGCGAGCGCCTCCGTCCCGGCTTCCCCGGGGAAGAAGCACTGGACGATCCCGGCCGCCTCGGTGACGGCCCGCCCGAGGGCGTAGGGGCGACCGGCCAGCAGGGTGACCACCACGGGCTTCCCGGCGTCCAGCACTGCTTCCAGCAACTGCGCCTGCCTCCCTGGAAGTTCGAGGGAGGCGACGTCGCAGCCCTCGCCGCTGGTGCCGCGGCCGAACAGCCCCGCCCGGTCGCCGAGGGCGAGCACCACCACGTCGGCCCGCTCGGCGGCGCGCACGGCTTCGGCGATGCCGGCGGTGTCCTCGCCGTCGACCGCCACGCCGCGCACCGTGCACAGCTCGCTGTCGGGGAACTCGGCCGCCAGCGCCTCGCGCAGGGTGGGGAGTCCGATGCCGAGCGGGATGTCCGGGTGCCGGCTGCCGACGTGCACGGGGAAGGAGTAGCAGCCGAGGACCGCCGTGGGTTCGTCGGCGTTCGGGCCGATCAGCGCGATCCGGCCGGGCTCGCGCAGCGGCAGCAGACCGTCGTTGCGCAGCAGTACCACGGCCTGCTCGGCGAGTTCGGCGGCGAGTGCCCGGTTGGCGGGCCGGTCCAGGTCGACCAGGCCGCGCAGCGCCCGCGGTTCGCTCGGGTCCGCGTCGGCGAGGGCGGCCGGTACGGGCGACCAGTCGGCGTCCAGCAGCCCGAGTTCGGCCTTCTGGACGAGGACGCGGCGCAGCGCCCGGTCGATCAGCCGCTCCGGGACGGTGCCCGCGACGACCGCGTCGAACAACGGCTGTCCGAAGGTGTCGACGGTGGGCAGTTCGACGTCGACCCCGCTCTCCAGGGCCAGTGCGGCGGCGGCGGACCGGTCCTCCGCCACGCCGTGCAGGGTGTGGAGGAAGGCGACGCCGAAGTAGTCGGCGACGACCGTGCCGGTGAAGCCCCAGGTGCCCCGCAGCAGCCCGGTGAGCAGGTCCCGGTCGGCGGCGGAGGGCAGGCCGTCGGTGTCCGTGTAGGCGTGCATGACGGAGCGGGGGCGGCCCTCCCGCACGGCCATCTCGAAGGGCGGCAGGATCACGTCGGCGCGCTCGCGCGGGCCCATCGAGACGGGGGCGAGGTTGCGGCCGGCGCGGGAGGCCGAGTACCCGGCGAAGTGCTTGAGCGTGGCGACGATCCCGGCCGACTCCAGGCCCTGGACGTAGGCGGTCCCGACGGTGCCGACCAGGTACGGGTCCTCGCCGATCGTCTCCTCGACCCGCCCCCAGCGGGCGTCGCGGACCACGTCGAGCACCGGCGCCAGGCCCTGGTGCACGCCGACGGACCGCAGGTCGCGCCCGATGGCCGCGGCCATCGTCCGGACCAGCTCCGGGTTGAAGGTGGCGCCCCAGGACAGCGGGACGGGGTACGCCGTGGCACCCCAGGCGGCGAAGCCGGCCAGGCACTCCTCGTGGGCGAGGGCCGGGATGCCGAAGCGGTTGGCGGCGGCGATCCGCTGCTGGGTGCGCAGCAGGGAGAGCGCGCCGAGCGCCGGGTCGACCGGGGCGGTGCCGAACGGCCGGGTCAGCTGGCCCAGCCCGAAGGGCAGGAGGGTGTCGAGGTCGGGTGGCGGCTCCATCTCGTGCTGGTGGGGGGCGACTTCCCCGCCGTCGGCGTCGGCGCCGACCCAGACGCCGACCAGTTGGGCGGTCTTCTCCCGCAGGGTCATCGCGGCGATCAGGGCGTCGGCCCTGGCCCCGGGGGTGAGCGAGGTGTCCTGCCAGGCGGGGGCGGGCTCGGGGTTCCGGTGGTCGTTCACTTTCCTCCGACCCCCGTCAGGCCCTGGACCAGGGCGCGGCGGGCGAACAGGTAGACGATGAGGACGGGGAGCATGGACAGCACCACGGCGCTGAGCAGTCCGGGCACGTCCACACCGTGTTCGGTCTGGAAGTCGTACAGGCCGAGGGTGATGACCTTGGTGGAGTCGGACTGGGTGAGGATCAGCGGGAAGAGGAAGCCGTTCCAGGCCTGGAGGGCGGCGAAGACCGTGATCGAGGCCAGTCCGCCCTTGGACAGCGGGAGCACCAGCTGCCGGAACACCCGCGCCGGGGACGCGCCGTCCATCGCCATCGCCTCGTACAGCTCGGGGCCGATGTCGCGCATCGCACCGGTCAGCACCAGGGTGCAGACCGGCAGGCAGAAGGCCGCGGTCGGGAGGATGACGCCGACCAGGTGGTCGTACATGCCGGTCTGGCTGATGACGTAGAACATCGGCACGATCACCGCCTGGGCGGGGATCGCCAGCCCGAGCAGGAACAGCCGGAAGATCCAGCCGGTCGCCCGGCCGCGGGCGCGCACGATGGCGTAGGCGAGCGGGGGGACGACCAGCAGCACGATGGCCACCACACCGGCGGTGACGGTCAGGGTGTTGAGGAAGTCCTGGCCGAAGCCGTTCGACAGGTCGGTCAGGTAGTTCTGCACCGTCCACTGCGCGGGCGGCTTCAGCGGGCCCTCGGTGGAGTAGTCGGAGCGGGTGCGGAAGGTGGCGATCAGCAGGACGTACAGCGGCAGGCCCACCAGCACCAGCCACACCAGGGAGCCGAACCCGGCCAGGACGTTGGGGCGTCGTCGCATCACAGGCCCTCCGCCGTGCCGCGCATCCGGTCGTAGCCGGAGAGCCGGACGACCGCGAGCGAGATCAGGGTGGCGACCACCACGAGGACCAGCGCGACGGCCGAGCCCACGCCGAAGTCGAAGCCCTTGAAGGCCTTCTGGTACATGTAGTAGGCGGTGACGGTGGTGTCGGTGCCGGGGCCGCCCTGGGTGAGGATCAGCACCGTGTCGAAGGTGGTCAGACCGCCGACCACCATGAGGATCACCGAGGTGATGATCGTGTTGCGCAGCTGCGGCAGGGTGACGTGGAGGAACTGCCGTACCCGGCCCGCGCCGTCGACGGCGGCGGCCTGGTAGAGCACCTGGGGGATGGCCCGGGCGCCGCCCTGGTAGATCAGGGCGTGCAGCGGGGTGAACTGCCACACGCCGACGAAGGTCAGCACGCCGATCGCGCCGCCCTTGCTGCCGAGGAGGTTTCCGTCACCGAACAGCCAGGTGAGCTGGGCCGGCACGCCGAAGTTGGGGTCGAGGACGGCCCGCCACACCACCGAGACGGCGGTGGCCGAGAGCAGCAGCGGCACGAAGTAGACCGCCGAGAGGACGGCCCGGTTGCGCTGGTGCCCGGCGGCCCAGACGCCGAGCAGGATGCTGACCGGCGTCTGGGTCACCACGCCCAGGGCGGTGAGCAGGAGGGTGGTCCAGACGGACTGGAGCATCACCGGGTCGTGGAGCAGGGCGGTCCAGTTGTCCAGGCCGTTGAAGCGCGGTTCGCCTATGCCGTCCCAGCTGGTGAAGGAGAGCACGACGACCAGCAGCAGTGGTGTGAGCGCGAACATCAGGAAGAACACCGCGGCGGGGAGCGCCCAGACGAGGCCCGGGCGGGTCGCCGCCGCGCCCGGGCGCGCGGCGCGCGTCATGAGGTCGGCAAGGCCTGCATGGCCTTGATGAAGCCGTCGGTGTCGAGCCTGCCGTCGAAGAACTGCTGGACGGCGGTGTGCATGGGCGTCATGGCGCCCGGCGGGTAGGCCTGGTCCCAGGAGAGCTGGAAGGAGGGGGCGGCCTTGACCAGCTCGTACTGGTCCTTGGAGTACCCGGGGCTGGCCGAGAGGTCGAGGAAGTTGACGGTGCTGGTGGTGGTCGGCAGGTTGCCGATGGCCAGCTGGGCCTTCACGAACTCGTCGGAGTACATCAGTTGGAGGAAGGCCGCGACGGCCTCCGGGTGCTTGGTCCTCTTGAGCACGGAGTAGAAGTTGTTGGTGTTGCCGACGACGTCGGCCGGGTCGCCCTTGCCGCCGTTCAGGGCCGGGAAGCCGGTGTAGCCGAGGCCGGACCTGGCGAAGTCGGGGTTGGCGTCCTGCTGGGTGGAGTAGTACCAGGAGCCCATCAGCTCGAAGGCGGCCTTGCCCTTGGCGACCAGGGCCGGGGATCCGCCGTCGGTGAACTTGACGGAGTCGTAGTTGCTGCCGAAGGCGCCGGCGTCGACCAGCTGCTTGAGGGTGGTCAGCGCCCTGCGGCTGTCCTCGCTCGCCCACGCCTCGCGGTCGCCGCCGAGCGCCCGTTGGAACAGGCCGGGGCCGGCGATCCGGTCGTAGAGGTACTCGAACCACATCAGGGTGGGCCACTGGTCGCCGCCGCCGAGCGCGATCGGGGTGACGCCCTTGGCCTTCAGTGTCCTGGTGGCGGCGACCAGGTCGTCCCAGGTCTTCGGCGGGGTGAGTCCGGCGTCCGCGAGCACCTGCTTGTTGTGGAAGAGCAGCACCGGCTGGGTGCCGCGCATCGGCACTCCGTACGGCTTGCCGTCCACCACCGCCGAGTTGAAGACCGAGGGCAGGAAGTTGCCCTTCAGGCCCGGGTCCTTGGCGATGAAGTCGTCCAGCGGCAGCAGCAGGCCCGCCTTGACGAACGGCTGGATGGAGCCGCCGCCCCAGTTGAAGAAGACGTCGGGGGCCCGCGGCGTGTTGATGACGGTCTGGAGCTTCTGCTGGTAGTCCGCGCCGGGGATGGTGTCCAGCACGGCCTTGACCTTGGAGGTCTTGTTGAAGGTGTCGACGAGTTGTTTCTCGACCTTGTTGGCGGCATCCCCGTAGACCAGTACGTGGATCGTGCCGTCGCCCGAGTCGGAGGAACCCCCCGAGCCGCAGGCGGCGGACGTCCCCAGGACGAGTGCGGTGACCGCGGTGATCGCGGCGACTTTCGATCGCATATCCTGCCCTCTGTTTCGAATGTTTCGAGCAAGTTGCCGAATGTTGTGGGAAACCTAGATCGGCGCTGACCGACCGTCAAGAGCCCCGACGGGATCGGCCCGCGACTCGTCCGGGGGGCTAGCATCCGTGCGGTACGGCCACCCGCGGTCGTCCCGTACAGCCATCCACGACGGAGTTCGCCCAGCAGGGGCAGTGCAGGAGGAACCCGTGACCAGAGCGGCCACGCTCGCCGAGATCGCACAGGAGGCCGGAGTCTCCGCGCCGACTGTTTCGAAAGTCCTGAACGGGCGCGCCGACGTCGCGCCGGCCACGCGCGAGCGGGTGGAGGAGCTGCTGCAGCGGTACGGCTACCGGCGGCGGCGCGGCAACCGCCGGTCCAGCCCGCTGCTGGAGCTGGTCTTCCACGAGCTGGAGAGCGCCTGGGCGGTGGAGGTGATCCGGGGTGTCGAGAACGCCGTCCGGGAGGAGGGGCTGAGCATCGTGCTCTCCGAGTCCGCCGAACGGCACGGTCCCGGCCAGTCCTGGGTGGACGGGGTGCTGGCGCGGCGCCCCACCGGCGTGGTGCTGGTACTGTCCGACCTGGACCGCTCGCTGCGCGAGCAACTGGCCCGCCGGGACATCCCGTTCGTGGTGCTGGACCCGGCCGGCGACCCCGGCCAGGACGTGCCCGCCGTCGGCACCACCAACTGGGACGGCGGTCTCGCCGCCACCCGGCACCTGCTCGACCTCGGACACCGCCGGATCGGCCTGATCGGCGGCCCCGCCCGGATGATGTGCAGCCGCGCCCGGGCCGACGGCTACCGGGCGGCGCTCGACATGGCGGGCATCCCGTACGACGCGGACCTGGTCCGCGAGGGCTCCTTCCACCACGAGGCCGGACGCCTGCTCGGACTGGAACTGCTCGGCCTGCCGCAGCGGCCGACCGCCGTGTTCGCCGGGAACGACCTCCAGGCCCTAGGCCTGTACGAGGCCGCCCGCGAGCTGGGGCTGCGCATTCCGGAGGACCTCAGCGTGGTCGGCTTCGACGACCTGCCGCTGGCCCGCTGGGTCGGGCCGCCGCTGACCACCGTGCGCCAGCCGCTGACCGAGATGGCCGAGGTGGCGACCCGTCTGGTGATCGACCTGGCCCGCGGGGTGCAGCCCGGCACGCTCCGGGTGGACCTGGCCACCAGCCTGGTCCAGCGCAGCAGCACCGCCCCGCCGCGAACGGCCGTGCCCGGCCAGGTGGAGCGCGGCTGACGGGCGGGCCGTCCGGTGGTCCGGGCCGTCGGGTGCCGGGCCCGTGGGACCGCGGAAAAGCGGTGTGGCCGGACGGCCGGGGAACCCGGCGCCGTCCGGCCGCACCGCACCGCACCGCTCGGTCAGCCGAGGCTCCACTGCTGGTTGCTCCGGCCGCTGCAGGTCCACAGCTGCGCCGGGGCGCCGTCTGCGGTGGAGCCACTGGAGACGTCCAGGCACAGACCGGACTGGACTCCCGTGACGGTGCCGTCGGCGTTCAGGTGCCACTGCTGGTTGGCCTGGTCGTTGCACGGCCAGACGACCACCTTGGTGCCGGGCGCCGTGCCCTGCCCGGAGGCGTCCAGACACATCCGGCCGGCGCCGCCGTAGACGCTCAGCTGGTCGGCGGAGGTGTGCGTCCAGATCTGGTTGGTGCCGCCCCAGCAGCTGTACACCTGCACCTGGGTGCCGGCCGTGGTCGAACCGTTCGGCACGTCGAGGCACTTGCCGGCACCGACCGCGCGCAGCTCGCCCGTGGTGCCGCCACCGCCGCCGGCGCTCGAACCGCCGAGGGCGGAGAGCGTCGCCGCGAAGGCCGGCTTGGGCCGGTCGTTGTCGTCGTACATGGTGGCGGCGCCGTACCCGGGGAAGGTGCCGGGGATCCAGGAGTGCGCGTCGTCCACGCCCCACTGGCTCACGCCCACGCAGCGGGACACGGCCAGGCAGGCCCGCACCACGGCGGCGTAGTCGGCGGCCTGCTGCTGGAGGGCGCCTGCGGAGGCGGGCAACTGGATCCGGTCGTCCAGTTCGGTGACGGCCACGTCCAGGCCCAGGTCGGCGAACCGCTGGATGTTGGCCTGCAGATCCGCGGGGACCTGGCCGACGACGAAGTGGCTCTCCAGCCCGATGCCGCCCAGCGGCACGCCCTGGGCGAGCAGCGACCGGGCGAGGCTGTAGAGGGCGTTGCTCTTCGCGTTCACACCCTCGATGTTGTAGTCGTTGATGTAGAGCTTCGCGCCCGGGTCGGCGGCGTGCGCGGTGCGCAGCGCGTCGGCGAGGTAGTCCGCTCCCATCGCCCGGTAGAACACGTCCGGGACGAGGGAGCCGTCGCCGTTGAACGGCTCGTTGATCACGTCCCAGGCGTAGACCTGCCCCTTGTAGTGGCCGGCCTCGGCGGTGATGTGGGCCTCCATGGCGGAACGCGCCTGGCTCAGCGGCAGGTTCGACATCCAGCCGGGAAGCTGGTTCTGCCACACCAGGTTGTGGCCGCGTACCCGCATGCCGTGCGCCCGGGCGAACTGCACGAGCTGGTCGCCCGGGCCGAAGTTGTACGAGCCGGGCGACGGCTCGGTGGTCTCCCACTTCATCTCGTTGGTCGGGGTCAGCGCGTCGAACTGCGCCCCGACGACGGCGGTTTCCCCGCCGACACCCAGGTCGCCGTCCGACAGGGCGGTGCCGAAGTACCGGCCGTTCGCCTCCGCGGCCGCCTTCAACGTGCTGCCGGCCGCCGCGGCCGGCGTCGTCGCGGCCAGCGCGCCGGTCGCGAGCACCAGCGCCAGGACCACCACGGCGGTCCAGGCATGGTGAATTCCGTTCAGTATCCTTCGAAGAGGCATGGTCGCCCTCCAGCGTCGCTCCAGGGAAGGTGCACACCCGCGCTGACGGCGGGTCATGGCGCACGAGCGAATGACGGCGGTGGGGCCGTCGGTTCGGGGAACGGGAGCGCTGCGGCGACCGTCCGGCGGACGGCGCCCGGGTGGGCGGCACTCCCGGGGGCTAGGTAACTCGGAGTGTGCGAGACCCGTCAATATGTGGTTGAAAGTTTCGGCAATGTTTCGGAAATCAGTGCCCGGCGTCCGGAGCACCGGCGGGCGCCGGAGGTTGCCGACGGTCCCGGCGCACCGGGCACGGTGCCTTCTCCGGTGTGGCGGCATGTAAGTTACAGCCTCTTCTGGGAGCGCTCCCGCGCCTATTGACGCCGTTTCTCAGGCCCTGGCTTGATGTGACAGGGGTCGCCACGCCTCGTTTGGGCGCGTTCCCACTCGATGCCCGCGGCCCCGTCAGGAATCCCCACCCATCGGAAAGGACCCGGACGTGCCTCAACCCGTCCTGCGTCGGCTCCGCACGGCAGCGGCCGCCACGCTGTTCGGCGCCACCGGCCTGCTGCCGAGCATCGGTGCCGCCGCCCCCGCCCACGCGGCGCCCGCCCCAGCGGCCGCCGTTCACCTCACCAACCCGTTCGCCGGCGCGACCGGCTACCTCAACCCCGACTTCGCGGCGGAGGTCAAGGCCCAGGCCGCGGCCGACGGCGGCAGCCTGGGCGCTCTGGAAACCCAGGTCGCCGCCAACCCCACCGCGGTCTGGATGGACCGCATCGGCGCTATCGCCGGCGACGCCACCCACCTCGGCCTCCAGGCCCACCTCGACCACGCACTCAGCCAGCAACAGCAGGGCGGCACGCCGGTGGTCTTCCAGGTCGTGATCTACGACCTGCCGGGCCGGGACTGCGCCGCGATCGCCTCCAACGGTGAACTCCCCGCCACCGCTGCCGGGTTGGCCACCTACGAGGCACAGTACATCGACCCGATCGCGGCCGTGCTGGCCAACCCGAAGTACGCCGGTCTCCGGATCGCGGCCGTCATCGAGCCGGACTCGCTGCCCAACGCCGTGACCAACCAGTCCAAGCCGCCCTGCGCCACCGCGACCCCGTACTACGAGTCGGGGATCGAGTACGCGCTCAACAAGCTGCACGCGATCCCCAACGTGTACGACTACCTGGACATCGGCCACGCGGGCTGGCTCGGCTGGTCCAACAACATGGTCCCGGCGGGCAAGGAGTACGCCAAGGTCGCCCAGGCCACCACGGCCGGGTTCGCCAGCATCGACGGCTTCGTCAGCGACACCGCCAACACCACCCCGCTCACCGAGCCGTTCCTCACCGACCCCGATCTGACGGTCGGCGGCCAGCCGCTCAAGTCGGCGAACTTCTACCAGTACAACCCCGCGTTCGACGAGTACCACTACGACACCGCCATGTACTCCACCCTGGTGTCCAACGGGTTCCCGAGCAGCATCGGCATGCTGGTCGACACCTCGCGCAACGGCTGGGGCGGCTCCGCCCGGCCGACCGCGCTCAACTCCGCCCCCACCACGGTGGACGCGTACGTCGCGGCCAACAGGGTCGACCGGAAGCCCTTCCGCGGCGACTGGTGCAACGTCAACGGCGCCGGCATCGGGGAACGTCCGCAGTCCCTGCCGTACGGCACGGGCAGCCCGATCATCGCGTTCCTCTGGGTCAAGCCGCCGGGCGAGTCGGACGGCGACTACCCCGACGCCTCCCACCCCCACGGCGACCCGCACTGCGACCCGAACGGCACCCAGAGCGACGGCAACGGCAACACCTACCCGACGGACGCCATCCCCGGCAGCAACATCCCGGCCGGACAGTGGTTCCCGGCCCAGTTCCGGCAGCTGGTGCAGAACGCCTACCCCGCGTTCGGCAGCGGCTCCGGCGGCAACACCGGCCCGAGCGTGCCGAGCGGACTGACCGTCACCGGCACCACCAGCAGCAGCGTGTCGCTCAGTTGGACGGCCTCCACCGACCCGGCCGGCGTGACCGGCTACTCGGTGTACCGGAACGGGGCCAAGGTCGCCACCGTGACCACCACCGGTTACACCGACTCCGGGCTCTCCCCCGCCACCGCCTACCAGTACACCGTCACGGCGCAGGACGCCGCCGGGAACGTCTCCGCCGCCTCCGCCGCGGTGACCGCCACCACGACGGCCTCGGGCGGGGGTGGCGGCAGCACCGGCTGCTCCGCCGGCTACGCGGTCGCCAACGACTGGGGCAGCGGCTTCACCGCCAACGTCACGGTCACCAACACGGGCACCACACCGACGAAGTCCTGGACGGTCACCTGGACGTGGGGCGGCAACCAGCAGATCACCAACAGCTGGAACGCCACCACTGCCCAGAGCGGCAGCGCGGTGACGGCCGCCAGCCTGACCTACAACGGCGCGCTGGCGCCCAACGGCACCACCGGCTTCGGCTTCCAGGCGAGCTACTCGGGCGGCAACACCGCTCCGACGCTGACCTGCACGGCCGGCTGACCCGCACCGCCAGCTGACCTCACCCGGCCGGGGCCGCACCGGCGGCCCCGGCCCCCACCCACGAGGACCCGGCATGCCCCGTAACGCCACACCCCGCACGGCCGCGCTGGCGGCCGCCACCGCCGCGTGCACCGCCCTGGCCGTGCTCCCCCTCACCGCCTCCGCGACCACCTCCGCCTCCTCCCCCGCCTCCGGCCCCTCCTGCGACGTGAGTTACTCCGTCAACGACTGGGGCAGCGGGTTCACCGCCAACCTCACCATCACCGACACCGGCACCACCCCCATCGACGGCTGGACCCTCGGCTACTCCTACACCGGCAGCCAGACCCTCCAGAACGGCTGGAACGGCACCTGGAGCCAGGCCGGCCACACCGTCACCGTCACCAACCCCGGTTACGCCCCCACCATCAGCCCCGGCGCCGGCTACACCACCAGCGCCAACTTCTCCTACACCGGCACCAACACCGCCCCCACCGCCTTCACCCTCAACGGCACCCCCTGCGGTCCGCGGTCGAGCCCGTCGCCGAGCCCCTCCCCCACGCCGACCGGCACGCCGACCAGCACCCCGCCGACCACGCCGCCCCCGAACGGACCGGCCCCGGCCGTCCACGTCGCGGGCAGGACGCTGGCGAAGGCCGACGGCACCCCGATCACCCTGCACGGGGTCGACCGCTCCGGGGCCGAGTTCATGTGCGTCCAGGGCCACGGCTTCTTCGACGGCCCGGCCGACCAGGCCTCCGTCACCACGATGAAGTCCTGGCACATCAACTCCGTCCGGGTGCCGCTCAACGAGGACTGCTGGCTCGGCCATTCCGACGTCGACCCCGCCTACGCCGGTGCGGCCTACATCGGTGCGGTGCGCAGCTACGTCGACCTGCTGGAGCGGAACGGCCTGGTGGCGGTCCTGGACCTGCACTGGACCGACGGGGTGTACACCGGACCCTCCGCCGGCTGCCCGGACGCCAACGCCACCTGCCAGAAGCCCATGCCGGACGCGGCCGGTGCCATCCCGTTCTGGACCTCGGTGGCGCAGACCTTCAAGGGCGACGACGCGGTGGTCTTCGACCTGTTCAACGAGCCGTACCCGTCACGCGCCACCGGGAGCGAGGACAGCGGCTGGACCTGCTGGCGCGACGGCGGCAGCTGTCCCGGAATCGGCTACCGGGTCGCCGGGATGCAGGCGATGGTCGACGCGGTGCGCTCGACCGGCGCGGACAACGTCCTGATGCTGGGCGGCCAGGAGTACGCCAACGACCTCACCCAGTGGGCCGCGCACCAGCCCGCCGACCCGCTGCACAACCTGGCCGCGTCCTGGCACTCGTACAACTTCAACGCCTGCAGCACCACTTCCTGCTGGGACGGCCAGCTCGCCCCACTCGCCGCCCAGGTGCCGGTCGTCGCGGGCGAGTTGGGCGAGAACGACTGTGCGCACGGCTATCTGGACACCCTGCTGCCCTGGCTGGACCAGCACGGCGTCTCCTACCTCGCCTGGACGTGGAACACCTGGGACTGCGGCAACGGACCGGCGCTGATCAGCTCCTACGACGGCACGCCGACGGCCTTCGGCGCCGGCTACCGCGCCCACCTGGCCGGCACGTAGCGCCGTCGGACCGGCCCCGGTCACGAGGACTCCCGCACCACCAGTTCCGTCGGCAGGACCGTCTGCCGGCGGAACCGGCCCGGTTGGGCGATCTCCTGGAGCAACGAGCGGACCATCAACCGCCCCATCTCCTCGATCGGCTGGCGGACGCTGGTGAGCGGCGGCTCGGTGTGCCGGGCCACCACGGAGTCGTCGAAACCCACCACGGCGACGTCCTGCGGCACCCGCCGGCCCGCCTCCCGCAGCGCCTGCAACGCGCCCGCCGCCATCAGGTCCGAGGCGCAGAACACCGCGTCCAGACCGGGCCGTCGGGCGAGCAGTTCCCGCATGCCCTCGCGGCCGCCGCGCTCGGTGAAGTCCCCGTGCGCCACGAGCCCCTCGTCCGCCGGCACCGCGGCCTCGGCGAGCGCCTGACGGTAGCCGGCCAGGCGCGCCGCGGCGCCCTCGATGTCGAGCGGCCCGGTGACGGTCGCGACGGCCGTCCTGCCCCGGGACAGCAGGTGCCGGACGGCCGCGCGGGCGCCGCCCGCGTTGTCGGCGTGGACGTAGCTCAGCGGTTCCTGCTCCGAGCGGCGCCCGCCCAGCACGGCGGGCAGTTCCAGCCGCTCCAGCAGCTCCGGGAGCGGATCGTCCTGGTGGACCGAGACCAGCAGGACGCCGTCCACCCGGCGGGCGGTGAGGTAGCGCGTCAGCCGCTCCCGCTCGTGCTCGTCGCGGACCAGCACCAGCAGCAACTGCAGGTCGGATTCGGCGAGTTCGGCGGAGACTCCGGTGATGATGTCGGAGAAGTAGGGCTCCGAGCTCAGTTTCGCGACGCTCTCCGGGACGACCAGGGCGACCGCGTCGGTCCGGGAGGTGACCAGGGACCGCGCCGCCTGGTTGGGGACGTAGCCGAGTTCGGCGATGGCCTGTTCCACCGCCGCGCGGGCCTTGGCGCTGACCTTGGACGAGCCGTTGACGACCCTGGAGACGGTGCCCCGGCCCACTCCGGCCCGCGCCGCCACCGCCTCCAGGGTGGGACGGGCAGCGGGCGGCTGCTGCTCGGCTCGGCTCATGATCGTTCTCCCCGCGGACGGTGGACGGACGGTGGACGGCGACGACCGCGGCGGGGGCGTCCGGACGACACGGTCCGGTAACGGAGCCGTTGCCCGCCCTTGACACGCCTCACGCGGCGAAGCAATCTTCCCACATCGATGTGGGAGCGCTCCCATAGCGCTCCTCCCGCGATCGCACACCCTCGCACTCCCACCGGTTCCGAGCACCACGCCGTGCCGCCCCCCGTGGTGTGGCACAGCCCTGCACCCAGCCTGGACAAGGAGATTCGGCCATGCGTAACCCCGGTACACCCCACGGCGGCAGAGCCACCGCCCGCCTCCCCCTGCGCAAGGTCCCCAAGCCGCTGCTGAGCGCCGCGACCGCCGCCCTGTGCGCCCTCGTGGTCACCGGGTGCAGCAGCTCCGGCTCGGGCGGCGCCACGGCCTCGGACGCCAAGATCACCCTGACCGTCGGCGACTACGGCACCTTCGGCTACAAGCAGGCCGGCCTGTTCGACGCCTACATGCGGGAACACCCCGGCATCACCATCGTCGAGCACACCGTCGAGCAGGAGACCGACTACTATCCCGCGCTGCAGACCCACCTCGCCTCCGGCAGCGGCCTGGACGACGTCCAGGCGGTCGAGGTCGGCCGGATCGCCCAGGTGGTGAAGAAGCAGGCGAACAAGTTCGTCGACCTCGGCAAGGCGGACGGGGTCGACAAGAACGCCTTCCTGCCGTGGAAGTCGCAGCAGGCCAGCACGGCGGACGGCCGCACCATCGGCCTGGGCACCGACATCGGCCCGATGGCGATCTGCTACCGCAAGGACCTGTTCCAGCAGGCCGGGCTGCCCACCGACCGCGAGGAGGTGGCCAAGCTCTGGCAGGGCGACTGGGCCAAGTTCGTCGAGACCGGCAAGCAGTACCAGGCCAAGGCCCCCGGCGGCACCTTCTTCACCGACTCCGCCGGCGGCCTGTTCAACGCCGTGGTGTCCTCCAGCACCACCCAGTACGACAACAGCAGCGGCCAGCTGGACTACAAGAACAGCCCCAGCGTCAAGAACGCCTGGAGCCTGGCGACCGGCGCGGTCCAGGCCGGGATCAGCGCCGGCCTCAAGCAGTTCGACACACCCTGGTACCAGGCGTTCGCCAATTCCAAGTTCGCCACGGTCGCCTGCCCGTCCTGGATGACGGCCATCGTCGCCGACAAGTCCGGGAGCGCCAACAAGGGCAAGTGGGACATCGCCACGGCGCCGGCCGCCGGGAACTGGGGCGGCTCGTTCCTCACCGTACCGAAGGCCGGCAAGCACCAGAAGGAGGCCGAGGCCCTCGTCGCCTGGCTCACCGCACCCGCGCAGCAGGCCAAGGTCTTCACCACGGTCGGCAACCTGCCGTCCAACACCAAGGCGCTGAGTCAGCCGGAGGTGCAGAACGCCACACTCGACTTCTTCGGCGACACGCCCACCGGCCGGATCTACGCCGCCACCGCCCAGTCCATCCAGCCGACCGTGATCGGCGAGTGGGACGGCCTGGTCAAGGACACCCTGACCAACGGCGCCCTGCTCAGCATCGAGCAGCACCAGAGCGACCCCGCCAAGGCGTGGAGCAACGCGGTCAAGGAGATCGACGACAAGGTCAGCGACTGACACCCGGTCTCCCGCCGTCCGCCCGCCCCGGCCCCGCCGCCCGCCGGGCCGGGACGGCGCCACCCACCAGAGAGGTCCTCACCCATGCTCGACGAGGCCGTCCCGGCCACCTCCCTCGGCAGGCCCCGCCCCGCTCCCCCGCCGCCGCGCCCCTGGCGCACCCGGCTCTACCGGTGGGACCTCAAGGCCTCGCCGTACCTGTACGTCGCACCGTTCTTCCTCTGCTTCCTCGCCTTCGGGCTGTTCCCGCTGCTCTACACCGGCTGGGTCTCGCTGCACAGCGTCGACCTGCAGACCTCCGACCAGATGCAGTGGCGCGGCTTCGACAACTACACCCGGCTGCTCCACGACGACCTGTTCTGGAACGCCCTGCGCAACACCGTCACCATCGGCCTGCTGTCCACCGTGCCGCAGCTGCTGATGGCCCTCGGTCTGGCGCACCTGCTGAACTACCGCCTGCGCGGCCGCGGCTTCTTCCGGATCGCGATGCTCGCGCCGTACGCCACCTCGATCGCGGCCGCGACCCTGGTGTTCACGCTGCTGTTCGGGCGTGACTACGGAATGGTCAACTGGCTGCTGGGCAGCCTCGGCCTGGGCCACGTCGACTGGGAGGGCGGCACCTGGACCTCCCAGATCGCCATCTCCACGATCGTCACCTGGCGCTGGACGGGCTACAACGCCCTGATCTACCTCGCCGCCATGCAGACCGTCCCGCACGACCTGTACGAGGCGGCGGCGCTCGACGGCGCCAATCGGTGGCAGCAGTTCCGGCACGTCACGGTGCCGTCCATCCGGCCCACCATCCTGTTCACCGTCGTGGTCTCCAGCATCGGGGCCACCCAGCTCTTCGGCGAGCCACTGCTGTTCGGCGGCGGGGCGACCGGCCACAGCGGCGGCTCGGCCCACCAGTACCAGACCCTCGGGCTGTACCTGTACGACCAGGGCTGGTACGCCTTCCACCTCGGCCGGGCCGCCGCCGTGGCCTGGACGATGCTGCTGATCCTGCTCGCCATCGGCGCGCTCAACCTCGCCCTGGTCCGCATCCACCGCGCCCGGAACGGAGGTTGAGAGCGATGGCCGTCAATCCGGGACGACGGCGCGCGGGAGCCCGCGGGCTCACCGGAGCCGGACCGTTCACGTACGCGGTGCTGATCCTCGTCGCCGCCCTCTCCCTGTTCCCGCTGTACTGGACGCTGGTCGGCGCCTCGACCTCCGGCAGCCGGATCGCGCAGACCCCGCCCCCGCTGCTGCCCGGCGGGAACCTGTGGCACAACCTCGACATCGCCTGGAACGAGGTCCACATGGGCCGGGCGCTGCTCAACTCGGTGGTGGTGGCGAGCTGCGTGACCGCCAGCACCGTGCTGTTCGCGACGCTGGCCGGCTTCGCCTTCGCCAAACTGCCCTTCCGCGGCCGCAACGCCCTGCTGAGCCTGGTGGTGGCGACCATGACGGTGCCCGCCCAGCTGAGCGTCATCCCGCTGTACCAGATCATGGCGCAACTGCACTGGACCGACCGGCTTCAGTCGGTGATCCTGCCCAACCTGGTGGCCGCGTTCGGGGTGTTCTTCATGCGGCAGTTCCTGTCGGAGGCGCTGCCGATCGAACTGGTCGAGGCGGCCCGGATGGACGGCGCGAGCAGTTTGCGGATCCTGTGGAGCGTGGTGCTGCCGATCGCCCGGCCCGGGATGGCCGTACTCGGCATGCTGGTCTTCGTGCAGTCCTGGAACGACTTCTTCTGGCCCCTGATCGCACTGAGCCAGAGCAATCCCACCGTGCAGGTGGCGCTGGCCGGCCTCGGCGGCGGATCGTACGACTCCGACCAGGCCGTCATCCTCACCGGCGCGTTGCTCGGGACCGCACCGCTGCTGCTGGTGTTCGCCCTGCTGGGCAGGCAGGTCGTCGGCGGCATCACCGCCGGCGCAGTCAAGAACTGATCGTCAGTCGATGAACCCCGCCAGAAACGGAGAATCCAGCGATGACTTCCGCACTGACCGGGTCGGCCCCGGTCGACGCCTCTCCCTCCGCCTTCCCCGCCGGCTTCCTCTGGGGAGCCGCGACGGCGGCCTACCAGATCGAGGGAGCCGTCGACGTCGACGGCCGGACCCCTTCGATCTGGGACACCTTCAGCCGTACCCCGGGCCGGACGGCCGGTGGCGACACCGGTGACCGCGCCACCGAGCACTACCGCCGCTACCGGCAGGACGTCCGGCTGATGAGCGAACTGGGCCTGGGCGCCTACCGGTTCTCGGTCTCCTGGCCCCGGGTCCAGCCGACCGGCCGCGGGCCGGCCGTCGAACGGGGCCTGGACTTCTACCGGCGCCTGGTGGACGAGCTGCTTGACCACGGCATCCAGCCCGCCGTGACGCTCTACCACTGGGACCTGCCACAGGAGCTGGAGGACCTCGGAGGGTGGCCGGCCCGCAGCACCGCGGAGCGGTTCGCGGACTACGCCGCGCTGGTCGCCGACGCCCTCGGCGACCGGGTCGGCCTCTGGACCACCCTCAACGAACCCTGGTGCTCCGCCTTCCTCGGTTACGGCTCCGGGGTGCACGCGCCGGGCCGTACCGACTGGACGGCCGCCCTGCGCGCGGCCCACCACCTCAACCTCGGCCACGGACTCGCGGTCGAGGCGCTGCGCGCGGCGCTGCCCCGCGACGCGCGGATCGCGGTGTCGCTCAACCTGCACGAGGTGCGGCCGCTCACCGCGTCCGCCGCGGACCGCGAGGCCGCCCGCCGGATCGACGCGGTGGGCAACCGGGTCTTCACCGGACCGATGCTGAACGGCGCCTACCCCGACGACCTGCTCGCCGACACGGACAACCTGGTCGACTGGCAGGCCCTGGTCCACGACGGCGACCCGGCCGCGATCGCCCGGCCGGTCGACCTGCTGGGCGTCAACTACTACACTCCGACGGTCGTTTCGGCCCTGCCGCACGGGCAGGCCCCGGACCCCGCGACCGCGGGCGAGGCGGGTCACGGCGACGGTGCCCAGTCCCCCTTCGCCGGCTGTGCCGACGTGCTGTTCCACCGCGCGCCCGGCCCGCGCACCGTCATGGGCTGGCCGATCGACCCCTCCGGCCTGACCGACCTGCTGCTGCGCCTCCACCGCGAGCACCCCGGACTCCCGCTGATGGTCACCGAGAACGGCGCCGCCTTCGACGACCGGCTGACGCCGGAGGGCACGGTGCACGACCCGCAGCGGGTCGACTACCTGCGCGGACACCTCGACGCCGTCCTGCGGGCGATCGCCGCCGGAGCGGACGTGCGGGGCTACTTCCTCTGGTCGCTGATGGACAACTTCGAGTGGGCGTGGGGCTACGGCAAGCGGTTCGGTCTGTACTACGTGGACTACGCCACCCAGGCCCGGACCGCCAAGGACAGCGCGCGGTGGTACGCGGAGGTGATCCGCCGGAACACGCTGCCCGACCTGCCCGGCTGACGGTGCCGGATCCCTTGACGCAGACCGTTCAACCCTCCAAGCTGGCAGCCGGTGGGTGGACCGGCGCACGACCGGTTCGGGGTGCGGTTCCCGTGTCGAGGATCGATCCAGGACGGCCCCATGCCCCAGCCCTTGCGCAGCAACGACCCCGCTCCGACACTGGCCGAGGTCGCCCGGCGCGCCGGTGTCTCCACCGCGACCGCCTCCCGGGTGCTGAACCGTTCCGCCCCGGTGTCCACCGACGTGGCGGCCCGGGTGGAACGGGCGGCCCGCGAGCTGGCGTACGTCCGTCTCCGGGCGGCCAGTGCCCGGGGGACCGGCGTGGTGGCCGTCGTGGTCTTCGCCGATCCGGCGCGGTACCACGCCGATGCCTTCCCGGTGCGCTTGCTGGCCGGGCTGCGACGGTCCCTGCCGGGCGCGGAGCGGGAGCTGGCCGTCTTCACGGTGCCCAGACGCTCGCGGCGGCCACCGCTGGTCCGCTATCTGTGCGGTGGTCACGTCGACGGCGTGTTGCTGGTCGGCGCCTGGGGGGACACCGCGCTCGTCAGGCTGCTGCACGCGGCCAGGGTGCCCGTGGTGTCGCTGGGCCGGCCGCCGGAGCCGGGCACCGTGGCGTTCGTGGACGCGGACAACCTCGCCGGCGCCAGGGACGCGGTGCGGCGACTGTGCGCGTCCGGGCGCCGCTCGGTGGCCACCATCGCCGGACCGCCGGACACCGCCGCCGGTGCGGACCGGCTGGCCGGCTACCGCCAGGTGATGGCCGCGGTGGCCGCGGTCCGGCCAGCCGTGGTCTACGGCGACTTCAGCAGTGCCTCCGGTGAGCACGCGATGCAGCGGCTGCTGGACCAGTACCCCGAGGTGAACGCGGTGTTCGCCGCCTCCGACCAGATGGCCGCCGGCGCCCTCCGGACCCTGCGGCGGCACGGCCTGCGGGTTCCGGAGGACGTCGCGCTGATCGGCTTCGACGACGCGCCCCTTGCGGCGCGCTGCCGGCCGGGCCTGACCACCGTCCGCCAGCCGGTGGAGGAACTCGGCTCGCGCGCCCTGGAGTTGCTGCTGGGGAACCCGGCGCGCGGCGAATCGGTGGTGCTCCCCACGCGGCTGGTCGTCCGGGCATCGGGCTGAGCGCACCGCGGAGCGGTCGGCCGCACGGCCCGAAACTTTCGAGCTTCCTGTTCCCGCGAATCCCTGCCCACTCTGCACCGGGCGGCCGGGTTCGGCCTCGACCTGTGCGGTCGCCAGGGGCGTGACCATTGGCTTTGGAGGAAGAGGCGCGGTCGCGCCCGGGCCGACTCTTTCGCCCTCTCTGCCGAAAGAGTTGACAGCTTGTCGGGAGCAGGCCAACACTGTCGCCGTCGACACCTGTGCACCGCCGTGCCCCCGGTTCCGGGTCGCATGTCGCGTGCCGCCGATCACCTCTCGCCGTTCGCCGGAGCGGCGGTGACGGCACGTCGGCTCCCTGCGCCGCCGTACGATGCCGGGCGGCCGACCCACCCTTCCGTCGGCGCTCACCGGGTGGCGCAGGGCCGCTCCCCACCCCCACCCATCGGCAGAACGGATCACCCCGTGAATCCTTCCCACCCCAAGAGCCGCAAGGTCGGCCGCCTCCGGCGGTCCGTCGGCAAGGTACCCGTTCTCGCACCGGCCCTTGCGGTCGTCCTGCTGCTGCCCGGCACCGCCGAGGCCGACACCGTGACCACGAACCGGACCGGCACCGACGGCGGATACTTCTACTCGTTCTGGACCGAGGGCACCGGCTCGGTCTCGATGTCGCTGAACGGCGGCGGTCACTACGGCACGTCCTGGACCAACGCCGGCAACTTCGTCGCCGGCAAGGGCTGGAGCACCGGATCCCGCAGTCCGGTGACGTACTCGGGCACCTGGAGCACCAACGGCAACGCCTACCTCTCGCTCTACGGCTGGAGCACCGATCCGCTCGTCGAGTACTACGTCGTCGACAACTACGGCTCCTACAAGCCAACCGGCACGTACAAGGGCACCGTCACCAGTGACGGCGGCACCTACGACATCTACGAGACGACCCGCTACAACGCCCCCTCGATCGAGGGGATCAGGACCTTCAACCAGTACTGGAGCGTCCGCCGGGACAGGCGGACCGGCGGGACCATCACCCTCGGGAACCACTTCGACGCGTGGGCCGGGCACGGCATGAACCTCGGCAATCTGAACTACGAGATCCTGGCCACCGAGGGCTACCGGAGCAGCGGCAGCTCCGACCTCACGGTGGGCAGCTCCCCCGGTGGGGGCAGCGGCGGCACGCCGGGCGGGGGCATCGCCTCCGGCACCGTCCACACGCTCACGGACGCTGCCGCCGGTCGCGTGCTCGACGAGCCCGCGGGACAGAACGGCAACGGCACTCCGCTCCAGGTGTGGGACTCCAACGGCAGCGCCGCCAACCAGCAGTGGCGGGCCGACCGGAACGACGACGGCTCCTACACGCTCACCAACGTCGCCAGCGGCCGGGTCCTGGACGAGCCGAGCGGCCGGACCGGCAACGGGACGAGGCTTCAGGTCTGGGACGCCAGCGGCGCCGCCAACCAGCACTGGCGGGCCGACCGGAACGACGACGGCTCCTACACCCTGACCAACGTCGCCTCCGGCCGGGCGCTGGAGCTCCCCGGCGGTCAGACCGGCAACGGCACGCCCGTCCAGGTCTGGGATTCCAACGGCGGCGCCAACCAGCACTGGAACCTCGGTTGAGCTGGTCCCCGGGGCAGACGTCGCCCCGCGCGCGGTTTTGTTAACGCTCACACATCCGACTGTCGGCCCCACCCGGCCGTGAAGGAGTCTCCCCATGCGTGAACGAAGGTCCGATCGCCGGCGACCCAGGATGCTCGTCGCCGTGGTCGCGGCCGTGGCGGCGTTGGCGGCCGTACTGGTCGCCGGCCCGGCGCAGGCCACCACCAGCGGCGCCCTCCGCGGCACCGGTTCCGGCCGGTGCCTCGACGTGGCGAACGCCAGCCGGACGGACGGCGCTCCCCTCCAGATCTACGACTGCTGGAACGGGACCAACCAGCAGTGGACGCTGACATCCGACAACCAGCTCACCGTGTACGGCGACAAGTGCCTGGACGTTCCCGGCCACGCCACCACCGCCGGCACCCGGGTGCAGATCTGGGCGTGCACCGGAGCCGCGAACCAGCAGTGGCGGGTGAACGCCGACGGCACGGTGGTCGGCGTGGAGTCCGGGCTCTGCCTGGACGTCGCGGGCGCCGGTACGGCCAACGGCACGGCGGTGGACCTCTGGCCGTGCCACGGCGGCAGCAACCAGAGCTGGACCGGCCTGTCCTCCTCCGCCCCGCCGGGCGGCTCGTGCGCGCTTCCGTCGACGTACCGGTGGTCCTCGACCGGCGCGCTGGCCCAGCCGGCGAACGGCTGGCGCGCGCTGAAGGACTTCACCGACGTGGTCTACAACGGCAAGCACCTGGTCTACGCGTCGAACGTGAACGGCTCCTCGTACGGCTCGATGGCCTTCGCCCCCTTCACCAACTGGTCCGACATGGCCTCGGCCCCCCAGACCGGGATGGGCCAGGCCGCGGTGGCGCCGACGCTGTTCTACTTCGCGCCGAAGAACATCTGGGTGCTGGCCTACCAGTGGGGCCAGTGGCCGTTCGTCTACCGCACGTCCAGCGACCCGACCAACCCCAACGGCTGGTCCGCGCCGCAGCCGCTGTTCACCGGCGGCATCCCCGGCGCGGCCCCGATCGACCAGACGCTGATCGGTGACGACCAGAACATGTACCTGTTCTTCGCCGGTGACAACGGCAGCATCTACCGGGCGAGCATGCCCATCGGCAACTTCCCCGGCAACTTCGGCTCCTCCTACACCACGGTCATGAGCGACTCGGTGAAGAACCTCTTCGAGGCGCCGCAGGTCTACAAGGTCAAGGACCGGAACCAGTACCTCATGATCGTCGAGGCCCGCGGCGCGAACGAGCAGCGCTACTTCCGCTCCTTCACCGCCACCAGCCTCAACGGCCAGTGGACCCCGCAGGCCGCGAGCGAGAACAACCCCTTCGCCGGCAAGGCCAACAGCGGCGCCACCTGGACCGACGACATCAGCCACGGCGACCTCGTCCGCAACAACCCCGACCAGACCATGACCATCGACCCCTGCAACCTCCAGCTCCTCTACCAGGGCAAGTCCCCCACCGCCACCGGCCCCTACGACCAACTCCCCTGGCGCCCGGGCCTCCTCACCCTGCAACGCTGACCCCACCCGTCACCACGACGCACGAGGAACCCCGGCCGCCGCAGCGGCCGGGGTTCCGTCCGCCGCGGACCCCGGTGTGCCTCCCCGGTGCCGGGACGGCACACCGGCGCGTTTCAGCGACGGGTGAACAGGAAGCCGAGCTTGTCGACCTCGTCGCCGGCGCGTCCGTGGAACCCGGCGAACTGCCAGCCGTCCGGCGCGGTGCGGGTCACGCAGTCGCCGGTGGTGGTGCCACCGGACAGGGTGCGGCCCAGACTGGTGCCGAACGAGGCGTAGAAGATGCGGGTGTGTCCGTTGTACGAGCCCTGGCAGAGGGTTGCCGAGTTCACGTACTCGTCGCTGGCCAGGGTGAGCGAGGAGGCGGTGCCGCCGGAGCCGCCATGGGTGAGGGCGGTGCCGTCGGCGAGGGTCAGGCCGACCTGGTCGACCCGGGTGCCGGCCCGCAGACCGACCGTGGTGGCCCGCGCACCGGCCGGGACGCGGTCGATGTCGTCGTAGAAGTCGCCGTGCGGGCCGCCGAACTGGTCACTCGCCAGGTAGGCCGGGTTCCGGCTCCAGGAGAAGCCCACCGCGACCGGGTCGTGGTCGGAGAGCATCCTGCCCGAGCCGTCGAGGAAGTCGGCGTGCTTGTTCGCGTACGAGGTGGCGGTGAGCGAGACCAGGGCGCTGCTGCGGTACAGGACCTTGTCGACGATCTCGCAGGTGTCGGTGGGCGCGCTCTGGTCGCACAGCAGCGGGTCCGCGCCGCGGGTCGGCGCCACTCCGCCGCGCTCCAGTTGCACCCACGCGTCGGTCAGCCGGTTGTCGGCGGCGAAGGCGGCGATGGTGTCGTCGGCGCGGGTGTAGCGCGTGTTGGTGTCGCCCATGACGACGACGGCGTTCCCGGCCGAGTGGGTCCTGATGAAGCCGGTGAGCTGGGCCAGGTTCGCGGCGCGGGCGGCCTCGTCACCGGGCTCGGTGCCCGCGTTCGCGTGGAGGTTGTAGAGGTCCACGTACACGCCTTCGGCCAGCCGGGTCCGCATGAAGGTGAAACCCTTGGGCGTGAGGCAGTCCCCGGAGTCCAGCTGGCAGTCGTTCCACCTGACCCGCTGGAAGTCGTCGGTGTCGTAGCTGAGGTCGGACAGGGTGTTGAGGCCGCTGCCGATGCCCGCCCCGCCGCTGGTGGCGGTCCGGTACGGGTGGGAGTCGGCGGCGTACAGCGCGGCGTGGTAGTTGAAGTCCTCCTGGACGTTCACGACGTCGTACGGCGCGAGCCGGCCGCCGATGGCGGTGGTGCTGCTCTGCCGGTCGGTGGAGGCGCTGGACAGCACCTGCGGAAGGCCGGCCACGTTGTACGTGAGCGCGGAGAACGATCCGCCCGCGGCGGCGACTTGCGCGACGGGCGCGCCGGCAGCGGCGGGCGCACCGGCAGCGGCGGGCGCGCCGAGCAGGCCGCCCAGCGCGGTGGCCGCGCCGAGCGCGCCCACGAGGGCTGAGCGGAGGAAGGGGGGACGAGGGCGGGGCTTGGACATCAGCGCTCCGTTCGGAGTACGGCCACGGGAATCCGGTGCCGGAGCGTATGAGCGGACTTTGTGAGCGTCAACGCCGTCGATGACCGCTCACGAGCGTTCTGACCCGCTATTTCATGACACCCCGCCAAGGTTTCGGCCAAAGATCATGTGAGCGCTAACAGATTTTGTCCGAACCGGGAGGCGTCCTGGGAGGGACCCGGTGCGCGCGGCCCCGTCCGGCGCTTCGGGGATGCCGGGCGCAGGACCCCGGCATAGCGTGGGCGATGGCACCCGCCCCCGTGGCGGTTCGTGAGGCCGCAACACCGCTTCCCTGGAGGTCAGTTCATGCGCGCCGTGACCTACGACTCGTACGCCCGGGACAACTCCCGGCTGAAGTACGGCGAGGTGCCCGACCCCAAGGTCGGCCCCGGGCAGGTGCTGATCCAGGTCCGGGCCGCCGCCGTCAACCCGGTCGACTGGAAGGTCATGGCGGGTGGCCTGGACGGCATGATGGACGCGGTCTTCCCCGTCATCCCCGGCTGGGACGTGGCCGGCGTCGTCACCCGCACCGGGCCGGACACGCCCGAGTTCGCCCCGGGGGACGAGGTGATGGCCTACGCCCGCAAGGACGTGGTGCAGGCCGGCACCTTCGCCGAGTACGTCGCGGTCGCCGCGCCCGCGGTGGCGCGCAAGCCGTCCGGGCTGGACTGGGCCCAGGCGGCCGGACTGCCGCTGGCCGGCCTCACCGCGTCGCGCAGCCTGGACCGGCTCGACGTCGGTCCCTCCGACGTCCTCCTGGTGCACGGCGCCGCCGGCGGCGTGGGCAGCCTCGCGGTGCAGCTCGGCCGCGACCGCGGGGCCAGGGTGATCGGCACCGCCTCCGAGCGCAACCACGCGTTCGTCCGCGGCCTCGGAGCCGAGCCGGTGACCTACGGCGACGGCCTGACCGAGCGGGTGCGCGCACTGGCACCCGGCGGCGTGTCGACCGTCGCGGACTTCGTCGGCGGCCAACTGGAGACGACCCTGGCCGTACTCGCCGAGGGCGGACGGCACGTCTCGGTCGCCGATCCCGAGGTGTCCCAGCACGGCGGCCACTGGATCTGGGTCCGCCCGGACGGCGCCGAGCTGGCCGAACTGGCGGCGGTCGTGGACCGCGGCGCGCTGACCGTGGAGGTCGCCCGGACCTTCCCGCTGGAGCGGACGGCCGAGGCGTTCGACGCCAGCCGCACCGGTCACACCCGCGGCAAGCTGGTCGTCGAGCCGTGACCGACCGTGCCCTCCCCACTGGGAGCGCGCGTGACGGGAGCCGGCCCTAGGGTGGAGCGAGGCCGCCGGAACCCGTTCCGGCTTGCACCGCTGCCCGGACGGAGGCGCGCGTGGAGACGACTGGCGAGCAGGACGCACCCACCGCCGCTGTCGTGGTCGGTCCGGACGGCGTGGTGAGCGGCTGGAGCGAGGGCGGCCGGCTGCTGCTGGGCTGGAGCGCGGAGGAGACCGTCGGGCGCCCCGTGACGGACTTCGTGGTCGACCCCCGGCCCGGGTACCCCGGGGACGCCGGCCCCGGCAGCACGTCGCTCACGCTGCGCCACCGGGACGGGTCCACCGTGGACGCCGCGGTGACGGCCCACCCCCTGAACGGCGGCGACGGACGGCCGCTGGGCCAGGTGCTGACCGTCCAGCGCTGGGACCGCCGTCCGGTGATCGCCGACCGGGCCTTCGAGCAGTGCCCCTTCGCCCTCGGGGTGTACGACCCCGAGCTGCGCTTCCTCTGGGTGAACGCCGCCGCGTGCCGGGTGATGGCGCACTCGGAGGCCCAGGTGCTCGGTGACAAGTACCGTGAGCTGTTTCCCGAACTGAACGACGCCGCGTACACCAACCGGCTCTCCGAGGTGGCCAGGACGGGCGAACCAGCGCGCCTCATCACGGTCTTCCGGCCGCTCGGCAGCGCCTACGCCAATGCCTGGGCCACCAGCATGTGGCCCGTCCGGGACACCGGCGGCAGGGTACGCGCGGTCGCCAACTGGGGATTCGACATGAGCGCGGAGTACTGGGCCCGCCAGCGCCTGCTCCTGCTCAACGAGGCCAGCAGCGGCATCGGCCGGACCCTCGACGTGATCAGCACCGCCCGGGAACTGGCGACCACCCCGGTGCCGGGCTTCGTCGACCTCGTCACCGTCGACCTCTTCGACGAGGTCCTGCGCGGGGAGGAACCGCCCGCCGACGCGGTCACCGCCGGTGGCACCGTCATGCTCAGCCGCGCCGCCCGGCACAGCGCGCAGGAGGACCCCGACGGGTCCTCCGGGCCGGTGACGCCGGTCGGGTACGCCCCGGGTTCCGTGGCCGCCCGTTGCATGGCCGCCGGCACGTCCATGGTCCAGCTCGCCGCCGAAGCCGACCAGGACGGCGAGTGGGCCTTCGGTCTGGGCCTGTCCGCCGACCCCGCCCACTGGCCGCCGGGCCTCCCGGTGATCGACCGGACCATCGCCGCCCAGGGACTGACCGGCCGGATCACCGTGCCACTGCTGGCGCGCGGCACCGTGCTGGGCGTCGTCGCCTTCGCCCGGAAGGACCGGCCCGAGGCCTTCACCGCCGACGACCTGATCCTCGCCGAGGAACTGACCGCCAAGGCCGCCATCGCCATCGACAACGCCCGCAGGTACACCCGCGAGCACACGACCGCGCTGACCCTGCAACGCAGTCTGCTGCCGCAGCGGCTGCCGAGCCACCGGGCGGTCGAGGTGGCGTCCGGATACCTGCCCGCGGGGGCCGGCGTCGGCGTGGGCGGCGACTGGTTCGACGTCATCCCGCTGTCGGGCGCCCGGGTCGCCCTGGTCGTGGGTGACGTCGTCGGGCACGGCGTGCACGCCTCCGCCAGCATGGGCCGGCTCCGCACGGCGGTGCGCACCCTGGCCGACGTGGACCTGCCGCCGGACGAACTGCTCACCCACCTGGACGACCTGGTCCTCCACCTCCCGGACGACTCCGGGCCCGACGGCCGTTTCGAACCGACCGGCGAGACCGGCGCCACCTGCCTGTACGCGGTGTACGACCCGGTGGCCCGCCGCTGCGCGCTGGCGAGCGCGGGCCATCCGCTGCCGCTGGTCATCGCGCCGGACGGCACCGGCGTCCCGCTCGAAGCGCAGCTGGGGCCCCCGCTGGGCATCGGCGGCCTGCCGTTCGAGGCGACGGAGTTCGATCTGCCCGAAGGCAGCCTGCTCGCCCTCTACACCGACGGGCTGGTGCGGAGCCGCGAGGGCGACGCCGAACGGGGGACCGCGGCCCTGCTCCGGATCCTGAGCGAGCCGGGCACTTCGCTGGAGTCGCTCTGCGACACGGCGATGAGGGCCATGCTGCCGGAGCACCGCACCGACGACGCGGCCCTCCTCCTCGCCCGCACCCGGGCGCTGGACCCCGACCACGTCGCCGACTGGGGCATCGAGCCCGACCCCGCACAGGTGGCTCACGCCAGGCAGCTGGCCGCCGACCAACTGGCCGCCTGGGGCCTGGAGGAGCCGGCGTTCGTCACCGAACTGGTCGTCAGCGAGCTGGTCACCAACGCGATCAAGTACGGTCAACCTCCCATCAGGCTGCGGCTGATCCGCGACGCCTCACTGATCTGCGAGGTCTCCGACGGCAGCGACACCGCCCCGCACCTGCGCCGGGCCCGCACCTTCGACGAGGGCGGACGCGGCCTGATGCTGGTCGCCCAGCTCACCCAGGGCTGGGGCACCCGCCACACCATCAACGGCAAGACGATCTGGTGCGCCCAGAGCCTCGGTCCGGCGTGACCGGACCGGCGGTGTACGGGACACCGGCAACCGGAGCCCCTGCCCGGGCCCCGCACCGGGCGAGCCCTGACCGCGCCGGCGGACCGGCTCGGTCAGGGCTCGCCGCACGGGCCGTCGGATCAGACCCGGGCCAGCCCCTGTTCGGCAGCCGGGGATTCCGGGAGCTCCGCGGCGGCGCCCTTCCGCATCCCCTTGAGCAGGACGACCACCGCCGCGGTGAGCACCGTGCCCGCCACGACCGCGAGCAGGTACAGGAACGGGCTGCCGATCAGCGGGAGCACCCAGATCCCGCCGTGCGGGGCCCGCAGGGTGGAGCCGAAGGCCATCACCAGTCCGCCGGCCGTCATGCTGCCGACGATGCTCGCCGGGATGACCCGCAGCGGGTCCGCCGCCGCGAACGGGATCGCGCCCTCGGTGATGAACGAGGCTCCGAGCACCCAGGCCGCCTTGCCGTTCTCCCGCTCCTCGGCGGTGAACAGGGTGCGCCGGACCACGGTGGCCAGGGCCATGCCCAGCGGCGGGGTCATGCCCGCGGCCATCACGGCGGCCATCACCTTGAGGCTGCCGGCGTCCGGCGTGGTGCCCGCCGTGGTGAGCGCACCGGCCGCGAAGGTGTAGGCGACCTTGTTGAGCGGACCGCCCATGTCGAAGGCCATCATCGCGCCGAGCAGCGCGCCGAGCAGGATCGCGTTGGAGCCGGAGAGGCCGTTCAGCCAGTCGGTCAGGCCGTTCATCGCCGAGGCGATGGGCGAGCCGACCACCACGAACATCAGGAAGCCGACCACCGCCACCGAGACGAGCGGGATCACCACGACCGGCATGATGCCCCTGACCGCGCGCGGCACGTTCCAGCGGATCATCCACAGCACCAGGAAGCCCGCGGCCAGACCTGACACGATGCCGCCGAGGAAGCCGGCGCCGACCGCCACCGAGATGGCGCCGCCGGCGATGCCCGCGGCCAGTGCCGCCCGGTCCGCGATCGCCCAGGCGATGTACCCGGAGAGGATCGGGACGAGGAAGCCGAAGGAGGCCTTGCCGGTCTGGAACAGCATCGCCGCCCAGCTGTGCGAGGAGGTCCAGTCGAAGTGGCCCAGCACGGACGGCGCGGAGGCGATCTGGTAGCCGCCGACGGCGAAGGCGAGGGCGATCAGCAGACCGCCGGCCGCGACGAAGGGGATCATGTAACTGACGCCGGTCATCAGGTACTTGCGCAGCCGCTGGGCCCAGTGCTCGCCCGCCGGTGCGCGCGGAGCGGGGACCGGCGCGGCGGCGGGACGCGTGCCCCCGCCGTACTCGGTGACCAGTCCGGCGGCCTGGGCGATCAGGTCGTCGGGGCGGTTGACGGCGGCCTTCACCCCCACGTCCACGGTCGGCTTGCCGGCGAAGCGGGCACGGTCTCGTACCTCGACGTCATGGGCCAGGATCACCGCGTCGGCGGCCGCGATCACCTCGGGCGCGAGCACCGTCGTCCCGGCCGACCCCTGGGTCTCGACCTCGATCCGCGCACCAGCCCGGGCGGCGGCCAGTTCGAGGGCCTTGGCGGCCATGTAGGTGTGGGCGATGCCGGTCGGGCAGGAGGTCACGGCGACCAGCCGCAATCCACCGTGCGGAGCGGCCGGCTCGGGGGCCGGGGCCGGGACCGCCTCCGGAGCAGCGGCTGCTTCCGGAGCGGTGGCCGGCGCGTCCTCGCCGTTGATCAGGGCCGCGACCGCGCCCGGGCTCCCGGCGTCGCGGAGCGCGCCGGTGAAGGCCGGGTCCATCAGTCGGCGGGCCAGCGCGGCGAGGATCTGCAGGTGGGTGTCGTCCGCGCCGGCCGGTGCGGCGATCATGAAGATCAGGTCGGCCGGCCGTCCGTCCGGGGCGTCGAAGTCCACGCCCCTGGTGCTGCGGCCGAAGGCCAGGCTCGGCCGGGTGACGTGTGCCGATCTGCAGTGCGGGATGCCGATCCCGTCCCCCATCCCGGTCGGGGCCTGGGCCTCCCGGGCGGCCACGTCGGCGAGGAAGCCGTCGAGGTCGGTCACCCGGCCCTCGGCGACCAGCCGCTGGGCGAGGGAGCGGAGGGCTTCGCCCTTGTCCGTCGGGGCGAGGTGGAGATCAACGAGTGCGGGTGTGGTCAGTCCGCTGGTGTCGCTCATCGTGTCGGTCCTTCAACTGGTGCCTGACAGTCTTCCCTTGCCCCCGGGAATGGTCGCCGTTCCGTCCCACACGGTCGGGCGTGCTGCCTCCGGCAGGAGGCCGTTCTCAACCGCGCAGCGGTCGTTCGAGCGGGATGTCCGCCGTCACGACCACGGCGGCCGGGTCCAGATCGGCCGGGGTCGGCATGACGCTCCCCGGCAGTTGCACGGCGGCGGCGCCGTGCGCCAGTGCCGCCGCCAGCGCCTCGGGGCCGGTGCCACCGGCTCCGAGGAAGCCCGCGAGCGAGGCGTCGCCCGCTCCCACGTCGCTGCGCACGGCGGCGACCGGTGCGCTGCCGTACCAGCTGCCCTCCTCGGCGACCAGCAGCATCCCGTCCGCGCCGAGGCTGGCCAGGACCTGCTGGGCACCGCGCTTGCGCAGTTCCCCGGCCGCGTCCACGGCGTCGCCGACGGTGGTGACCTGGTGGCCCACCGCCTCGGCGAGTTCCTCCCGGTTGGGCTTGACCACGTCGGGACGGGCCGAGAGCGCGGCGAGCAGCGCGGGGCCTGAGGTGTCCAGGGCGATCCGGGCGCCACCCGAGTGCACCTGGGCCACCAGCTCGGCGTACCACTCGGGCGCCAGCCCGCGCGGCAGGCTGCCGCAGCAGGCCAGCCAGTCGACGCCGTTCCCGGTGCCCCGGCCGGTCCGCTGGGTGTCGCGGACGAGCGCCAGCAGCGCTGCCGACTCGGCGGCGCTGAGCTCGGGGCCCACGGCGTTGATCTTCGTGAGGCCGCCGCCGTCCTCGGCGATCGAGACGTTGATCCTGGTGTCGCCCGCGATGGTGACGGCCGCCACGTCAATGCCCTGGCGTTGCAGCAGATCGGAGAGCAGACCGCCGGAGAGGCCGCCCAGCGGCAGGACGGCCGTGGTGCGGTGGCCCGCGGCGGTCAGCGCCCGGGAGACGTTGACGCCCTTGCCGCCGGGGTCGAGCCGGTCGTGCGCGGCTCGGTTGACCTCGCCCGGGGTGAGCGTCGGCAGCTCGTAGGTGCGATCGAGACTGGGGTTCGGGGTGATGGTGACGATCATGCGCGGATGACCTCCGGTCCGTGGTTCTCGATCTCGGCGGTCTGCTCGTCGTTCAGTCCAGTGTCCGTGACCAGCACGTCGACCTGGTCCAGCGAGCCGAACCGGGCGAAGTGGCGGGCGCCGTACTTGGAGGAATCCGCCACCAGGACCACTCGGCGGGCCCCGGCGAGCATCGCCCGCTTGACGGCGGCCTCGGCGAGGTCCGGCGTCGACAGGCCGCCCTCCGGGGAGAAGCCGTTGGTCGCGACCACCGCGACGTCCGCGTGGATGTCGGCCAGGTCGCGCAGTGCCCAGGAGTCGACGGCCGCCTGGGTGCGGTGGCGCAGCCGCCCGCCGACGAGGTGCAGGGCGAGCGCGGGGTGGTCGGCCAGCCGGGCCGCGACCGGAAGGGCGTTGGTGACGACGGTGAGGGCGCAGTCGACGGGCAGCAGGGCGGCCAGCCGGGAGACGGTCGTCCCGGCGTCGAGGATCACGCTGCCCTCGCCGGGCAGCAGGGCCAGGGCGGCCCTGGCGATGCGCTCCTTCTCGGCCGCTGCGGTGGAGTCCCGTTCGGCCAGGCCGGGTTCCAGGTGCAGCGCGCCGACGGGAAGCGCCCCGCCGTGCACCCGGTGCAGCAGGCCGGCCCGGTCCAAGGCGCTCAGGTCACGCCGGATGGTCTCCTGCGTGACACCGAAGTCCTCGGCCAGGGTCGGCACGTCCACCCTGCCCCGCTCCTGGGCGAGGCGGAGGATCTGTTGCTGCCGCTCCGGTGCATACATGTGGGTTCAGGTCCGTTTCATGTCCGTTTACGCCTGGTGAAGCCCGACCATACGCGCTCCGGGCCAAAAAGCAAGAGGTCGTTCCGTTCTCGCCCGATTCTTGGATTGCGCCCGAATGTGTTGACATCTCTGCGCAGTCGGGCGTAGAACCAACCGAAACAACGCCGTAACGGGCGTGAAACCACAGGTTGCCCGGTCTCCGCGACCGCCCCCGTACCGCGAGGACCGGGCACTCTGCCCCGGCGGGCCGCGCTCCACCCTCCGCGCGGACCGCCGGACCCGCCCTCCCACCGACCCGGTTCCCACCCGGGCCGGCGACCGTCTCCTCCGTCTCCCCAAGGACTCCCATGCCCTCGATCCAGATCACCATCGGCTCCAGCAGCGGCCTGCACGCCCGCCCGGCATCCCTGTTCGTGCAGGCCGCCGCCCGTCAGCAGGCCAAGGTCACCGTCGGCCGCCCGGGCCAGCCCCCGGTCGACGCCCGCAGCCTGCTGTCCGTCCTCGCCCTGGCCGCCCGGTGCGGCGACACCCTGGAGCTCAACGCCTCCGGCGACGGGGCCGAAGAGGCACTTGCGGCGCTCGCCGACCTGCTCTCCTCCGACCTCGACGCCGCGGCCTGACCGACCTGGTCCCAAAGGGATAGGGATCGGCGTCGGGGCACCGGCTGCCGGGCGCTCCCGGGCCCTGACGAGGACGGCCGCCGACCCGGGCACGAGCAACGCGCCGCCGCACCGAACCCCGTTGCGGCGGCGCGCCGTTCGGCCCTCTCCCGTACCGCCCCTCCGGACCGGGAAACGGTTGCGCCGCAGCACGACCGGCCCGACCGGGCGGATGCCGCCCACACCGTCCAACGCGCCGGTGAGGTGCGCGGCTTCCGCGCCCGGTTCTCCTACGATCAGGGCGACATCGGACTCCAGGAACGGAGTTGACTCCCGTGACCGATCACAGCGCCCTGATCGACCGGTCGAAGCCGAGCATCGCCCGGGTCTACGACTACCTGCTCGGCGGCAAGGAGAACTACGCCGTCGACCGCGAGGTCGGCGACTTCTTCCTCCGGGACCTGCCCGGCTCGGCGGAGATCGCCCATGCCAACCGCCGGGCCCTGGTGCGGGCGGTGGGCGCGATGGCCCGTGAGGGCGTCCAGCAGTTCGTCGACATGGGCAGCGGCCTGCCGACCGCCGACAACGTGCACCAGGTCGCCCTGCGGCACGTTCCGCAGGCGCGCGTCGCCTACGTCGACCACGATCCGACCGTGCTCGTCCACGGCCGCGCCCTGCTGGCCGCCGCGGGACGCAGCACGCTGGTCCAGGCGGACCTGCGCGAACCGGAGTCGATCCGCGACCACCCGGACGTGCGGCGCCTGATCGACTTCAACGAGCCGGTGGCCGTGGTCTTCAGCGGCGTGCTGCACCACCTCGACGACTCCGAGCGGCCCGCCGAGCTGGTGCGCTGGTGGGTGGACCGGGTGCCCCCGGGCAGCCTGGTCTACATCTCGCACTTCCGCTCCGGCGGGAACGAGGAGACCCGGATCGCCGAGCGGAAGCTCCAGGACAGCTTCGGGCGAGGCCGCTGGCGCACCGACGAGGAGATCCTCGCCCTGTTCGACGGCCTGGAACTGCTCGAACCGGGCCTGCTCCCCTGCTCGTTGTGGCGCCCGGACCCCGAGGCGGACGGCACCGCGGCACCCTCCGCCGAAGACGACCTGACGGTGTGGGAGCGGCTGATCTCCTGCGCCCTGGCCCGCATGCCCTGAGCGTCGCGCGACCCGCCCTCGTTCGTGTGAGGCTGCCCGCCCGGGCCGGAGGGCGGTGATACCTGTACGTGTCACCGAAAACGCGACGGAGGCCCCCATGACGACCGCCAACGGCTGGACGGATGAACTGCTCGACCGGATGCGCGCCACCGGCGACCCGCTCGGGGACGCCGCGATCGCCGAGACGTACGCGCTGGGACAGCAGGAGCAGGTGCGGAAGGCGCTGCTGGGCTTCGGCCGGAGCCCCGGGCCGACCCGGTCAGCCGGCTCGGGGTGAGCGCCGGAGCGCTTCCCAGCTTCGGGTACGGCAAGGCGGGGGACATCGTGCCGATCACCGCGAAGGTGGCGAGCCAGCTGGGGCTCCTGGTCTTCAAGGAGGGGTTGCTGCTGACCAACCAGGGCCGCCGCCGCGACTGGCAGGTTCCCACCGGCCTGACCGATTCACCGTCGTGACCTGATCGCGGCCGTCCTCGACGACCCGCGCCCCGGACGGGCCGGGGGCGCGGGTCGCCGGCGGGTCGCCGGCGGGTCGTCAGCGGGGGTTCAACGACCTTGCAGCGACTTGACGTTGTCGCCGAAGCTCCAGCCCTTCGAGCCGTCCCAGTTGAGCGACCAGGTCATCAGCCCCTTCAGCGCTCCACCGAAGGCGCTCCACGACTGGCCGACCGATCCCGGGTCCATGTAGCCGCCACCCGCACCGGGTTGGGCCGGCAGGCCGGGCACCTGCTTGTCGTAGGGCACCGTGATCGTGGTGCCCTGGACGGTCAGACCCTTGTCGAGGCAGCTGGTCTGCGCGGTGAAGCCCTGGACGGTGCCGGCCTGGTAGGAGTCCCCGGAGCAGCCGTACATGCTGCCGTTGTAGTACTGCATGTTGAGCCACCACAGCCGCCCGTTGTCGACGTACTTCTTGATGATCGGCAGGTAGGCGCCCCAGATCGAGCCGTAGGTGACGCTGCCGCCGGTGACGTAGGCGGTCTCGGGGGCCATGGTCAGGCCGAAGCCGGCGGGCATCTGGGCCAGCACGCCGTCGATGATGCGGATCAGGTTGGCCTGGGAGGCGGACAGCGTGTTGATGCTGCCGCTGCCGGACAGGCCGGTCTCGATGTCGATGTCGATCCCGTCGAAGTTGTACTTCTTGAGGATCGGGACGACCGTGGCCACGAACCTGTCGGCGACGGCGCTGGAGCTCAGGTCGATGCCCGCGGCGGCGCCGCCGATGGACATCAGGATCGTCGCGCCGGCGGCCTTGGCCTGGCACATCTCGGCGGGTGTCGACACCTTGACGTTGGTGTCCATGCCGTCCTGCCACTGGACGGTGCCGTCCGAGAGGATCACCGGAAAGGCCGCGTTGATGACGTTGTAGCCGTGGGCGGCGATCCGGCTGTCCGTGATGGGGACCCAGCCCATGCCGGGGTGGACGCCGTTGGAGGCGCCGTCCCAGTTCTCCCAGTAGCCCTGGAGGACCTTGCCCGAGGGCTTGGGCTTGGTGGGGCAGGTGTCCCCCGGCGCCGGGGTGGTGGTCGGCGGGGTGCTGGTCGGCGGGGGTGTCGTGGGCGGCGGGGTGGTGGGGGGCGGGGTGGTCGGCGGCGCGCTGGTGGGGGTGGCGGTGGGCGACGGGCTGCTGCCGCCGGGGCCGGTGAGCGACACGTCGTCCGCGTAGTACGCGGGCTGCCCGTACCAGCCGTGCAGGTAGACCGTCACCGAGGTGGTGGTCGGACCGGTGGTGAAGCCGACGCTGAGCTGGCCGTACGAGGCGTTCCCCGCCGTCCAGGTGGAGGGATCACTGCCGCCACCGGTGCCGGTCGCACCCAGGTAGACGTAGCTGCCCTGGACGTAGGCGCTCAGCGTGTACGGGGAGTTGGGCTGCACGCTGACGGTCTGGCTGCACTGGGCGTCGTCCTGGCCGCTCGGCGTGGCCTGGAGCGCGGAGGCGCCGGAGTGGACCGGGCTGCCGACGGCCGCCCCGGAACCGCCGGAACACGTCCAGCCGGAGAGTCCGCTCTCGAAGCCGGGGTTGGACAGCAGGTTGGTGGTGGCGGCCCCGGCGGTGACCGGGCCGACCGCGGCGATTCCGGCACCGATGACGGCGGCGGCACTCACCCCGGCGAGGGAGCGCATCAGGACGCCCGGACCCTGTTCGGGGCGGCCGGGACACGGGCTGCGGTGGAAACCACCCGACGACGCGCGCGTGGCGCGCGACCTCCGACGGAACATGCTGAGCTCCCTTCCCGCCGGGCGCCCAGGGGGTGACCGGCACGTGGGGGCGTGCCGCCCGGCTGTGGGTGAGGTGGGGACATGTGGGGCTGTGCCGGACCGGATCGTAGGAGGCCGGCCGGAGGCGGTCAATAGGTCTGGACCATTTAGGTCTGGACCAATTTCGCGAGCCGGCCGGCCCTCGCGGGCCACGCCGTCCTGACGGCGGCCGAACTGCTCAACCGGCGCTCCCGCTACGGCCTCCGCCACTGGGACACCGCCCTCCCCCTCGGCGGCGCTCGTCGTCCCCACCGCCCGCCGGGGCCGCTGCTCCGGCGAGTTCGCCCCCCGTAGGATGCTGCGGGTGATCAAGGAAGACCCCGCGAACACCGCCGTCACCCCGCCGCGCCCACTGGACGTCACCGCGATCTTCCCGGAACTCGCGCCCCACGCCAGGACTGCGGTTCGTCTCCACCCGGCACCGGCCGAACCGGGCCCGCGCGACAGCTCGGTGGGCGGACCGCTCGCCTGGCCCGAGGACGAGCCGTGGCCGGCCTGCCCGGGCGGCACCCACCTGAGGCGCACCCGGCCGCACCGCCCCGCCAACGTCCGGGGCGAGCGGTCGACGCGGTTCGCGTACCACGGCGAGATCAGCTGGGACGCGATACCCGAGGACACGTCGTGGCCGCTGCTGCCGGTACTGCAGGTGTACGCGCGTGACGTGCCCTGGTACGACGGGTTCCCGGCGGGCACGGACGTGCTGCAGGTTCTGTGGTGTCCGTTCCAGCACTCCTACGACGCTCCGGCGGCGCCGTACAACGGAATCGCCGGACCGTGGGTCCAGGTCCGCCACCGCCGCGGCAGTGACCTCGGAGACCGCTTCGCCACCCCGCCGGAACCCCTCGCCATCGGCGAACCCGGCTACCTGCCCACCCCGTGCCTGCTGCGCCCGGAGCCGGTGACCGAGTACCCGCACCCGGGCGCCCTGGGCGGCGAGTTCGAGACCCGGGTCGACGAATGGGAGCAGGCGGCCTTCCCCCTGCCCGACGACCCCGAGGACTACGACCCCCGCTACTCCTGGGACCTCTCCACGGCCCCCGGCTGGAAGCTCGGCGGCCACGAACCCTGGAACTACCAGGGCTACTTCGGCCCGGTCCGCTGCGGCAGCTGCGACAGCGCGATGCACTTCCTCGCGGCGGTCGCCAGTACCGAATGGGACGGCGGCACGGAGAGCTGGGCCCCCGTCGGCTCGCTGGACGGGCGCCCCGGCGACCGCCGCCGGCACCAGGAACCGACCGACGTCCTCGGGGGCCTGGAGACCCTGCGGATCTTCACCTGCCCCCGCTCCCCCGACCACCCGGTCGTCAGCGACTTGGTCTAGGCCTGTCCGGCGGATCCGGTCGGGCGCCGCAGCTCGGGGCATCCGGGCCGGCTCCCGTTCGCCACCGGGTGCGACGGCGACTTCTACGCCGTCGACCTCGACCCGGCCCGACCGGCCGACCGGGCCGGGTGATCGACGTAGGCCGGGACTTCGACGGCGGCCCCGGGCCAGAGGCCGGTCTAGTCGGTGGGCGGCGCCGTGCACGTGGCGGGCGGGCACGGCGGCGGGCACGGCGGGCAGGTGGGCGCCGGCTGGACGCAGACGGTGACGGAGTCGGTGTTGTTGTCGGGGTGGAGGTCGGTCTCGTTGCCGTGGGCAGTGGCGGTGTTGACGATCCGCCCGGTGCCGGCGGCCTTGGCCCGGAGGGTCAGCGTGGCCGTGGCGCCCGCGGCCAGCGTCCCGACGCTCCACGCCCCGGTGGCGGAGTCGTGGTCCCCGGCCGTGGCCGTGGCGGAGAGGAAGGCGAGGCCCTCGGGCAGCGGGTCGTCGACGGTGACGCCGGTGGCCTGGTCCGGGCCGTTGTTGTGCACGGCGACGCGGTAGGTGACGGTCTGTCCCACGGTGACGGTGGTGGCATCGGCGGACTTGGTCACGGCCAGGTCGGCGGCCGGGAGCACCTGGGTGTCGGTCACGTTGGAGGTCGCCGTGAGGGGCTGCGGGGTGGGGCCGAGGCGGTTCTCGTAGCCGGCGGTGGCGGTGTTGGCGACGGTGCCGGAGGCGCTGGCCTCGTCGACGGTGACCCGGAACTCCACCGTCGTCCCGTCCGGCAGGGTGTCGGCGTTGGGCAGGCTGCCGCCCTGGCCGGCCGTGGCGCCGTTGCCCAGGTTGAACACCACCCGGTTGTTCGCGGCGTCGAAGAACGCCTGGTCGTCACCGGCCCGGTCGGTCTTCGGGCCGGCGTTGGGCCCGTTGACGATGTTCAGCGACCCGGGCACGTAGGTGGTGCCGGCCGGGATGGCATCGGTCAGGACCAGGTTCTCGGCGTTGCCGCCGCCCTGGTTCTCGGCGACGACGCGGTAGGTGATGACGTCGCCCACCTGCACCGGCCCGACCGGGATGGCGTACTTGGTGAGGGTGACGGAGGGGGCGGTGCCGAAGAAGATCCCGTCGAGGAAGTTGCCGACCGACTGGTTGCCGCCGGCGGCAGAGACGGAACGGAACGCGAAGCGGGTGGTGGTCTGCCCGGCCGGGACGGTGTAGGTGCCGGTGTAGAAGCCCCAGGCGCTGTTGCCGTCGGTGAACTGCCGCTGCTGGACGACCGAGCCGGGGGCCCCGATGTCCAGCGCCATGGTGTCCTGGCCGAGCCGTCCGCGGTGGTAGAGGCGCCAGTAGAGGACGGCGCCCGGGGTGGTGGGCAGGTCCTGGTAGAGGGTGGAGACCTGGTTGGCGTTCAGCTCGGCGAACTGGGCGCCGTGGGCGGCCGGGACGCCGTTGAAGCCGTCGTGCCAGATCTCGATGACGTGGTCGGTGGCGGTGGTCAGCCACCCCGGGACGTGGTTGGGGGCCTGGGTCTGGGAGGCGTCGGGGAAGAACCCGACCCCGGTGGTGACGGTGGGCTGCTCGAAGCTGCCGTTGACGAGGGCGATGCGGGACGGGACGGGCGTGGTCACGGTCGTTCCCCTTCGGTCGGTGGTACGTGCGACTGCCGAGCCTCAGAGTGACTGATCGTTTTTATACGCACGAGGGCGTACGGGTGACGCCCGCAGCACGAAAGGTGGTGAAATGCCCGGGTCGCACCCGGTGGTGATCGGTCGGGCGCGAACCAAGGGCCGGGCGCGGCACCGAACATCCGCACACCCCGCCCGAACGGGGTTTCAACCCGTGCGGACGTGCCGCAGCTCGGCGCCGGCGGCGATGTCCTCGGCGATGGCGGGTTCGCCCAACCGAGGCCGAGGACGAGTGGGGGGCGGTGCTTCTGCCCGGCGATCGGTCCGGCCGGCCCCGGCGGGCAGAGCATCCGGCCGCGCGGGCAGGCCGCTCAGGCCGTCGGCAGCGGCGCCGGGGCGGCCGGGCCGGTGTAGCGGGCCGACGGACGGATGATCTTCGAATCGGCGGCCTGTTCCAGGATGTTGGCGCTCCAGCCGATCACCCGGCCCGCGGCGAAGGTGGGGGTGAACATCTCCCGGGGCAGGCCGCACAGGTGCATCACCACCCCGGCGTAGAACTCCACGTTGGTGTGGAGTTCGCGCCCCGGCTTCAGCTCCGCCAGGATCGCCTCGACCTGGGCCTCGACCTGGACGGCGAGGTCGACCAGCTCACCGCCGAAGGACTGCGCGACGCCGCGCAGCATCCGGGAGCGCGGGTCCTCGGTGCGGTAGACGGCGTGGCCGAAGCCCATGATCCGGTCGCCGGCCAGCACCCGCTCCCGGATCCAGCCGTCGATCCGCTCCGGGGTGCCGATCGCGTCCAGGGTGTCCAGCGCCCGGCTGGGCGCGCCGCCGTGCAGCGGTCCGGAGAGCGCGCCCAGCCCGCCGACCAGGCAGGCCGCCAGGTCGGCCCCGGTGGAGGCGATCACCCGGGCGGTGAAGGTGGAGGCGTTGAAGCCGTGGTCCACGGTGGATATCAGGTACTGCTCGATCGCCCGGGCCTCGGCCGGCCCGGGCTCCCGCCCGGTCAGCATGTAGAGGTAGTTGGCGGCGTGGCCGAGGTCCTCGCGCGGCTCGACCGGCTGCTCGCCCTTCTGCAGCCGGTGGAGCGCGGTGAGCACGGTGGGCACCAGCGCGGCGGCGAACAGGGCGTCCTCGACGCGCCGTTCGGGGGCGGTGTCGTAGAGCGGCCGGAAGCCGCGGTCGGCGGCGGCGATCGAGAGCGCGGCGCCCAGGGCGGTGAGCGGGCCGCCGTGCGCGGTGCTCGCCGCGAGGGCGGGCAGCACCGGGCGCAGCGCGTCGGGCAGTCGGCGCAGTGGTGCGGTGCGGGCCAGGAAGGCGGCGCGCCCGGCCGGGTCGGGGAGTTCGCCGAGCAGCATCAGGTGCCAGACGTCCTCCAGAGTGCGCTGCTCGGCGAGGTCGATCGCCGAGTACTGGCGGTAGTGGTAGAAGCCCTCCAGTCCGCGGACGTCGCTGAGTTCGGTCTCGGTGACCACGACGCCCTTGAGTCCGCGCGGGACCTCGATCTCGGTGCTGCTCGGGGTGTTCGACATGACGGGAGTCCTCCTGGGGGTGTTCGTTCCCGTTGACGTTCTGTACTCTCCGACCATTGATCCACATTGTCAACGTTGATTGCAATCAATGTGGAATACTGTGGATCGGGATCGATCACCATCAGGACGCGGGACGAGGACGAGGGCAGACCATGACCGAACGCCTGACCACCCAGCAGGTCGCCGAGCAGCTCGGGGTCAAGGTGGAGACGGTGTACGCCTACGCCAGCCGCGGCCAGCTCAGCAGCGAGCGGGCCCCGGGCGGCAGGGGCAGCACCTTCGACGCCCGCGAGGTGGCCGAACTGGCCGCCCGCGGCCGCCGCGCACCGGTGCGCCCGGCGGGCGAGGCCTCGGTCGGCGACGCCTCGGCCGTCGAACGCTCCGGCGCCGGAGCCTGGCCCGGCGGACCGGTCACGGTGCGCAGCGGGCTGACCCTGATCGAGGACGGCCGGCTCTACTACCGGGGGCAGGACGCCGTCCGGCTCGCCGCCGAGCACGGCTTCGAGGCCGCCGTCGCCTGGCTCTGGGGCCTGGGCACCGACGCACCGGTCTCCCTGCGGGTGCCGCCCGCCACCGCCGAGGCCCTCACCCGGGCCGCCGCCGCGCTCCCCGAGGGGATCCGGCTGCCCGACCGGCTGCGGATCTCGGCCACCGTCGCCGCCGCGCTCGACCCGCTCCGCTTCGACCTGCGCGAACAGACCGTACTGGCGGCCGGCTCCGCACTGATCGCCGCCATGGTCGAAGCCCTGCCCCGCACCGCGCCCGACCCCGGGCCCGACGCCACACTCGCGGCCCGGCTGTGGAGCCGTCTCGCCACCACCGCGCCCACGCCCGAGGCGCTGGCCTGCCTGGACCGCGCCCTGGTGCTGCTCATCGACCACGAGCTGGCGGTCTCCACCGTGGCGGCCCGGGTCGCGGCCTCGGCGCGGGCCCATCCGTACGCGGTGGTCTCGGCCGGCCTCGGCGCCACCGACGGCCCGCTGCACGGCGCGGCCAGCCCGCTGGCCCACCGGATGCTCGCCGAGGTACTGGCCGACGGCGCCGTACCCGTGGTCTCCGACTACCTGCGCACCGGCCGGCCGATCCCCGGCCTCGGCCACCGCCTCTACCCGGACGGCGACCCCCGGGCGGTCGCCCTGCTCGAAGCGGTCGCCCGGCTCGACGGCGGCGCGGCCGTGGTGGCGGCGGTCGCCGAGGTCGAAGCGGCGGCGGGGCCCGCCGGTCGGCCGGCCCTGCGGGCCAACATCGACCTGGCCCTCGCCGCGATGGCCCTCACCGCCGGCCTCCCGCCCGAGGCCGGCGAGGTGGTCTTCGCCGTCGCCCGCACCCCGGGCTGGCTGGCCCACGCGGTGGAGGAGTACCGCGAGGAGCCACTACGGATGCGCACCCGCGGCCTCTACAGCGGGCCTCGGCCGCAGCAGGGCTGACTCCGCGTCATCTCGCGCTCCGGCCCCCGGCGCCTGCCTGAAGGAGCGCCCCGTCCCCGGCCGGGCCGGGCAGCGCCACAATCCTCACCCGGATGGCACACCTGGTGGACGCCGGTGTCCTGCGCCCCACCGCCGTCCGCGGCCCCGGTCCCGTCAACGCCGCCGACCCCCGTGCGGCACACCGGCTCCAGGAATCCGGCACCGCCGTCGGGAGGACGAGCCTCACCGGGTTCTGACACCGCCGTCCCGCGCCCGTGAGGTCACGCGCCCGGCGGATTCCGGTCCAGGTAGCGGAGGCCCTGCTTGAGGTACGCCCGTGGGTTGGTGGTGAGGTGGCGGGCCCAAGCGGGCTTGACCTCGCCGCGCCGGTGGGCGTAGCAGGCCAGGGCGTAGCCGAGCATCCGCTCACTCAGGTAGCCGAGCCGCGAGTACGCCCGACCCCGGCCGTCCTGGCGGAAGTTGAAGGCGGAGTTGGCGGTGGGGATGCCGAGGCCGAAGTGGACCGTGAGCAGGTCGGTGAGCGGTTCCTGGTCGCGCCGGTCGGCCGGGAGAATGCGCTGCTCGTCGAGGAGGCGGACGTGCCCCAGCTCATGGGCGACGGTGGCGACCAGCGCGACCGGACGAGCGGCCTGGCGCTGGTCGATCGCGATCACCGGCCGCCCGTTCTCGCGCCGGTAGTGCCCGGCCGCGTGGCGGGACCTCCGGGCGAGCCGGAGGTCCGCGACCATGGCGTCCTCACCGTCGTCCGGCTGGATCTCGATCGTCAGCCGGTCGGGCGCCACGTCCAGGTATCCGCAGATCCGGGCGATCACGGCCCGGATGTCCTCCTCCGAGCCCCGGTACTGCCCCGGGAAGTACTCGGCGGTCGGCAGCACCGGCGCACGGTCCAGCACGCCACGGCCGAACTCGGCCGCCAGCCAGGCCATCGACTCCTCGATCCACGTCCGTTCGTCCGGCCCGACCGGGCACTTCGGCGGGAACAGCGCCATGACACCCCCATCATGATCACGGCCATCATGCCGGTCAGCAGCCGGGGACCCCGGAGGAGTACGGCACGGGGCTCCAGTAGCTGCCGGGCGAGGTGAACGCCGTGAACCTCTGGTTGTCGGCGCCATTGCCCGGCCAGATCTGGAGCGGGTTGCCCTGCACGAACGCCTTCGGGCCGGGGCCTCCCCACACGTCCAGCCACTCGGAGGAGAGCGCCGCGAACGCCGGTTCCAGGCTGAAGGTTCCAGGCTGGTCGCGTTCGCACACGTACCACAGCTGGTTTGTGTACCGGCCGCCCCCCGGCGATCCGAAGCACGGGTAGGCGTGGACCCTGGTGCCGGGCGCGTAGCCGTTGTTGTCGCCGTTGTCGACGTCCATGCAGTCGGTGGTCGTACTGTACTGGGCGAAGATCCAGAACATCTGGGCGAAGCCGGAACCGCCGGCCGGCGCCATGCACCACTGCTGGGCATTGCTCCCGTTCCCCGTCCACAGCCACAGCGGCGTGTTCTGCGCCGAGTTCTGGGCGTCGACCCAAAGGTTACCGGCCACCCCGCCGTTGGCGGGGCTGCCGGGCGCGACCCCGAACCAGCCGTAGTCGCCCGCTCCCCCGCACGCCGAGTTCGGCGGGGTCGCCGGGCGCGTCAGCCCGGCGGGCTGCGCGGTCGCGCGCGCCTGGTCGGCGGGCGGTGCCGTCGGCGCGCCGGCGTAGCCGGGGGAGGCGGCTCCCGCCACGGTCATGGCCGCGGTGAGGAACAATCCCGCCGCAGTGGCGGCGAGCCTCTTGGTGAAGCGCACGGTCATCCCCTCCTGGAAAAGGTCTGCACCTGTCGCGCATCATGGGCGGTTCGCCGGGGCCCGTCCAGGCTTCCGGCCGATACTGTGACGCCAACTCGACTGCGCCCGGCGACCTTGGGCCAAGCCGACTGGCGGGCCGTCCGTCGCGGGCGGCACGTCCGGCCGGAATCGTTGACAGTGCCACCACGGGCTCCTAGCGTGGCGCACTCGATTACCCGCAAGTAGGGACCGTTGATGGCCGAGCCCCGCCCGTACGACCTCGTCCTGTTCGGTGCCACCGGCTTCACCGGCGGACTCACCGCCGAGTACCTGGCCCGGGCCGCGCCCGAGGGGTGCCGCTGGGCCCTCGCGGGACGGGACGAGGGCAGGCTCGCCGCGGTCCGGGCGAAGCTGGCGCGGATCGACCCGCGCTGCGCCGAACTCCCCCTCTTGGTCGCGGACGCCGCCGACCGCGAGGCGCTGCGCGCCGTGGCCGCCGACACCCGGGTGGTGATCTCCACGGTCGGCCCGTACCTGCGGCACGGTGAGCCCCTGGTGGCGGCCTGCGCGGACAGCGGCACCGACTACGTGGACCTCACCGGCGAGCCGGAGTTCGTCGACCGGATGTATCTGCGGCACCACGAGCGGGCACTGGCCACCGGTGCGCGGCTGGTGCACGCCTGCGGCTTCGACTCGGTGCCGCACGACCTCGGCGTGCTGTTCACCGTCGAGGAGTTGCTGCGCCGCGGCGGCCCGGCGGCGCGGATCTCGGTCGAGGGCTTCGTCCGCGCCGGCGGCACCGTCTCCGGCGGCACCTTCGCCTCGGCGATGACGGCCTTCTCCCGGCCGCGGGCGATGGCCCGGGCCGCCCGGGCGCGCCGCGCGGTGGAGCCCCGGCCGAAGGGACGGCTGGTCCGCACCCCGGCCGGACGCCCGCACCGGTCGCGGGCGGCCCGCGCCTGGGCGCTGCCCTTGCCCACCATCGACCCGCAGGTGGTGTCCCGTTCGGCCGCCGCGCTGGACGAGTACGGCCCGGACTTCGGCTACGCGCACTACGCGGCGGTGCGCCGGCTGCCGATCGCCCTCGGCGGTGTCGCCGCCGTCACGGCACTCGCCGTCGCCGCCCAACTCCCGCTGCTGCGCCGGGCCCTGGGGCGGCTGCGCAAGCCCGGCGACGGCCCGAGCGCGGAGCAGCGGGCACGGTCCTGGTTCGCCGTCCGGTTCGCGGCACGGGCACACGACGGGCGGACGGTTTTCACCGAGGTGTCCGGGGGCGACCCCGGCTACCAGGAGACGGCGAAGATGCTCGCGGAGTCGGCGCTCTGCCTGGCGTACGACGATCTGCCGCCCCTGGCGGGGCAGTTGACCACGGCGGTGGCGATGGGACGACCGCTGATCGACCGGCTGATCGCGGCGGGCATCTCCTTCCGGGTGCTGGACACCCCGCCGACGACCGCTCCCGGCCGCTACCGGGCCTGAGCCCGGGCGGGTGGCCGGATCACGCCACCGTGACCCGGCCACCCGCCACCCGCCGACCGCCGACCGGTCGGCCGACCGACCGACCGGCTCAGGCGGTACCGAGCGGGTTGAGGAGGGCGAAGCGCCAGCTGCCGTCGGAGGGGTCCTGACGGGCGATGTTGGCGGTGGTGCCGGTCGGCGCGACGCGCTCGCCGGCCGGGGTGTCGATCTCCATGGTCCAGTCGGTGACCAGCAGTGCGGTGCCCGCACCGACGAGCGTGTGCCGCTGGACGTTCGTGAGCCGGCCGCGGGCGGCGACCGTCCCACTGATCTCGGCGCGCAGCGCCCCGGGACCGGTGATGAGATCGCCGGAGACCGTGCGCATGGCCGCACCGGGCGCGAACAGGGCCAGGACGGCGTCGACGTCCCCGGCGTTCAGGGCGTCCTCGAAGGCGACGGGCAGCTGCGCGGGGTCGGTGATGACGAAGGTGGACATGGTGAACGGGCCTCACTTCTCGAAGAGTTGACGGTGGCGGCGGCGCGCTGCCGCCGTGACTCCACGATCCCGCCGCGGCCGCCCCGCGGGCGAGGTAGGGTCGGGACTCGTGATGGTCGAAACTGGACAGCACGACGTCGTCGACATCGCCTACGACAACCCGGACCGACTGCACACCGGCATCGAGGTGCTGACCTTCGACGCCCTGAGATCCCGGCTGAAGAGCTCGGTGGCCCGTCGGCCGAGCCGCCTCGACTTCCACCAGCTGCTCCTCGTGCGGGGCGGCGAAGGCACCGCGATGGTCGATTTCGTCACCCACCCCTGCGCCTCCGGCACCCTGCTGCACCTCCGGCCGGGCCAGGTCCAGCGACTGCCCCACGGTCCCGGCGGCCACCCGGCGGAGCTCGACGCCGTACTGGTCCTCTTCACCGCCGACTTCCCGCCGCTCCTGCCCTCGGCCCGCTCCGCACTCGACGGGTTCGGGCCCGTCGCATGGCACCTGTCACCCGGCGACCACGCCGCCTTCGACCGCGCCACCACCGAACTGGCCGCGGAGTACGCGACGCTCCAAACCGCCCGCGGCGCCACCGCCGAGCTGACGGGCGCCCTCCTGCGCCAGCTCCTCGGCGCGCTCCTCATCCGCATCGCCCGCCTCCCCGACCCGGCCCCGCACCCCGCCCGCGGCAACGAGCTCCACTTCGCCTTCCGCCGCGAACTGGAGCGCTCCTTCGCCACCACCCGCTCCGTCGAGGACTACGCCGCGCGCCTCGGCTACTCCCCCCGCACCCTCACCCGCGCCTGCCTGGCCGCCACCGGCCGCACCGCCAAGCAGCTCGTCGACGCCCGCGTCGCCCTCCAGGCACAACGCCTCCTCGCCCACACCGACCTGCCCGTCGCCGCGATCGGCCGCATCCTCGGCTTCACCGAACCCACCAACTTCGGCAAGTTCTTCACCCGCGAAACCGGCCGACCCCCCGGCACCTTCCGCCGCACCCAGCGCTGACCTCCGACCCTCCTGCCGGCCGGGGCCGCTCCTCCCCCGTGCCCCACCCGCGCCCGCCCGGCCGACGGCCTCGGCGAGGGGACCGTGGATCCCTGCCGGGCCCCCGGGGCGTAGCGGCCCACCGCTGCGGCCGCGTCAGGCGTTCCTGCCGCGTGCGGCCACACGCCAACGGCCGACGAGCTCGCCGCCGCTGACCACGGCGACGTCGTCGACCAGGTTCACCGCCACACAGACGTGGTTGGGGATCACGCGCAGCCGTTCGCCGAGCCCGGGAAGGTCGCTGTCGGCGGGCCAGACCACGGTGGCATGGTGCTCGGAGAGCGCCGTGATGCGGGCTCCGGGGTGGTCCATGAGCCGGCCGAAGCCCGTCGCCCACGCGGGCCGGTCGCCGCCGAGGATCTTGCTGCCCGCGTCGAGGACGACCCGCCGGGGCGTGGTGTCGTCCCCCTCGTGACGGCTGACGACGGTGGCCGCGACCGTCAGCGCGATGTCCGCCGTGGAGCACCGGCCGAGTTCCAGCTGCTGCGCGTCGCCGAACACGTAGACGCCCGGCCGCGCCTCGGTGATCGCCGAGCTCCCGGTCAGCTCCGCGGTGGGGGTGGAGCCACCGCTCACCCGCGTCACCTCGAAGCCCGCGGCGTTGAGCGCCCCGACGGCCTCGCCGAGGGCCTTCTCCTCCTCCGCGGCCGCCCGTTCGGGCATGTCGGGCGCGTAGCCGTGTCCCGGGAAGGTGAACACTCCCCCGACCCGGAGCCCGGCACGGGCCGCCGCGTCCGCGACCTCCACCGCCCGGGCCGGACGGACGCCGCTGCGGTGGTGGCCGCTGTCGATCTCCACCAGGACCTCGATGTCACCGGCCGCGGCCCCGAGCTGACGGCCCGCCGCCTCGGCCGCTTCGACGGAGTCCGTGCCGATCGCGATCCTGGCCCGGGTGGTGAGCCGGCGCAGCCGCTCCGCCTGGCGGGGCCCGATCCAGAGCGGATAGGCGATGAAGAGATCGGTCGCGCCGTGCTCGGCGAAGACCTCGGCCTCCCCGATGGTCGCCACCGTCAGTCCGACGGCGCCCGCCGCGAGCTGCCGCGCGGCGACCTCGGGCATCTTGTGGGTCTTCGCGTGGGGGCGCAGCCGCAGGCCCTTGGCGGACAGGGCGGCCGCCATGCGCTCGATGTTCCTCTGGAGCACGTCCAGCTCGACCAGGATGTCCGGGGTGTCGATCTCCACCGGGATTCCGCTCATCTCGTTCCTTTCCGACTCGATTCGCACCGGCCGTATTCTCGCTGCCCCGGCCCCGGTCCTGGTAATTCCCGTCGACCCGGCCCACGGCGCCGACCCCTGGAAAGACCTGCCACCCCGCGCCACACCTGCCGCCCCGGCCACACCTGCCGCCCTCGCCAGACCTGCCGACCGCCCCCTCGATGGCCGGATGTGACAGATCCTGGTCATTGCGGCCATGTCCGGCCCGACGGAATGATCAGGGCATGCCCCCGCCGCACCGCGTCGTGATCGCCGCCTTCCCCGGTATCGAGCTGCTGGACATCACCGGCCCGGCCGAAGTGTTCTCCGTCGCCACCCGGGTCGCCGGAGCCGACCGGCCCGGCTACCTCGTGCGGATCGCCACGGCGGACGGCGGCCCGGCGGCGACCTCCGGCGGCGTCCGGCTGATGGCCGACCTGGCCCTCGACGACGTGGCCGGCCCGATCGACACCCTGCTGGTGGCGGGGGCGATCGAGATCGTCGACGGCGGCGTGGAGCCGGTGGTCGATCCCGAGGTCACCGAGTGGCTGCGCCGTACGGCCTCCCGCGCCCGTCGGGTCGGCTCGGTCTGTGCGGGAGCGCACCTGCTGGCCGCGGCCGGGCTGCTCGACGGCCGGCCCGCCACCACGCACTGGCTCACCGCGGCCCGGCTGGCCGCCGAGCACCCCCGGGTCCGGGTCGACCCGGACCCGATCTTCATCCGGGACGGACAGGTCTGGACCTGCGCCGGCGTCACCTCAGGGATGGACATGGCGCTGGCCATGGTCGCCGAGGACCACGGCCAGGACGTCGCGCTCGCGACCGCCCGGATGATGGTGATGTACGTCAAACGTTCCGGTGGACAGAGCCAGTTCAGCGTGCCGCTGTCCGTCCAGGGCTCCGAGGACGACCGGATCGACGAACTGCGGATGTGGATCGCCGAACACCTCACCGAGCACCTCTCCCTCGAAGCCCTGGCGGCCCGGGCGCACCTGAGCGTGCGCCACTTCACCCGGCTGTTCCAGCAGCGCACCTCCACCACACCGGCCGCCTACGTCGAGGCGGCCAGGCTGGAGGCCGCCCGGCGGCTGCTGGAGGAGAGCGACCGCAGCCTGCCCGAGGTCGCGGCCCTCAGCGGCCTCGGCTCCGTGGAGACGCTGCACCGCGTCTTCCGGCGGCGGCTGGGCACCACCCCGGCCGAGTACCGCCGCCGTTTCTAGCCGGACACCCCCACCCCGCGAGGAGAACCATGTCCCGTACGAAGGTCGTCCCGGTCCCGGTCATGGGCCGGCACAACATCAACGCCTACCTGCTGCTCGGCCGCAGGCCCGTCATCGTCGACGCCGGAACCCCCGGGAGCGGCCGTCGGATCCTCGACCAGGTCACCGCCCACGGCGTCGACCCCGCCGACGTCTCGCTGATCGTCCTCACCCACGGCCACATCGATCACTTCGGCTCCGCCGCAGAACTGCACCGGCTCACCGGCGCGCCCGTCGCGGGCCACATCGCGGACCTCGGCCCGTACCGCTCCGGCCGGGTCCGCGAACCGTACCTGCCCACCGGCCCGATGGGCCGCCTCATGGCCCGCAACCAGAACCTCCACGTCCAGGCCGAGCCGGTCGAACCCGGCGTTCTCGTCCGCGGCGAGACGAGCCTGGAGGACTACGGCGTGGCCGCGCGCATCATGCCCACCCCGGGCCACACCGCCGGGTCGGTCTCCGTCCTCACCGACGACGGGGACCTCGTCGCCGGCGACCTGATCGCGGGCTCCTTCATGGGCCTGATCCCCGGCAGGCCGGCCAACCCGCCCTTCCACGACGACCCCCGGCAGAACCTCGCCAGCCTCCGCCGCATGCTCGCCCTCGACCCCACCGCCCTCCACGTCGGCCACGGCACCGCCCTCGACCCGGACCGGGTCCGCCGGTGGGCGGAGAAGGAACACGCCCGCCTCACCCGCCTCGACACCGCCGGACGCCTCACCACCCGCGCCGAAGGTGAGGGATCACCGACCCGCTGACCCGTTCGCCGGCCACCGGCGGCCCGTGGCGGGGCCCCGCCTCGGGCCTGCGTACGGCGCGGCCGGGCCCGGCAGGCTCTGAGCCACGGGCGGAACCGCCGAGTCGGGCGTCCACCCGTACGACCGGGACCGGCTGCCCGACCGTGAGGTCCTGGACCTCGCCAAGGCCGAAGGCCTGGAGCTCATCAAGCGCCACCAGGGCCCCACGCCCGTCAACGGCTGGACGTTCCTCACCTCCGACATCGGCTGCTACGGCACCGACCACCCCCAGCGGGCCTACATCGCCGCGGTCGGGCTCGGCGCCAACGCCGGTCCTGCGACCAGGAGCGCTTCGTGAGGCGCGGCTTCTTTCTCGGACCCAACGAGTGGGCCGTCCCCGGCTTCCGGGGGCGGGCCACTCGGCCTCTACTCATCCCCGGGTTTCGCCACCCGGGCAGAGCCCTCTACTGCCGTTCCGGGTCGTGTGGCCACTGCTGGAGCTGCGCTTCCTTGACATCCCTGCGGCCGAACGGGTGCGGCCCCGTCCTGGCATGATCTGTGGCCATGGACGTGGAGACGCTGCTGCGCCGGCTCGCCGACGAGTACATCGAGGACCCCTGGGACCGGCCGGAGGAGTACCACCACGCCGGTGACGCGGCCTTGCCCGGCCTGCCGTCGGGCTCGCACCCGGTGCACATCGGCGCCGAGATCATTGACAACGCCGCAGTCGGGGCGGAGGAGGCGTTCGTGGTCCTGCTGCTCGTCCAGCTGGGCCCGCCCGAGCGGATCGCCGAGGCCGAGTTCGTGGCGGCCGCACCGCACTGGCAGGCTCTCAGCGCCGACCTCGGACTGCTGTGGGACGCCGCCACCATGGAGCACCGGACCGGACCGGGCCGCCAACAGCGCGTCTGGCTGGCCCGCCAGATCAGCCCGAACATCAGCCTGCCCGCTCTCCCGACCTTCGCCGAGAACGCCGTCTGCCGCGAGGCCCGCACGGCCGACGGGGCGCTGGTCGCCCTGCTGTTCACCCGCAGCCAGCAGCCATCCTGACCGTAAATCAGTTGAGCGGGCACTCGGCGGCATGCGAACCTCCCCGCGACGACGCCGATGTCAGGAGACCCCGTGACCAGTGCCCTCCCGCCCAAGGTGGCCTCCCTGTTCCGTGACGGGCGCCTGGAGGTCATCCCTCGCAAGGCCGCCCGCCGCGACCCGTTGCTCGACCACCTCGCCGCGACGCTCTTCGAGCCCGGCCGCGACTACCGCGAGGTCGAGGTCAACGAGGCCATCCGCACGGTGCACGACGACTTCCCGGCGCTGCGCCGCTACCTGGTCGAGAGCGGCCGGTTGAGCCGGGCCAAGGACGGCAGCAGCTACCGCCGCGCGATCTGACGCCGAGGGGCGCCTACGAGCTGCACCGCAGCGCCGCCCACAGGTCCAGCCGGTCCTCCAGCTTGAGCAGGCTGCGGCCGGTGAGGTCTTCGATCCGCTGGATCCGGTAGTGCACGGTATTGACGTGGATGTGCAGCGCCTCGGCCGGCCTCGACCAGGAGGCGCCCAGGCGGAGGAAGGCGTCCAGAGTGTCCGGCAGCGACACGGAGTTGCCCCGGTCGTGCTCGAAGCTGCGGTACCAGGAGCCGCCGGCGGAACACGGTGGTGACCTCGGCGGGAACGCCCCGCAGCAGCGCCTCCGCGAGGTGTCACCAACCATCCGTCATGACAGCTGCCCCGCAGGCCCGCTGAGGCATGCGGTTCAGCGGTGTTCGGGGTTCTCGAAGTCGAAGCGGCAGCCGGCGTCCCACTCGGAGCGCTGGTTGCCGTGGGCGGGGATGCCGCCGGCGTCCTTGAGCATGCGGGCCAGGTGGAGCTGGTTCCAGGTCATGAAGGTGGCGTTGCGGTTGGTGAAGTCGTTCTCCGGGCCGCCGGATCCCTCGTCGAGGTAGGAGGGGCCGGGGCCCGCCTCGCCGACCCAGCCGGCGTCGGCCTGCGGGGGGATGGTGTAGCCGAGGTGCTGGAGGCTGTAGAGGACGTTCATCGCACAGTGCTTGGCACCGTCCTCGTTCCCGGTGATCAGGCAGCCGCCGACCCGCCCGTAGTAGGCGTACTGGCCCTCGGAGTTGAGGAGGGACGAGCGGGCGTACAACCGCTCGATCACCTTCTTCATCACGGAGGAGTTGTCCCCGAGCCAGATCGGGCCGGCCAGGGTGAGGATGTCGGCGGCCATCACCTGGGAGTAGATGACCGGCCAGTCGTCGGTCTCCCAGCCGTGTTCGGTCATGTCCGGCCAGACGCCGGTGGCGATGTCGAGGTCGACCGCGCGCAGGACGTCGACCTGGACGCCCTGGCGCTGGAGGATGCCGGTGGAGACGTCGATCAGGCCCTGGGTGTGGCTGCGTTCCGGGGAGCGCTTGAGGGTGCAGTTGATCACCAGGGCGCGCAGGTCGCGGTACGACGTCGTCGGGTGGTCCGGCACGGCTCCTCCTTCGGCGGAACAGGGGGCGGGGCGGGAGGCCGGGCGGGTGGCGGGCTCCCGGGCACAGCTCACCAGGCCGGTCCGGCGTGCGCTCGCGGAGCTGGGCCGGTCGCCTGACGGCGGGCGCCCCGGGGACCTGCGGCGCCACGGCACCCCTGTCCGACCGAACGCATGTTCAGTAGCATGAACTCGCCCAAGCCCGTGGCCCCGAGGGGACGAGTGACCGCCGTGATCGCGCTGACCGCCGGCAGCCTGCCCGTCGACGTGCTGGACGTCGACGTCATGGACATCGACGTGGACGTCGACCTCGCCCTGGCGGGAGACGCCGAGCAGGGCCTCCCCCCGGGCCCGGACGCGCTCGGGCCGGACGCGGCGGTGCTGGTGGCGCCCGCGCAGACCGGACGGACGACCCCCGGGTCCGACGCGCCGATCCTGATGGCTCCCACTCCGCAGATCGCCCAGACGTACGTCCAGCTCGACCCGCCGGTCCTGGTGGACCCGCTGCCGCCGCAGATCACCCAGGCGATCGTCGACCTCGTCGACGCCGCGGACACGCTCTGAGGCCCGCACCGCCGCAATGGAGTCCGCCGGCATCCCGCCCGTGCACCGCTACGCCCGCCCCTTCGACCGCTTCCCCTCCCGCCGCGAGCACGAGGCCCGGTGGGCCGAACTGACCCGCGCGCTCGCCGCCGCGGGTCCACCCACGGGTGAACCGGGCGACCGACAGGGCGAGTTGCTCGTCCTCGGCTCCGGCATCGAGGCCGCCGGGTTCACCCGGGCCGACGAGCGCCTGCTCCGCGAGGCCGACCACGTCTTCCACTGCGTGGCGGACCCGGCCACCGTGGTCCGGATCAACGCCTGGCGTCCGGACGCCTACGACCTCGGGGTGCTCTACGACGACGCCAAGGACCGGTACCTGACGTACGTCCAGATGTCCGAAGCGATCCTCCACTTCGTCCGCGCGGGGCGGCGGGTGGCGGCGGTCTTCTACGGCCACCCGGGCGTCTTCGTGCTCTCCAGCCACCGCGCCCTCCGGATCGCCCGCCGCGAGGGCCACCGCGCCGTGATGCGCCCGGGCATCAGCGCCCTGGACGTGCTCTGCGCCGACCTGGGGGTGGACCCGAGCACCCCCGGCATGCAGACCTTCGAGGCCTCCGACCTGCTGATCCGCGGCAGACGGATCGACCCGGGCCTGCACCTGGTGCTCTGGCAGGTCGGCATCGTCGGCGAACTCGACTACCGGCGCGGCGGGTTCACCAACCGGCACCTGCCCGTCCTGCTGGACCGGCTGGAGGAGGCCTACGGCCCGGACCACACCGTGGTCAACTACATCGGCGCCCGCTACCGCGGCCTGGAGCCCGTCACCGCCCGCCACACCGTCGCCGAACTGCGCGACCCGGCCGTGCAGCGCACCGTCACCAGCGCCTCCACCTGGTACCTGGCGCCCACCGCCGCCGCCCCGGCCGACCCGCAGGTGCTCCGGCGCCTCGGCCTGCTCAAGCCCGGCCAGACCGTCCGCCCGCCCGACGGCCCGCTGCGGGTCATCGACGACTACGGGCCGCGCGAACTCGCCGCCCTCGACGGCTTCGCCGACTTCCGCATCCCGACCGGCTTCCACTGGCAGGAGGACACGCCCGGCGCCCGCTTCGTCCTCGCCCTCGGCGAGGACAGCGCACTGCGCGAACGCTACGTCCGGGAGCCCGCGGCCGCCGTGGCGGACTGGGCACCGCCGGAGCTCGGCCCGGCCGAACGCGCCCTGCTGGCCCGGCGCGAGGACCTGGCCCTCCAGGCCGCCGCCCGGGGCGTCCACCAGCGGCCCGCGCCGGAGGCGGTGCGGCGGCTGCGCACCCTGCTCACCCGCAAGTCCGAGGCACGCCGGCTGCTGAGCGGCCGCTCGGCGCGCTGGGCGACGATCCGGCAGGACCTGGACTCCGTCCTCGCGGGGGCGCTGTACCCGTGGACGGGTCTGTACGGCACGCCGGGCGGCGAACTCTCCGTCTACGTCCTGGGCCGCGCGACCGACCCGCCCCGACACCGGGTCCACCTCGACGGCCGCCGGATCGCCGACCCGCGCTACGAGCGCGGCGTGCTGCGCTGGGCCGCCGGGGACGACTGCGCCGGGGGCGACCTGCGGACGGAGTTCGGCCGGGACGGGCGGCGTCGGCTGGTCGGCAGCGTCGGCGGCAGCCCCGTGTGCCTGACCGAGTACCCGCTGCCGGAACTCCCGACGCTCGCCGACCTGGTCGGCGGGTACGCCTCCGAGGGCGTGCGCGTCGACGTGGCGCGGGACGACCGGGGCCCGGTCCCGCGCCCGCGGGTCGGCGTCACCGTCAACGGCGAGCCCGCCACCGCGGCGGTGCTGCTCGGGCCGACGGGCTTCGAGGTGGACGGCGTCACCGTCCCGTTCGCCGGCGCGCTCCCCGACGTGCCGCCGTGCCTGCACGGGGGCTACCGGCTGCGGCTGCCGTCCCGGCCGGGCGGCGCGGAGCTCCGGATCACGGAGGACGGCGTCACGATCGACGGACTGGCCGTCCCCAAGGCCGAGTTGAGCGGTCGGCGCCTCAGCTGGCGGGACGGGCCGGAGCCGGTACCGGCCGCCGACCTCGCCCTGCTGCTCGACCCGATCACCCTGCACCCGATGCTCCACGGCACCGGGCGGACGGCGGACGACGAACCGTTCCCGCTGGTCGGCATGGTGCCGGTCGACGCCGAGACGGCTCAACTCATGGCCGCGCGAACGCAGTTCGGCATCCCGGCCGGCCCGTGGGCGCACCTGACGGCGCTGGCCGCCGAGGCGAGCCGGGACGGCGGGCTCTTCTGGTGGCACGGCTGGGAGCAGTCGGCCACCGCCCTGCGGACCGTCGAGCGCGCGCTGTGGGAGGGCGGACGGTAAGCCTCCCTGGCCGACGGTTTCCTCGTACCCGGAGGCCCGGTCGTACGGGAGGGTTGTCGCACCGGAGGCCGGTCGGCCACGCGGGTGGTGTCGGAACGGTAAGAAGCGTGTCCCGACCGTTGGTGAGACTCCCGTGCCTGGATAGACTCGCGCGGCCGACCGAACATCAACTCCAGTTCGGTACCGGAACAGCGCAGCGCCACCCAGGACACCAGGCAGTTTGCCGCCGACGACCATGGGGGTCTCCATGCAGTTCCGCACCAGAGCGTCGCTCGCCACCGCGACCGCAGCGCTCGTCCTCGCCGCCGTCGCGGGCGGCGCACCGGCCGGTGCGAGCACGACCGATGGCAGCACGGACGGCGCGAGTGCGGCCCGCCCACCGCTCGCCCTGATCTCGCCCGGCGATCCGTACGCCACCTGCGACCTCTCCGCGGACGGCCCGGGCACCAACCACCCGGCCGCCGAGGACGAACCGTACGCCGCCTCCAACCCGCTGGACCCGGCCGACACGATCACCATCTACCAGCAGGACCGCTGGTCCAACGGCGGTGCCCGGGGCCTGAGTTCGAGCTACACCACGGACGGCGTGCACTTCACCCAGACCGCCCTGCCGTTCACCCACTGCGCCCCGGGCGGGCTGGCCTACCAGCGGGCCTCCGACGGCTGGGTGAGCTTCGGCCCCGACGGCACCGCCTACGCCAGCGCCCTGGTCTTCGACGCCACCACGCCGCGCAACTCGGTGGCGGCCGCCACCTCGACCGATGGCGGTCGCAGCTGGCAGCACGTCACCGAGCTGATCAGCGACAACGACCCGGCGATCACCGACGACAAGAACGCCGTCACCGCCGACCCGGTGCACCCGGGCGTCGCCTACCAGGTCTGGGACCGGATCGACCAGGTCAGCAGCCCTGCGCCCTACTTCGACGGGCCGGGCTACATCTCCATCACCCGCGACCACGGCCGCACCTGGAGCCCGGCGAAGCCCTTCGTCGTCACCAGCACGACGCCCAACACCCAGACCATCGGCAACCAGATCGTGGTCGACCCGCGGACCGACACGCTGTACGACTTCTTCGACTCGATCACCTTCACCGACGGGACGGCCACCACCGTCAGCGACGTGCACTTCGGCATGGTCACCTCGACGGATCAGGGACGGACCTGGAGCCAACCGGTCCGGGTCGCCGCCGACACCTCCGTCCCCGAGGTCGACCCGAACGCGCCCGCCGACGCCACCAAGTCCCTCCGGGCCGGCGCCGGGCTGCCGAGCGTGGCCGTCGACCCGCAGACCGGCGAGCTGTATCTCGCCTACGAGGGATCGGAGTTCACCGGTGGTCAGTACGACGCGATCCAGCTGGTGCACTCCACGGACGGCGGCCGGACCTGGAGCGGCCCGACCCGGATCAACCAGGCCCCGGGCGCCCCGGCGTTCACCCCGTCCATCAGCGTGACCGCCAACGGCACCGTCGCCGTCAGCTACTACGACCTGCGCTACCTCACCCCGGGCAACACCACCACGCTGCCCACGGCCGCCTGGCTGCTCAGCTTCCCGCGCGGCGGCGAGGAGAGCCCGGTCGAGCGCCAGATCTCGCCGGTGTTCGACTGGCTCCAGGCGCCCTTCGCCGGGGGCCACTTCCTCGGCGACTACCAGTCGCTGATCAACGACGGCCGCCAGATCCGTCCGGTGATGGTGACCGCCAACGACGCCCAGCCGCTGAACTCCACCGACGTGTACAGCGGCCACTTCCAGCCCGGCACCCTGCGCAGCCCGGCCGCCGGCGCGCCGGGCGCACAGGCCGCACGCGCCGCGGCGCCCGTCGCCGGCCCGCGCGCCGTACAGCACCTGCGGCGCTGACCCGGCCGGTACGGGCGGACGGACGGCGTCCCGCGGCTCCTGCCTCCTCGGGGCGGAGCCGCGGGACGCCGTTCGGGTTCGGCCCGGACTCGGTCCGGGTCCGGGTCCGGGTCCAGGTCCGGAGCCGGAGCCGGAGCCGGAGCCGGGAAGCTCAGGCCCGCGCCACGCCCGAAACCGAACCGCCCGTGGGCGCCGTGCCCGCAGGCGTCGTCTCCGCGGCTGCGACCTGCCGGGCCGCCCGGCCGAGCACCAGGCACAGCGGGGTGTAGAGCAGCAGGTTGAGCCAGTAGAAGGTGTCGCCCGGGTCCGCCCAGGAGCCGGTCACCCAGACCAGTCCGACCGCGCCGCGGGCGAGCAGTCCGCAGGCCACCGCCCGGCTCCCCCAGCGCGGTAGCAGGGCGGGCAGCCGGCGACCCAGGGCCGGCAGCCGACCGCCCCGGACCAGCACCAGCGTCGCGCCCGAGAAGAGCATCCCCGCGAGCGGCACCAGCCCCTGCGGGGTGAAGGGCACCTGGGTGTTGAGCACCAGCTGCGAGAGCCGGGTGGTGCCGTCCACCGGCCAGGTCCGGCCGGTGGCCCAGTAGAGGTGGACCAGGCCGTCCACCGCCAGCACCGCACCGACCGCGGTGGCCCTGTTGCTGATCTTCGTCGACTTCATGCCGTCACCTCACGGGGTCTCAGGACGCTCGAACACCCGAAGGAGCACCCCGCAGGACGATCCGTTCCTGTGACGAGGAACACTGCCCCCGGGCGAAGTCGGCAGGGAACGTTTCTCCGCTCCGGGTCCTCCCTCTACGGACCCCGGACGCCCGGACGCCCAGACGCCGGACCCGGTCGCCGAGCGCCGACCGACGACCGACGACCGTCAGCAGTGGAAAGAGCGGAGACAGCACCATGCAGGAGCCACCGCCCGGCCTCGCCGAGCTGGTGAGAACCGCCCAGGGCGGCGACCAACTCGCGGTCGGCCGACTGCTGGACCTGATCACCCCGTACGTCCGGCGGCTCTGCGGCCCGATCGCGCTGGACGACGGCGCCGACGCGACCCAGGAGGCGCTGATCGTGGTCTTCCGCAAACTGCGCCAACTCCAGGACCCCGAAGCGCTGTACGGCTGGGTCCGGGCCATCGCGGTGCGGGAGGCGGTCCGGTACGCCAACCGGGCGGCACGCTCGCGGCCGGCCGAACTCGGCGAGGTCCCCGCGCCCGGCGATCCCCAGCTCGCCGCGGACATCCGCGACGTGCTTGCCCGGCTCTCCCCCGAGCACCGCGCCGTCCTGCTGATGCGCGACCTGGAGGGGCTGGACGAACGACAGACCGCGGCGCTGCTCGCGGTCGCGCCCGGGACGGTCAAGTCCCGGCTCTCCCGGGCCCGACTCAGCTTCCGAAAGGCGTGGCAGCAGTGACCGACACCCCGATGCCGCAGTGGCCCGTCGCCGACTTCGACCCGGTCCGGCGGCTGCACGTGATCGCCGCGACCGCGCCCGGGGCGGCCCGGATCGGCGAGACCGTCCTCGACGCGCCGTTCGAGCGGGTCTGGGCGCTCGCCCAGGACCTGGAGCGGACCATGCCGCTCTGGATCCCCGACGTCCGCACGGTGCGACTCGTCCGGTCCGCACCATCCGGTTCGCTGCCGACGACTTCGCTCCAGGCCCGGATCCAGGGCCGCACCCGGCTCCGGGCGACGTTCGGGATCGACCTCGCACCCGGCTGGTGCCTGATGCAGAGCCGCCTGGTGCTCGGCGGGATGGCGGCCCGCCCGGAGACCGACCGCACCACTCGCTTCGCCTTCCTCGGCGGCCTGCGGTTCCCCGGCGCGCGCCTCCTCGCCCCCGCGCTGCGCCCCTTCACCGGGGACCCACTGGCGCGGTTCGCCGCTCTGCTGGACGAGAAGGAGTAGGAGGCGCCCGGGGGGAGGGGGGGTCAGGTTCGGTGCAGGGCCTCGGTGAGCCGGGCCGCCGCCTCGACCACGGCCTGGGACAGCCGGGCGCCGGGGTGGCGGGTGAGCCGTTCGATCGGACCGGAGACGGACACCGCCGCCACCACCCGGTTGGACGGGCCGCGCACGGGTGCGGACACCGAGGCCACCCCGGGCTCGCGTTCGCCGATGGACTGGGCCCAGCCGCGACGCCGCACACCGCTGAGCGCGGTGGCGGTGAACCGGGCGCCCTGGAGGCCGCGGTGGAGCCGCTCGGGCTCCTCCCAGGCGAGCAGGACCTGGGCCGCCGACCCGACCTTCATCGGCAGGGCGAGGCCCACCGGAACGGTGTCGCGCAGCCCGAAGAGGCGCTCGGCCGCCGCAACGCAGATCCGCACGTCGCCCTGCCGGCGGTAGAGCTGGGCGGTCTCGCCGGTGAGGTCGCGCAGCTGGGTGAGGACCGAGCCGGCCGCTGCCAGCAGGTGGTCCTCACCGGCGGCCGCCGAGAGCTCGGCGAGTCTCGGGCCGAGGACGAACCGGCCCTGCACGTCCCTGCCGAGCAGGCGGTGGTGTTCCAGTGCGACGGCGATCCGGTGGGCGGTCGGCCGCGCCAGGCCGGTGGCGTCGACGAGTCCGGCCAGGGTGGCCGGACCGGCCTCCAGGGTGCCGAGGATCGAGGTGATCTTGTCGAGCACTCCGACGCCGCTCGTGTTCTCCATGTTCTCCATGGACGGGTACTCCAGTCTCGAATCCCGTGGGCCGCGGGTGGGTCCGGCTCACGGACGCTCCGGTGGGGTGGGGAGCGGGGTGGTCAGCGAGGACGGGCCTGCGGATGCGGCCGATTGCCTGCGCCGGACACGAGACGGGTACGCGGAAGGGCCGGGGCGGGAAGCGCCCGGGCGAAGGACAGCACAGAGAGCACCGTGTCTCCTCATCTTTCCCGCGCCACGTTGGCGACAGGCCGGAGTTGGCACTGATCCCGGACGGCACGGCGCGTACTTCGGACGCCGGGACGAACGGGGAGTTGCCGGGGCTTCGTAGGGCCGGTCCCTCCACCCCTCTGGATGATTCGCGACGAACCATACAAGACTTCCCGGGCGCCCCGCCAAACTTTTCCCTCACCCGCACACCCTGGACCCCACCCGGAGGTCAGGGCTGAGCAGCGCCCCGCCGGACATGCCCCTCAACCGCGCCCGGCACCCGCCGCGAGGAGCGACGGTCACTCCCGGGCACGGCGGACGATCAGCATGTCCTGGGTGTGGCCGATGGCGTAGCCGCCGTCGGGACGGGCGAAGTGCTGCTGGACGTAGGCGGCGACGGCGCCCCTGGTCGGGCGGGCGTCGAGGGCGGCGAGATCGGCGACGTTGACCATGAATTCGGCGACGTCGACGGCTTCGGCGAGGTGGGGCGTGCGGTAGTGGAGGACGAGGGTCTCCAGGGCGTAGTCGTGGGAGGGATGCTCGGCGCGCAGGCGGTCCAGGAGGGGGCGCAGGTCGTAGCGGACGCCGGTGAAGTGGGCGGCCATCCGCATGCACGGGCTGTCGGGGTTCTGCAGGACGATCAGCAGGGCGCCGCCGGGTGCCGTCCAGCCGAGGGCTCGGGTGGCGGTGGGGAGCCAGTCCGGCTCCGGGACGTAGTAGAGCACGTGGGAGAGGTGGACCAGGTCGCCCGGCCCGGGCGGGGCGGCGCGCTCCAGCGGCTCGGGGAGGACCAGGGCGTCCGGGCAGGCGGCGGCGAGCCTCTCGCGCATGGCGGCGCTCGGCTCGACGGCGATCGTGCGGTCGAAGTACCGGGCGAGGTGCGCGGTGGTGCGGCCGTCCCCGGCGCCGAGGTCCAGCAGGACCCGGCGGTGCGGGAGGGTCATGGCGATGTCGCTCAGCCGGGCGTGGGTGCGGGGCTTCTCGTCCGTGCCGGCGAGGAAGAGGCCGAAGGCCCGGCGGTAGTCGGGGCCCGAGGTCTCCAGTACGCGGACCGGATCGGTGTCGGCGGTCGTCGGCTGCTCCATCGGGCGGCCCTCTCCTGTGGTCTGCGGTTGGCGCTCGGCCCGGGTCGGCGCCCATTGCAGCCCGGTACGGCGGCCCCGGGGCGCAGGGACGTTCCTGCCCGCGTGTTGCGGGCGGGGCGAGGCGACCGGCCCGATCACTGGACGACCCTCCGTCAATGCGCTGACGCGCAGCTTCACCTGGTGGGGTGGTTAGCTTTCATTTTTCGGTAGGTAGCCGAATCAAGCCCGTTTCTCTCGCCTGGTACGAATACGGACGACAGGAGATCCGGTACGGGCGGGGGAGTTGACACGGATGCGGGCGAAGGCGGAGACCAGGACGGTTGCCGTGGCCGGGGTGGAGTTCGGCTGGGGCAGCTCGGGGAAGTTGAGCGCGGTGCTGTCCGCCCTCCGGGGTACCGGCGGCGACCGGCTGAGATTCATCGGGCTGGCCTCCGGACTGGGGAGATCGGTGCTCGCCGAGCAGCCGGTCGAGCGCTGGTTCGACCTCCCGGACACCCGGTCGGAGGCGGAGCTGAGACGGATCGTCCAGGCGCAGCGCGTGGAGGCGGCGCTGGTGGTACTGGACGGCGGGCTGGCGAAGGCGTTGCGGGCCTGCGGGGTGCCGGTGGTGTTCGTCGACAGCCTGCCGTTCCTGTGGACGGACGGGGACCGCCCCGACCTCCCGCTGGACGCCGAGGTGTACTGCGCCCAGCGGTGCGTGGAACTGCCCCGCCAGGGCGCCCGGGTGCTGGCCGACGTGCACCAGCTGCGCTGGGTGGACGCCGTGATCGCCGACGGCGGAGTCTCCCGGAGCACCGCGCCGACGCGCTACCCACGTCGGGCCCTGCTCAACCTCGGCGGCCTGCGCGCGCCCCGACTCGCCGACTGGGCCGGCTATCCGCGGCTCGTCCTGCCCCCTGCCCTGGAGGCGCTCACCGCGAGCGGGATCACCGAGGTGCACATCGCGGGCAACCTGCCCGCCTGGCTGGCGGCACAGTTGGTGGACTCCTGCGCGCATCCGGCCACCACCACGGTCGGCGCCCTCCCCCACGAGGACTTCCTGCGCCGCCTCGCCGAGTGCGACGTACTGCTCACCTCCCCCGGCCTGACCACCCTCCTGGAGGCGGGGCAGCTCGGGACCCCCACGCTCTGCCTGCCGCCGCAGAACCTCAGTCAGATCTTCAACGGCCGCTTCCACAGCCGGGCAGTCGGCACCGACGTGCGCCTCCGCTGGCCGGCGGAGGTCTTCGACGAGGACGAGGTGCTGGCGCTGCGCACCCACGGCGTGGGCAAGGCCCTCGACCTGATCTACGGCGGCATCGCCCGAGCCGCCGACCTCGGCCGCCACCGAACGGCGACGGCCGTACGGCAGGGGCTGGTCGAGAAGCTCAAACGCCTGGCCGACGGGTTCGGGGCCGGCGCGTCCGCCCCCGGCAACTCCGACCCCGGCAGCTCCGTCCCCGGCAGCTCCGTCCCCGACTGGACGGCGATGACGAGGTCGGTCGGAACCGCCGGCGCCGCGCAGGTCGCCGACGCTCTGCGCCGGCTCATGGTCTGACCACAGGAGCCGCGCGGGGACCCTGCTGCTGCCGCTGTCCGGCGCGGGTACGGTCCGGCGGATCACTCCGACGGAGGAGCTGGTGCGTGTCCCCGGAGTGGTCGGGGCCGTTCTCAAGATCGGTGTCGGCGACTCGGTCGCCGCCCGGCGGCCCTCGGACAACGCCTCGGGGTACGTCCGGGTGGTGGGCGCCTCGATCGAGGAGGTGGAACGGCGGATGCGCGAGGTGCTCGGCCTGTTGAGCGTCGAGCTCGGCGCGCCATCCGCCGAACCGTCCACCGCCGCCTCGCCCGGCACCACCCCTGCTTCCCCTACCGCTCCTCCCTTCCAACGACAGGAGACCACGGCGTGCGACGCCTCCACCCCCTGTTCGCCGTCCTCGCCGTGCTGCTGACGGCGGCCACCGCCCCGCCCGGCCACGCCGCTACCACCGCGACTGCTGCCGCTGCTGCCACCCCCGCCGCCGTCAGCGACACCGACCCGACGCGTACTCCCGGCACCCCCGCCTACACCGTCGATCTGAACAGCGACGACACCGGCGCCCACTGGCGCGGCCACGAGCGGATCACCTTCAGCAACGCCTCGCCCGACCCCCTCGACGAGGTGTACCTGCGCCTCTGGGACAACTTCCGCGGCGGCTGCGCGCGCCCGTCCGTCCGGGTGACCGGTCTGAACACAACCCAGACCACCCAGCCGCCCCAGGCCGCCCGAACCATCCGGACCACGCCGGCCACTCAAGCCGCCCAGGACGCCCAGGACCACTACGAGGTCGACTGCACCGCCCTACGCGTCCCCCTCGCCCGCCCGCTGCCCCAGGGCGCCTCCGGCACCGTCGACTTCGACCTCACCGTCGACGTCCCGGACGGCATCGACCGCTTCGGCCGCGACGGCGCCTTCAGCTTCATCGGCAACGCCCTTCCCGTCCTCGCCGTCCGCGACCAGGCGGGCTGGCACCTCGACCCGTACTCCGAACTCGGCGAGTCCTTCTACGGCCTCAGCTCCGACTTCGACGTCACCCTCGACCACCCCAGCGGCCTGCTGGTCCCCGCCACCGGCACCGCCGTCGACACCCCCGGCGAGCCCGGCCGTACGGTCACCCGGATCGGCGCCCGCAAGGTCCGCGAATTCGCCTGGGCCGCCGGCCCGTTCAGCCGCATCGAGGGCCGGTCCCCGGACGGCGTCCGGGTCGCCGTCTACTCGGTCGCCGACATCGCCCCCAAGGACGCCCAGGACATGCTGGACCTCTCCCTGCGGACCATCGACGCCCACTCCGCCCGCTACGGCGCCTACCCGTACGGGGACCTGGCCCTGGTGCTCGACAACCGGTTCGACTTCGCCGGCATGGAGTACCCGGGCTTCGTCCTCGACTGGATCCGGCCCTCCGCCGTGATCCACGAGCTGGCGCACCAGTGGTGGTACGGCATCGTCGGCGACGACCAGTACCGCACGCCCTGGCTCGACGAGTCCTTCGCCGAGTACGCCATGGCCGTCGCCATGGGCGACACCGGCGAGGGCTGCGCCGCCAGGACGCCCTGGCGGTCCGCGGACGAACGCCTCACCAACCCGATGAGCTACTGGGACAACCACCCGGACCGCTACGTGCCGGTCATCTACGACCACGGCTCCTGCGCCCTGCACGAACTGCGCCGCCTGATCGGCGCGGACACCATGGCCACCCTGCTGCGCGACTACGCCCGCGCACACTGGTACGGCGTCTCCACCACCGCCGACTTCAAGGCCGCCGCCCAGGCCGCGACCTCCGTCGACCTGACGCCCTTCTGGCGCGAGCACCGCATCGACTGAGCCGCACGGCAGTCCGATATTCGGTGGCCCGTCCCTTCCGTCCGCTCCTACAGTGGCCGCCGGATCAAGGACGCCAGGGAGCGGAACATGCGCGTGCACTACCCCCGGACGCCGCATCTCCCCTGGTCACCGGGGGCTGCGGCGGACGACATCAGGACCGGGGACCTCTCCGGCCTGGCCGGGGCGGAGGTCGTCGTCACCGAGAAGCTGGACGGCGAGAACACCACGCTCTACGCCGACGGCCTCCACGCCCGCTCGCTGGACTCCGCCCACCACCCGTCCCGGGCCTGGGTCAAGGGCCTGCAGAGCCGGGTGGGCCCCCGGATCCCGGCCGGCTGGCGGGTCTGCGGCGAGAACCTGTTCGCCCGGCACTCCATCCCGTACACCGACCTGGACAGCTGGTTCCACGGCTTCTCGGTCTGGACGGACCGGGACCACTGCCTGGACTGGGACGACACCGTCCGCTTCCTGCGCCGCCTCGGGGTCCCGACGCCCCGGGTGCTCTGGCGCGGCCGCTACGACGAACGGGCGCTGCGCGCCCTGCGGTTGGACCTGGACCGGCAGGAGGGCTACGTCGTCCGAACCGTCCGCGGCTTCCCCCGGGCCGAGTTCGGCGAACGGATCGCCAAGTGGGTCCGCCCGCACCACGTCCGCACCGACACCCACTGGATGCACGCCGCCGTGGTGGAGAACGGCCTCGGCCCGAACGCCGCGCTCTGGGACGTTCGCGCCGGCCAGCTGCCGGACCTCCCGCTGCTGGCCGAAGCCTTGGCATTCCCAGAACTCCACTGCCCGCAGGAGGAATTGGCGGAGATTTCCGCCCGGCTGGACGAGCTGGGCCGCACCGGCGACGCCCGACTGGCCGGCGTGCTCGCCACCGCGCTGCGTCGCACCACCCATCGGAACCCAACCGCCTCTCAGCTCGCCCCCCAGCCCGCGGAGCCCCGGCCCGCCACCCGGCTCGCGGAGCCCCGGCTCGCCACCCGACCGGCCGCACCCCAGCTCGCCCCCCGACTGGCCGACCGCCTCGGCCTGCCGCTGGCCCGCCGGGTCGCCGACCTGGTCGCCCTCCACTCCGGCCTCCAGCAGCCGTACCCGGACGAGGAGCGTCGCGCCGGCCTGGTCCGGCTCTCCGCCGCCGCCGACCTCGGCGTGCTGCACGCGGTGGCCGCGACCGCCGCCCCGGGCCCCGCCGAGCGCGAGCAGGTCGCCTGGTCCGCCCTGCACGCCGAGGACGCCGGACTGCTCGGCGCCGACCCGCTGGCCTGGCTGCGCACCGGCCTGCGCGAGGCCCTGGCCGAGCTCGACCCGGACGCCGCCGACCGCTGCTGGGCCCAGGCCCGCGAGGCCTACGCGCTCGGCCGGATCACCACCGTCGAGGAGGCGGTCGCCGCCACCTGGCGCTGGCGGGACGGCCGCTTCCCCCGGCTGGTCCACCTGAGCGGCCCGTCCGGCAGCGGCAAGAGCACCTTCGCCGCCGCACTACCCGGCGTCTCCACCCGGATCAGCCTGGACGACCTGCGCGCCGCCCTCGGCTCGCGCGCCGACCAGCGCCACAACCCCGAGGTGCTGCGCAGCGGCCTGGCCCGGCTGGACGCGGCCCTCGCCGACCCGGCCGCCACCGTGGCCTGGGACGCCACCTCGCTCAACCGCGAGCAGCGCTCCCACGTCCACGGCATCGCCCGGCGCCGCGACGCCCTGGTCACCCAGGTGGTGCTGCTGGTCGGGGAACAGGAACTGCTGCGCCGCAACGCCGTCCGCCCGCATCCGGTGCCGTCCGAGGTGCTCACCGCCCAACTGCACCGCTTCAGCCCGCCGCACCCCGGCCAGGCGCACCGCACCTGGTACGTCGGCCCGGGTGGCACCGTGGAGGACACGGCGGGCACGCTCGACTCCGAGGAGGAGTGATGCGCCCCATCGAACAGGTCTGCCAGCGCATCCGCTGGGACGCCCGCTTCGACCCGGCCCGGTTCACCCTGGGCGTGCGTCAGCGCGACGACCGCACCAAGCGCGTCCCGCTGGAGGCCTTCGCCGCCTCCGGCGAGGTTCCCTGGCACCGGGTCCGCTGGGTCGAGGCGGACGGCGTCGTGGTGTGGGACCGCACCACCGGCGTGGACGTCCTGGACACCACCGAGGCAGGGCGCCGCACCGAACCCCGCCACCTCCCCTCACCCTTCTTCAGCGCCGTCACCCCGTACGCCTGGCGGCCGGACGGCGGCTGGCAGCCGCACGAGGCCCGCACCGAAGCAGCCGGCTCGAACAACCTTCGCGTGGTCACCTGGAACACCCTGTGGGACCGTTACGACGCCGACCGGATCTCCACCACGCGCCGCCGGCCGCTGCTGCTCGCCGAGCTGGAGGCCGCCGACGCCGACGTCATCGCCCTCCAGGAGGCCGAACCGGCGCTGGCCGCCCAGCTGCTGGCCGCCCCCTGGGTCCGCGACGGCTACACCCTCGGCGGCGACCCGTCCGGCGGCGACGTGGCCGAGTACGGACTGCTGCTGCTCAGCCGGCTCCCGGTGCTCGAAGCCGGACGGCACGTCCTCGGCTCGCACAAGGCCGTCATCGCCGTCACCGTCCGGACGGCCGACGGCCCGCTGACCGTCGCCGCGGTCCACCTGAGCAGCGACCACTCGACGGACGGCCCCTCGCGCCGCCAGGCCGAACTGGCCCGGCTGGCGGAGGGACTGTCCGGCGTCGAGGGCGAACTGCTGCTGCTCGGGGACTTCAACGACGCCCGCTCCGGCCCGGACGGCCCCGCCGCCGCCCTGGGACTGCGGGACGCCTGGACGCAGGTGCACGGCCCGGCCGACGACACCCCCACCTTCGACCCCACCGCCAACCCGCTGGCCGCCGTCTCCTCGCTCACCGGCCGGCCCGGCCGGATCGACCGCGTGCTGCACCGGTCCGACCGCGCCCGCGCCACCGCGGCCACCCTGCTCGGCGACCGGCCGGGCCCCGACGGACTCCACCCCTCCGACCACTACGGCGTGACCGTCGACCTCACTCTCGACGACGCCTCCTCCCCGGAGACGCTGGACGCCGCGCCCACCCCCCGGACCGCCCTCGCCTGGCTGCCGCCCGAGGAACTCTGGCCGCCGATCCAGCAGTTGCGCGCCGCCCACGACCCCCAGATCCGGCGCTGGCCCCCGCACGTCAACCTGCTGTTCGGCTTCGTGCCGGAGTCCGCGTTCGACCGCGCCCTGCCGCTGCTCGGCGCGGCCGCCGCCGAGGTCGCCCCGTTCACCGCCCGGCTCGACGGCGTGCACACCTTCGGGCACCGCGAGGACGCCACCGTCTGGCTGGACCCGGCCGCCGCCGCGCCGGAGCCCTGGGCCGCACTCCGGCACGCCCTCGAACGCCGCTTCCCCCGCTGCCGGGGCCGCGCCGAGGGCTTCACCCCGCACCTGAGCCTCGGGCGCAGCGCGGACCCGCAGCGGGTGGCCGCGGACTGCGCCGCCCGGTTGACGGGCGTGGACGCCCGGGTCGGCGAGCTGGTGGTGCTCTCCCGTCGGGGCGACGAGCCGATGCACCCGCGCGCGGTGGTCGCGCTGGGCACCGGCGAGGTGCGGCTGGTGCCGGAGGACCCGGCGGTGTCGCTGGGTGCCGAAGCGCCCGAACGCACCGCCGTTGCCGACGAGTTGGCCCGGCGAATCACCTCGGCACTGCCCGAGGGCATCGTCCACACGGTGGGTTCGCGGCGCCTGGGCTGCCAGTTGGACGGCGGCGACCTGGACCTGGTGGCCGCGCTCCCGGGCCCGGCCGACCTGCCCGGGGTGCTGGCCCGGGTGAGGGCCGCCGTGCCGCAGGCCCGGCGGGTGCGGGAGGTACGCGGCGCCCGGGTGCCGGGGCTGCGACTGGAGACGGACGGGCTGACCGTCGACCTCGCCCTGGTGTTCACCGGCGCCCTGGATCCCGCCCGAGCCGTTCCCCGGCGCGCCGAGTTGGGTGAGGCGGCGGCCCTCGCGCTGAGCGCGGTGACGGACGCCGAGGCGATCCTGTCGGCGCTCGGGGAGCGGCACCCCCGCTTCGTCCGGCTGGCCCGGCAGGTCAAGGCCTGGGCCCGGGCGCGCGGCCTGGACGGTGCGCCGTTCGGCCAATTGCCCTCACTGGCCTGGTCGGTGCTCGCCGCCCGCACCGTCCTGTCGGCCCCCGACGCCCCCGACGCCTCCAGTTCCTCCGATGCCTCCGAGAACGACCTGTTCCAGGGCTTCACCGAGACCTGGGCCTCCTGGGACTGGCGCCAGCCGGTCACCCTCACCGGGGAGTTCACCGATCACGGCTCCGCCGCGCTGACCGTCCTCACCCCTTCCGCCCCCGTCCGCAGCTGCACCACCCAGGTCGGCCCGGACACCCGCGACCTGCTCACCGAGGAGCTCTACCGCGCCTGGGAACTGACCACCACCGACCCCGACCCCTGGCCCGCCCTGCTCTCCCCGCCCCCGCTGCACCGCCGGCACGCCGCCTGGGCCGTGATCAGCGCCGACGAGGAGTCCGCCGGCCCCGTCCGCGGCCGCCTCCGCACCCTGCTCGCCGCCCTGGAGGAGGCCGGAGCCACCCGGATCCACGCCTGGCCCCACCCCTACCGCACCCCCGACGGCCGCATCCACTTCCCGATCGGTCTCGGCCCCGTCCCTCTCCCCCGCGCCCAGCTCACTCCGATCGCCACCGCCTGGTCCCGCGGCCTGCCCGGCGTCCAGGTCGAGCACGCCGAGTGCGGTACCGTCCCGACCCTCGCGCCCAGCTCACTCCGATCGCCACCGCCTGGTCCCGCGGCCTGCCCGGCGTCCAGGTCGAGCACGCCGAGTGCGGTACCGTCCCGACCCTCGCCCGCTGACGGGTGACGGCGTGACGGGGCACGGCCCGCCGCGGGCGGCCGGACCGGCACGAAGTACCGTGCGCGTCATGACCTCTCCGATTCGCCGGTTACTGGTGGGGCGCACCGTCGCCGCCCTCGCGACCGCGCTGATCCCGACCACCCTCACCCTCGCGGTCGTCCGTACCGGCTCGGCCGCGGACCTCGGCCTCGTGCTGGCCTGCGAGCTGCTCCCCATGCTCGTCCTGCTGCCCGTCGCGGGCGTGGTCGCCGACCGCTTCCCACCGCAGCGGGTCGTGCTCACCGCGGACCTGACGCGCGCCGCCGCACAACTCGCGATCGGCGCGGAACTGCTCGTCGGCCGGGTGCGGATCCCCGATCTGGCCGTGCTGTCGGCGGTCACGGGCGGGGCCGTGGCCTTCGGGACGCCGGCCGTCCGTACGCTGGTCGCCGCCGTCGTGGCCGGACCGGCGCGTCTTCGGACCAACGCCCGACTCGGCGCCGCGCAGGGGCTCGCGCAGATCGCGGCTCCTGCGGCCGCCGGCGGCCTGATGCTGCTGGTGGGGGCCGGCTGGTCCTCCCTGCTCACCGGCACCCTGTTCATCGCGTCCGCCACCACTCTGGGCGGGCTGCGGCTGGACCGCTCCCTCCCCCGCGCCGAGCGGAGCGCCTTCCTGGGGGAACTGCGCGAGGGGTGGGCCGAGACCCGCCGTCATCCCTGGTTCCTGGCCAACGTCCTCGGCCACGGCGTGTGGCACCTGACCGCGGGCGTGCTCCTCACCCTGGGCCCGGTGATCACCGCACGCCACCTGGGCGGGGACACCGCCTGGGTCGTCATCGCCGAGGTCGGCACGGTGGGCACGGTGGCCGGTGTCCACGCCGCCTCCCGGCTGCGGATCCGCGACCCACTGGTCGGCGTCGCCGTCGGCGCCGCGGTGTTCGCACTCCCGCTGACGGCCTTCGCCCTCGTGCTACCGGTCCCGGTCGTCGCGGCCGCCTACTTCGCCGGGATGTTCGGCGTCGGCGTCCTCAACCCGCTGTGGGAGACCACCATGCAACGCCGCATCCCGCAGGAAGCCCTCGGCCGCGTGGGGTCCTTCGACACCCTGATCTCCTTCGCCGCCCGCCCGCTCGGCCTCGCGGTCGCCGCGCCCCTCGCTGCGGCCATCGGGACTTCGGCGCCGCTGTTGCTGGGAGCGGCCCTGGTGGGCGCGGCGAATCTCGCCGTCCTGCTGCTCCCCACCGTCCGGGAAGCGCCCCGCACGCCCGCACCGGCTGCCGAACAGGCCTGCTGAACCCGCGCGTCGGACCGTCCGGTCAGCCGGTGCGACCTGGGAGCGGGGACCGGCGCCCCGGCGGGCCGATCAGAGGAAGGGACCGACGTAGAACGGGCCGTAGTAGGCGTTGTAGCCCGCCTGGTAGTCGGTACCGGTGCCGTGGGTGGGGTCGAACGCGGGGCCGTTCTTGATCTCGTCCTTCGTCCGGTCGACGTACACCTTCTTCTCGTGCTGGTCGACCCTGGCGACGGTGGCCGCGGGCAGCAGGACCCGGGTGCCGAAGATCCACGGGCCGGTGTCGACCACGAGGTAGGAGGCACCGACCTCCTCGGAGTGCTTGTCGATCTTGCCGATCGGGCCGTCGGAGGCTTCGACGTGGAAGCCGACCAGGTCGGTGCCCGAGACGTGGCCGGATTCGGAACGGAACTCCCAGATCGTGTTGGCGCTCATGGCTCTCCTCGTGTCGCGGCGTCGCCCGTGCGACGCGTTCCGTGACGACCGCCTTCCCGCGCGCTCGGGTTCCATGCCGGCGGCTCGCGCCCCCGCCTCCGGACGCAGAGCGCGGAAGCGCCACCGACAGGACGCGTCAGCGTTCCTGAGCACAGGTCAGCGGACGGGATGTGACCCCGGTCGCATGCGGTCGCCGGATGGGGGCAGACGAATCTCGCACCTACCGGAAGGGAGGCCTTCATGTCCAGGAGCGGCGGAGTGGGATGGGCCCGGCGGCTTCCGCTCGGCGCGGGGGTACGGGCGGGGCGGGAGTGGGCGAGGAGACACCTGGAGGACCTCGGCTGGAACCGAGACGCCCCGGCCGTCGCGGACGCGGTCGTGCTGGCCGTGTCCGAGCTGACCACCAACGCCCACGTCCACGCCGGCAGCGACGCGGAGCTGGTGCTGACCTGGGACGGACGCTGCCTGCACCTGAGCGTCCACGACCACAGCAGCCGACTGCCCCGCCGCCGGGCGGCGACGCCGGAAGCCACCGGGGGGCGCGGCCTGGCGCTGGTCGACGCGCTCGCCGACCACTGGCACACCCGGCTGGAGAAGAACGGCAAGACCGTCACCGCCTACTTCCACCCGCCGGACGCCGGTCAGCCGTACGGGAGGCAGTGCCTGAGCTCGTCGAGCCCGTAGCCGTGACCGCCCCGGGCGGCCCGCAGGACGGTGCGACGGTCCCCGCCCTCGGGCGTGGGTGAAGGAAGCACGAGGGCCCGGGCCCGCGCTCGTTCGCGCGGGCCCGGGCCCTCGTCGGTCACCCCGGCGACCCCTGTCCGACCGCCGAGGCGGAAGGAGCCGAGTGGTCGGCTCAGTACCAGTGGTGGGTCTGCCAGAAGGACCAGGCGGCGTTCGGGCTGCCGTAGCGGGTGTTCATGTAGTCCAGCGTCCACTTGATCTGGGTGGCCGGGTTGGTCTTCCAGTCCGCACCGGCGGAGGCCATCTTGGAGGCCGGCAGCGCCTGGCCCAGCCCGTAGGAGCCCGAGCTCGGGTTGGTCGCCGTCACGTTCCAGCCGGACTCGTGCGAGATGATCTGGCTGAACGAGGCCAGCTGGTCCGCCGGGACGATCCGGGCGGCGACGGCCTGCGGGGAGGCGTCCGCGGCCGAGGCCACGGTGGGGACCACCGCGGCGCCCAGGGCGGTCACAGCGGCGGTGCCGGCCAGAATCGCGGCAGAGGTACGCATACGGAGCTTGAAAGCGGGCATGTAGAACAAGACCTCAATCGGGTTGGGCCGGTGTCACGCCCCGCCTCGACCGTGGCCGGACAGGGGCCGAACGGTCGGGGGGCGTGACTCGGCGGTTAGCCGCATCCGGCGGGACAGGAGCCGGTGCAGCCGACGACGAATGCAAAGCTGCCAGACCGGATCCGCGGCCGCCAAGACCCCCTCAGCACGATCCCCCGTCGTAGCCGGAGACACCGGCACCGATTCGACGGCGGAGCACCAGGGCGAGCGGGTGGCCCCCGGCAACCCCCTCCGCGCCTGCCCGAGCCGCCTCCCGCCCTCCTCACCGGCCCGTCCTCGAAGCGCGGGGCCGGACACCACTATCCGCCGTCGTACAGCGCATTCGCGTGTGAGCGCACTCACCACGCGATCCCCGGCACTCTCACCGATCGGCCGACCTCCATCACGCTGAGCCACCGACGCCGACAGCCTGACGGACGGTTTGCCCGCCGCATGCACCCCACCCCTGGCTCCGGACACCGGCCCCGGCCGGCGGGCGCGAGGGGGTGAGGGGGTGAGGGGGTGAGGCCGTCGACGACCGTGACGGCCGGGGTCAGGAGGGATCGGTGAAGAAGGCGTCCACCGGGGCCGAGGCCGCGGGCTGCCACTCGATCATCATGATCGTGGCGTCGTCGGAGAGCAGGTTGTCCTGGTGCTCCAGGATCGCGTGGATGAGCCGGCGCAACGCCTCGGGGGCTTCCTCACCGGCGGCGGTGGCCCGGATGACGAAGTCGGTGAAGCGTTCGAGGCCGAAGAGTTCGCCGCCGGCGCCCCTGGCCTCGGTGACGCCGTCGGTGTAGAGGAGCAGCCGGTCGCCGGGCTGGAGCCGGAGGGTCTGGGCGGTGCGGGGCCCCTCGGAGAGCGCGCCCAGTCCCAGGGGCGGTTCCGACACACGGGCGAGGGCATCCGCGACGACCTGCTGGTCGCGGATCAGCAGGGGCGGCGGATGGCCGCAGTTGATCCACTCCAGTGCCCCGGCGGCCACGTCCAGGCGCAGCAGGATGCCGGTGGCGAAGCGGTCGGGCAGCCAGTGCTGGAGGGTGTCGTCGATGGTGGCGACCAGGGCGGGCAGGTCGGCGCCGTTGCGCCGGGCGTTGCGGCAGGCGGTGAGGGCAACGGCTGCGGTCAGGCCGGAGGCGAGGTCGTGGCCCATCGCGTCGAGGACGGTGGCGTGCAGGACGCCTGCGGCCAGCGAGTGGTCGAAGGCGTCCCCGCCGAGGTCGTAGGCGGGTTCCAGGACGGCGGTGGACACGACCTGTCGGTGCGGACGGTTCGGGGCGGAAGGAAGGCGCGCAGCATCTCCGCGGGGAGGCTCATGGGCTCCGCGCGGGTGCCCAGGGCGTAGCTGTCGCTGGTGTCGCGCTTGGACGTGATCACCACGGCGAGCAGCGCGGCGAGCAGTCGGCAGCGGTGCAGCGCCTCGCGGTTCAGGCGGTCGGTCCTCAGACACAGGACACCGAGCCGGTCTGCGCCGTCGGACATGGGGAACCAGGCCACCAGTCCGTTGTCGTCCTCGGTGACGCGCAGGGAGGCGGTGCGGAAGGCCCAGCCGGCGCTGGTGCCGTCGATCGGCAGTCCCGGACCGCCCGCGATGGGGACGAGCCGGTGCTGTTGGATGTCGACGAGGTAGACGGTGCCGGAGCCGATGCCGAGCGCCCGGGTGTAGTGCTGGGCGATGGCCGGAACGTCCCTGGGATCCAGGGTGCGCCCCGAGGCGAGGAACCGTTCCAGCAGGTGTTCGACGGGGCTGAGCGGCGGTGTCGGGTCGGCCATTCCTCCAGGGGACGTGATGTCCGCCCCGGCCGCTACCCAGTGGGTCCGTCCGGCGGCGTCAGTCGCCCTGGGACCAGGCGGCGACCGGCAGTGACAGATAGACGCCGAAGTCGACGAGCCCGGTCGCGGCGCGGATGCCCTCGTGGAGCGCGTCCACCCGCTCCTGCCGGTCGGCCGCCCTGCTGGCGAACCACTTCGACTTGATCTCGATCACCACCGACAGCCCACTGCGGTCCAGCGGGCCCAGCTGCCGGAAGCGGATCTCGACGTCCCCCGGCTGCAGATCGCCGTCGTACGGTTCCTCGGGGCACTCCACCGCCAGGGACACCAGATGCGGCAGCACCGAACCCAGTGCGCGCAGGGAGGGCTCGGGCACGGTGGGCGCGTAGGTCACGTCGACGAGCGGCATACCGGCCACCCTAGGGCCTGCGTCCGTCCGGACCCGCGGCGGGCACCGGAGGCGCGGTCCCCGCCGTCCACCGGGGCGCGGGTTCGCTCAGTCCACCGGGGCGTGGGCGCGCTGCGGCAGGTTCACCACCAGGAGGGCCAGTCCCGCCAGGGTGACGTTGCGGATCGCCGCGTCCAGGCCGTTCCACGCCTTCGACTGCCACATCGCGAACCACTCGCCTCCGATCCCGATGAACCCGGCCCCGAAGAGCAGCAGCATCAGCAGCAGGCCGAGGGTGCTGAGCCGACGCGCCACTGCCGGCCGCAGCCACCAGGCGAACGTCCCCGCCGTGAGGACCAGGGCGCTCAGCGCCTCCCAGGCGATGATCGCGACGTACGCCGCGTTCTGCAGCCCGGGGGACGTGACGGCACGCCACATCAGGTCCTGGTCGCGGAAGGTGGTGTCCATCGCCAGCACGTGCTGGACGAACCGCTGGTTGGTGGCGAAGTCGGTGACGTTCCCGAAGACCACGAGCAGCAGGTAGAGCGCGTTCGTCCCGGTGAGCACGGCCGCCGCCGCGCGCGGGGAGCCGAGCGCGAGCAGGCGATCGCGGACGGTGCGGCCGCCGGGGCTCGCGGGCGCCGGGTTCGCGGAGTGGGTGGTCGTCATGCGGAACAGGCTAGCCCTTGCCCGGAGTTGACCGCTGGGCCGCGGACGGCCGGCACCAACCCCGCTCAGGCCGCTGCGGCCAGCGCCCGTGCGGGCTGCGTCGACTCGTAGGCGCGGCCGACCCGTAGGAGCACGGGCTCGCCGAGGGGGCGGGCGAGCAGTTGCAGGCCGATCGGCAGGCCGGCGGGGTCGTGGCCGACCGGGACGGTCAGGGCGGGCACCCCGGTGATGTTGGCGGGGGCGCTCAGGCGCACGTAGGCGTCGGAGACGCCCTCCACGGTGCCGTCCGGCCAGGTGACCGTCTCCTCCCCCCGTCCGACCGCGGGCATCGGGACGCTCGGGGCCGCGATCACGTCGACCTCCGCCAGCATCCGGGCCCACGCCGCGCGCATGAGCGTGCGCGAGCGCTGGGCACGGAGATGGTCGCCGGCGCCCATCAGCCCGCCGGCCTCCAGGAGGACGCGGACGTCCTCCTGGTACAGCTCGGGGACGGTCCGCAGGGTGCCCTCGTGGTAGGCGGCGGCCTCCGGCACCATCAGGCCCCACTGGGTGGCCCGGATGTAGCGGGCCATCGGGACGTCGACCTCGACGGGCCGCGCGCCCAGGGCTTCCAGTTGCCCGACGGCGTCCCGGACGGCGGCCTCCACCCGCGGGTGGACGTGGTCGAAGTAGTAGGTGCGCGGCACGCCGAGGCGCAGCCCCGTCAGGTCGGTGTCGGGACCGGGCCGGTAGTCGGCGGCGGGCACGCGCAGCGAGGCCGGGTCGCGGGCGTCGTGTCCGGCCAGCGCGGTCAGCACCAGGCCCGCGTCCTCGACGGTGCGGGTGAGCGGGCCGACGTGGTCCAGTGACCAGGAGAGGGGGGTGACGCCGTGCCGGGGGACGAGGCCGTAGGTCGGCTTGAGGCCGACGACCCCGTTGAGCGCGGCGGGCACCCGGATCGACCCGCCGGTGTCGGTGCCCAGGGCGAAGGTGGCGGCGCCCGAGGCGACGGCGACCGCGGAGCCGCCGCTGGAGCCGCCGGCGACCCGGGTGCGGTCCCAGGCGTTGCGGGTCTGCGGGGTGGTCAGGCCGAACGCGAACTCGTGGGTGTGGGTCTTGCCGAGCAGGACGGCGCCGGCCGCACCCAGGCGCGCGGCGACCGTGCTGTCCGCTCGCGCTCGGTGGCCCGCGCGGACACGGGACTGGCCGTGGTGGGCATCCCGTCGACGTCGATCAGGTCCTTCAGCCCCATCGGGACGCCGTGCAGGGGTCCCCGGTAGCGGCCGTGGGCCACCTCGTGTTCCGCTTCGGCCGCCGCCCGGCGCGCCCGCTCGGCGGTGACGGTGACGTAGGCCCCGAGGTGCGGGTCCACCTCCTCGATGCGGTGGAGGACGGAGTCGACCAGTTCGACCGGGGACAGCCGCCGGGCCCGGATCGCGTCCGCGGCGGCGGCGAGGGACAGCTCATACGGCTGCATCGTGGTTCTCCTGGACGGGCTGGTAGGCGGCGGCGGGCGGGACGTCCTCGAAGTCCAGTTCGCGCAGGACGGCGACGACCTGGTGGATGTGGTCGGCGACCGCGGCCACCGCGGCCCGGCGCTCGGCGGGCAGGACGAGTCCGGCGCGGGCGGCCCAACGGGCGGCCTCCGGGGGCGTGAGTGCGACGGTGGGCACGGCTGCGGTCCTTCTCGGTCGGAGCGGGATGGCGTACGGGAGGCCGGGCCGTAAAGGCCAACGGTATGCGTTAGGCGGCGGCCGCGAGCGCGGTGCCCGGCTCGGCGAGCAGCCGGTAGCGGCCGCCGTCCCGGCGGACGGTGCCGGCGGTGGGGTGCGGGAAATGGGTGCCCAGGAGCAGCGCGTCGGTGTCCGCCAGGGAGTCGAGCAGCCGGGCGCGGGTGCGGACCGCCTGGGCGGGGGCGGTGTCGACGCAGCTGTTCAGGTGGGGGTGGGACAGCTGCACCGGGTGGTGGATGCTGTCGCCCGTGATCAGCGCCCGACGGTCGCCGCCGCGCAGTTCCACCGCGACCTGGCCCGGGGTGTGGCCGGGGGCGGGGACCAGGAGGACGCCCGGTGCGACCTCGACCCCGGGCCCCTGCTCGGGCACGGCCACCAGGTCGTACTGTCCGGCGTCGCGGACGGGGTGGACGGAGTCGCGGAACATCTGGGCGCGGGCGGGGTCCAGGTCGGTGGCGGCCCAGTGGTCCCATTCGGTGCGGCCGGTCAGGTAGCGGGCGTTGGGGAAGGTGGGCACCCAGTCGTCCCCCGCGGGGCGGGTGTTCCAGCCGACGTGGTCGGTGTGCAGGTGCGTGGTGATCACCAGGTCCACCGAATCGGGTGGGAAGCCGGCCGCGGTCAGGCGTTCCAGGAAGTCGGTGTCCAGGCCGTTCCAGGCCGGGTTGGCCCTCGGTTTGGCGTTGCCGATACCGCTGTCCACGATGATCCGCAGTCCACCGGCCCGCACCGCGAAGCTGTGGCTGGCCAGCCGGGGGACGTCGGCGTCGGCGAAGTCGGGGCGCAGCCACGGCGCCTGGTCCAGGACGTCCCCGGTGGCGTCCGGCAGCAGCCAGGGGCCGGTGGGGCGCGGCAGTTCGATCTCGTCGACCCGGTGCACGGTGAGGCCCCCGAGGCTCCATCCGGTGCTCGTGACGGGGATGCCCGGGCGGGGCGCAGCGGTGCTCATCGGGAGTCCTTCCGACCGTTAAGGCGAAGACTTTGCGTTAAGCACTCTAGGCGCCGGGGAGCCCGGAACGCAAACGATTAGCTTTTAGGCGTCGAGGCGGGTTGGGCGGCGCCCAGCGCCGCCGCGACCAGACCGTCGGTGTAGGCCGCCGACAGGTCCGAGGGGCGGAACAGGATCCGGTACATCAGCGGGGCGACGACGACGTCCAGCAGGGTCTCCACGGCCGGCACGGCCTCCCCCCGCCCGGCCGCGCGCACACCCAGGGCCGTCAGCTGCTCGGCGGCGTAGTCGGAGCAGCGGACCGCGTTGCCCTGCTCCGGGTCGCCCAGCAGGGCGTCGCGAATGTACGTGCGCCCGGCCGTCGAGCCCATCTCCTCGGCGAACTGCACGGCCCACGCCTCCAGGTCCGCCCGCAGGCTGCCGTGGTCGGCCGGCGGAGCGTCGGGGCGCAGCCGCTCCACGGCCACGTCGGACAGCAGTTCCCGCAGGTCCCCCCAGCGCCGGTAGACGGTGGACGGCGTCACCCCCGCGCGGGCGGCGATCAGCGGGACGGTGAGCGCGTCCCGCCCCACCTCCGCCTCCAGCTCACGGACGGCCTGGTGCACGGACTGCTGGACGCGGGCGCTGCGCCCGCCGGGGCGTGTGGTGGGTCGGGAACTCATGCGCCCAGCTTAAGGCGAAGGAGTTGCGTGTCACCGGCGCGGTAGCCCGCCTCGACGACATGGCGCGCCGGGCCGGAGGGGCCTGCGAACAGCAGGCCCACCGCGACCTCCGGGCGGTCGGGATCAGTACCGCTGGGCCTGGACCACCCGCGAAACGAGGGCCTGGTCACGGTCGAGCGAGCTGAATGCCGTGGGCGTGGCGGTCGCACCGGCCGCGAGGTCCTTGACGTTCAGGTAGGTCGTGTCGACGACCTTCCCGCTCTGCTCCGAGAACTCCACCTTGATCGCGTAGGAGGCCTTGGCCTGGGTGTTGTTGAGCACCGTCACCAGCGCCGCGTTGAAGCCGGCCGCCTGTGCCTTCGGCAGCCCCGTGATCGTGACGTCCGAGATCGCGTTCCCGGCCCCCTGTGTCTTGTCCAGCACGGCCTTGGCTTCGGAGCGTCCGGCGGCGATCTGCGCCGAGACGGAAGCCTCGAACGAGGCCGCCGCGGCCGACGCGGAGGCCGCGGCGGCCGACACCGACTCCAGCACCGACGCGTTCGCCGATGCGAGCGCCGAGGGAAGCTGCCCGGAGAATGAGCTCGCCTCCGGCCGGCGCGAACTCGCCGTCCCTGAGGAGCCGGACGAGGACGAGGAGGAGGACGAGCAGCCGGCGGCCACCAGAACCGCGCACCCGAGCACGGCCGCCACCAACGCCGTACGCCGGTGGGCGCCGGTGGCCGCGGGACGAGTGTGGAGCAACCGAGCCATCAGAATCCGCCTCCGTGTCGTCGGCCGGACCCAGAGCGGTCCGGACCTGCTCTTCAACCATCGGCGCCCGGGCCCGGGACCTTGCGCGGCCCGGGGCGTATTCACCCGGTCCGCAGACACCGTCACCGGACGACAGGGCGCTGCGGCACTCGGTTGTGGCGGGCCGCACCCACGGCGTGCCGTGCCCGGCGCTGCGGCACGGCCGTCTGCTCAGACCTCCTCCTCCATGCCGATGGCCTCTTCGAGCGCCCTGCGGGCATCGCCCGGGTCGCGCTCGTCGATCTGCCGCAGCAGACCGGTGGCGATCGCGTCCAGCTTGCGCTGGACGGCGTGCTCCGCGCGGCGTTCGGCGTTCTTCAGCAGGGTGAGGAGCAGCAGGTTGAGTGCGGTCATGATGTCCCCGACCAGGATCTGCCACTCCAGGGACAGGCCTGCCGCGTGGACGGCCGCGAAAGCGAGCACCAGGAGCACGCAGAAGACGTAGAAGAGCGGGGAACTGGTGAGGTTCGAGGCGGCTTCCGCGAACCGTTCGAAGCGACCCCGCCCGTCACGGCTGCGCTCGGACGGATGACGGAGAGCCATGGTCCCGTGTCCTCCCTGTCTCTGCGGCACGGCCGATCCGGCGCCGGATGCACGGCCGGCTTCGCCAGCGTCACCGCCCGGCCTGCCGTTCGCACCCGGCGCTGAGCCGACGAGCCCCACCTCGCCACCCGGTCGGGCGCGCGACCGGCACCACGGCGGCCGTACGGCGGCCTTCGCTTCACGGCCGCCGTACGCCGTCCGCCGTCCGCCGGCCGCCACCGGTGATCAGCCGGCGCCGCCGGTCCCGGCGGAGCGGATCCGCCGGGACCGGGGGCGCCGGATGGCCGTGCCGGCAGGCCTAGAGGTCGGAGGACGGCGGGAAGCGGTCCCACACCCGGTGGCCGGCGAGCAGCTCGATGAGCGGTCGCACTGCCTCGTCCGGTCCGAGGCCCGCGAGGACGCCGGGGGCGTTGGTGGCGATGCCCGCGGCCTGCAGCGCGCTCTGCCCGCCCGCCACGGCGACCAGGGGCTTGGAGTGGCGGTAGGCCTCGGTGAGCATGAGCACCAGTCGGGGGTCGATGCCGGAGGAGTCCGGCTGCGGGGTGCCCGCCTTGGCGTCGCGGGCGGGGTTCGCTCCCCGGGCCGGGACCGGGGTGCCGACCAGCACGATCGCGTCGAACTCCACCGAGCGGGCGGTGTCGAACGTCCGCTGCACGGCGAGGGGCTCGCCGTCGCCACCCGTCCGGAGTTCGCCCCCGGCGCCGGCGATCACCAGGGGGACCAGGCCGGCCGAGAGCAGGGCCCGGCGCACGGTGGCCAGCGCTCCGTGGTCGTTCCCCGCGACGAGGCCCACGACCCGCCCGTCCACCGGCCAGGTCCGGCCGAGCTGGGAGAGGGCGGGACTGGGCTGCACCTGTGCGGGCGGCTCGGTGGGCTCGGGCACGGGCAGGCCGAGGCCGGCGGCCACCTGGGCGCACAGGTCGGCGTCGATCCGGGCCAGCACCTGGAGGCCGCGCTCCTTGACGGCCTGCTCGTAGCACTTGCCGAGTTCGAAGGTGTACGCGGCGATGATGTGCTCGCGCTCCACCGGGCTCATGCTCGCCCAGAACAGGCGCGGCTGGCTGAAGTGGTCCGCGAACGAGGCCGGTGCCTCGCGCACCTTGCCGGCGGCGGCCACCGGCGTCGGGTACTCGATGAAGGCGTGGTCTGCGGCCCCGGCGAAGAACGGGCAGCCGCCGTCGAGCGAGTTCGGCTTGTAGGGCGCGACGCCGGAGTGGACGGCGTGCTGGTGGAACCCGTCGCGCAGCATGTCGTTGACGGGGGCGTGGGTGCGGTTGATCGGGATCTGGGCGAAGTTGGGGCCGCCCAGCCGGGTGATCTGGGTGTCGAGGTAGGAGAACAGACGCCCCGACAGCAGCGGGTCGTCGGTGATGTCGATCCCCGGCACCAGGTGCCCGGGGTGGAACGCGACCTGCTCGGTCTCGGCGAAGAAGTTGGTGGGATTGGCGTTGAGGGTGAGCAGCCCGACCGGGCGCACCGGTGCGAGCTCCTCCGGCACGATCTTGGTCGGGTCGAGGAGGTCGATGCCCTCGAAGGTCTGCTCGGGGGTGTCGGGGAAGGTCTGGATGCCGAGCTCCCACTGGGGGTAGGCCCCGGCCTCGATCGCGTCCGCGAGGTCCCGGCGGTGGAAGTCCGGGTCCGCACCGGCGACCAGCTGGGCCTCCTCCCAGACCATGGAGTGCACGCCGAGCTTGGGCTTCCAGTGCCACTTGACGAGGGTGCTCGCGCCGTCCGCGTTGACCAGGCGGAAGGTGTGGATGCCGAAGCCCTCCATGGTGCGGAAGGAGCGCGGGATGCCCCGGTCGGACATGTTCCACAGGGTGTGGTGGGTGGCTTCGGTGTGCAGGGTGACGAAGTCCCAGAAGGTGTCGTGCGCGGACTGGGCCTGCGGGATCTCCCGGTCCGGGTGGGGCTTGGCCGCGTGGACGACGTCGGGGAACTTGATCGCGTCCTGGATGAAGAACACCGGGATGTTGTTCCCGACCAGGTCGAACACGCCCTCGGAGGTGTAGAACTTCGTCGCGAAGCCGCGGGTGTCGCGGACGGTGTCCGCGGAGCCGCGCGAGCCGAGCACCGTGGAGAAGCGCACGAACACCGGCGTCTCGACGTCCTCGGCGAGGAACGCGGCCTTGCAGACGGCTCCGGCCGTCCCGTAGCCGCGGAAGACGCCGTGCGCGGCCGCGCCCCGGGCGTGGACGACGCGCTCGGGAATGCGCTCGTGGTCGAAGTGGGTGATCTTCTCGCGCAGATGGTGGTCCTGCAGCAGCACCGGGCCGCGGGGGCCGGCCTTGAGGGAGTGGTCGCTGTCGGGCAGTCGGGCGCCCTGCGCGTTGGTCAGGAACTGGCCGTCCTGGGAGCGGACCGTCGCTCCGGCGCCCGTGTCACGGCCGGTCGCGGTGACCGGCCGGGGCGCGGCCTGGTCGGGCTTGGGAGGCAGCGGACCGTTCGGCTCGACGGGCTCCGCGACGCTCGGCGAAGCCGCGCCGGGTGCTCCGGGGATCTCCGGATGCTCCCCCGGGGCCGCGTTCTGGACGACGTCCACGACCTTGTCGGCGATCTTCTTCAGCGGGCCGGGCTCTTGCATGCGATGGACTCCTCGTTCTCGGGGCTGCCCTCCTCGGGTAACCCCGGCCCCGTCCGGGCAAACGGTTCGCCCCGATCCGCCCCCGGGCGCCCGGCGTGTTCCCGCGACCGGCGGCACCCGGGCGGAGCACCGGCACGCACCGGCCGTCCCGAAGCCGCAGCCAGATCCGAAATGTTTATTGCGCAGTTTTCCTTGCGCAACTTTCCTTTCCTGTCTACGGTGAAGCCGTGCCCGAAACCCCCGAGCCTGAGCTGATCACCGATCTCTCCCGCCTCAAGGCGTTCACCAACCCCCTGCGGATGCAGCTCTACCGCCTGCTCTACGCGGCCGGCACCGCCACCGCCTCACAGCTCGCCGAGCAGGTCGACCAGGCGCCGTCCCTGGTCAGCTACCACCTGCGCAAGCTGGCCGAGCTCGACTTCGTCGTCGAGGCGACCGGCCAGAGCACGGACGGTCGGGAGCGGTGGTGGCAGGTCGCCTCCGAGCAGGGCTGGGGCTTCCGCGAGTCGGACCTCGCCGGCACGCCCGAGGGCGCGGCGGCGGTCGGCGCCGTCACCCGCGGCCTGCTGGACAGCCGCGCCGCCCAGGTCCGCACCTACCTGGACCAGGGCGCCGCCTGGGGCCGGGAGTGGACGGACGCGGCCTTCACCTCCGAGTGGCTGCTCGATCTCACCGCCGCCGAACTCGCCGAACTGAATGATGAGTTGCAGGCCCTGGGCCGCCGCTGGCGGGAGCGCGGCAAGGCCGCCAAGGCGGCCGGCGACAGCGAGAACCGCGAGCACGTGTCCGTCCACCTGTACGGCTTCCCGTTCCGCCCCTGACGCATCCGCCGATCCACAGGAGCCCGCCGCCATGGCCACGTCGGTGACACCGCGGTCCATACGCCCCGGCCTGCCCGCGCACCGCGACGCCAACGTGCTGCGCTGGCTCGCCGCCTACACCGCCTCGCTGGTCGGCGACACGGTCTACTTCCTCGCCCTCGGCTGGTCGGCCCAGAAGGCCGTCGGCCCCACCGAGGTCGGCCTGGTGATGGCCGCCGGTGCGCTGCCCCGGGCGGTGCTGATGCTGGGCGGTGGGGTGGTCGCCGACCGCCTCGACCCGCGGCGGGTGATCCTCGGCAGCGACGCGCTGCGCTGCCTGCTCATCCTCGCCGTCGCGGCCGCCGTCGCCGTGACCACGCCCGCCCTGTGGCTGCTGGTCACGGTCGCCCTGGTCTTCGGCGCGGTCGACGCCCTGTTCGTCCCGGCCGTCGGCGCCCTGCCGCCGCGGATCACCGGCGCCGACCAGCTGGCCCGCGTCACCGGTCTGCGCTCGCTCGCGATGCGCCTCGGCCAGGTCGCCGGCCCGCCGATCGGCGGCCTCGCCATGGGCCTCGGCGGTCCGGCCGTCGCCTTCACCGTCGCCGGCGGGCTCTTCGCCCTGTCGCTGCCCCTGCTGCTGTCCGTGCGGATCCGGCCGCTGGACCCGCCCGACGGCGGGGCCGCGCCCGGCGGCTCAGGCACCGCCCGCGCCGAGCTGCTCGACGGCCTGCGCTACATCCGGCACCACCGCCTGCTCGGACCGCTGGTCCTGGTCGGCGCCGTCTGCGAACTCGGTCTCGTCGGCACCCTCAACGTCGGCATGGTGCTCCTCAACGCCGAACGCGGCTGGGGCCCGTCCGGCCTCGGCCTGATCGTCGCCTGCTTCGGCGCGGGCGCCGCCGCCGGCGCGACCTTGCTCGCCGTCGCCGGCCGGCTGCCCCGGGCGGGCCTCACCATGGCCACCACTCTGCTCCTCGGCAGCCTCGGCGCGGCCGCCATGGGCGCGGTGCCCACGCTCTGGTCGGCCGCCGTGCTCGCCGCGTTCGTCGGCCTGAGCGCGGGCGTCTTCGGCAGCCTGGACGGCGCCCTCGTCCAGACCACCACCGATCCCGCCTACCTCGGGCGGGTCACCTCCGTCGTGATGCTCACCATGGTCGGCATCGCCCCGCTCAGCTACCCGGTGGTCGGCGCCGCCATCGGTGCCTGGGGCACCGCCCCGGTCTTCCTGGCCTGCGGCGGCCTCTCCAGCCTCGGCGCCGTCCACGCCCTGGTCTGCCGGCCGGTCCGGCAGGCCGAACTGCCCCGCCGCGAGCGCTGAGTGTCCTCGCCGACGGTTCCGGTCACCGCGCCGCGCCCGGTCGGCGCCCGTACTCCGTGAGGGCCAGCACCCCGACGCCCCGGACCGGTGTGTCCGGTCCTACCGAACCGGGGTCGAGGCTCAGCTCTCCGGCCAGGCGGGGTGCCAGTTCGAACAGCTCCCACACCCACGCGTCGGCCTGCTCCTCGGAGTCCACGCGGCCCGACACCAGCGGGGGCAGCCCCAGCTCGGCACGTCGCCGTTGCTCGTAGGGCAGCGGCGCACCCAGCTCCAGGTGCGCCGTCTCCTCGCCCGGGACGTAGCCGAACCGCCGTACGGCCACGCCCTGTTCGGCGACCAGGACCGCCGAACCGTCGGTCTGCGCGCCGTACCAGTACGCCTGGGCCCGCCCGTAGCGGGCGCTCAACCGCTCGCAGGCCGCCAGGACGTCGGCCGCCCGTTCGGCATCGACCGGATCGCACCAGGCGCCCGCCACCAGCGTCCAACCGGCCAGCTCCGGCGTGACGAACACCCGGCGGTAGCCGTCGTGCGGATCCTCGTCGGAGAAGCCGTGGCCGTCGCCGTCCACCGTGTCGACCCCGGTCTCGAAGGACACCGGCTGCGGCGAGGACAACCCCAGCAGCTCCATCACCCCGGCCTGGTCGCCGGTGTTCACCGCGATCCAGGCCAGCCAGCAGCCGACCAGCGGCACCGGCCGGTCCCCGGTCACCCCGGACGTCGTTCCCATGCGCCCCGCCCTCCCTCCCACCCCTGGCCCGTTCCGGGGGCTCCGGTCGGAGGCTAGCGGGCAGGTCCGACAACGAGTCCGGCCCGGCTTCCTGAGCCCCGGCTACAGCCCGGGTTCGTACGGCGCGATGCCGACGATGAGGATCTCGCGCCGGCCGTCGCCGTCCTCGTCACCGAGACGGACCGGGCCGACGTAGTGGCTGACCCGCCGGTCGTGCACTCCGTAGCCGTCCAGGGGCTCGGTCAGGAAGAACCGGTCGTGCACGGCCCCGGGGGGCAGGTCATCGGGTTGCCGGCCGGCGCTCTCCGGAGTGGCGATGACGTTCTCGCCACCCTCGACGTTGCGCCGCCCGACGAGGTGGGCGAAGGTGAACGTCGCCGGTGAACCGCCGTCCTGGTGCAGGCAGTTCGGCGAGGACACCGCGACCTGCTCGCGGCCCCGTACGGCGAGCGCGATCAGGTGGACACCCACGTAGACGGGGACGCGGTGCAGGTCCTCCAGCCACAGGGCGCGGTCGAGATCGGCCCGGATCAGGGCGTCCAGCAGGCGGTTGCGGTGCAGGGCGGGCGGGATGTCGGGCAGCCGGCGACGCATCCGCGGGTACTCGGGGTTGTGCTCGTCCTGCCAGTACTCGGTGGCGGTGCCGAACTCGTCGTCGGGAGCCCCCGGGATGTAGAACAGCTCCCCGGTCCACGGCAGGTGGACGGCGTGGGAGTAGCGGCGGAACCGGTTGGTCCGCCGCGCGTACGGATCCGGGGGCAGGTCGCGGTAGGCGTCCGCGAGGCCCTCGAAGTCCGCCGCGAGCGCCTCGGTGTCGATACCGAGATCGGCGGCGCTCAACCGGGCGTAGCCGTCACGACGTACTCGCCCGTCGCGTTCCGCCGCCGGGGCTGCGGACGGCCGGGCCATGACACGGGGCACGATCACAGGGTCCTCCCGAAGTCGACCGGACGGTTCTCGGCACGGAGCAGCCGGTGCGGTCCGGTGCTCGAAGCCGCCCCGGGCACGCGTCTACCGCCGCGGGCACGGGCCAAACCCTCCCGGTGCGGGCCGGACGCGGCACCGGGCGCGGCACCCGGCGTGGCGCCCGTCGTCCGACGGCCGGGGCCGGGGTACCCGACCGCAGCCGTCGGACGTCCGTAAGGCGTCTGCCGAGCGGGTCACGCCTCCTCCGACCCGTCCGTCTCCTCCGACTCGTCGGGTCCGAGCCTGCGCGCCCGGCCCGGCTCTGCCGTGGTCGCCTCCCCCTGGTCCTCGACCGGGTCCTCGGGAGCCTGCCCGGACGCACCGGACCCGCCCGGTCCGCCGTCGCCCCGGCCGTTCGTCCCCGGAGCCCGGGGATCGTCGCGGACGTCCTCGTCGGAGCCGTGGTGCAGCGGAACACCTCCGGCGCCTCCCTGCGCGATGTCGTTCACCGTTGCCTCCTCGCCTCGTACCGGTTCCTTCGGTCGCATCGCGCGTTCCCCGACCGCGGCCGGGGAATCCTCACGCACCGCTACCACCCGCGAGCGGCCTCCACCCCGGGCGCGCGCCCAGGCCACCGGCAGCGGATTGGCCCGCGACACGATCTCCGCGCGTCACTACCCTCGGCCTGACAACCGATCAACGGAGAAACCCGCATGCACCCCGACCTCGCCGCCGACCTCGACCAGCTGCCCGCCCTCCTTGAGGAGGCGCGGCAGCGGGCGATCGGCTTCCTCGCCGGACTCGACGAGCGGCCGGTGATCCCGCCGCAGGCCGACCGGCCGACGCCGCCGGGGCCGCTGCACGAGGACGGCGGGGGCCTGCGGGCGGCCCTGGCCGAGTTCGGCGAGCGCTGGGAGCCGCGGCTGTCGGCCAGTGCCGGGCCTCGCTACTTCGGGTTCGTGACGGGCGGGGCGACGCCGGCCGCGCTGGTCGGCGACTGGCTCACCGCCACCGCCGACCAGAACTCCAACTCCTCGCTGGACCCGGCCGGTCAGCACCTGGAACGGGAGACGGTCGGCTGGCTGCGCGAGCTCTTCGGGCTCTCCCCCGCGCACAGCGGCACCTTCGTCAGCGGCGCCACCATGTCCAACGCCGTGGGGCTGGCGATCGCCCGGGAGTGGCTGGGCGAGCGGCTCGGGGTGGACGTGGCCGAGGACGGGGTCGCCGCGCTGGGACGGGTGCGGGTGCTGTCGGGCAGTGCGCACTCCAGCGTGTCCAAGGCGCTGTCCCTCCTGGGCCTCGGCCGTACCGCGCTGACCGCCGTCACCGCCCTGCCGGGCCGGGAGGCCGTGGACGTGGCCGCGCTGGAGCGGGCGCTCGCCGAGGCCGACGGCCCGTGCATCGTGGTCGCCAACGCGGGCACCGTGAACACCGTCGACTTCGACGACCTGCGCGCGATCGCCGCGCTCCGCGAGCGGTACGGCTTCTGGCTGCACGTCGACGCGGCCTTCGGCGCCTTCGCGGCCCTCTCCCCGGAGCACGCGGAGCTGGTCGCCGGGCTGGACCAGGCCGACTCGGTCTGCGTGGACCTGCACAAGTGGCTCAACGTGCCCTACGACAGCGCCGTGCAGTTCACCCGCCGTCGCGACCTCCAGGCCCGGGTCTTCCAGAACGCCGCCGCCTACCTCGGCCCGATCGGCGAGCACCCCGACCTCGTGCACCTCACCCCGGAGAACTCGCACCGGCTGCGCGCCCTGGCCGCCTGGTTCACCCTGCGCGCCTACGGCCGGGCCGGCCACCGCGAGATCGTGGAGCGCTGCACCAGCGGCGCCCACGCGCTCGGCGAGGCGATCGGCGCGATCGAGGGCCTGCGACTGCTCGCTCCGGTACGCCTCAACGTGGTCTGCTTCACCCTCGCCGAGGACCCGACGCCCCAGCGCCTCGCCGCCCTCGCCGCCGCGATCTCCGACGAGGCCTTCCTCACCCCCACCCGCTACGCCGGCCTGCCCGCCCTGCGCGCCGCGTTCAGCAACTGGCGCACCACGGAGGCGGACGTGCGACGGACGGCCGAGGCGCTCGCCGGGGCCATCCGCAAGCTCGGGACCACCTGACCCGCGCGGGGGGCGGCGGGCAATGGCGGGGGCGCGGACAGTGGCGGGGGTCGGCGGGAGGCGGGGTCGGCGGCCATCGCGCGGCGCTGCTCCGGTTCGGATCAACGCCCGGTGACGGGCCGTCATCCCCCGTGGTCCACGGACGCCGGCCCCGGGTGGCGGCCGCCACCGGCGATTCCCCGGATCCCCACCTTTCGGGGCCAACGGGTGCGACACGCCTACCGGGTCTTGACCTTCACACCGGTGTGAAGCCCGATGATGGCCCGCATGACCACGACTGCTCACGATCCGTACGCCCTGCTCGCGCAGAGCCGCCTCGGCATCCTCGCCACCATCAAGGCGGACGGACGGCCCCAGCTCTCCCCGATCATGCCCTTCTACGACCGCGAGGCGAACGTCATCCTGATCTCCACCCGGGAGGGGCTGGCGAAGACCGCCAACCTGCGCCGGGACCCGCGGGTCAGCCTGGAGGTGACCGGGCCGGACGGTCGGTCCTGGGCCACCGCCGAGGGTGGCGCCACCCTCACCGGCCCGGGCACCGACCCGCACGGGCCCGAGGTCGAGGCGCTGGTGGACTACTACCGCCGGGCCGCCGGGGAGCACCCGGACTGGGCGGAGTACCGCGAGGCGATGGTCGCCGACCGTCGGGTGCTGCTCACCATCCCTGTCGACCACGTGTACGGCGCGAGGATCTGACCGCTCGTCGGGCCTCGTCCGCCCGCCCGGCCGGCCGTCCGCCCGGCCGGCCACCGGCACGGGGGTCCGGTGGCCGGAGCGGCGGACCGACCGCCCTGCGGGATCCGTCGCCGGTCAGCCCAGGGTCGCCGTGACGACTGTGGCGTCCAGTTCCTCCTCGCGGCTCACCGCCGCCGCCAGACCGGCCGCCCGCGCCACCGCCAGGGCGCCGTCCGCCTGCCGCTCACTCGTCTCGAACAGCAACGCCCCACCGGCCGCCAGCCACTGCGGCGCCGCCGCGGCCACCCGGCGCAGCACGTCCAGCCCGTCCGGCCCACCGTCCAGCGCGGGCCGTGCCTCGTGCAACCGCGCTTCGGGCGGCAGCAGTTCGATGTCGCCGGTCGGGACGTACGGGACGTTGGCGATCAGCACCTCCACCCGGCCGAGCAGCGCGTCGGGCAGGGCGGCGAACAGGTCACCCTCGAAGACCCGGGCGCCCGTACCGGCCAGATTGCGGCGGGCACAGCGAACGGCCACCGGGTCCAGATCGGCCGCGTACAGCTCGACGGGGTGACCGGCCGTGGCCGCGACGGCGGCCCCGAGCGCGCCGCTGCCGCAGCACAGGTCGACCACCACCGCGCCGGGTCCGGCGAGCCGGGCGGCCTCGGCGGCCAGGAACTCGCTGCGCCGACGCGGGACGAACACGCCCGGGTCGACGGCGATCCGCAGACCGGCGAACTCGGCCCAGCCGACGACGTGTTCGAGCGGCCGGCCCTGGGCGCGGGCGCGGACCATACCGGCGAGTTCGGCGGTCGTGGTGGCGGCCGTGAGCAGGATGCGCGCCTCGTCCTCGGCGAAGACGCAACCGGCGGAGCGCAGTTGGGAGACGACCGAGGAACGGAGAGCGACGGAGGAGAAAACGGGCAAGGGGACCCCTTGGGGACGACGGGAGGAGATCGGAGGACTCCGTCAGGGCTCCCGCCAGGGCCGACGCCGCGTCGGTGCGCCCGCGCTACGCGCGCGGTGCGCCCGCACGGCCGCGCTCCGGGAGCACCCGCTCGGACATACCGGTAATGGGTCTCACCTCCCTGGCTCGCGGTCGTGTTCGGCGTCGGTACCCTACCGCACCCGCCCCGCCCGCGATCAAACACCGCATGCGATCGAACCCCGCGTGCGATCGAACACCGCATGCGATCGAACCCCCTTGCCCCGGCCCGGACTCCCGGGCAGGGACACCGGGGCCGTGGCGCTCCGGCCGCGGGCTCGGCGGATGGCTCAGCCGAGGAAGCCGGCCACCAGCACGGCGAACTCCTCCGGGGTGCTGATCGCCACCCCGAGTTCCTCCGCCTTGGCGCGCTTGGAACCCGCCTTCTCGCCCGCGACCAGCAGGCTGGTGCGCTTGGACACCGAGGAGGAGGCCTTGCCGCCCGCGCGCTCGATCAGCTCGTTCATCTCGTTGCGGGAGAGTTCGGCCAGGGCGCCGGTCATACTGCCGGTGACCACCACGCTCTGCCCCGCCAGCGGACCGGCCGCCGCGCCGCCGACCGCCGCGCCTTCGACCGTGACGGCTTCCCCGGCGACGCCCTCGCCCGAGACGGCCGCAGCAAGGCCGGCCGCAGCCGCCGCGACGACCGGCTCGGACACCTGCGTCCCCACACCCTGCTCCACCAGACGGTCCAGCAGGCCCGCCACCTCGGCGAGTTCGGCGACGATCACGGCCGCCTTCTCCACCCCGATGCCGTCCACGCCGGCCAGCGCCACGGCGTCGGCGGCCCGGATCGCGGCCATGCCGCCGAAGTGGGCGGCGATCCGGCGTGACATCGTCCGCCCGGTGCCCCGGATGCCGAGCGCGCAGAAGACCCGGTTCAGCGGACGGGTGCGGGCGGTCTCGATGGCGGCGAGCAGCTTGTCGGCGCTGGTGTCACCCATCCGCTCCAGGGTGAGCAGCTGCTCCTTGGTCAGGGTGAAGAGGTCGGCGAGGTCCGCGACCAGCCCGGCCTCGACCAGTTGGACGGCCCGGGTGCCGCCGAGGCCCTCGATGTCGAGCTGGTCGCGCCCGGCCGCGTAGATCACCGAGGCGACGGCCTGGCAGCCCCGGCCGCGCACGCAGCGCCAGCGCTGCTCGGCGCGGTCGATGGCGTCGCCGCAGCGCGGGCAGACCTCGGGGAAGGCGATCGGCTGCTCGGCGCCGGTGCGCTCGTCGACCAGCGGCGCCTCGACCCGCGGGATGACGTCCCCGGCGCGGTAGACGAAGACCTGGTCGCCGATCATCAGCCCGCGGCGCTCGATGTCGGCGGGGTTGTGCAGCGTCGCGTAGGTGACGGTGACACCGTCGATCACCACCGGGTCGAGCACCGCGCGGGGCGCGATGATGCCGGTGCGGCCGACGTTCCACTCCACCCCGAGCAGTCGGGTGACCTTGTGCTGGGCCTGGAGCTTGCGGGCCACCGCCCAGCGCGGCGCCCGGGAGCCGGAGCCCGCCGCCTCCTGGTCGGCGACCGCGTCCGCCTTGACCACGACCCCGTCGATCCCGAACGGCAGGACGGCGCGCAGGGCGGCGATCTCCTCGATCCGCTGCTCGGCCTCGGCGAGGGTGGCGCAGCGCAGCGGCGCGGCCTGGGTGCTGGCGGCGGTGTTGGCGCCGAGTTCGGCGAGGCGGGTGAGCAGTTCGGCGTGGCCGAGGCCGGGCAGGCCGTGGGCGTCGTAGCCGAAGAAGGTCAGTTCCACCCGGTAGGGGCGGTCCTTGGCCCGCAGGGTGCCGGCGGCGCCGCTGCGCGGGTGGGCGAAGGGGGTGGCGCCGTGGGCGGTGCGCACGGCGTTGGCCTGGTCGAACTGCTCGTGAGTGAGCAGCACCTCGCCGCGCAGTTCGACGTCGAGCGGCTCGGCGAGCCGGGCGGGCAGGCCGAGCACGGCGTCGGCCGCGGGGGTGATGTCCTCGCCGGCCAGGCCGTCGCCCCGGGTGAGAACCTGGTGCAGGCGGCCCTTCCGGTAGCGGGCGGCGACCGCGAGGCCGTCCAGCTTGGGTTCGACGCACCAGGCGGCGACCGGCCGGCCGAGTCTGCGCTCCAGCCCGGCGGCCCAGGACTCCAGTTCCTCGGCGGAGAAGACGTTGTCCAGCGAGAGCATCGGCGTGCTGTGCGGGACGTCGCCCACGGCCGCGCCGCCGGCCACCTTGCCGGTGGGCGACTCGGGCAGCACCTGCTCGGGGTGCTCACGCTCGTACGCCTCGACCGCCCGGACCAGGGCGTCGTACTCGTCGTCCCCCAGCGTGGTCGAGCCGTCGGCGTAGTACGCCGCGGCGGCCCGTACGGCGGTGGCGACGGCGTCGGCGTAGGCCTCCGGAGAGGCGAGGGCGGCGGGGATGGCCGTGGTGGCTGCGTCCTTCATAACGCCATCATGGCGAGCCGCACTGACATTCGACCTGTCCGCGGGGTGGGCGCACACCGGGTGGGCCCGGTCGGGTCGGATGCGGCGTTGTCGGCCTGGGACGGTACCCGCCGGAGCGCCCGGCGGGACGAGTCGACGGGTCACCCGCCCGGTGGGCAGCGGGAAGCAAGTCCCGTGCGACGTCGGACCGGGTGCCGTGGAAGCCCCGCGCGCACCACGAGGGTGCCGGGCGGCTGCTGCGCCGGACCGGATGCCGCCTGCCGCCCGCGGCCCTCGCGGCCGCGGCGCGGGCCGTCCAGATCACCACGCCCGGTGGAGGGAGCGGCCCGTCGACAGAGAACAACCAGAGAACAAACCGATCCGCTGGTTTTCGGGCGCCGGCCTTGCCCCACGAGCGGGAGACCGCAAGGCGCTCAACCCGACCCGCCCCCGACCAGGGCCGCTTCCGGCCGTGCCCGAGCCGATTCGGGCCGGCGCGTTCAGCCCACACCGACCTCGTCCGCCACCCGGGCCGCCGCGACCTCGGCGGCCACCCGGGCGCCGCGGTCCGGCCCCATCTGCAGCGAGCCGAGCACGCCGGGCACCGCGACGCTCGGCATCAGGTGCTGGAACAGGCCGGACACCCGCAGCTCCAGGTCGGCCCGGCCGCAGAGCTTGTGCGACTGGATCTGAACACCCGTCCAGGCAGCGGTGATCAGCCACGCGGTGTCGGCCGGGACGACGTGCGGCAGCAACTCGCCGCGCTCACCGGCGGCGACCAGCAGCGCCTCCATCCGGCTGATCCAGCCGGGGATCGCCCCACCGCCGAAATCGTCGAACGCGTCGTGGCCGAGCGAGAGCCGGGCGCCGGCACTGAGCAGCGGGTTACGCGGCATCAGGTGCGCGACCACCATCCCGGTGTCCACGAACTCCTGGAGCTTGCACGTGCGTTCCGGTACGCCGTCCTGGACGAACTGCTCCTCGACGACACCTTGCGCGAGATCACGCTTCGAGGCGAAGTGGAAGTACACGGCACCGCGCGTCACCCCCGCCCGGGAGACCACCTCCCCGATGGTCGCACCCTCGTACCCGAACTCGTCGAAGACCGACGCCGCGGCCTCCAGGATGAGCCGACGCGTCCGGAGCGCCCGTTCCTGCCGTACCACCGCAACCACCCCGCCCTGAGCTCCGGAAAACAAAACCAAACACCCCGTACCTTAACTACGGGCGGTTCGCGGGCGACAGGACAGTGTCGGACCGTCAACTCACCCGGCGTTTCAGCCGCCAGCCCCCCGTCGCTCGCTCCAACGGGCCGTCACCCAAGGGCCGGAGCGGCCACACGCCGGACTTCCTGGACGGTCCGCCGACGAGCATTCCTCCCGCTGCGGCTGTCGGCAGAAACCGAACGATCGGTTTCCTGTCGGCAGCCACCGCCCCGAGGGATTCCACAACCGATCGGTTGAATACGTGGCACACCCGGAGTACCGTTGTTCTCAACCAAACGGTTGAGGATGAACAGAGGTGTGTGCGGTGGCCGTCGACCAGCTGTCCCGGGCGTTCGTGGCCCTGGCCGATCCGACCCGGCGCGACATCGTCGCCCGGCTCTCCGACCGGGACGCGACCGTCGGCGAACTGGCGGAGTCCTACGCGATGTCCATGCAGGCCGTTTCCAAACACCTCAAGGTGCTGGAGGAGGCCGGGCTGGTCAGTCGCAGCCGGGACGCCCAACGGCGACCGTGCCACCTGGAGCCGCAGGTGTTCGACCTGATGACGAGCTGGATCGAGCGCTACCGCCGCCAGGCCGAGGCACGCTTCAGCCGCCTGGACGCCGTGCTCGCGGCCATGGGCGACAGCGACACCGCCCCGGGTGCCGACACACCCGCTGCCCCGGAGCGCCGTCCGTCCCCGGACCCGCACGGTCCGACGGTTGCCGACACCCGGTCCCACCGCGACCGACCCGAACCCGCCCCCGATTCCGCCGAAGGAGACCCGTCATGACTGCCACCCCCGCCCACGAGACCCGGATCGAAGCGGACCCGACGCTGCCCACCATCCGGATCGTCCGCGAGTTCGACGCCCCGCAGGAGCGGGTGTTCCGGGCCTGGATCGAACCCCAGCTGGTCGCCCAGTGGCTCGGCCCCGACGACCTCGACATGAAGATCGACGACTGGGACGGCCGCACCGGCGGCCACTACCGCTACTCCATGCACCGTGACGGCCAGGAGGTCGCCGCCTTCTACGGCTCCTTCCACGAAGTGCGCCCGGCCACCCGGCTCGTCCAGACCTTCACCTTCGAGGGCGTGCCGGACGGCGTCTCGCTGGACACCGCCGTCTTCGAACCCGTCGGCGAGGGCCGCACCCGGGTCACCGTGCTGTCGGTGGTCGACAGCCTGGCGGCCCGGGACGCGATCCTCGCCAGCGGCATGGAGCACGGCGTGGTCGAGGGCTACCGGAAGCTCGACGCCCTGCTGGCCGACGCATCCTCCTGAACGGCAGTCGCGCGCACCGCAGCCGTCCGAACCGCCGCGGCCCGTACGGCGGCGGCCGGAGCGCCGGGCCCGCCACCGCCGTCAGGGCAGCACGGCCACCGCCTCCACCTCAACCAGCTGGTCGCTGTAGCCGAGCACCGTGACGCCGAGCAGGGTACTGGGGGCGTCGTGCTCCCCCAGGTACTCCCGGTACACCTTCCACACCTTCCCCAGGTCCGCCTGATCGCTGGAGGCCACGTACACGGTGGTCCGGGCGATGTCCGTGAGCCCCGCGCCCGCTTCCTCCAGCACGGTTATCAGATTGCGCATCACCTGATGCGTCTGGCCCTCGTAGTCGCCGACGGCGACCGTACGCCCCTCCTCGTCCAACGGGCAGGCCCCGGCGAGCCAGAGCGAGCGGGCTGGGGCATCGACGACCGCCGCGTAGGCGTAGTCGACGGCCGGGGTCAGACGGGCGCTGCGGACCAGCTTGACGGCGTTGCTCATGGGGCCCTCCGAGGATTGTGACCGAACGTTCGCGCTCATCGTTGGCCCCTCACGAACGAGCGTCAAACCGATTTACGGTGAACTCCCGGTCCTGCCAGGGCCCGTGTGCCCGTGATTCACCTGTGCGGGTGATGGCGGACCGAGCGGCCGAACCGCGATCCTGGTTCCCGCCCACGCCATCAGGGCGACCAGCACCGCGGCCGACGCCGCCGACAGCCCCCGGGAGCCGACCGATGGAGCCCCAACCGCCCGGCCACGACCAGGCCTCCGGAGTCGGACGCCGCCGCGTGCTCGGCCTCGCGCTCGGCGCGAGCCTCGTCCCGGCCCTCGGCCCAGCGGCCCAACCCGCCGACGCCGCGGCCCCGTCCGAGACCGCCGCCGCGCTGGGCCGGCGGGTCGCCGCCGTCGCCGCCGCGCAGATCGGCGTCCCGTACGCCTGGGGTGGCGGTGACCGGCTGGGGCCGGGCCTCGGCTTCTGCGACCAGGACAACGGCTACCTCAACGGCGTGTGCCTGGGCGAGAGCACGGTCGGCTTCGACTGCAGCGGCCTGTCCCTCTACTGCTGGTACCTCGCCAGCCACGGGACCGTCGAGCTCGGCCACTACACCGTCGCCCAGTTCAACCGCAGCGCGCCGGTCGAGCGCGACGCCCTCGCCCCCGGCGACCTGCTGTTCTTCTCTCGCCCCGACGCCCCGCTGCACCACGTCGGCATCTACGCGGGCGACGGGGCGATGATCCACGCCGAGCGCACCGGCACGCTGGTCGCCCAGGTGGAGAAGGCACTCGACCTCCCGCGCTGGGCGGGCGAGTTCGCGGGCGCCCGCCGCCCGGCGCCGCCGACCGCCTGAGCTCACGCCGGCCCTCGCCGCAGCGCCGCCCCTTCGTTCACCCGCCGCAACAGCCCCTGCAGCACCCGCCGCTCGCCCTCGTCCAGCGGCGCCAGCACCTCGTCCTGCACCGCCCGGGCCTGCTGCTCCAGTTCGGCCAGCAGCGCCCGCCCGGCTGGGGTGACGGAGACCGTGACCCGTCGCCGGTCGGCGAGGTCCCGGCTGCGCTCGACGTACCCGGCCGCGCCCAGCTGGTCGGCGACCTTCGCGAGGTCGCTCGGGTCGATGCCCAGCCGCCGCACCAGGTCCCGCTGGGCCTGCGGCCCGAAGTCGGCGAGCGCCGCGAGCGCCGCCATGTCCCAGAGCCGCAGGCCCCGTTCGGACAGGTGCTCGGCGAGCCGGGCACGCGCGGTGCGGCCGATCCGGGCGAGCAGGAAGGTGCTGAGCTCCAGCAGGGTCGGCGGCAGCCCGTCGGAAGGGGCAGGGATCTCGGAGGCCATGGCGGCATTCTAGGGTCCCTCCCTATAGTGGGGTCCGACCCACTATTTCGATCCCAGGAGTTCGACCGTGGACGCCCTCTACCCGCGCCTGCTCGTCACCCGCTTCGCCGAGTGCTTCGACTTCTACCGCGCGGTACTGCCCCCGCTCACCGGAGCCGACCTGGTCAAGGGCGCCCCCGAGGGCCCGTACGCCAACTGGGACGTCGACGAGCAGGCCGTCCTGGTGCTCTACGACCGTGCCGCGATGGCCGCCGCCCTGGGCACCGACGGGCTGCCCGGCCACCCCACCGCCCCCACCCAGGACGCGGCGATGCTGGTGTTCCGGGTCGACGACGTGGACAAGGCGCTCGCCCTCTGCCTCCAGCACGGCGGCGCCCTCGTCGCCCCGGCGACCGACCGCCCGGAGTGGGCCCCCACCCTGCGCAGCGCCCATCTGCGCGACCCCGAGGGGCACTTGATCGAGCTGCAGTCCTACTGAGCGTCCACGGCCCTGCCGTACCTCGGACCCGCCGTCGGCCCGGACGTCCGGCCGGCCGCGGGGCCCCTCCCCCCGGCGGCCGGCCGCTCCCCGGGCCGCTCAGCTGTGGAAGACCTGCAGCTCACGGACCGCTTCGTTGAAGTCCGGCCCCAGGTAGGAGGCCGGCAGACCCAGCGTCTCCTCCTTGCTCAGCGTCGACCAGAGGTGGACGGTGTTGCAGTTGTTGTAGCCCTTCATCGAGGAAACGCTCAGCGCCACCCCGAAGTAGTTGACCAGGTGGTAGCCGGTGGAGTCGCAGCCTCCGGCGTCCCCGAAGAAGGAGTAGATGACGCCGCCGCCGTAGTCCACGTCCTTGTACTCCTCCAGCAGCAGCGTCCGGTCGGCCGGCTGCTCCGCCGCACGGGGGCGGTGGTCGGCCAGGGCGAGCGCGTCGGCGGCGGAGTCCGGCGAGCAGGCCCGGCCGAGCACCGGCGAGACGCCGTCGGCGCCGGGCAGGTGGCCGAGGACGGCGGCGCAGTACTGCACCTCCGGCACGGGCAGCGGGCGGAGCCCGGCCGAACTCGCCGGAGCGGCGGCCAGCGCCCCGGCGAGGGCGAGACAAGCGGTGAGGACGGGAACGACGAGCCTGCGCGGTCTGCGCATGGGTACCTCCGGAACCATGGGGACATCGGTGGCCGTGGACTCGGCCGCCGCGCCCATTCGACGGGCGGCCGCCGCCCCTGGCCCCGCCGACACACCGGACACCGCACTAGTCGTACGTATGCCCCCGGTTCACCGGGCGGGCTCGTCCCGCCACAGCTCGGCGCTGCAGTCCGCGACCAGCGCGCCGATCCGCGACCAGGCCTCCTCGGCGGGCATCGGTTCCAGCCGGCGGCCGTCCCGCAGCCGCAGCGCGACCCGGTCGTCCACGGCCTCCTTCGCGCCGATCACCGCCTGGTACGGCACCAGCCGGGCCTCCCGGATCCGCGCGCCGAGGCTGCCGTGCTCCGGGCCGGCCACCTCCGCCCGCAGCCCGAGGTCCAGGCAGCGCTGTCGCAGCCGTTCGGCCTGCGGCAGTTCGGCGTCGGAGACCGGCAGCAGCACCACCTGGGCGGGCGCCAGCCAGGCCGGGAACGCTCCGCCGTACAGCTCGATCAGGTGGGCGACCACCCGCTCGACGCTGCCGATCACGCTGCGGTGCACCATCACCGGGCGGTGCCTGGCGCCGTCCGGGCCGATGTAGTGGAGGTTGAAGCGCTCGGGCTGGTGGAAGTCGATCTGGACGGTGGAGAGGGTGAACTCGCGCCCGGCGCCGTCGGCGATCTGCACGTCGATCTTGGGACCGTAGAACGCGGCCTCGCCCTCCGCCGCCTCGAACGGCACCCCGGAGCGCTCCAGCACGTCGGTCAGCAGCGCGGTGGCCCGCTGCCAGAGCCCGGGATCGGCGACGTACTTGCCGCCCCCGCCGGGCAGCGAGAGCCGGTAGCGCACCGGCACCACGCCGAGCGCGCGGTGCGCCTCGCGGATCAGCTCCAGGGCGGCGACGGCCTCGTCGGCGGCCTGCTCGGGGGTGCAGAAGACGTGCGCGTCGTTCAGCTGGATCGCCCGGACCCTGGTCAGACCGCCGAGCACACCGGACAGCTCGGAGCGGTACATGCCGCCCAACTCGGCCATGCGCAAAGGAAGTTCCCGGTAGCTGTGGGAACGTGAGCGGAAAATCAGCGCGTGGTGCGGACACAGGCTCGGGCGCAGGACCATCTCCTCCGAGCCGAGCTCCATCGGGGGGAACATCTCGTCGCGGTAGTGGTCCCAGTGGCCGGAGATCTCGTACAGCTCGCGCTTGCCGAGCACCGGCGAGTAGACGTGACGGTAGCCGGCCCGGCGCTCGCGGCCGCGGATGAACTCCTCCAGGGTGTGCCGGATCGCGGCGCCGTCGGGCAGCCAGTACGGCAGTCCGGAGCCCATCAGCGGGTCGGTGTCGAACAGGTCCAGCTCGCGGCCGAGCCTGCGGTGGTCGTTCTTGAGGTGCTCGTTGTCGGAATGGTCGTTCTTGAGCTGCTCGTTCACGGGGTGGTCTCCACTCGGGATGCGGGGCGAGTGGAGCCGGGAACGACGAAGCCCCGGGGCACTCGGCCCCGGGGCTTCGGACTTGGTCAGCAGTCAGCGCGCCGGGACTTGTTCCGGCGTCGTCGTCACGAGTGCAGCGCGCTTCATGTGTTCCACGGTAGCAGCTCTTCGGTGTGCGCGTTGATCTTCCTGGGCGGGATCACGGCAAACCGGCCCGGACCGCGCCGGCTCGGACCGGGCCACCTCGGATCGGGCCGGCCCGGATCGGGCCGGCTCACCGAAGGACGACGCAGCCGCGCTCGGCGAGCGCCTCCTCCACCCGCTCCGGCACCTGGACGTCGTTCCACCGCAGGTCGAGCTTCTCCAGCGCGGGCAGCACGGCCGGGTCGGCCAGCCAGTCGGGCAGTTCGGCGATCTCATTACTGCGCAGGTCGATCCGGCGCAGTCGCGGCAGTCCGGCGAGGACGGCCGGGAACTCGGCGACGGCGTTCTCGCGCAGCTCCAGCTCGCGCAGTTCGGACAGCAGCCCGAAGGAGGCCGGCAGGCCGGTCAACCGGTTGCCGCGCAGCCAGAGTTCGCGCAGCTCCCCGAGCGCGCCGATGGGCTCCGGCAGCGCGGTCAGCCGGTTGTGCTGGGCCCGCAGTTCGACCAGTCCGGCCATCTCCCCGACGGTGAAGGGGAGTTCTGTGAGCCGGTTCTCGCCGACGTTGAGGTAGCGCAGCTCGGTGAGCCGCCCGATCGAGTCCGGCAGGCTGGTCAGCCGGTTGTCGTGCAGATAGAGGAAGTCACTGAGCCAGGTGAGTCCAGTGAGTTCGGCGGGCACCTCGGTGAACAGGTTGTGGCCGAGGTCGAGGGTGTGCAGCCTCAGCAACCTGCTGATACCGGGCGGGAGTTCGGAGAGCGCACCCTCGGCGAGGATGAGCACGGTCAGCTCGTTGCGGTCCCACACCGAGCTGAGCACCTCGGCGGCCACCGGACCGAGCGGCTGGCGCCAGAGGTTGAGCGTCATGTCTGTCACGCCCGTCATTCTCCGCCTCCGCCGTCCCCAGGTCGGGGCGCACCGCCGCGGCGCCGACGGCCGGCGTACGGGACCCTACCCGGCGGCGGGGTGGAACAGCCCGTCCACCACGCGGTGGAGCAGGTCCTCCGGGAACTCGGCCTGTTCACCACGGGCTTCCTCGGTGAGACGCATGGCGGTGGCGCCCTCGTGGAGGATGACCAGCAGCCGGGCGAGGTCGCGCGGGCGGATCTCCGGGGCGTGGTCGGTGGCCTCCTCGATCAGCTCGACCAGCCCGTCGATCAGCCGGGCCTCGTGCTCGGCGAGGCTACGGGCGACCTCGGGGTGGCGGGCGGCGTGCAGGGTGAACTCCATCGAGAGCAGGAACCAGCCCTCGTCCTCCCGGCGCCGCTCGGCCAGTTCACGCAGCAGCCGGGACGGGACGTCCTGGGGCGTGTCCGCGTCCGTGTCCGCGTCCGTGTCCGCGTCCGTGTCCGCGTTCCTGCCCCTGCTCGTATTCGCGCTCGTGAAGGCGGTGCGCAGGTCGGCGAGCAGCTTGTCGATCTGCTGGTCGTAGAGGGCGAGGAAAAGCTGTTCCTTGTCCTCGTAGTTGGAGTAGAACGCGCCCCGGGTCAGTCCGGCACGGGCCACGATGTCGCGGATCGACGTGGCGTGGAAGCCGTGTTCGGTGAACAGGGCGAGGGCGCTCTCGTTGAGGGCGGCGACGGTCAGCGGGCGCCGCTTCGTGGGTGACTTGGGCACGAACTGCGGTCCTCGGCTCTCGTTCTTCGCTCGGCGGTGCCGCCGGGCGGCCCCGGCCCAGTCTACGGGTGGCCGGGGCCGCACCAGCTCCGGACCTGTCGTTCCTCGCGGCGGGACTCACCGACGGGTGCTGCAGGAGTCCGGCGGGCAGGCCCGACCGTCTGGCCCGCGCCTTCACCGCGCTGGCGCTCACGGTCCCTCCCCACGGGGCGCATTACCCGCCACCCCGACCCCGACCGCCGCCTCGACAACGGGCTGGCCCTCACCCCGGCCGATGGGGTCGAACTCCTGGAACACCTTCGGCCCGAACACCACCCGGCAACAGGCCGGCCAGTCCATCGAGTTCATGTCCGCCAACGGACTCGTCGCGGCCGGCTACAACACCGTGCCCATCGACGACGGCTGGTCGCAGTGGCACCGGGACGGTCGGACCACCGACATCGTGCGCACCGCCGAGGGCGCGATGCGGCCCGACACCTCCCCGTCGCAGACCTGGAACGGGGAGACCGCGAACGGGCAGACCGTCAACGGCATCGCCCACGTCGCGCGGTCCGCCGTGCCGCGCCACCATCCGCTCCCTCCGCCCTGGCGGCCGCCGCCCAATGACGCCCTGCCCTCAGCACCACCGGCCGCTATTCCCATCGGACGGGCGGGCCGACCCCGGACGGGCGGGCCGACCGCCGACCGTGCCCGTCCCCCGCGAGCTTCCCAGCCGTGGGCCCTCCGCCCGGTCCGAAGCCGGCCTGCGCCCAGTGGTCGTCCGGCGTGGCATCGACGGGCAGCGACACCGCGCGGCGGCGGAGCCGTTTACCTCGACCACGGCCAGGTCGACCTGCCGGTCGCCGTGCGGCCTGGCCGGCGCGGCCGGCGCCGGCCAGGCGTCCGGGATGAGCAGCGGATCGGACTCGCGGAACAGTCTGGTGCGGGGGGGCGGCCAGGTGGAGTGATCGGTCCCGGCGCGGGCACCCGTGCCGGGACCACCGGGACGGGATTCAGGCCACAGCGGCGCCCTCCGCAGAGGTGGAGCGGCCGCCGGAGCGGGGGCGGGGCGTGGAGTCGGATCCCGCGCCGTAGTCGTAGAAGCCGCGTCCGGTCTTGACGCCGAGCCGTCCCGAGGTCACGTACTCCTCCAGCAGGATGCGCGGGCCGGTGGGCAGGCTCGGGCGCTCGGCGGCGTAGTGCTCCTCGATGTCCAGCACGACGTCCAGGCCGACCTGGTCCATCGCGCGGAACGGGCCGCCGCGCAGACCGGTGTTGACGGACCACATGGCGTCCACCTCCTCGGCGGTGGCGACGCCCTCGGCGACCACCGCGAGCGACTCGCGCTTGATGGCGGCCCAGATGCGGTTGAAGATGAAGCCGGTGCTCTCCCGCCGGGCCTCGAACGGGAAGACCCCGTGGCGCGGGAGCTCGGCGAGCAGCAGGTCGATGACGGCCCGGTCGGTGCGGCCGCTCGACATCACGTCCACCGCGTTCTGGGTGGGCGGCATGTAGAAGTGGATGTTGACCAGTCGCTCGGGCTCCCGCACCCACTCGACGAAGCGGCTGGTGGGGTACGACGAGGAGTTGCTGCCCAGGATGGCGTCGGGGTCGGCGTGCCGGTCGAGGTCGGCGAAGACCCGCTCCTTGAGCTCCGGGCGCTCCGGAACCGCCTCGATCACCAGCCAGGCACCGCGCAGCGCCTCGGCCAGGTCGCCGGTGACGGCCACGGCGCCCGGCCCTTCCCCGCCGATCCGGGCGGCGACGGCCGGCAGCTGTTCCTCGACGTAGGTACGGGCAGCCGCGAGTTGCTCGGCCGAGGGGTCGTAGATCCGCACCTCGCCGCCGTCGGTGGCGAACATCAGCGCTATGCGGCGCCCGAGGGTGCCGGCTCCGACGACGGCGACGGGACGGCCGGTGGGGTTGGGGGCGGTGTACGGCATCGAGATCACTTCCTTGGTTGTGCTGCGCTCCGAGGGGCTGCGGCGGTGGCGGGAACGCGCCGGGCACCGCTGTGGGCGTAGGCGCCCGCTGGGCATCTCCGGCGCTTGCACCGCATCGGCCATCGGATGCACGATGTATCCGATACACATGGTATCCGTTCGAGGAGACCGCACAACCCCGCCCACCGAAGGAGCCCCCGATGCGTTCCGACCAGGTCGTCCGCCACGCCGCCACCCCGCTGACCGCCCCCGTCTACCCGCCACGCGCCACCCGCTTCACCGACCGCGAGTACCTGAACGTCGTCTACCGGACCGACCCCGAGGCGCTGCGCGCGGTCGTCCCCGAGCCCCTGGAGATCGAGGAGCCGCTGGTGCGCTTCGAGGTCATGAAGATGGGCGAGGTGGACGGCTTCGGCCCGTACGTGGAGGCCGGGCAAGTCATCCCGGTGCGCCACGGCGAGGAGCACGGCGAGTACCTGCACGCGATGTACCTGGACAACTTCGCCGCCACCGCCGCCGGCCGGGAGCTGAGCGCCTATCCCAAGGTGATGGGCTCGCCGCGGCTGTTCACCGAGGCCAGCACACTGGTCGGCACCCTGGACTACGGCAGCCAGCGGGTCGCCACCGCGACCATGGCCTACAAGTGGCAGCCGCTGGACCGGGAGGAGGCTCGCGCCCAGATCACCGTGCCGACCTTCGCGGTCAAGGTGATCCCCGACTACGCCGGCGGCCTGCGGGTGTGCGACCTGGTCCGTACCCGGATCACCGATGTCACCGTCAAGGAGGCCTGGGCCGGCCCGGCCCGCCTCCAGCTCAACGCCCACGTGATGGCGCCGCTGGCCGACCTGCCGGTGCTGGAGGTCGTCTCGGCGAGCCACATCGTCACCGACCTGACCCTGGCCCCGGTGGCACCGGTGCACGACTACCTAGCGGAGCAGCGCCGCTCGGCGTGACGACAGGCAGCGAGCCGTCCTGCTCCTGGCTCCCCGGGCCGGGCGGGACTCAGCCGAGCTTCGGCTGGGCATCACCCCCGCCCCGGTGGGCGCCGCAGAAGGCCTCCTCCAGGAAGCCGCCCTGCGCGATGAGCTGCGCCACGGCCTGTCCGGAATCGCCCCTGGACGTCACGGACATCGCGACCTGCCGGTCGCCGGAGCTCCACAGCTGCGAGCTGTAACCGAACACCTCGCCGTCGTGCCCGTAGACCGGTCCGCAGGACAACTGCAGCCGGGCCAGCCCCAGCCCGTACTCCAGCGCGTGCTGCCCCTCGGCCACCGGGATGGTCGTCCTCATCTCCCGCATCAGCCCGGGCGACAGCAACTTCCCGTCGAGCAGGGCCTGCTCGAAACGATTGAGGTCGCCCAGGGTGGATATCAGCTCGCCCGCGGAGTTGGCCCAGGTGACGCTGGCCACCGTCACGTCCCGGTCGCTCCGGCCGTCCGGCGTCGGGCCCTCGCCGAGCGTCCAGTAGCCGTGGGCGTGCGGGCCGCGGATGCCGGTGGCCCGCCCGGGGAAGTACGTCCCGCTCAGCCCGAGTGGTCGCAGGATGCGCGCGCTGATCTCCTGGGCGTAGCCGTGACCGGTCACCCGCTCGATGATCATGCCGAGCAGCGTGTAGTTGACGTTGGAGTAGCTGAACCTCAACCCTGGCGGGAAGTTGGGCGCATGCGCCACCGAGGCGGCCACCACCTGCGCCGGGGTGACGGTGCGGGTCAGGCCACCACGGTCGAGCCAGTCCTGGATCGCGGCAGGGTCCGTCGCGTCCGGGAACAACCCGCCCTTCTCGTTGGTCGGGTCCCACAGGCCCGAGCTGTGGTTGAGCAGTTGGCGGACCGTGATGTGCCCGCCGTTCGGGACGGTGCCCGGCAGGTACCGCTCGATCGGGTCGTCCAGGCCGATCCGTCCTTCCCCGACCAGCTGGAGCACGGTGGTGGAGGTGAAGACCTTGGTGATGCTCCCGGCGCGGAACCGTCCGTCCACCCGCACCGGGGCACCGGTGACGAGGTCGGCGACGCCCGTACCGGCGCGCCAGACCCCGTCCTCGTCCCTGACCTCGGCGATCGCCGCGGCCGCCCCGGCCCCGGTCACCGCCTTCAGGGCTGCCATCCGGGCAGCGGCCCTGCCCCCGTCCGCGACCGCGGTGACCGACGGAGCCCCGCCTCCCCCGCCTCGCTCGACTCCCCCGCCGCGTTCGCCTCGCTCGACGGCGCCCGCCGAAGCAGCGGGTGCGGCCAGCGCCAGGCAGAGCGCTGCCGCCGCCACCCCGGAAACCGTACGACGCACCATGCGACCCCCTCGTCCACGGCGGACCTGCGCCCGCCTCTGGACCACAGCCTGGTCGCATACCTGATACTCCGTCATCCTCCAGCGGAAGGAACCGGTCGTACTCCGACCAACGTAGGCGCTACGCCGAACGGGGGAGCCGACCGGCCACCCCACACGGGCCTACACCCCCGGAGTCGGGCGGACCGGGTGCTTGCTCATGATCGACACCCGGTTGAAGGCGTTGATCGCGATCGCCACCCAGATCGCCGCCGAGATCTCCTCCTCGGTCAGCGCCTGCCGCGCGAGCGCATAGGCGGCCTGCTGCGCGACGATGTCCGACGGGTCGGTGGTCGCCTCCGCCAGGGCCAGCGCCGCCCGCTCCCGCGCGGTGAACAGCTCGGCGTCCCGCCAGGCCGGGAGCACGCCCAGCCGCTGGGTGGTCTCGCCCGCGCGCAGCGCGGCCCGGGTGTGCACGTTCAGGCAGTAGGCGCAGCCGTTGATCTGCGAGACCCGCAGGTTGACCAGCTCCACCAGCCGCCGGTCCAGCCCCGCTTCCGCCGCGACCTCCCGAGCCGCCTCGGCGGCCGCCAGCAGCGCCTGGTAGGCCTTGGGGCTCTGCTTGTCGATGAACACCCGTCGCTCCGCCGCGACCACCGTCACACCACTCACCTGAACTCCTCGACTCCCACGGACACCATCGGCTCACTGCCGCTCGACACTCTGCCATGGCATAATAGTTGAATCCAGAACTATCTTGAACCGAAATCCGCCCAGGGAGGGACCGCAGCCGTGAGCACCGCCGAGACCACGCCGCACCGCACCGCTCGACCCCAGGAGTCGCACGAGTCTCAGATGTCGCAGGAGGCGCAGGAGGCGCAGGTCCCGTACGTCGAGGTCCTGTCCGCCCGGGACGTGCCGCTCGGCGGTCCACGCGCGATGACGGTACGCCGCACCCTCCCCCACCGCTCGCGGCGGCTCATCGGCGCCTGGTGCTTCGTCGACCACTACGGCCCCGACGACGTCGCCCTGACCGGCGGCATGGACGTCGCCCCGCACCCCCACACCGGCCTGCAGACCGTCAGCTGGCTCTTCACCGGCGAGATCGAGCACCGCGACAGCCTCGGCGTCCACGCCTTCGTCCGCCCCGGCGAGCTCAACCTGATGACCTCCGGCCACGGTATCTGCCACTCCGAGGTCTCCACCCCCGCCACCACGGTGCTGCACGGCGTCCAGCTGTGGGTCGTCCTGCCCGACGAACACCGCCACACCGCACGGAACTTCCACCACCACGTCCCCGAGCCGGTCGCCCTGGACGGCGGCGAGGCCCGCGTCTTCCTCGGCACCCTGGCGGGCCGCACCTCCCCGGTGCCGACCTTCACCCCGCTCCTCGGCGCCGAACTCACCCTCCGCCCGCACGCCACCGTGACCCTGGCCGTCGACCCCGCCTTCGAACACGGTGTCCTGGTCGATCGCGGCGAGGTCCGCCTCGCCGGCACCGCCCTCCAGCGTGGCAACCTCGGCTACCTCGCCCCCGGCCCGACCCGCCTCACCGTCACCAACACCACCGACACCCCCGCCCGCCTCGTCCTCCTCGGCGGCACGCCCTTCGAGGAACAGATCATCATGTGGTGGAACTTCATCGGGCGGTCTCATGAAGACATCACCCGAGCCCGCGAAGAATGGATGAGCTCGGCGAACCCCGACCGCTTCGGCGCCGTCGAGGGCTACCCCGGCGACCGCCTGCCCGCCCCGGAACTCCCCGGAATCCCCCTCAAGCCCCGCGGACGTACCCACTGACCTGGGCTTCAGGCGGTCGGGGGGGGGGGGGGGGCCCCCCGGGGGCCCCCCCCCCCCCGACCCGAGCCCCTGCGCCGCCTCTTGGCAGATGGCCCGTCAGAACCAACCAACGCGTGCCCGGAGCCCGGGATGTCGTCATCGGGTGCCACCGCAAGCACCGGCGGACACCCTGGCATGGCCCCCTCGCCAGTTGCCGAAGGACGATCACCCCCTGAACGGGCACGCCGGAGAAGACAGCCACCATGCCGCCCGCACTCCACCGATGATCTTGCCCCAAGCCAGTTATTAGCCCCGGGCCAGAAGGACATTCCGAGAGCCCGCCGACGGCGAGAACCCGCCGGCCCGACCCTCCCCGTCGCTAGGGTGACCCCATGGCGGACGTCACAACGGCAGCGGCACCCTCGATCGAGGCGCTGGACGACCTGGTCGAGCGGGCCTGCGAACCACCCACCGGCAACTCCCGCGCGAAGCAGCTGCGTTGGGTCGCCGGCGAACTGCGCACCGCCCTGGAGCGAGGCGCCATCGCGAAGACAGCCGCCGACTCGCTCCCCCTGCTCCTCGCCCCGGACACCCTCGCTGCCTATCTCATCGCCGCCGAGCGGGGCCTGCTGCGGCGCAAGCCCACCGCACGACCGGGCCAGGCCTCACCCGCGTCCATGCGCGTCCGGGAGGACTGCCTCCGCATCCTCGGCGCCCGGGCCGGCCTCGCCGTCACGCTCCCGGACCGCAACCCGCCGCAGGTCGCACTCCGGCCAGTGGTCGCCGCCCGCCCGCGCAGCATCCTCCTCGGCCACCTCGAACACTCGGCCCGCCCCGGCCGGTCCGCGTCCCGCAGCCGGATCCTCGCGATCATCGGCACCGTGCTGGACACCGGCTGCCGCGCCGGCGAACTCTGCGCCCTGCGCACGGACGACGTCGACCTGCACCACGGAACGATCCGCCTCACCCGCCTCCCCCAGCACCGCAACCCGCACACCACACCCGCCATCGAGACGGTCGCACTGTCCCACTCCACCCGGGCCGCGCTGCGCCACTGGCTCACCGTCCGCAGCCACCTCGTCGCACGCGACACCACCCAACCCACCGGCCCGGACAACGAGACCACCGACGCCCTGTGGGTGAGCACCGCCCCCAGCGGCCACCCCCGCCCCGGCCTACCCCTGCACTTCCGCGGCCTGGCCCGCGCCTACGCCCGCGCGATCCACGAGCTCAACGCCGACATGGCCGCAGAACCCGGCTGGCAGCCCCTGCCCCGGCGCATGGAACAGCTACGCCGCGCCATCGAACTCGAACCGGCCGACCCCGACGGTGCGACTTGCCTCCTCCGCACCCGCACACCCGCGGGCGTCGGCGTCGGCGTCCCCGAAGCAGCGGCACCGGACAGCCGGCTCGACCCAACGAACCGGGGCCCGGCCTTGGTCGAGGAGGTGCTTGATCGGTAGGGCCTCGTATTCGGAGCCCTCGGCCAGTTGACGGGACGGGGCGCACTTGTCCGGAGACTTCTTCACCCAGGTACCGGGAACGCGGTTGCCTACCTCCTGTCCCGGATCCTCGACGATTGGGACGACGACGCCTGTCCGGCCTGGCTCCGAGCCATCACGAGCACGATGCCCGAGCACGGGCGCCGTCACCCTCCTGGTGGCAGTCCGCTCGTACCCGCCGTCGACTTCCGGAGACAGCGCGAGATGACCGACACCACCCGCCCTCAGCTGCCCGCCCACCGCCGCCTACCGCACTGCGGAGACGGGCCTTGAGGCCGCGGAGGAGGCTGGCGGCGGAGTCCCCGGTCGGCCTGCGTCCAGGTGTCGGCGAAGGTCCGGCCGGTCTCGACCTCGACCGAGGCGCAGGGGCGTTGCGGGAGGGCGGCGCGCTCCACCGAGTGGAGCACGGCCCCGGTGTGAGCCGAGCTCCACCGGGTCCTCCTGGACCGACACGGCAGGCGCAGTGAGCACGGCGAGCACGGCGCACACCACGTTGGCATGAGCGCCCCATGCGAACTCTGCGCGCCCTACCGGTGCCCACGGGTTGTGGAAATGATGAGCGCACCGCACATGAACCAGACGATCCGCGCCCCTGTCCCTCGGCCAGGTGGACATGCGGCGGAAGGAGTTCACGGTGTTGCTTCTCATCTCCCCGGACAGCGTCGAGGAAGCCCTCGACTGCGTGAAGGCGGCGGAGCATCTGGACATCGTCGACGTCAAGAAGCCCGACGAGGGCTCGCTCGGAGCCAACTTTCCCTGGGTCATCAGGGAGATCCGCGACGCGGTGCCGGCGGACAAGCCGGTGTCCGCCACGGTGGGGGACGTCCCGTACAAGCCCGGCACGGTGGCGCAGGCCGCGCTCGGCGCGGTCGTCTCCGGCGCCACGTACATCAAGGTCGGCCTCTACGGATGCACGACGCCCGATCAGGGCATCGAGGTCATGCGCGCGGTCGTCCGGGCGGTGAAGGACCACCGCACCGACGCGCTCGTCGTGGCCTCCGGCTACGCCGACGCCCACCGCATCGGCTGCGTCAACCCGCTTGCCGTTCCCGACATCGCCGCCCGCTCCGGTGCCGACGCGGCCATGCTCGACACCGCCGTCAAGGACGGGACACGACTGTTCGACCACGTTCCTCCGGAGGTCTGTGCCGAGTTCGTACGGCTGGCCCACGCCTCCGGTCTGCTCGCGGCCCTCGCGGGCAGTGTCACGCAGGCAGACCTCGGCCCGCTGACCCGCATGGGCACGGACATCGTGGGTGTGCGGGGAGCGGTCTGCGAAGGCGGCGACCGCAACGCCGGGCGGATTCAGCCGCACCTGGTGACCGCCTTCCGGGCGGAGATGGACCGGCAGGCACGTGAGCACGCCGTCAGCGTCTCCGCCGTGAAATGACCTCCGGCATGCCGATGCCTGAGGCCGACAGCGTGCCCGGTGGCCGGGCCGTACGCTTCTCCGTCGTCGACCCCGCCACCGGGCAGGCGTTCGACGAGGCCCCCGACCAGCAGCCGGGCGAGTTGGACGACGTGGTCACCCGCGCCCAGCGGGCCTGGCGCGGCTGGCGGACCGACCCGGCCGCCCGTGCCGCCGCGTTGCGCAGCGCTGCCGACGCCGTGGAGACGGCCGGCGACGACCTCGCCCGGCTGCTCACCCGGGAACAGGGCAAGCCGCTGGCCGAGTCGTATGCGGAGGTCGCCCGTACTGCGGCCCGCCTGCGCTACTTCGCCGACCTGGCACCCCGGACCCGCCGGATCGACGACGGCCGGCCCGTGCACAGCGAGGTCCGCTGGCGCCCCCTCGGGCCCGTCGCCGCGATCGTGCCGTGGAACTTTCCACTCCAGCTCGCGGCGGCGAAGTTCGCGCCCGCGCTCGCGGCGGGCAACACCATGGTCCTCAAACCGTCACCGTTCACTCCGCTCGCCACCCGGCTGCTCGGCTCCGTCCTCGCCACCGCCCTGCCCGAGGACGTACTGACCGTCGTCACCGGCCGCGAACCCCTCGGTGCCCGCCTCGCGTCCCACCCGGGCATCCGCCACGTCACCTTCACCGGGTCCGTGCCCACCGGGCGGGCCGTCGCCGCAGCGGCGGCGGCCTCGCTCGCCCGGGTCACCCTGGAGCTGGGCGGCAACGACGCCGCCGTCCTACTGGACGACGTCGACGTCAACCGGATCGCGGACCGGCTGTTCTGGGCGGCATTCCGCAACTGCGGGCAGGTCTGCATGGCGGTCAAACGCGTCTACGTCCCGGCCCGGCTCCACGCGGAGGTCGTCGAAGCCCTCGCCCAGCGCGCGAAGACCGTCGCCGTCGGGCCCGGCCTCGACCCCGGGACACGGATGGGACCGGTCAACAACGCCTCGCAGTTGGCCCGGGTCGAACAGGTCACGGAGCAGGCCCTGGCAGGCGGCGCCCGGGCGGCATCCGGCGGCCACCGGCTGGACGGGCCGGGATACTTCTTCGCTCCCACGATCCTCACCGACGTCCCACCCGACAGTCCGGTGGTGACCGAGGAACAGTTCGGACCGGTCCTTCCGGTCCTGCCGTACCGCAGCGTCGATGAAGCCGTCGACGCGGCCAACAGCACCGGCTTCGGACTGGGCGGCTCCGTCTGGGGCACCGATCTCGACCGGGCCGAGGCGGTGGCCGACCGGCTCGAATGCGGTACGGCCTGGATCAACCACCATGCCGAACTGTCCCTCGCCCAGCCCTTCGCAGGCGTCAAGGACAGCGGAGTCGGCGTCGCGGGCGGACCATGGGGGCTCTACGGCAACCTGCGGCCGTTCGTCGTCCACCGCCCGCAGGAGGCGTGACCGTGAAGTTCCAGGCGGCCGTACTGCGCTCGTACGAGAGCCCGTTCACGGTCGAGGAGGTGGACCTGCGGACAGAACCCGCCGCCGGCGAAATCCTGGTCGAGATCGCCGGCTCCGGGATGTGCCGGACCGATCTCGCGGTCCGGCGATCCGCCGGCCGCAGCCCGCTGCCTGCCGTCCTCGGCCACGAGGGCGCCGGGGTCGTGGTGCGCACGGGCGGCGCCCCTGACGCCGCGATCAGCGTGGGTGACCACGTCGTGCTGAGCTTCGACTCCTGCGGACACTGCCGGAACTGCCGCAGCGCGGCCCCCGCCTACTGCGACTCCTTCGCCTCCCTCAACCTCTACGGAGGACGCGAGGAGGAATCGCCGCGGCTCACCGACGCCACCGGGAAAGCGCTGGCCCCCCGCTGGTTCGGCCAGTCCTCGTTCGCCGAGTACGCGCTCGTCCCGGCCCGCAATGCCGTCCGGATCGACCCCGCGCTGCCGCTCGAACTGCTCGGGCTCCTCGGCTGCGGCTTCCTCACCGGCGCCGGAGCCGTGCTGAACACCTTCGGTGCGGGCCCCGGCGACACCCTGACGGTCCTCGGCGCCGGAGCCGTGGGCCTGGCCGCGGTGATGGCGGCCACCGCCGCCGGCGTACGGACCGTGGCCGTCGACCGGCATCCCCAACGGCTCGCCCTGGCCGAACGGTTCGGCGCGATCCCACTGCCGGCCGCAACCGCCGGCCTGCCCGAGCGGATACGGCAGCTGACCGACGGCGGCACGCAGTACGCCCTGGACACCACGGCCTCGGCCCCGCTCATCAACAACGCGCTCCGAGCACTGCGCCCCACCGGCAGCCTCGGCCTGGTGGCACGCCTCCACACCCCGTTGCCGCTCGAACCGGGCACACTCGACCGGGGGCGCAGCATCCGCCACATCTGCGAAGGGGACGCCGTACCCGGACTGCTGATACCTCGGCTGACCGGGCTGTGGCAGGCCGGCCGCTTCCCCTTCGACGAGCTGATCCGCACCTACCCGCTGGCCGACATCAACGAGGCCGAACGCGACTGCGACGCGGGCCGCGTGGTGAAGCCCGTCCTGCTCCCGGAGCGGGCCGCCTGATGCACGAGGCACGCGACAGCACGGACTCACCCCGTCCGACAAGCAGACACCTCACACTCCCCGCTCCCGCCGACGGAGGAAACATGGCCCGCACAGCGCCGCAGCAGACCGACGCGGAAGGCGTGGACGGAGGTGTGGGCCTGACCGCGCTCCTGGTCGCCGCGGCACGGGCGATCGAGACCCACCGCCACGACAGCCTGGCCCAGGACGTCTACGCGCAACACTTCGTGCGCGCCGCCCCTGCATGCGCGGACTGGCCGGTACGCATCGAGCAGGTCCCGGGCGGGGACGACAACCCGCTGTGGGGGCGGTTCGCCCGCTACTTCGGCCTGCGGACCAGGGTTCTCGACGACTTCCTCCTCCGGTCGGCCGGCGCCGAGGCCCACCAAGTGGTGCTGCTGGGCGCGGGGTTGGACACGCGCGCCTTCCGATTGGACTGGCCGTCCGACTTGACGGTCTTCGAGATCGACCGGGCCGGCGTGCTGGCCTTCAAGCAGCGGGTGCTCACGGACCTCTCGGCTGCCCCGAAGGTGAAGCGCGTCCCCGTACCGGTCGACCTGCGCGCGGACTGGGTCGCCGCGCTGACCACCGCCGGCTTCGACCCGGCCGTGCCGAGCGTCTGGCTGGCCGAGGGACTCCTCTTCTACCTGCCGGGCCCCACCGAGACGTACCTCATCGACACGGTGGACAGGCTGACCACCGCAGGCAGCGCTCTGGCCTTCGAGGCCAAACTGGAGAAGGACCTGCTTGCGTACCGCGACAGCCCGATCTACACGGCGACGCGAGAACAGATCGGCATCGACCTGCTCCGCCTCTTCGACACAGGTCCACGACCCGACTCCGCGGGCGACCTGACGGCCAAGGGCTGGTCCACCTCGATGCACACACCCTTCGAGTTCACCCGCCGACTCCAACGCGGCCCCCTCCCCGAACCGAACGACGCGCTGGAGGGAAACCGGTGGGTGTTCGCTCACAAGCCCCGGCCATGACGTCCGCGGCGCGTGAGTTCGAAGCCCGTCTACGTGGCGGTCGGAATGGACATGGACGGCCGTGAGGACGTCCCTCGGAACAGGCCGCGTTGTAGGTGCTCTACCTCGCCGTCCGGGAGCAGATCGGTCCTGGGGTTCGGCCCGGCCCAGGGCTACCGGGTACCCGGAAGCAGCTCGACGCGGAGGTCGGCGCTTTCCTGGAGGACGTAGACCGGGTCGTAGTCGTGCTGCCAGTCCAGCGGGAGCAGGTCGTAGCGGCCTCCACGCGTGACCAGCAGGCGCAGGCCCTCGTACCGACAGTGGTAGAGGGTGTCGACCTCAGCGCCAAGGCACTGCTCGTGGAGTGATCGGTGGGGGCTGAGCTTGAGGCTCTTGGTGCTGAACACCACCACTGCCGTCCGATCCTCGACGGTGCGGGCGTCGGCCTCGGCGTCGCTGCGGCCGATCCGGGCCGCAACCAGGGCGACTGCCCAGAGCAGGAAGAGGCCTGCCGCGAACACCGGGACGGCGTGACGAAGCATCCCCTTGGGCCGGTGGCCGCCGTTGGCGGACCTGGTCTGGCCGAGCACGAGCCCGACCGCGATGGTGGTCGGGGCGACCCAGCCCCAGCCGCGCAGTTGGAGCGGCCGCCAGGCGAGCAGCAGGAGCACGCCGAGCAGCAGCACCAAGACGTGCCGGCGTGCGATGGCGTCGAGCGAGCTGTGGGCGACCCGCTGCGTGGGCCCCGGCAGTCGGGACAGCAGGTCCGGGAGCTGTAACACGAGCAGGGTGACGGAGAGCAGGATGAGCAGCGGAAGGGCCAGCAGCCGCAGGCTCTGGATCACCAGCTCAGGGAAGGTGAACCCGATGGAGATCGGCGACAGGTGGAAGTAGCCGTAGTAGGCGCTGTCATAAAGCACGCCGGCGTAGAACATCAGCGCCGCGACGAAGGATGCCTGGGCGGCCACCGCCTTGATGAGCCCTGCCGGCGTCGTCTCGTCGGCGGTGCCCGGCTTCCGGACGGGCGGCTTGGTCACGGGGTGTGGGACGACGGTCCGCTGCCCCCCGGGCGGCCGGCGGTCGTGGGGCACGTCGGTTGGCCCGGAGACGGGGATGGGCAGTAGGAGAACGAGTAAGCCGTGGACGGGGTGAGGCCATTGCCGGGGGTGTGCGAATTGGTCCTCGTGCTGGGTGATTGCAGCGGCGAGAACTCGCTCCCACCGCCCCCGCCTCCTCCACCGCCCCCACCTCCTCCACCTCCCCCACCGCCCCCGCCCCTCGGCGAGGCCGAGGCGGACGGTGAGAGCTCGCCCCCTCCGCCGCCCCCGCCGCTTCCGCCGTTCGGAGAGGCCGAGGTGGTCTGCTGGTGGGCCGGGCTCGAACTCGTCCCACATCCGGTCAACGCCAGCCCCAACCCCAGCCCCCACGAAGCCGCTACCACCCTGGTCCGTTCGAATCCGCGCCCTCGCATGCGCACCCCTCTCTCAGTCTGCGAGGACATTAGCGCCGCACACGAACGGCCACCCGAAGGCTCGCCTCCGAGTCCCCCGAACGCGAATGCCAACCGCCCCGTGGGTCCCGGGACGACCACGGGCTCCGGCGGTGGGCCGGTCGGGTGAGGCTCGGCGCGGCACCGGTCGGTTGCGTTCGGATCGTTCCGCGGTGGAAGCCGCTGCGTGATAGACGTCGGGGACGCGGCCGCCGCCGCGTGTCCACCCGCAGACCGGAGCCGAGGAGGGCGATGCGCTTGTCGGCCGACCACCGGTCCCCGGCACCCGGCGCGGACCCATCGGATCCGGTGGCGCTCGTCCGCACCTTCGGCTACCTGAAGCTGCTGGCGCTGGCGGCCGTCCTCGGGGTGCTGATCTCGGCCGCGGCCTACGGCTTTCTCGCCCTGGTCTCCAGACTGCAGTCGGCGACCTACACGGACCTGCCGAAGGCGCTCGGCTTCCACGGCACACCGCCCTGGTGGCCGCTGCCGCTGCTCGGCGTCGCCGGGCTGCTGGTCGGCGCGGCTGTCCGCCGCCTCCCCGGAACCGGCGGGCACGAACCGACCGCAGGCCTGGCGGCCACGGGCGCACCGAGCGCGATCGAGCTACCGGGAGTGTTCCTCGCCGCGCTGGCCACCCTCGGCCTGGGCGCGGTCCTGGGGCCGGAGGCGCCGCTGATCGCCCTGGGCGGCGGGCTGGCGGTGCTGGCGGTCGAGCGGCCCGGCCGGGACGTCGCCCCGTCGGTCGTCGCCGTCGTGGGGGCCGCCGGAAGCTTCGCGGCCGTCAGCACGCTGCTGGGATCGCCGCTGCTCGGCGCCTTCCTGCTGATGGAGGCCTCGGGGCTCGGGGGCCCGATGATGGGGGCGGTGCTGGTCCCCGGCCTGCTCGCCGCCGGTATCGGCTCCCTGGTCTTCCTCGGCCTCGGCAGCTGGACCGGTCTCGGCACCTACTCCCTGACGCTGACCGACGTGCCGCACGCCGACCGACCCGACCTCCCGGAGTTCGGCTGGGCGCTGGTGATCGGGGTGGCGGCGGCCCTGCTCGGCGCCGGTATCCGCCGGTTGGCCCTCCTGCTCCGGGCGCGGGTCGAGCGGCGCACGGTGCCCGCGACGGTGGTGATGGGCCTGGTGGTCGCCGGGTGCGCCATCGCCTACGCCGAGGCCACCGGCAAGGGCGCGGCCGAGGTGCTCTACTCCGGGCAGAGCGCGATGGGCCCGCTGCTGGCGGGACACGCGGGCTATTCGGTGGGTGCCCTGGTCATGCTCGTCGCCTGCAAGGGACTGGCCTACTGCGCCTCGCTCAGCGCATTCCGGGGCGGGCCGGTGTTCCCGGCGATGTTCTTGGGGGCGGCCGGGGGCACGGCCCTCTCCCACCTGGCGGGGCTGCCGCTCACCGCCGCATTCGCGACGGGGATCGGTGCCCTGTGCGTCGCGCTGCTGCGGCTGCCGATGACGTCGGTGCTGCTCGCGACCCTGCTGCTGGGAGCCGACGGGCTCACCGTCATGCCGCTGGTGATCGTCTCGGTGGTGGTCGCCTACGTCCTGACGCTGCGGATCGGTCCCAGCGGTGCGGGATCGACCGCCCCTGTCGTCCGCGGCTGAAGGGGGGACGGAGCATGGGAGCCGATGACCGCTGGGGCGTGCGGCACGTCAGGCGGGCGGTGGAGTCGGGCAGGAAGCGGTTCTCCGGTACGTGGGCCGGGGTGTTGTGGCAGCGGCTGCAAGAGATCGGCTTCATGAACCTGGGCATCCAGTTCGCCGCCACCCTGCTGCTCTGCTTCTTCCCGTTCATGATCGTGGCGAACGCGCTGGTCGGCCGGTCGACGGTGACCGAACTGGTCCGGCACCTCGGCCTCGACCACCAGGCGTCGACCGATGTCAGTGCTCTGTTCGCGTCGTCGACCGCCACCAGCAGGGCTGTCACCGGGGCGGCGTCGGTGTTCTTCGTCCTGGGCGGGATCGCGGCCGCCGCGGCGCTGCAGCAGCTCTACCAACGGCTCTTCGAGCTCCCCCGCCGGGGCACCCGGGACCTGCCCCACCAGGTGCTCGCGCTGGCCCTGCTGATGACGGTCACGCCCCTGTCCACCTGGGTCCTGCCCGCCGTGCGCGGCGCCGGCGGGCCGGTGCTGCTCGGGGCGTTCGTGCTGGCCGTCGCCACGGCGCTCTGGTGGCTGCTGATGTGGATCCTGCTCGCGGGCAGGGTCCCGTGGCGGGACCTGCTGCCTTCCGCGGTCGTGACCGGCCTCTGCTACCTCGGCATGCGGGTGGTGTTCGAGTTCACCGCCTCGGACATGGTCACGGAGGACGCGCGCAAGTACGGACCGATCGGGGTGGTCTTCTTCCTCATGTCCTGGCTGGTCGCCATCGGTGTGGTGATCATCCTGGGGGCGGTGACCGGCATCGTCTGGCGGGAGCGGGGCCTGTCGGTCACCACCGGCCTGAAAGGACTGCCCCGACCGGGGAAGCGCGGCCGGGGCTGAGGGATCACGGGCGGAGCGGCGTCCGGCCCGTAACGGGTCAGGTGCCGAGGAGTTTCGCCTTCTGGGCGGCGAACTCGGCCTCGGTGAGGACGCCCTGCTCCTTGAGGGCGCCGAGCTTCTGGAGCTGGGCGATCGTGTCGTCGTTGCCGCTGGGAGCAGCGGCCGGCGGCGGCTTCTGGGAGGCGGCGGCCTGCGCGTCCTGCTGGGCCCACCGGCCGGCCTGCCGCCGTGAGACGTGGTTGGAGACGGCCGTCGCCGTTCCCGCGACCGCAGCGGTGCGGGCCACTCCTCGAATCAGTCCGGGCACGGGTTTCTCCTTCGGTCGTGCTTCGGTTCGTGCGGGTCGTACGGCACCGGTCAGACCGGGCTGCCGGCGTCCTCGACGGCTGTCAGAGCCGCCAGCACGTCCTGGACCGGGATCCGGCCGCTGGCGACGAGCTGGGCGCCGGCGCGGCGCAGGGCTCCCACCATCGGAGCGGCCCAGAGGTTCTCGTAGACGAGGACGGCGGCCGAGCTGCCGGGTTCCAGGGCCTTGGCCGCCTCGCTGATGTCGTCATCGCCGAGCAGGCCCGAGGAGGCCCCTTCGAACACGGTGAGGTCGAGTTGTCCGTCTCCGGTCAGATCGGCTAGCTCCAGTGCGGTCAGCGAGCCGTCCGGCTCCTTCTTGACAAAGGTCAGGTCCAGGATCCGGATGATGCCCCGTTCGACCAGGTCCAGGAGCAGGGGCATGCCCTCGCCGGTCAGACGGGTACCGGGAAACTCCACGATCAGGTAGTCGATCGGACCGGCTTCGTTGAACTCTTCATCGATGGTGTCGCTCATGACAGCTCCTCGTGCTGTTCGGTGGAATCACCGCGTCCGCCCGGAGGCGTACCGCGGTTGCGAGCCGGGACGCGGCCGTCGCCGCTCCTGGTGGCGGGCAGCCGACGGGTGAAGGGGAAGCCGGCCAGGGTGATGCCGGCGGCGGCCAGAACGGCCACCTTCAGGCCGTTGAGCTGGGCCGTCCGGTAGGCCGAGACGACGGCGTCCGCCTCCTCCGGCGGGATCGAGGTCTTGGCGAGGGCAGCGGCGGCCTGGTCGGCCGGTACGAAGTTGAGCCCCGACTCGATCTGGATGCCGGCCTGTTGACGGACGGTCTGCGAGACCACCGGATCCTTGGCCAGCGCTGCCGTGAAGGCGGCCGCCAGGGCGCTGATCACGATGGCCCCGATCAGCGCCGTGCCCAGGGACGAGCCGAGGTTCTGGGCGGTGTACTGCAGGCCGCCGACCTCGCTGCGCTCGGACTCGCCGACGCTCGACTGCACGACGTTGCCCAGCTGGGAGGCGAGCAGGCCCATGCCGAGACCGAGCAGCGCCATCGCCAGGGCGAAGGACAGGTCGTCGAGTTCGGGCTTGATGGTGCCGAGCAGCCACAGGGTCGCGGCGAAAAGTACCAGCAGGCCTGTCCGGACCACCGTCCGCGGGGACGCGAACCTGTTCAGCGCGGGACCGCTCAGCGCCGCCACGAGCATCGTGACCGACACGGGCAGCAGCCGCAGGCCGGTTTCGAAGGCGTTGAGCCCCAGCACCACCTGGAGGTAGAGCGGAATGGCGAAGAACAGGCCGAGCAGGATGACGTTCTGGCTGAACAGCATCAGCAGGCCGGAACGCAGGCTCGGAATCCGGAACAGGCTGAACCGCACCAACGGATCCGCCCGGTGGTCCTCCCAGAGGCGGAGGAGATAGAGCAGGACGAGGCCGAGGGCGATGACGAAGACCGTCGGGGAGAACCCGAAAACGGTGAAAGGGGGGTTGCGCGGCTGGAGCCATCCCCACGAGCTGCTCTGCAGCACGGCCAGCACCACCAGGGCCAGTCCCGCGACCGACAGCAGCACCCCGCCCAGGTCGAGCCGGGGCCGGATCGCGGGCGCGGGCTGGGGCGCGATCCAGCGGATCAGGAGGAGGATGACCACCACGAGGACGGCCTCCCCGGCGAACACCAGGCGCCAGGTCAGGTACGTGGTCACCCACCCGCCGAGCAGCGGGCCCACCGCGATCCCCGCACCGGCGAGGCCGCCGATGACCCCGTAGGCGACCGCGCGGTCCCGGCCCTGGTAGGTGCTCGCCACGAGGGCGGCCAGGGCGGGGAGGACCAGCGCGGCACCGAAGCCCTCGATGACGGACCAGCCCAGTGCCAGCACCCCGAGCGTGGGCGCGACGGCGGTGAGCGCCGATCCCACCCCGTAGACGACGAGCCCGCCGGCGAACACCCGGCGGCGACCGAACATGTCGCCGAGTTTGCCGCCGGTGATCATGAAGGCTGCCATGACCAGCGTGTAGAGCGTGATGACCGCCTGGATCGCCGTCACCTCGGTGTCGAAGTCGATGACCAGTTGGCTGATCGACACGTTCATCACCGATGCGTCCAGCACCATGAGGAACTGGGCCATCCCGAGGATGATCAGCGCCTTCCACCGGTTCACGGCACCTCCTGAACGGTCCGTGGGCCGACCGCGGTACGCGCTCACGGGCCCGTTTTCCTGCGGCGACGGCGACGGCGGTCATCGGTTCGCCTAGCCAGTGTCGCCGCACCCCGACCCGATCGGCCGCCCCTGGGCGCCCGATCGAGTGAAGACCCGGAGGCGCCGATCACGTGTTCCAAGTGCTGTGGGCGTCACGCCCCCACCCGCCGATGCGACGGGTTCATGGCCGCCCTGACGCTCTCCCGGGCGCGTGCTCTGGCGTGGGCCATCGCGTGGGTCAGGAAGAAGAGGGCGCTGATGAAGATCCAGCCGTCCCTCTCGTCGATGCTCAGGGCGGCGGGCGCGGGGCGGTCCGACGCGGATGCACCTTGCGGAGGGGGGCGCAGCATTTCCTTGGCGATCGCGACGACGCCCGACAGCGCGTGATGGATCGCGCCGGCGATGATCATCGACGAGCCGATCAGGATCCAGTCGACTCGTCCGAGCTCGCTGGGTCCGGTTGCGACGGTGCGACGCGCTACCAGGTGGTGGGTGCCGGGCATGTGCCTCGCCTCCTTGCTGGATGCGGTGGGACGATCGTTCCCTTCCGACGTTCGCAGGGCCCGCGCGGGGTGCCATGGGCCGTCCGGCCCATGGCCCGGGGGCCGGACGGCCGCAGCACTGTGCGTCATGGCGCCGCTCCTGCGCGCGATCGGGCGACGGATGGGGCCGTACGGACCACTGCCGCGGTCCGAGCGGCCCAGCCCGGCCGGAAGGCCCGGCCCTACGGCGGCCGCCCCGCCCTACGCTGACCACACGGCTCCGGCTCCGGGGTCCGTCAGCCGGCCGAGCCAGTACTGCAACGGTGCTTACCGTGACGAGGGTTCGGCTCTCGGGCTGTGCCCTCGTCTCGTGCAGTGACGGGTCCGGGCCTGGTGCCGGCGCCGCAGCGGGACGAGTGCAGGACGTGGGTGATGCTGCGGCGGACAGGCCGCGTGAGATCGGTGATCAACCGGCGGATCTCGGAGACCGTGGGTGGGCTCAGGTCTGGCGTTCGAGCCGGTTCGGCCCCTTTTCGAGCTGCTGGGCCCGCACGACGGTGAGAGAGACATGGGCGGCCATGGCCAGGGAGATGTGCCGGTACCACCCAGGCTAGCGAGGCACCTGGTAGTCGGCCAGGCGGCCGCACTGGCCCTCGCCGTTGCCGGTGCTGCAGCGCTCGACTGGGCCGCCGGGCTGCTGCAGGGCGACCTCGGCGCCTCCGCCTCGGGCCGGCCGGTGGGGGCGATGCTCGGCGACCGGGTGGGCAACTCCGCATTGCCGGCTGGACCGACGATGCTCCTGCTCGTACCGGTCTCGCTCGGCCTGGGCCTGCTCGCGGCGGTGCACCACGGTCGCACGACCGACCGCGTGATCACCACGGCATCCCTGCTGCTGGTGTCGGTGTTCGAGTTCGTCGTGGCCGGCGGACGCGCACGCCCCCCGCTGCCGCCCCACGGGTCGACCGACGGCGCCGTCGAGATCCTTCCGTTGATGCGCGGAGTGCGGTCCCCGGCCCCGGGGGGGGGGTCGGCCGGGGACCGCGGTCGATGACCTGATGCCGGGTCAGGAGGTGGGCATCAGGACGGTGTCGACGATGTAGACGGTGGCGTTGGCGGTCCGGACGTTGCCGCACAGGACCTTGGCGGTGTTGTTGACGGTGAAGTCCGGGGTGGCGCCGGTGACGGTGAGGTTGTCGGAGGCCAGGGTCTTGTGGGCGCCGGTGAGGGCGGTGGGGTCCAGACGCTGGGGGACGACGTGGTAGGTGAGGATCTTGGTGAGCTTGTCCTTGTCGGCGAGGACCGCGTCCAGGGTGGCCTTGGGGATCTTGTTGAAGGCGTCGTTGGTGGGGGCGAAGACGGTGATGTTCTTCGCGGAGTTGAGGGTGTCGACGAGGCCGGCCTGCTGGACGGCGGTGACCAGGGTCGACAGGAGGGGGTTGTGGGAGGCGGCGGTGGCGACCGGGTCCTCGGCCATGCCGGCGAAGGAGCCGGCGCCGTCCTTGGGTACGGCCGAGCAGGCGGTGCCGAACGGCTGGCCGGCCATCGCCTGCCCCGCTGCCGAGGATTCCGTCGCGGAGCTGCCGGCCGTGTCCGTTGAGGGCGCCGAGGCCCCGGCCGTGCCCTTGGCGGCGTCGGACGCCTTCGCGCCTCCGCTGCTCCCGCAGGCGGCCAGCGAAGCGGCCAGCACACCGGTGGCGAGAACGGCGGCGAAGGACGTGCGCACCGAGCGGGTCATGTTCATCAGGCGATACTCCTGTGGCGGACGCCGGGCGGATCCCGGACGGAAGAAGGGGACCGGAACGGTCACGCTGGCCATTCGGTCTCCCGGCCCGACCGGATGGGTCTCGTTCCGCACTTCCCCAGATCGTGTGCACCGGGCCTGCCTGCTTGACGTTTCCCACCGACGTGCGGCGGTGGCCCGAGTCGATGCCTGGGCCTCCGGCTCACGAGGCTCCGATGGGAGGAGACCCGCACCTCGCCAGGGCGCGGCCGGACGTGACGGGCGTCATGCCGTCGCCGGGCCGAGCCCGCCTACACTGGCACGCCACGAGCGGAGCAGTGCGGCTTCGCGCCGTAACTCGCTGAACCCGGCCGGGCGAGCGAGCATGCTCCGAGGAGGACACCGTGTCCGCCGATCTCGCCCCCGTCATAGCCGCCGGCGCCCGTTGGCTCCTGACCGCCTTCCCGCCGGCACCCGGTGCGTTCAGCCGGGCCCTGGCCGAGGCGCAGGCGAGCCAAGCCGTCACTCTGGCCGCCGTCCTGCGCTACCCGACCGACCTCGACGCGCAGCTGCTTCACCTCCTGGGCCCGGGCGGCAGTGCCCGACTGGACTGGCTCACCGGCGCTGAACACGAGCGCCTCGCCGAGGACGCCGCCTGGCGGACCTGGGTCGACGAGACCGTCGTCAGCTGGGCGGCCTGCCTGCTGGCCGACCCCGCCCTCGTCCTCCGTGCCCAGGCCACCACGGTCCCCGGCGCGACCGGTGCCGTGACCCGCCTCCTGCAGCCCGGCGACCACGAGCACCAGGCGGCGCCCCTGCTGCGCCACCCCGACCTCCTGGAGCCGATCGCCGCGCTGCACCGGGCGACGCTGCTGCACCGGCTCCAGGAGGAGAACCTTCCTCTGCGGTAGACGGAACCCGGTTCGGCCGACCGTGCGATGTCGCGTGTGACCGGACGCCGGACTGCGAGACGTCCGCGTGCCAAAAGGTCCTGACGATGGCTCTCGCCGGTCCCGGACGGTCGGCTCGCGACGGAGCCCGTCCGCGTGGACAGCCCGCCGGGGAGGCACCGGCCGACAAATCCTTCGGCTCAGGTGAACGACAGGAGCATGAGCGGCGCGGTGGTGGGGTGGTCGGAGCCGCCCGCGGGCTCGACGGTGACGCCGATGCCACCGGCGCGGTCCAGACCGAGGACCGCGCCGCCCCCTACCCGGCGGGCGCCAGCGGCTGGCACAGCACCGTCGTCACCGTCACCTGAGCCCCCTCTTCCCTCCTGCGCCGGGCACGACGTCCGGCGTGTCCCGCCCACCGGCGGGCCGTCAATCACCTCACAAGGGGATCCACCCCCATGTCCGTCACCGCCCGCCGCAACGCCGCTGCCGCGCCGGTCACCGCCATCGCGCCCGCCGTCAGCCTCGGCGCCTGGAGCAGCAGCGGCTCCAGCTCGTCGTCCGCCCCACGACGGGGTCAGACGGTGAGGAGCTCCGTGGAGGTGGTGGCGGCCTGCAGGGCGTCGGGGTCGGGGGCGATGCCGATCCCCGGGCCGGTGGGGACGGTCAGCCGGCCGTCGTGGAGGACGAAGGGGTCGGTGATGTCGCGGGTGTAGTAGCGGGCCGAGGCCGAGATGTCGCCGGGCAGGGTGAAACCCGGGAGCGCGGCCAGCGCCAGGTTGGCCGCCCGTCCCAGGCCGGTCTCCAGCATGCCGCCGCACCACACCGGTACGCCGTTCGCCAGGCAGAGGTCGTGAATCCGGCGGGCTTCCAGGTATCCGCCGACCCGGCCGGGCTTGATGTTCACGATCGAGCACGCCTCCTGCCGGATGGCGGTGGCCGCGTCCCGGGCCGAGGTGATCGACTCGTCCAGGCAGATCGGGGTGTCCATGCGAGCCGCCAGCCGGGTGTGCGAGAGGAGGTCGTCCGGGGCGAAGGGCTGCTCGATCAGCGTCAGCCCGTAGGCGTCGAGCCGGCGCAGGTGGGGCTGGTCCGCCGGACCGTAGGCGGTGTTGGCGTCCACCTGCAGGGCGATGTCCGGGCCGAACGTCTCCCGGACGGCTCGCAGCGGCTCGATGTCCCAGCCCGGTGCGATCTTCAGCTTGATCCGGGCGTAGCCCGCGCGGAGATAGCCGTCGACGGCACTGATCAGCTCATCGACGGTGTCCATGATGCTGACCGACACGCCGACGGCGAGTTCGGTCCGCGTCGCCCCGAAGTACTGGGCGAGGCTGATGCCGGCGGTCCGCAGTTCGGCGTCCAGCACCGCCATCTCGACGGCCGTCTTGGCCATCGGATTCCCTCTGATCGGCCGGAGCAGCTCGGGCACCAGCGCCGCGGTCAGCTCGGGAGTCCGGAACAACCGGGGCAGCAGGAACGCACGTACCACTTCCCGGGCCCCGGCCAGGTACTCGGCGCTGTACGTCGGATCGTCGTCGGCCACGCACTCGCCCCAGCCCACGACTCCGTCGGCCGTGGTCACCTTGACCAGCAGCGAGTACCGGTGGTCCTGGGTTCCCAGTGAGGTCCGGAACGGCGCGACCAGGGGCAGGGCCACCTCACGCAACTCCGCCTGCTGCAGCTTCATTCCGATGTTTCCTTCCGTCGCAGGACGTACCAGCCGGACCGGTCGAACCCCTCGATCCGGTACCCGTTCCCCATGGCGCCACCGAGCGCCTCGCGCATCGCGGACCGCCAGCGTCGGGCTGCGGCAGGATCCTGTCGCCGCAGGGACTCCGTGTCCACCGGGGTGACGCAACGCAGTACGCCGCCGGTCGCCGCGCGCGGTACGGGTTCGCCGTCGCCGTCCGCTTCGAGCACGGGTTCCGCGGCGGCCAGGTCCGGCAACGGCGCCGGTGCGTGCGGCGTCACGTGCACCGGCCAGCTGACGAACAGCCGGTCGGAGTCGTCGCCGTCGTTGATGCCGTCGTCCAACGGCCCGTAGAAGTCGGGCAGGTACGCCTCCGCGACCGCCCCGAGCCGGTGCAGGTTGAAGTAGGCGTTGCGGCGGATCAGCGGGTCGTACGTCCACGAGATCGACGAGAGGCCCGCCTCGGCGGCCCACTTCCGCTGGTGCGCCTTCATCGCTGCACCGATCCCGCGCCCGTGCATTCCCGGCAGCACGCCGGCCACGTGCGAGTGCAGGCTGTCCCCGACGGTCCGGAACCCGGCGGTCACGCCGACCATCGCCGTCCCGAGGTAGGCCGCCGCGACGTAGCCGCCGGTGTGCGCGAGCGCGCACATCACGTCCAGGGCCAACGGCGGCTCGGCGTTGTCCGGGGTGTTCCACACGGTTCGCAGCACTGCGGCGGCCTGCTGGAGTTGGGGTACGGTCCGAAGCAACTGGATTCGGACGTCCGCCCGTTCCGCGTCGGCGGAAGGAAATTCGACCATGCGACGAGTCTGCCCGGCGGACCGCCCCGGGCCATTGGCGTGCGGGCCCAAGTTCACCTGGCCTCCTTTGTGCCGATGTCCGGCAGCCGTAGCCGCAGCTGCAGCGCCAGCGCCAACCGCAGGTCCGGATCGTCGATGTCGATCAGCTCGGCGAGCCGGCGCAACCGGTGCCGCAACGTGTTGGGGTGCAGCGTCAACGCCTCCGCAGCCCGTGGCACGTCGTAGTGCCCCGCGATCCAGCAGCGCAGCGTCTTCTCGTACTCCGTTCCGTGCCGGGCGTCATGGTCGAGCACCGTCGACAGGGGCTCCGCGCCCAGGGCCGGACGGTACCGGATCGCCTCGTACACGTCCCGCAGGAACATCGGGGCGGCCAGCTCGTCGTGCCGTCCGATCTCCGCCTTGCCGAACGGTCCGCACACCACCTTGAGCGCTTGCTCGGCCTGGCTCAGCCCTGTCGAGACGTCGGCGAGGCCGGGAAGGGTGCGGCTGATCCCCGCCCGCCAGCCGCCGCCCAGGGTGTCCCTCGCGCGGGCCAGCACCGTCGCGATGATCAGCTGGATCACGGGCGTGTCGGACGCCGTGTCGACCACCGCCACGGCCTGACCGTCCAGCGCTCCCGCGGCGGCTCCCAGCCGGTAGGCGGAGAGCCCCATCCGCAGCAGGTCGCCGACGTACTCGGCGTCGGAGTCCGGCGCCACGCCCCGCGCCTGACCGGCCGGGTCACCGAAGCGGCCGATCAGCAGCACCGTCGCCGGGCCGTCGAAGCGTATCCCGAACGAGTCGGCGAGCTCCCGGGTCGCTCCCCGGCCGCGGAGCAACCAGCCCAGACGCTCGGCCCGTTGCCGGCGCTCGGCATCGGCCGCGAGACCGACCCGGGCCAGGTGGGGCGCGGCCAGTCGCGCGCCCTCGGCGAGGACGTCTGCCGCCTCCTCCGCCAGGGGCTCCTCACCCCGGATCACCCAGATGGTGCCCAGCGCCTCGCCACCGTCCCGGATGGCGATGGCGAGGCGCGGCCGGTACTCCTTCGGCTCGTGGCTCCAGACCGCGGTGTCGGACCGCAGGACAGCGGCGTACTCCTCGGCGTGGGTCGGGTGGTCGGGCACGCGGCGGCCGAGGATCCCGTCGCGACGCGGGTCGTCGACCAGCTGGCCCGGGACCGTGGAGTAGGCCAGCACGCGCATGGACAGATCCTCGATCGCCACCGCGCCGCCGGCGCGCACGGCGATGTCGTTGGCCAGGGCGAACAGGTCGGTGGAGCGGTGCCTGTTCGGCTCGAACACCGGGCTCGTGATCGCACGCAGCGCGTCGATCAAGGTGTAGAGCTGCCCCCAGGAGATCTCGGCACTGCGCTCCAGGAGCGCCACCCCGGTCCGTTCGGCTGCCTCTGTCAACGCTGCCGTGTCCGTGGTACCGGCTCGCACGACCACCGCCTTCGCGTGGTGCCCGGCGGCCCACTCCAGTACGTCGGCGGTCAGCCGGCCGGGAACCAGGACGATCGCGTCGGTCAGTCCCGTCCCGGGGGCGTCGGTGTCATGAATCGTGGGCGCCCCGACGGGGACCGCCCGACCCCGTGGCAGTGCGAGCGGCCGTAGGAGACCGGGTCCCAGGCTGTCGAGCACGACCCCGAGGGTGATCCCGGCGGGGGCCGTCATCGCCGCTCCGATCGCAGCATCCCCACGGCGGCCACGCGGTCGGCGGTGACGGGGGCGTCGGCGGTGACATGAGCGTCGGCGGTGACGGAGGCGGAGGCGGAGGCGGTGACGGAGGCGGAGGCGGAGGCGGTGACGGAGGCGGATCCGTCGTGGGCCTCGCCGCCGGAGACGATCGGGTCACGCATGGGCTGGGCTGTCCTTCCGGTCGGCGCGCCGGTGGCCCGGAAGCCATCGGGCGGCGGGTGTACGCGCGGGCGGGTGGTCGAAAACCTTCCCGGTGTCACCCGTTTCGACCACCCGGCCGTGCGGGAGCACGACGGTGCGGTCGGCGATCCGCCGGACCACGGCCACGTGGTGCGTGCCGAACAGCAGGGTGGTGCGCAGGGCTGGGGCCGTCAGGGGGCGAGGCCGGGGCCGGGGACAACCCCCGGGGGGCCGGCGGCGCCGGGCTGTCCGACGAAGCGCAGCCGGTGGACACCGGGTGTGCTGATCAGGAGGTCGTCGCCGCTGGGGCGCAGGCTGAACAGGCCGCCCGCACGGAACGCGCCGTCCGCTGCCGGTTCGATCGTGCCGACGAACTCCGGACCGAGTTCGAGCGTGCCGTCCTGGGTGACCGTCGCCAGGATGCCGAGCTCCGGACTGCGGTAGACGGCCGGTGGCAGCGTGGCACCGGCAGCCGCGGGGGGACAGCGCCGGTACTCGGTGGCGCGGCCGGGGCGGTACACCGATCCGATCCTGATCGTGTCGGACGCCACCCGCAGCGAGAAGCCGGCGCCGTCCCCCAGGCCCTGCCAGCTGCCGTCGACGGCCGGCGCGAACTCGCCTGCGGGCGGCGCACCGTGGATGCGGATCCGGCCGTTGCCCACGGCGTCGATCCGGAGGGTGAGGCCGGATCGCGGATCCAGCCAGTCCCCCGTCAGCCGGGCAGCGGACTCGGCTGCCACCTGGTCCGCCACCAGCTCGACGGGATCGTCCTCGGGCAGTCCGGCGGCCAGCCGGAGCACCTGGGTGGCCAGCTTCGAGGAGTGGATCGAGGAGTTGTTGCTCAGCAGCGCCACGCCGAGGTCGGCGTCCGGCATGAACAGCAGCTGGGACCGGTACCCGGGGAGGCCGCCGGCGTGGCCGAACGCCGGGCGGCCCGCGATCGTCGTGTGGTAGAGACCCAGCGCGTACGGCTCCTCCCCGTCCCCGGAGTCGACCCGCCGCAACAGCCCGTCGCGGATGTCGGTGCCGAGGACCCGGCCGTCCTGCAGGAACCCGAACCACGGCGCCAGGTCGGCGACGCTGGTGGCCAGTCCGCCGTCGCCGACCGCGGACTCCTCGGTGTCGGCGCGCCGGACGACACCGCGGGTGACGTCGTACCCGTAGGCGAATCGCGGCAACGGCTCCTGGCTGTCCTCGCGGAACACGGTCTCGTTCATTCCCAGCGGTGTGAACATCCGGTCCGTGGTGAACTCCCCCAGGGTGCGGCCGGTGAGCCGCCGCACGAGCGAGGCGACCAGGACGTACCCCGTGTTGGAGTAGGAGAAGGCGGTCCCCGGTTCGAAGTCGACCTCGGTCAGCCCCGCCACGAAGGCCAGCGTCCGGTCCTGGGTGATCCTCGTCAGCGGCCGGCCGGCGATCGTCATCAGGGCCAGCCAGTCCCGCAGACCTCCCGTGTGCCGCAGACACTGACCGACCGTCACCGGAACCGACAGCCTCAGTTCGGGCAGGTGCGTCCGGATGTCGTCGTCCAGCGACAGCCGCCCGTCCCGGCACAGCAGTAACGCCGCGGCGGCGGTGAACTGCTTGCTCACGGAAGCGATGTCGAACCGTGTCCGGGTGTCGACCGGCGCCTCGAACTCCACGCTCGCCAACCCCGCCGATGCGTGGTGGATCAGCTTCCCGTCGGTGGAGATCCCCACCGACAGTCCCGGGTCCCCGGGGCGTACCGCCGAGGCCACGACCTCGGACAACGTTGTTGAGATGGCCATGCGCTACAGACTCCCAGCCACGACCGCCCGGAGGGTTTGTCCTGACCGGCAAAGTCCGCTCGCCCGACGTTGGCCAGGAGGACATGCCGGCACGCGCGTTGGTCGGCATGCCGTCTTGTCGGTCATCGTGGCCGGGAGCGCGTTGTAGATGGCGGCGGAGGTGTCGCCGGCGGGGAGGACGGTGTCCGCCGTGCCGCCGATGACCGGCGTGGGCGGGCGAGTTGGCACCCGCCGGGCCCGAGGGACTCGGCAACGGCTGCGGGGCCTGCGGGCGGCCGGGAGGAGTCGCGCTCCCGAGCCGCCCGGAGGCCCCGCCGTCAGGCTTCCGCGGCTTCCCCGCGCCTCACCGGCCCGGGCCGTTCGGTGCCGGCGGTCGGCGGGTCAGGCCTTGCGGATGGAGTAGGCGACGCCGCTGCCGTAGCAGTTGCTGCTCGGGTAGTAGCTGCTGACCACCCAGCCCGCCGGGAGGGGGGAGAAGGAGCACACGACGGCGGAGGTCTGAGTGGTGATCTTGAAGAGGGTGTAGGCGACGCCGGTTCCGACGCAGTTGCTGCTGCTGTACGAGCTGGTGACGACCCACCCGGCCGGGACGGGGGTCATCGAGCACGCGCCGACGCTGGTGTCGTTGGCCGTGTTGTGGAGCGAGTAGGCCACACCGGTCCCCGCGCAGTTGCTGCTGCTGTAGGAGCTGGTGATCACCCACCCGGCCGGGATCGGGGTCATCGAGCACGCGCCGACGTTGGTGTCGTTGGCCACGTTGTGGAAGCCGTAGGCGACGCCGCTGCCCGCGCAGTTGCTGCTGCTGTACGAGCTGGTCACCACCCACCCGGCCGGCTTGGGCGAGAAGGAGCAGATGGTGAGGTTGGTCTGCCCGGTCGTGTCGGTGATCGTGTACGAGACCCCGGTGCCGGGACAGCCCCAGCTGCTGTACGAGCTGGTGACCACCCACCCGGCCGGGATGGGCGAGTTGGAGCAGACGGTGGTGCTTCCCGCGAGCCGCTGCGGGGCCGCCTGCGCCTGCGAGGTCGCGGCGGTGATCAGGGCCAGGAGCATCAGCACGACGGTCAGCACGTGCGAGGTGTGGGTCCGTAAGGTCTTCATGGCAGGCCTCAGATCTTCTCGACGACGCTCTACGACTGTTCTTGTGCAGGTGGAGTGAACGATCGACACACGATTCGTTCACGTCGGCTGAGATGGTGTCAGAGATCTCCCAGCTGCGCCAGGGTGCGACCCACCCCTCACCACCATGCGTCCGCAAAGGCTCTGCTCCTGGGGCGCGTTCGGTAAAGGGCCGGGCTGCGGGGCTTCGTCGACCCGGCGGTGATCGTGGGCGCGCTGCACGGGAAAGTCGACGCTCCGGCGCCCGGTGCCATTCCCCCGCCGCGAGGCTGCAGGACTCCGCCAGGCGCTGCCAGAACGCCGATCGGCTCCGCCGTCCTGGGCGAGCCGGTCTCGGCGGCACCGGTTCCGTCCTGGCGAACGGCCAGGGCGGCTTCTTCGGTTCAACCTTCCGGGCAAAGAATTCGGGAAAAAGGAGTTGCCTGGTCAAAAGGGTTGTGCGGCGTCCGAATCCGTGAAGTGTGCATGGCATTTGAATGAGCCGTCCACGGTGGGGCCGACGGGAATACAAGGAATTCGCTCCTTGCTCAGTTGATTCGCGCAAGTCCCTTCCGTTCCCGGATCGAATCTGACAGCATCAGCCGCTGTCCCGCGACCGATTGCCCTCGACGAATGGGGCCGGGATGCGACGGGGATCCGACCGGGGGAGGAATGGCGATGCTCGGCTTCGTCGTGCGCAGGTTGCGTGGGCGACTGCCGCCGACTGCTGCTGTGCCCTTCGTCGTCCTCGTCCCCGCCGCCCGCCCACCCATGCCCGAAGCACTGATCGAGCCACCCACCGGCCAGGCACTGCTGTTCGCGGCCGCGATCGCCCTCGCCCCACTGCTGTCCGCCTTCCTCATCGGACGCCGCCGTCCAGATGTGGCCAACCGGCTGCGCCACGTGGAGGAGATGTGACCACCCAGGCCCCCGCTGAGCACACCCACCGGCCCGCGCCCTGGGTCCGCACCCGGCTGCGGGCCGGCCCGCTGGCCGCGGTGCTGATGGCGGCGCTCGCCTTCGTCACCGTCTTCCTCGCCGCGGCCTTCCCCCGCATCTCGGACCGCGGCGCGGACGCGGCGCTCCAGGACTTCGTCCGCCAGAAGGGCCTCAACCCGACCAGCCTGCAGACCACTTCCAAGGTCATCGACGGCGACGCGGCGTCCGAACTCGACCGGGTGCAGCAGACCCTGGTCCGGTCGGTCGGCCGGGAACTGACTCTGGCTCCGTCGGGCCGGGCCTACGGTGCCCGCGCCCTGGTCGACCGCGGCATGGGCAATCCCGAGTACGTCCGGATCGCGGAGAAGAGGACCGATCCGGTCCTCGGCCTGCTCTACCTGCACGACCTGTCCGCCCGGGCCACCCTCACCGACGGCACCTGGCCGACCCCCGGCACCGTCGGCGGTCCGCTGCCGATCGTGATCAGCAAGCAGGCCGCCGAGACCATCCACATCGAGCTCGGCGACGTCATCGACAACGGCGTCGATGGCTCGGGCGCCCAGCGGAGCACCGTGGTGGTCGGCCTCTACCGGATCAACGACCCCCAGGACCCGTTCTGGGAAAACCTCGGCTGCCCGGCCCGCGCCTGCCTGCGGACCGACCCCGAGCACGAACACTGGATGACCAGCGGATTCGTCGACGGCAACAGCCTGGCGGCGCTGGCCCGTTGGGGCTCGAACGGCGAGAACTTCTGGCGGCTGCCCGTCGATCCCGCCTCGCTGCGGGCCGACCGGCTCGACCGCACCCGCGACACCCTCAGGTCCTTCCTCACCGGACCCGCCGCAACCGCTTTGGCGGGCGCCGCCGGGCGCCACGACCTGCACACCGTCTCCGGGCTGCCGGAGATCCTGACCCGGGCGGACGAGCGCTACCGGGCCGCGCTGCCGCTGAGCACGATCGGCCCCGCCGGAGTCGCGGGCGTGGCCACCGTGGTGCTGTGCCTGGCCGCCGCCCTGACCACCGACCGGCGCACCGCCGAGATCCAGTTGCTGCGCGCCCGTGGCGGCTCCCGAACCGGCGTGCTGCTGCGGCTGACCGGCGAGGGTGCGGCCACGATCCTGCCCGCCGCCGTCCTCGCCACCGCCCTGGCCCTGACGCTGCTGCCCACCCACCGGTGGGGCCAAGCGGTGCTGGCGGCGCTGGCCGCGACCCTGCTCGCCCTGCTGGCCTTCCCGGCCCGCGCCGCCCTGCTGTGGGTACGCCGTAGGACACCCGGCGGCGCCCGGCGGGTGATCGGCGAACTCACCGTGGCGGCCGCGACCGCCGCCGCTGTCGCGGAGGTCCGCCGCCGGGGCATCGGCCACCCCGGGGCCGCGGTCGACCCGCTGTTGGTGGCCGCGCCGTTGCTGCTCGCCGTGACCGGTGGGCTGCTGCTGGCGCGGATCGAGCCGGTGGCGGTCGGCTCGCTGGCCCGGCTCGCCGGACGCGGTCGCGGCCTGATCGGCTTCCTCGGCCTGGCCCGGGCCGCCCGTGACGGCTCGGGGCGCCGCAAACCCTCCGTGCTGCCGCTGCTCGCGCTGCTGATCGCCGTCACCACGACCGGTTTCGGCGCCACCGTGCTCGACACCGTCGACCACGTGCGCAGCCGCGCCGCGCGCATCGCCACCGGCGGGGACATCGGCGTCTCCCTCCCCGACTACGCCGCCCTTCCCGACTCCTTCACCAAGGCCGCTGCCGCACTGCCGGGCGTCCGCGCCTCGACCGGAGCGTGGGTCGAGAACAAGGCCCGCATCCTTGACGCCGACCAGGGCTACTCCGAGGCCTACCTGGTGATGGTGGCCGATCCCGCGGCATACGCGGAGATCGCCCGCACCCTGGGCGTCGGCGAGTTCGACCCGGCGAAGCTCGCCGCGGGCCCCGGCGGCCGCGACACCCCGGTGCCCGCGCTGATCAGCCCCGACCTGGCCCAGCGCCTGGCCTCCGGGTCGTCCCAGGTGCGCACCCCCAACGGCAACGACCTGCGCCTGACCGTCACCGGAACCGTCACCGCCACCGCCGCCCTGCCGGATCCGGGCAAGCCCTTCGTCGTGGTGGCCGCCGGCCCGGCGTGGGAGCGGCTGCCGGACGCCAAGCGGATCAACAAGTGGTTCGCCGTCGGCGACATCGACCCCGAAGGAGTAAGAACGTCGCTTCGGGACAATGTCGGCGCCGGGCCGGTCGGTCTGGCAAAGCTGGTTGCGGACGGCGCCGCAGCCGTCGGTGGAACCACCCATGGCCTGCCGGCGGGTTACACGGTGCACAGCAGCGGGGAGAACGCGGCGGCGCTGGCGGACGACCCGTTGCAGCACGCCGCGGGCCGGCTGTTCTGGTACGCGGCCGCCGCCGGTGCCGGGTTCGCCCTGCTCGCCGTCCTGCTGACCCTCCTGCGCGCGGCACCCGAACGCACCGCCGTCCTGGCCCGGCTGCGCACCATGGGCCTGCGCCCCCGCCAGGGCCTGGCACTGATCACGACCGAAGCCCTGCCCCAGGCCCTCACCGCCGTCCTCGGCGGCGGCCTGACCGCCCTGGCGGCCGTCGCCCTGCTCGGCGCGGCCTTCGACATCTCCACTCTCGTCGGCGCCAGGGTCGGCGACGTCATCACCCCCGCACTGATGCCCGTCCTGCTGCCCACCGCGGGTCTGGCGCTGCTCGTCGCCCTCGCCGTGGCCGCCGAGACCCTGATCGCCGGCCGCCGCCAGATCGCCACCGAACTACGGGCCGGAGAACAGCCATGACACCCCGAACAGCACCCCAGGCCGCAACCGGAGAAAGCGTCGAGACAGGAGAGCAGCGGTGAAGAGCACGTCCCAGGAGCGGCCGGTGGTGCAGACCACCGGTCGGAGCGGGTCGAGACGGGCGACCGGCCGGGCCGCTTCAGCTACGGCGTCCAGCGTGGCCGTGGTCTTCCGGCCCGGTGCCGTGGCCGCCTTCGACCGGCCCACAACGGAGGCGGCGACATGGAGAAGGACCACTGGTGCGGTCAACTCCCAGGTCGGCCGGACCCGCTGAGGGCCGGGACTCCCCGGTGAGGCCCATTCGGGCGGGCGTGCGGGAGCCCCCGTCACCGACGGGGGCTCCGGTTCAGGGGAAGGGGAACGCGACCTCGCCGGGGGCGTCGAGGCGGTCCACGGGGGCGCGCAGGCCGCTGCGGGTACCCCGGCGCCGCGGCTGCTGCCCGCGCGGACCGCTTGAGCAGCCCCGCGCCCGACCTTCCGTCAGAGCACGGGCGCGCCGGTCCCCGCGATCACCTCGGGCCGCAACAGCGCGGCGAGCCGCTCCGCCGGCAACAGGCCCTTCTCCAGCACCAGTTCGGCCACCCCGCGGCCGCTGGCGAGGGCCTCCTTGGCGATGTCGGTGGCGGCCGTGTACCCGATGTGCGGGTTCAGCGCGGTCACCAGGCCGATGGAGTTCTCGACGGTCGCGCGCAGCACCTCGGTGTTGGCGGTGATGCCGACGACGCAGCGCTCGGCGAGGGTGAGGCAGGCGGCGCGCAGATGGGTGATCGACTCCGACAGCGAGTGCAGGATGATCGGCTCGAAGGCGTTGAGCTGGAGCTGGCCCGCCTCGGCGGCCATGGTGATCGCGACGTCGTTGCCGATCACCTCGAAGGCGACCTGGTTGACGACCTCGGGGATCACCGGGTTGACCTTCCCGGGCATGATGCTCGAACCGGCCTGCACCGGCGGCAGGTTGATCTCGCCGAGGCCCGCGCGCGGCCCGGAGGACAGCAGGCGCAGGTCGTTGCAGCTCTTCGACAGCTTGACGGCGATGCGCTTGAGCACGCCGGACATCTGGACGAACGCGCCGCAGTCCTGGGTGGCCTCGACCAGGTTGGCGGCGGTGACCAGGGGCAGCCCGCAGATGTCCGCCAGGTGCCGGCGGGCGGCTTCGGCGTATCCGGCCGGAGCGTTGAGGCCGGTGCCGATCGCGGTCGCGCCCAGGTTGATCTCGTGGATCAGCTCGACGGCCTCGGCGAGCCGGCTGCGGTCCTCGTCCAGCATGACCGCGAAGGTCGAGAACTCCTGCCCGAGCGTCATCGGCACGGCGTCCTGCAACTGGGTGCGGCCCATCTTGAGCACGTCGCGGAACTCGGTGGACTTGCGGGCGAAGGCGTCCTGGAGGACGGCCATCGCGTCGAGCAGGCCGCGGACGGCGTAGACGGTCGCGATCCGGACGGCGGTCGGGTAGACGTCGTTGGTGGACTGGCCGAGGTTGACGTCCTCGTTGGGGTGCAGGTTCCGGTACTCGCCCTTGGCGTGCCCCAGCAGTTCCAGCGCCCGGTTGGCGATGACCTCGTTGGCGTTCATGTTGGTGGACGTGCCGGCGCCGCCCTGGATGACGTCGACGACGAACTGGTCGTGCAGCTTTCCGGCGCGGATCTCCTGGCAGGCGGCGACGATCGCGGCGGCCTTCCGGGGCTCCAGCAGGCCGAGTTCCTCGTTGGCGAGGGCGGCGGCCTCCTTGACGGCGGCGAGCGCTTCGATCAGGTGCGGATAGGTGGAGATGGGCGTCCCCGTGATGGGGAAGTTCTCGGTGGCGCGCAGGGTGTGAACGCCCCAGTAGACATCGGCGGGGACGTCGCGGTCTCCGAGCAGGTCGTGCTCGCTCCGGGTGGCGGTCGTCATGGTGTGCGGGTCCTCTTCCTGGTCCTGAGGTCGGGTGGTGACGGGGTCGGGGTCGCTCACGCGGAGTGGGCGCAGGCCCGCGGCGCCGGTGCCGGCACGGGTGCGTCGACCAGCGCCGGCACCGGCCGTACGCTGCCCACGCGTCGGCCGCCGCCGGCCGTCGCCTCGCCGGCGCAGTCCACCAGCAGGCGCGGATCGACGCCCGCCAGCGCCAGAGCGGCCGCCGCCACCGGGATCCGGGCCCGGTTCGCCCCGTCCGCGATCTTCACCGCGACGGCGCGGCCGTCCGGCAGCGCGGCGATCTGCACGCCCTCGAAACCGTCCTTGGCGATCAGCCCGGGCACCGCGCGCATCAGCGCGGCCGTGTCCCGTCCGGTCCCGGAGGCCATCTCCGGGTGGCCGCGCAGCGCGTCCGCGACCCGGAACTCGGCGGTGCCCGGCAGCCCCCCGGCGATGCGGGCGGCGGCGCGGGCGAGTCCGTGCAGCGAGACGGCGAACAGCGGGGTGCCGCAGCCGTCGATGCTGACGTGCGCGGTGCGCTGGCCGGTGAGCTCCTCGACGACCTCGGCGATCACCGTCTGGAGCGGGTGCGCTGGGTCGAGGTACGTCCGCAGGGGCCAACCGTTGAGCCTGCAGAGGTAGAGCATCGCGGCGTGCTTGCCGGAGCAGTTCTGGGCAAGGCGGGAGGGCGGGCGGCCGTCCCGCACCCAGGTGTCCCGCACGGCGGGGTCGTACGGGAGGTCGGGGACGTTGCGCAGGTCGTCCTCGCCGAGACCGGCCAGTTCGAGGATCCGTCGGGTGCCCGCGAGGTGGCGTTCCTCGCCGGAGTGGCTGCCCATCGCGAGGGAGAGGAGTTCGCCGTCCAGCGGCAGCCCGGCCCGCACCATGGCGACGGCCTGGAGCGGCTTGAGGGCGGATCGCGGGTAGCAGGCGACCTCGATGTCGCCGAGGTGGAACCGGACTTCGCCGTCTGTGTCGAGGACGACGACGGAGCCGTGGTGGACTCCCTCGATCATGCCGCCGCGGGTGACGTGGGCGACGGGGACGTACCGGGGCTCGCGGACCGCGGGTGCGGGCGCGGGGGTGGTTCTGTGCATCACTGCCTCGCTCGGTGGTGGATCACTTGCCGGTCCGTCGGCCGGTCGGGCGGCGGCCCTCGACAACCGAGGGGTGGGTTCCCCGCCCCGAAGGCCGCCGCCCGGGGTCAGCCGTCGGACCGGGCGCCGTCGGTCGGGGCGCCGTCGCGGGCGCGGCGGCCGCGGATCGCGTACCAGCCGGCCATCAGCGCGGCGGCGATCAGCGGTACGCAGAGAACGGTGGTGCGTCCGGCACCGCCGTCGGCGTACATCAGGACCAGGACGGTGGCGAGGAAGACCAGCGTCACGATCTCGGTCCAGGGCGAGCCCGGCAGCCGGTAGGCGGGGCGGGTCAGTTCACCGGCTCGGGTCTTCCGCCAGAAGAAGAGGTGGCAGATCATGATCATGCCCCAGGTGGCGAGGATGCCGATCGCCGCGAGGTTGAGCACGATCTCGAACGCGTCCGCGGGCACCACGTAGTTGAGGACCACGCCGAGGACGCACATGCCGCTGGTGAGCAGGATGCCGCCGTAGGGCACCTGACTGCGGCTCATCCGGGCGGTGAAGCGCGGGGCGGAGCCGTTGACGGCCATCGAGCGCAGGATGCGGCCGGTGGAGTAGAGGCCGGAGTTGAGCGAGGACATCGCCGCGGTGAGGACCACCAGGTTCATCACGCTGCCCGCGGCCGGCACCCCGATGTGGGACAGCACGGTCACGAAGGGGCTCTGGCCGGAGGTGTACCTGTTCCACGGCAGCAGCATCGACAGCAGGAGCACCGAACCGACGTAGAACAGGCCCACCCGCCACATGATCGAGTTGATCGCCTTCGGCATGATCTTCTCGGGGTTCTCGGTCTCCCCGGCCGTGACGCCGACCAGTTCGACGGAGGCGTAGGCGAACACGACGCCCTGGATGATCAGCAGCATCGGCAGCAGACCGTTGGGGAAGATGCCACCGTTGTCGGTGATCAGGGAGGGGCCTGGGGTGACGCCGTCCACCGGGTGCTGGGTGACCAGGAGGACGATCGCGATGCCCATGAAGACGACCAGCGCGCTGACCTTCACGATGGCGAACCAGAACTCCAGTTCGCCGAAGATCCGCACCGATATGAGGTTCACGGTGAGGACCAGCGCCAGGGCTACGAGCGCGATCACCCACTGCGGGACGTCGGAGAACAGGTGCCAGTAGTGGGCGTAGGTGGCCACCGCGGTGATGTCGGCGATACCGGTGGTCGCCCAGTTGAGGAAGTACATCCAGCCCGCGGTGTACGCCCCCTTCTCCCCCAGGAACTCCCGGGCGTAGGAGACGAAGGCGCCGGAGGACGGCCGGTAGAGGACGAGTTCGCCGAGCGCTCTCACGACGAGGAACGCGAACACGCCGCACACCGCGTAGGCGACGAACAGGGAGGGCCCGGCATCGGCGAGGCGGCCGCCGGCGCCGAGGAACAGGCCGGTGCCGATGGCACCGCCGATGGCGATCATGTTGACGTGCCGGGGTTTCAAGGACTTGCTGTAGCCGGTGTCCCCGGCGTCGACGTGACGGGTGGAGGGGCGCTTCTCGTCTTTGAGGAACTGCTCGCTCACGCCTCGGGTCTGCCTTCTGTTGGGGGGATGTCCGTGCGCCGGGGGCGCACGATGTCGGTGAGGGTCGCCTCGACGCGGTGCAGGTGGTGGGACATGGCCTCCACCGCGTCCGGCTCGGACCCGTCGATCAGTGCTTCGACGATCGCCCGGTGCTCGCAGTTGGACTGCTCGCGTCGATCGCCGAGCTCGTTGAGGAAGGCCGACTGACGCGCCAGTGCGTCCCGGATCTCCTCGATGACCCGGCGGAAGACCGGGTTGCGGGAGGCCTCGGCCACCGCCAGGTGGAAGACGGTGTCCAGGGCGACCCAGGCCGTGGTGTCGGTCTCCCGCTCCATCCGGTCGAGCAGGTGGGTCAGCTGGTCCAGGTCCTCCGGGGTGCGGCGCAGCGCCGCGTACCCGGCGACCGGGATCTCGACGTGGCGGCGCACCTCCAGGAGGTCGCTGGCGGCGTAGTCGCCGAAGGTGGGGTCCTCGACCGTGTTCGCCACGACGAAGGTGCCCCTGCCGGTCTTCGAGACGGTCAGTCCCATGGTCTGCAGGGCCCTGAGCGCCTCCCGCAGTACCGGCCGGCTGACCTCCAGGGTCCGGCACAGCTCCGCTTCGGAGGGGAGCTTGTCCCCCACCACGTACTCGCCGCGCTCGATGGCGCCGCGGAGGTGGCCGAACACCGCTTCCATGGCGCTCACGCGCCTGGGCACTGGACTGACTGTCTTGCTGTCTGACAGGTTCACGGGGCGATCCTGGGGGATCCCGCACGGTGGTGTCAAGGCCTCTGCGTCGCCGCGACGACTCCGCTCGGCTGCCGCACCGTTCGCGGCTCCTGACCGGAGGCGGGAACCACCGCGCCGCTGTCGTCCGGCCTGGCCGCGGCCACCAGGGCGTGCACCACGGCCGGCTCGAAGGCCGCCTCCGGATGCCACTGGACGCCCATGGCGAAGCGGTGCCGGGTGCTCTCGATCGCCTCGACGGTCCCGTCCGCCGCACGGGCGGAGACCACCAGGCCGGCCCCGAGGGAGTCCACCGCCTGGTGGTGGTGGGTGGCGACCCGGCTGGTGCCCGGAAGGAGCGCGCCGAGCCGGGTTCCGGGCACCGTGGTGACCGGATGGGGGGCGAACTGGCCCCCGTACGGGTTGTGGCCGTGGTGCCCCACCTTCTCGGGCAGGTGCTGGACGAGGGTGCCGCCCGCGTGCACGTTCATCAGCTGCATCCCCCGGCAGATCCCGAGCACCGGCATGTCACGTGCGAGAGCGGCGGCCAGCACGGCCCGCTCCCACCGGTCGCGTTCGCGCACCGGCGGCAAGGTGCACAGGTGCGGCTGGGCCCCGTAGAGCGCGGGATCCAGGTCCTCGCCACTGGTCAGGACGATGGCGTCCAGCTTCGCGACGACGTCGGCCGCGGCCTCCGGCGCGTCCGGGGGCAGCAGGACGGCGTGGCCGCCCGCGGCCTGGAGGCAGCTGGTGTACGCCGCGGGCAGCAGCGCGGCGGGCAACGCCCACTCGCCCCACCGGGCGTCGGTGAGGTAGGTGGTGAGTCCGATGAGTGGCTTGCGCATACCACGTCCTTCCAGGGCTGGGGCCGATCGTCGACGGCCGTCTCCTCCACGGCCCACCCGCCCGGCGCACGTGTGCGGCGGGCGGACTGCGGAGGAGGGGGTGCACGGCACGGCGGCGCACGGAGGCGCGCCCGCGGTGGCGAGCGATCGGACGCAGGACGGAGCGATCGGCCACGGAGCGGGGGGCGGAGGCTTGCGCATCCGGGCCGCAAGCAAGAATCCTGCTGCCGTTCATCCTTAAGCACAAGAAAAGACGTCTTCGCGACAGATAAGTGAGCCTTAACACGATGCAGAGACTGGACCCCCGTCTGCTCGCCACCCTGGAGGCCGTGGTCCGCCACCGTTCCTTCACCGCCGCCGCCCGCGAGCTGGGCTACAGCGCGCCCGCCGTCTCGCAGCAGATCGCCGAACTCGAACGCCGGGCGGGTCTCCGGGTGTTGGAGCGCCGGCCGGTGCGTCCCACCCCGGCCGGCCAGGTCCTGCTCGACGCCGAACAGGGAGTCAGGATCGCCCTGGCGGCGGCGTCCGTGGAACTCGACGCCATGCGCGCCGGCACCGCCGGACGGATCCGGCTCGGTGCCTTCGCCTCCGCCGCCGCCGGCATCGTCCCGAAGGCGCTGGCGCAGCTGCACACGGCGTACCCCGACGTGCAGGTCAGCCTCTCCCAGCTGGAGCCCGAAGCCGGCTACGCCCGCCTCAAGCGGGGAGACATGGACCTGGCCCTCAGCTACGACTACGACTTCATACCCCTGCCGCCGCCCCGCACGCTGCGCCGGACGCTCGTCGCGCGGGATCCGGTCGTGGCGGTGGTCCCGGCCGGCCACCACCTCGCCGACCGGGACGTCATCGACCTGGCCAGCCTCGCGTCCGAGACCTGGATCGCGGCCCCGGAGGCAGCGCTGCGCCTGGAACTGCTCGCCCAGATCGCCAAGACGCCGGGCTTCCAGGCGCGGCTGGCGTACGAGGGCGACGACTTCAACACCGTGCTGGGCTTCGTGGCTGCGGGCCTGTGCGTCGCCGTGATGCCGCAGCTCGCACTCCCCCGGGGCACCACCCAGGTCGTGGCCCGTCCGCTGGCCGACCCGGAACTGACGCGCTTCATCTACGCCGTCCGCATCGACACCCGGCACACCCCGCGCGCCCTGCTGGCCCTGGAGCAGATGCTCGCGGAGGAGGCGCTGGCCGCTCTCTCGTGAGGCGTGGCCGACGGCCCGGGGGCCACCACTCCCCCGCCCCGCACGCCGACTGCCGGGCCCAACTCCGTTACTTCGCAGCGCTGTTGGCAAGCCGCCCAGCGCTGTTCCGGCCCCGCTACTCCGGCTGGCCGCTCGGGTTCGCGGTGAGCCGCTCCCGCCATTCGGCCACGGCCGTCGGGGTGGTCGCGGCCAGTCGGGCGATCTCTTCGTCGTCCCGCCCGTCGGTCCAGGCGAGGACCCGGGTCAGGACGGTGTTGCGGACGCGGCGGAGTTCCTTGACCATCCCCTCCAGCCGCTCCAGCTCCTCGCCGGTGGCGGCGAGCGTCTCGTCGACCGCCGTCCGCTCCTCGGCGCGCTGCTGCCACAGGTAGGCGTTCAGCCCGGTGAGGACCACGCCGTCGTCCGCCGCGGCACCGCGGAAGGTGTCGGCGAGCTGGCTCAGCCCGCAGTCCGGGACGTCGGCGAGGCTCGCGCCCACGACCTTGGCCGCCTCCCAACTGGCGCGCCCGGCCTCGCTGGTCCGGAACCAGGTCCCGGCTTCGACCGGCGTACGGTCGCCGCAAGCGGCCGCACGGTAGGCGTACAGCGCCGCGCGGTGGCCGTAGAACGTGTAGCCCTCCTCGATCCGGACGTTCGCCGGAGCGCACATCCGCCCCGGTACGCCGCCGTAACCGGATTCGGGTTCGTAGGCGGCGTAGGCGTCCAGCTCCGCGTCGGTGGCCGTCGCCCAGGACGGATCGCACAACTCCGGGTTCCGGGCGAGGAAGTCCGCCACTTCGACGCGCGTTCCGCGGACCCGGCTCGTACGGGGTTCGGCCCAGGTCACCGCTCCCGCCGCGTCGGAGGTGCAGCGGCAGGCCTGTTCGAGGTCGGCCCAGGCCGTGGCGGCCTCTGCGGACCATTCCAGGTCGGAGGCCGGGCCCACCCGGTGCAGGGAGTCGACCACCCGCTGGACCGTGGGCAGTGTGCGCTGCGCGAGTGCGTGGAGTTCCTCGGCCGTGAAGAAGCGCCAGGTGGACGTGCCCTGGCCGTCGGTGGCGCGGTGGGTGAGCGGGACGACGAGGACGGCCGGCGAGGGGAGGGCCCCGTCTCCGGCCTCGCACCGGCGACGTCCCGGGAGCCCGGCGCCGGAGCCCTCCTCCCTCGTCCGCCAGTCGGTGTCCCCGAACCACACGGCGCCGGTGGCGACGTCGACGGCCAGCCACTGCTGGTAGCCGTTTCCCGGCCCGAAACGCTCCTGCCGGTGCTCGGCCTGGCGGTCGTGCCACACGTATTCCGCCGGTGGCGGGTTGAGTTGGACGGCGACGAACCCTTCCTGGGGGGTGTACCCGACGACGACGTGTGCGGTTGGGTTGTTGTGGTGTTCGGTCCCGGACATGCGGCTCCCCTCCGTGGCGGACCGTGGCTGACCCGCCACTGTGCGCACCGAGCCTGCCGTGCGAAAGCCTGTCCGATCAAATCCGATCAGTTGTGGACTTGTCCCCCAATGAGGGTCCGTATACGTCCTTCCGGCGGCCCGGCCGGAGCGCCCCCGGTCGCGAAACTCCGCTCGTCGACGATCCGGGAGAGGGACCGGCGGTCGAGGCTCCGCCCGCCGTCGACCGCGTCCTCGGCCCGGCGGTGTCGGTGCTGGCGCGACGGCCCGGGCCAGCCGATCATGGCCAGGCGTGGTCGGAGGACCCTGGCCGGGGAGACCGACCGGAGCACCACCCGATGGCTTGCGGCGGCGCACGTCCGCCCCCGCCCACCGCGCCCTGTCGCGCTTCGCCCGTGCCACCCCCACCCGAAGGGCCCCTCCCCCATGGCCGTCTCCCGGACACCCGCCGCCGACCGCCGCGGCTCGGCACTCCGTCGCGTCAGCGTGGTCCTCACGCTCGGTGTCGCCGCCACGCTGACCGGCGCGAGCCCCGCCCCGAGGGCCCGGGCCGATGACGACCCGTTCCCCGTACCGGTGAGAGCCGGCCAGGCCCACCAGGTGATCACGGTCAAGGCGGACGGCACGCGCGCTGTCGTGACCCTGTGGGCCCGGAAGGGCGGGCGCTGGAGCTCCCTCGACTCCACCACCGACGCGCGCATCGGGTCCGGCGGCGTGCACGACGGCCTCAGCCGCGTCCAGGGGACCGGGACCACGCCCACCGGCACGTACACCCTGACCCAGGCCTTCGGCATCTCCCCGGACCCGGGCACGAGGATGCCCTACCACCACGTCACCGCGCACGACTGGTGGGTCCAGGACCCCTCCTCCGCCTACTACAACCGCATGCGCACCGACACCGAGGGCGGCTTCCACCTCACCGATCAGGGCCCCCTCGGCAGCGAACACCTCATCAACTACCCGGTCCAGTACGAGAACGTCCTCGTCATCGACTTCAACACCTCACCCGTGGTGAAGGGCCGCGGCGCCGGCATCTTCCTCCACGACCTCGGTCCCGGAGCCGGCGCCACCGCCGGATGCGTCGCCGTCCCCGCCGACTTCATGGCCCGGACGATGCAGTGGGTCGACCCCGCGGACCACCCCGTGATCGCGATCGCCTAGGGCCGGACGGGCCATAGGGCCACTGCGATGGTGCGATCAGGCTGATCAGGTCCCCTCATTGCCGGAAATCATTCGAAGGCGGCGATTCGGCCGCCGTTCCGTACGGAACGCAATGTGCCCGGCAAGAACGGCGGTGCACGATGCCGTGCGCTTGCGGAGGTTCGTTTCCCCCCTCCACGGCTGTGCCCGAATGCTCTGGCTCCGGCAGATCCGCGGAAGGCACTCGGGCACGCGGCACGACGTCGACGGAAACGGGGTGCCGACGATCGATGGAACGGCAGAGCCCTGCTGCGAGAAGGGAAAAACCGGTCGGTGCCCGCCAGGAATTCGAGTGGCCGAGAGGCTGCTCCGGTAACTCCGGCCCCCCCTTTCGGGAAAGGGCTGACCCCTGCCTTCGGAGGGCAGGGCCCGAAGAAGGACGGAGCTCCGCGCCGCGGGCGGGCCGCGCCTGACCCGGCGCTCCCCGCGGCCACGGATAATGGCTCCGGACCGCCGGCCGCCCCGAGCCCGCGGCACCGAGCGATCAGAGAGGCGGAGGACGGGATGACCCTGGAGGAAGGACGGCGCGTCAGGCTGACGGCGGACCTCGGGATCGGCGAGGCCCTCAGCAGGGATCCCGGGGCCGGGACCGGGACCGTCGTCGGGTTCCTTTCGCTGGGAGCCGGGACCGAGGGCACCGTCGAGCGGGTGGACGGCGAACTCCCGGAGAGCGAGGAGGTCCGTGAGTACCAGCGGCTCAAGGCACTGTTCGACGACTACGGGCACACCATGCCGGAGGCCAGCCGGGAGCGCCTGGAGGCGCAGATCGCGGCGCTGGAACCGGAGTGGACCGCACACCGGGCCCGCGGGACCCGGGTGACGGTCCGCATCCGCCTGGACAACGGCCTCGTCCTCGACGGCGTGCACCAGGACGTGCTTGCCGCGGTGTGAGGGAGCGTCAGCCCGCCCTGTGAGCAGGGGAGGTAGCGCCGGGGGCTCCAGCCACCGGGCTCCGGAGCTCACCGGCTCTGGAGGCCCGGGCCCTCCCCGGCCGGGTTGATCCGGGCGCGCTGGGCGAGGAGTTCTGCGAAGGCCACCGTCAGCGGGTCGGGCCGGGTGCGGGTGTAGGCGGTGAGGGTGCGGCGGATCGGCGGGTCGGGGCGGAGCAGGAGCCCGTCGAAGTGCGGCGGGACGATGTCGGCGGGCACCAGGGCCGGGCCGAGACCGGCCGCGGCGAGCAGCGGTGCGGCGGAGGTCTGTTCGGCGCGGACCGCGGCCCGGGGGTGGAAGCCCGCGCGGGCACAGGCCTGGTCGAGCAGCTCGGCGAGGCCGTTGTCGGGGGCGTAGTGGACCCAGTCGCGGTCGGCGAGGGCGCCGAGTGCGACGGTTCCAGCGGTACTGCCCTCACCCGGACCGCGGTCGGTCAACGGGTCGTCGGCGGGCAGGACGACCGTGAACTCCTCGACGCCGAGCTCCCGGATCGGCCCCTCCCAGCCCGCCGGCGCGGGTCCGATGGCGAGGTCGGCCCGGCCCGCCGCCATGGCCTCCTGGAGCCGCTCGGCGTGCGCGTACTCGCGCAGCCGGATCCGCACGCCGGGGTGCCGGCGGTGCCAGGCCCGTAGCACCGGCGGCAGGATGCCGAGGCTGATCGAGTAGACGGCGGCGACCTCCAACTCGCCCTCCTCCAGCCCGGTGGCCCGCCGGGCCACCACCCGCAGCCGGTCGGCCTCGGCCAGCGCGGCACGGGCGTGCGGCAGCACCGCCCGGCCCGTCGGGGTGAGCCGCACCGAGCGCGGCAGGCGTTCCAGCAGTGGGCCGCCGAGCGCCGTCTCCAGGGCCCGGATCTGGTGGGACAACGCGGGCTGGGTGACGTGCAGCTGCTCGGCGGCGCGGGTGAACGAGCCGGTGTCGACCACGGCCGCCAGGTATTCGAGCTGTCGGAGCGTCGGTGTTGCCATGAAGGGATTTTATGGCAGCGGTAGAGGACATGCCTTGGACTCATCGCCCCAGGTCGGGAGAGGGTCGTGGTGCGGCCGCCACAGCGACGAGCGGGCGGCCGGATCCCGATGACCCCACTCGAAGGAGTACTCCCATGTCCGACGGCACACCTCTGCAGGAACAGCGACTGGTCGTGGTGGGTGCCGGTTCGCGTACCGGACGGGCCCTGGCCAAGGCGGCTTCGGCGGCCGGCGCCGCGGTGGTGCTGGCCGGTCCCGATCCGCGCAAGCTGGAGTGGACGGCCGGCGAGCTGACCGGGCCGTCCGAGGTGATCGCGCTCGACCTCGCCGACGAGCACTCGATCGCCGGATTCGCCCGGCAGGCCGGCCGGTTCGACCACCTGGTCTCGACCGCCGCGATGCCCGCCAACGGCCCGCTCAAGGACCTCGAACTCGCCCACGTCCAGCGGGCGTTCGCGGCCAAGGTGATCGGTCCGATGCTCCTGGCCAAGCACCTGGCGGGGCAGGTGTCCGAGCGCGGGTCGTTCACCTTCTTCTCCGGCGTGGCCGCCTGGCGCCCGGCGCCCGCCCGCACGGTGATGGCCACCACCAACGGCGCGCTGGCCTTCCTGGTACAGGCGCTGGCGGTGGAGATCGCCCCGGTCCGGGTGAACGCCGTCTCCCCCGGCATCGTCGACACCGGTTCCTGGGACGGCCTGGGCGCCGACAAGGAGGCGTTCCTGCGCGGGGTGGCCGAGCGCAACCCGGCGCGCCGCGTCGGCAGCCCGGAGGACCTGGTCAAGGCCGTGCTCTACGCCATCGACAACCCGTACGTCACCGGCACCGTGCTGCACGTCGACGGCGGCGGCCGGCTCGCCTGACCGGGCCCCTGGCCCGCCCCCTCGCCCCCCTGGCCACAACATCCGAGGAGCAACTCCCCATGTCCTGGCGCACCTTGACCCGCACCGCCGCCGTCGTCGCGACCGTGTCGGCCCTGGCGGCCGGCACCGCCGCCGCTGCCCCCGCCCACCACGACGGCGGCGCCGAGCCCCCGTCGCACTCCTGGCCGCAGCGTCTGCTCGACCGCTCGCCCGACCTGGTCCAGCCGAAGGCGCTCACCGTCGACCGCTCGATCGGTGCCCGGCGCGCGGCCCAGGAGGTCCGTCTGGCGCAGCAGTTGTACACCTTCTGGAACACCGGGCAGCAGCGCCACCTGGACGCGGCGATCAGCCCGCAGTTCCGGGACGACACCCTGCCGCCCGGCCGCCCCCAGGGCCCCGCCGGCCCGCTCGCCGCATCGAAGGCCTTCCGCACCGCCGTTCCGGACCTGACCTGCGAGCTGTCCGACCTGCTGGTCACCGGGGACAGGATCACCGCCCGGCTGGTCTTCCGCGGCCATTTCACCGGCACCTTCAACGGCACCCGGGGCACGGGCCGGGGCGTCGAGTTCAACGCCATCGACATCCAGCACGTCGGCACCGACCGGATCGTCGAGGACTGGCACATCGAGGACAACGAGACGCTGCTGACCCAGCTGGGCGTCCGCAGCTGACGCCCCGGAACTCGACGGGCCGGGTCAGGGCGCACCGAGCCCTGGCCCGGCCCGCTCCGAGCTGCCACCATGGCCTGATGCGCATTCTGATCATGGGCGGTACCAGGTTCGTCGGTTACCACTTCGCCCGGGCGGCCCTCGCCGCCGGGCACGACGTCACGGTGCTCCACCGGGGCAGGTCCGGTGCCCAGCTGCTCCCGGAGGCCACCCACCTCATCGCCGACCGCGACGCCGACCTGTCCGTCCTGCGCGGCCTCGCCTTCGACGCGACCGTGGACGTCAGCGCCTACTTCCCGCGCCAGATCCGCCGGTTGGCCGCCGCACTCGACCCCGGCACCGCCGGTCGCTACCTCCTGGTGTCCTCCATGGCCGTCTACGACACGCCGGCCGCTCCGGGGTTCACCGAGCGCTCCCCGCTGCTCCCGGCCGACGGCCCGGAGGCCGAGGAGGTCACCGCCGCCAGCTACGGCGTCCTCAAGGTCCAGTGCGAGCGGGAGGCCGGGAAGTCCTTCGGCCCGGACGTCCTGCTGGTGCGCCCGACCTACGTGATCGGCCCCGAGGACTACACCCACCGCTTCGACCACTGGGTGCAGCGGCTCGCCCGGGGCGGCGAGGTGCTGGCCCCGGGCCGGCCCGGCACCCCGATCCAGGTCATCGACGCCCGCGACCTCGCGGACTGGATGCTCGGCCTGCTCGACCGGGGCGCCTCGGGTGCCTTCCACGCCGCGACGCCCCCGCCCTTCGCGATGGGCGACCTGCTCGACGCCGTCGCCTCGGCCGTCGCCCCGCCCGGCACCACGCTCACCTGGGTGGACGACGACTTCCTCCGGGAGGCCGGCGTCCAGGACGGGACGCTGCCGCTGTGGAGCACCGACCCGCGGATCCGGGCCACCGGCACCGCCGACCCGTCCGCTGCCCTCGCCACCGGTCTCACGGTCCGCCCGGTGGCCGACACGGCGCGCGACATCCTTCCGTTCGACCCGCTGCCGCAGGCCCTGACCCCGGAGCGGGAGACCGAGCTGCTCACCGCCTGGCACCGGCGCTGAGCGGCCGACCGCCCCTCGGACAGAGCCGAGGGGCGGTCGACGCGGAATCAGCGGAATCAGTCGAGCGCGCTGTCCGTGAGCCCGAGCCGCAGGTGCTCGATGTGGTAGACCGCCTGGTCGAGCAGGGCGGCGACGTGGTTGTCGTAGAGCGCGTAGACGACCGAGCGGCCCTGCCGCTGACCGACCACCAGACCGAGGTTGCGCAGCAGGCGCAGCTGGTGGGAGCAGGCGGACTGCTCCAGCCCGACCTCGGCGGCGAGTTCGGTGGCCGCGCAGGGGCCCTCGCGCAGGCGGGAGAGGATCAGCAGGCGCGAGGGGGTGGCCAGGGCCTGGAGGGTGGTCGCCACCCGGGCAGCGCTGGCTCCGTCCAGGCGGGTGTGCGGGACGGCGGTTGCGGGGGCGGCTCCATGACCCATGCGGGCAATAGTACAACTCATACATGAAGAGGGGTTCATATGTTCATGTATCGTGGACGAGTCACTGGCCCCGCCCTGCCCCAAAGGGTCCCGCCCGCAGGCCCACCACCCTGATCGAGCGGCCCGCGCCCTCCGCCGCGAACGCCCCCTCCGCCCGCGCCGCCGCGATCGTCGCCGAGCTGGAGAGCGGCGGCCGCGCCGCCGTGAGGGCGGCCGGTAACGGCCGGCACGAAGCGACACCCCCCGAGGCCGCCCCGGTCCTGGCCGGCACTGACGGTGCCGGCCAGGACTCACAACCCCTGTCGACTCACAGTCCCCGGTCAGCGGTGCCCGGATGCGCGGGCATCCTGCGGCTGAGCGTGGTCGGCGGCGGTGAGCAGCGGTGCGCCGTGGCGTTCGGGCCGGTGGCCGGCAACGACGGCCTGGCGTGGTGTGCCGTCGGGGCCGGGTGCGGCGGGAATCGGCCGGCGGGCGGCGAGGCGGCCGACCCAGTGCCGTCCGCAGGCGGGACAGGGCAGTGCCCCGGCCGGCGTGTAGGGGGAGTCGATGGGGTTGCCGTCGCGGGAGAAGTACTCCCAGGTGTTTCCGGCGGCGTCGCGGTACTGCTGGACGTCGTAATCGACGCTCCACTGGTGCCAGCAGTGGCCACAGGTGAATTCCACGCGTTCCAGCGCCAGTTCCGTGATCATCGCATCGTCACCTCTTCGGCCGGTTCCACCGGGCGGTTGGGGGTGCGGGCACATGTTCGCGGCGAAGGATCCCCGCTCTCTCCGTCCGTATACCTCGGTGCGGGGCGGTCACGCAATCGGCCGGGATCTCCACCCCCGGCGACCCGCGGTCCCGGGCGTTCCACCCGGGGCCGCAGCCCTGCCGACCGGTGCGGCGGGCCCCGGCGGAACCTCTCCTTCAGTCGCACTTGACATCAACAGGCTCAAGTTTTATGCCTCGATATGAGGCATGTGTCTCCGCAAGGGATGTCCGGAAGGAGGACGGAGATGGCACGCGCAGTCGGTATCGACCTGGGAACGACGAACTCGGTGGTGTCCGTGCTGGAGGCCGGCGAGCCCACGGTGATCCCCAACGCCGAGGGGGCGCGCACCACGCCGTCGGTGGTGGCGTTCGGCAAGGGCAGCGAGGTGCTGGTCGGGGAGATCGCCAAGCGCCAGGCGGTCACCAACGTGGACCGCACCGCCCGTTCGGTGAAGCGGCACATGGGCGAGGCCTCGTGGCGCTTCCCGGAGAAGGGGGACGTGGACGGCAGGCGGTACACCGCGCAGGAGATCTCCGCTCGGGTGCTGCAGAAGCTGAAGCGCGATGCCGAGGCGTACCTCGGTGAGGAGGTCACCGACGCGGTGATCACCGTGCCCGCGTACTTCAACGACGCGCAGCGCACGGCGACGAAGGAGGCCGGTGAGATAGCCGGGCTCAAGGTGCTGCGGATCGTCAACGAACCGACCGCGGCGGCGCTGGCGTACGGGCTGGACAAGGAGAGCGACCAGACGGTGCTGGTCTTCGACCTCGGCGGCGGGACCTTCGACGTCTCGCTGCTGGACATCGGCGAGGGCGTGGTCGAGGTGAAGGCCACCTCGGGCGACACCCACCTCGGTGGCGACGACTGGGACCAGCGGATCGTCGACCACCTGGTCCAGCAGTTCAGGAACGGCTACGGCATCGACCTGTCGAAGGACAAGATGGCCGCGCAGCGGCTCCGGGAGGCGGCGGAGAAGGCGAAGATCGAACTGTCCGCGGCGAGCGAGACGACGATCAACCTGCCCTACGTCACCGCCTCGCCCGAGGGGGCGCTGCACCTGGACGAGAAGCTCACCCGCGCCCAGTTCCAGCAGCTCACCGCCGACCTGCTGCAGCGGTGCAAGGAGCCGTTCCAGCAGGCGGTCAAGGACGCGGGGATCAAGGTCTCCGACATCGACCACGTGATCCTGGTCGGTGGCTCCACCCGGATGCCCGCCGTCACCGAACTGGTGAAGGAGCTGACCGGCAAGGAGCCGCACAAGGGCGTCAACCCGGACGAGGTCGTCGCCGTGGGCGCGGCCCTGCAGGCCGGCGTGCTCCGCGGCGAGGTCAAGGACGTCCTGTTGCTGGACGTCACCCCGCTCTCGCTCGGCATCGAGACCAAGGGCGGCATCATGACCAGGCTCATCGAGCGGAACACCACCATCCCCACGCGCCGCTCCGAGATCTTCACCACCGCGGAGGACAACCAGCCCGCGGTCACCGTGCAGGTCTTCCAGGGCGAGCGCGAGATCGCCGCGTACAACAAGAAGCTCGGCATGTTCGAGCTGCCGGTCGCCCCGGCCCCGCGCGGGCTGCCGCAGATCGAGGTCACCTTCGACATCGACGCCAACGGCATCATGCACGTCACCGCGAAGGACCTCGCCACGGGCAAGGAACAGAAGATGACGGTCACCGGCGGCTCGTCCCTGCCCAAGCAGGACATCGACCGCATGGTCCGCGAGGCCGAGCAGCACGCCGAGGAGGACCGCCGGCGCAAGGAGGCCGCCGAGACCCGCAACCGGGCCGAACAGCTCGCCTACTCGACCGAGAAGGTCCTCACCGACAACCAGGACAAGATCCCCGCGGACGTGCGGGACGAGGTCCGGGGCGCGATCGCGGAGCTGCGCGACAAGCTCAAGGGCGAGGACACCACGGCGATCCGCACGGCCGCCGACCACCTCGACCAGGTCAGCCGGCGACTCGGCCAGGCCCTCTACGCGCAGCAGCCCGGCGCGCAGGCGACATCCGGCCCCGCGGGCCCGCAGACACCGCAGGACGAGGAGGAGGTGGTCGACGCCGAGATCGTCGACGACGACCGGAGCGGCCGAAGCGCCGCCTGAGCGCACCCGGCGGGCCCGTCCATCGGACGGGTCCGCCGACGGCGGACAACGCCAGGACACACCGGATCACCTGCCGGACTCCGGCGACCGGCGGACGATGGAGGAAGCCAGACCGTTCAGGCCCGCAGGGCAGGTGAGGGAGGTGGTGGCAATGGCGCGCCGACTCGGCCCGGCGGACGCCGCGATGGCGGCGGGCGCCCTGCTCGACGTCCTGGGGGTGGCGGCAGTCGTCCTCGACGAGCGCGGGCGCATCGCCCTGTGGAGTCCTCCCGCCCAGGAGCTGTTCGGCTACTCCTGCGAGGAGGCCCTCGGACGCGAGGCCTCGCAGCTGCTGGTGGAACACGGACGCCGCGAACAGGTGCAGGAGGCGTTCGCCCGGGTGATGGCCGGCGAGGGCACCTGGGCCGGCGCGTTCCCCGTCCGGCACAAGGACGGCCACACCATGCTGGTGGAGTTCCGCAACACCCGCCTGCAGGCCGCCTCCGGCGCCTGGTTCGCCCTGGGCATCGCCTCCCCGCGCGAGACCGTGCGGCGCCTGGAACGCGACCTGGCCCTGGCCGCGCGGATCGTCGACCAGGCCCCCATCGGCCTCGCGGTCCTCGACCAGGACCTGCACTACGTGCTGGTGAACCGCGCACTGGAGAAGATCAACGGCGTCCCGGCCGCCGACCACCTCGGCCGCACCCCGCACGAGGTCCTGACCCACCTGGACGTCGCGGCGATCGAGGACCGGATGCGCCAGGTCCTGGCCACCGGACAGCCGGTGCTGGAGGAGTTCACCGTCGGGCACACGCCGCACGACGACCGGATCCACGCCTGGACCTCTTCGTTCTACCGCTTGGAGGACCAGACCCACCGGGTGATCGGGCTGGCGATCTCCGTCATCGACGTCACCGACTCCTACGAACAGTTCCTCGCCGCCGCCCGCGCCAGGCGCCGGCTGTCCCTGATCGCCGACGCCTCCATCCGGGTCGGCACCACCCTCGACCTCGCCACCACCGCCCGCGAGCTCGCCGAGGTCACGGTGCCCGAGGTCGCCGACATCGCCGCCGTCGACCTGCTGGACGCGGCCCTGCCGGACGCGACGACCCGCGCGGACGACGGCCCCGCCCGGTTCCGCGCCATGGCGATCAAGACCGCGCACCCGACTCCGGCCACCGACGCCGCCGACCCGATCGGCGAGGTCACCCGCTACCACTCCCAGCGGCTGGTGACCCAGGCCGCCGTCGGCGGCCGCCCCGTACTCGTCCCCCACGTCACCGCCACCGACCTGCCACGCATCGCCCGGGACGAGAACGCCGCCCGCCTCCTGGCCGAAGCCGGCCTCCACTCCTACCTCGCCGTCCCCCTCATCGCCCGCGGCCGGGTCCTCGGCGCCCTCGACCTCAAACGCACCCGCAACTCCGCCCCCTTCGACCAGGACGACGTCCTGCTCGCCACCGAACTCGCCGCCCGCGCCGCCGTCGCCATCGACAACGCCCGCTGGTACCAGCACCAGCGCCAGGCGACCCTCGCCCTCCAACGCCACCTGCTGCCGCCCCAGCACGCCCCCCACCCACCGGGTCTGGCCATCGCCCACCGCTACCAGCCCGCCAGCGCCACCGACGACACCGGCGGCGACTGGTTCGACACCATCCCGGTCGAGGACGACCGCACCCTGCTCGTCGTCGGGGACGTCATGGGCTCCGGCATCAACGCCGCCGCCACCATGGGACAACTGCGCACCACCACCCGCGCCCTGGCCCGTCTCACCACCGACCCCGCGGATCTCCTCACGCACCTCGACGCCACCGCGCGCGACCTCGGCGACGCCATGGCCACCTGCCTGATCGCCCTCTACGACCCCGCCACCGGCCGCTGCCGGCTCGCCTGCGCCGGCCACCTGCCACCCGTCCTGGCCCGCCCCGGCCACACCCCGCACCCGGTCCGCCTCGACCCCGGCCCGCCGCTCGGCGTCGGGCACCTGCCGTTCCCCATCCGCGACCTCACCCTGCGCGCCGGGGACGACCTGGTCCTCTACACCGACGGCCTCGTCGAAGTCCGCGACCAGGACATCGACCAACGCCTGCAGACCCTCACCGACCTCCTCGCCGGCCCCCGCCGCCCCCTGGAAGACATCTGCGACCTCCTCCTCGCAGCCCTGCGCCGCCCCGACAACCAGGACGACGTCGCCCTCCTCATCGCCCGCGCCCTCCCATGACGGCCGCCGCCGTCCGTCCGGCCGGCGCAGGAGACACGGACGCCGTCGCCGACACCGCCGGCGGGGGACCCGGATCGGCGGTGGGAGCCCGAGCCGCGGTGAGCCGGCCGAGGGGCGTCGGGACGTGCTGGAACGGACCGCGGGCTGGGGCCGCGCCCACGGCACGACCCCGCCCGACGTCTCGTCAGCTGTGCTTCCACGTCACCGAGAAGGCGCTGCCGCCGCTCAGCCCGGAGGTGGTGGCCTTGGTGGTGCTCCCGGAGGCCATGGTGATGGCGTCCGGGCCGAAGCTGCCCAGGGACTGGCCGTTGACGGTGGAGCCGGTGAAGGAGACCGTGCGGAAGTTGGCGAGCGGCAGCACCCCCGAGGAGCTGGAGGGGGCCTCGGCGATCACCTCGGCGGAGGCCAGGGCGGCGCTCTTGAGGGACTTGTTGACGGTGTGGCTCCAACCGGCCGTGGTGTCGGAGAGGGTGAGGGTGAAGGAGCCGCTGCCGTTGGTGGTGACGCTCGCGGTGAAGTGGTCCCCCGGCCGTACGGTGCTGCTGAAGTCGGACGGGTACTGGGGGTACATCTCGTACCAGGCGGAGTACACCGGGGAGCCGCCGGAGCAGTCGGCCTCGGTGCCGGTCTGCTCGACGGAGTTGCTGCCGTCGCCGTCGAGGCCGACCCAGAAGCTGGACCAGGTGTCGGTGCCGTTGCAGGACACGGACGGCTGGACCCAGCTGGCCCTGACGCTGGTGAACTTTCCGCCGGTGGCGGCGTATCCGGCCCAGTTGCCGCTGGTGCTGCGCAGCAGCCCGCCGCCGTGGTGGGCGATCGGGGCCTGAAGGACGGTGGGGGCGGTGGCGGCGACGGCCGGTGCGGCGGTGCCCAGGAGGGTCAGCAGGGCGGTGGACACGGCGAGGCTGCGCCGACGGGCTTCGGGCATGGCTACTCCCTTGTGAGGGTGTGGAGTTGGCCGAGCGTCGACAAAGGTAGACCCGCCGGTCAGGCGCGGATGTCACGCGGAGGTAACGAATGGCGCCCCACGGCGCCGGAAGCCCCCACCGGCCCGAACCGGACTTCCGCGGCTCTGCCCGGGTCCGGCCGGCAGGCGCATCACCACCGCCGGCGTCATCACCCACTTCCCCGTTGCGAACACCGAGCACCCGAGGTCGCTCATCTCGGGCCCCCAGGGCGCGCTCTGGTTCACCACCGAGACCGGCGTCGGGCGGCTCACCCCGGCGGGCGGCCTCACCACCTGGCCCGTGCCCGACGCCGAAGCCCTGGACAGCATCGCCGCCGATCCGAACGGCGGTCTCTGGCTCGCGGATTCACAGGCGAGCGTGATCCGCCACTTCCGTCCTCCCGGCTGACGGTCGTCCCAGGTGGTCGCACTCGGAAGGGTGCCCGTTCCGGGCGGTGGCCGAGTGGGGACAGTAGCCTGCGGCCATGACTGTGACGCAGCCCCCCACGCCCCAGGAAGCGTTCGAGACACTGCTGGCCGGCAACCAGCGGTTCATCACCGGAACCGTCGAGCATCCGAACCAGGACGCCGCCCGCCGCAGTGAGATCGCGCCCGCGCAGGCGCCGTTCGCGGTGCTGTTCGGCTGTTCGGACTCCCGCCTCGCCGCGGAGATCATCTTCGACCGCGGGCTGGGCGACCTGTTCGTGGTCCGCAACGCCGGTCACGTGGTCGGCCCGGAATCGCTGGGCAGCATCGAGTACGGGATCAGTGTCCTCGGCTGCCCTCTGGTCGTGGTGCTGGGCCACGACGCCTGCGGGGCGGTGGCCGCGGCCAAGGCCGCTGTCTCGGACGGCACCAGGGTGCGCGGGTACGTGCGCGACGTGGTCGAGCGGGTCACGCCCAGCGTGCTGGCTGCCCGTGCGGCCGGGCGCGTCGAGGACGCGGACTTCATCGCCGAGCACGTCCGGCACACGGTCGACCTGCTGATGGAGCGCTCGCGTGCCCTGGCCCACGCGGTCGAAGCGGGCAGGGCCGCCGTGGTGGGCCTGTCCTACCAGCTGGCGGACGGAGCCGTGCACCTGGTCACCGCCCGCGGTGTGGAGATGGCGGCCGACGCCGTGGCCTGACGTCAGCGCTCCCGCTGCCAGGGGGCGTGGGGCGTCCTCACGTTGCCGCCCTGCGCCGATCACGCCGGGGCCCGCCCCGAACGGCCCACCGCGGATCGGCGACGCCGCCGCCGAGCACCGTCAACCCAGCGCGTCGGGCTGCTCGGCCGCGAGGGCGGGCGCGGGCCCGGACTCCACGGCCGCGGCGTCGTACTCGGCGAGCGTCTCCCGGGTGAAGCCGAAGAAGTACGTGGCCAGGAAGCCCACCAGGTACCCGGTCAGCAACCCGCCGCCGTAGACGGCGGCGCTCGCGGCCATCCCGTGCGGGCCGGCCAGCAGCGGGAACAGGGCCCAGCCGGACGGTCCGACGGCCGTCGAGCCGACCGCGCTGCCGAGCTGGCCGGCCACCCCGACGAAGGCGCCGCCCGCGGCGCCGCCCACGCAGGCCGTGACGAACGGGCGGCCCAGCGGCAGGGTGACCCCGTAGACCAGCGGCTCGCCGACGCCGAGCAGTCCGGCCGGCAGCGCCGACCTGATGGTCGCCCGGACGGAGGCGTTGCGCCGCAGCCGCAGGTAGACGGCCGCGGCGCAGCCGACCTGCCCGGCTCCGGCCATCGCGAGGATCGGCAGCAGGACGGTGGAGCCCTGCTGCTGGATCAGGGTGGTGTGGATCGGGATGAGCGCCTGGTGCAGCCCGAGCATCACCAGCGGCAGGAAGAGGCCGCCGAGCACCAGCCCGGCGAGCAGCCCGCCGTGGGCGAGCAGCCAGGTGGCGGCGTGGCCGATGGCGGTGGACACCTCCCCGGCGACGAACATCAGGCCGAACAGCGCGGCCAGCCCGCCGAACAGCACGGTGACCGTGGGGGTGACCAGGACGTCCAGCGCGTCGGGCACGATCCGCCGGGTCCACCGCTCCAGCCGAACGGCCAGCAGCGCGGCGAGCAGCGCCCCGACCACGCCGCCCTGCCCGGGGGTGAGGTGGTGGCCGAAGGCCTCCACCTTGGCGACCCCCGCGTAGACGATCACACTGGCGACGGCCCCGCCCAGTACGGGGGTGCCGCCGAACTCCTTCGCCGTGTTGTAGCCGACGAAGACGGCGAGCAGCGACATGAACCCGGAGGAGACCGGTCCGAGGGCGGTGACCAGGCCCGGGGCCCAGCCGAGGTTGGCGAGCGCCCCGGCGAGGGCGGCGACGATCCCGCAGCCGATCAGGGCGGGGATCAGCGGGACGAAGACGTTCGCGATCCGGCGCAGCATCCGCTTCACCGGGGTCGCGTTGCGCACCCGGGCCTGCGCCCGGATCCGGGCGCCGCGCCCGGCGAGGTCCTCGGCGGTGGGGGCGGCGGCCACCGGGCCGGAAGCGCCGCCGGAGTCCAGCAGTCGCCGCAGCTGCGCGGTGACCCCGGCGACCGCGCCGGGGCCGAGGACGATCTGGTACGTGTCGTCCTCGACCGTGCCCAGGACGGCGGGCAGCGCCCCGAGCGCCTCCCGGTCGACCAGCGTGCGGTCCGCCAGTCCCAGCCGGAGCCGGGTCATGCAGTGGGCGACCGAGTGGATGTTGGCGGCGCCGCCGACCAGCGGGAGGATCGCCTCGGCCACGGCGCGGTGCTTCTCGTCGGACATGCCAGAGGACGTACCCGGATGGTCCGGGCCCTCAACCGGCGGGCCGCCGGGGTCTGTCACCCGAACGGCCGCCGGGACTATCGTTAGTTGGCGGAAGCTATCGACATTCCCACTCCGATCCGGCGGCCGGGCTCAGGACACTCCTCGGGGGCCCGCCCCGGGCCAGCAGGAGGCAACGGTGGCGACACGACTCTCCGGCGGCGGCAGGATCAGACGGCGCCCGGCCCGTACCGGAGTGGGGGCGGACCACCCGCGGTACAAGTGGGTGGCGCTGTCCAACACCACACTGGGCACGCTGATCGCCACCATCAACGCGTCGATCGTGCTGATCTCGCTGCCCGCGATCTTCAACGGCATCGGTCTGGATCCGCTGCGGCCCGGCAACGTCGGCTACCTGCTGTGGATGCTGATGGGCTACATGCTGGTCACCGCCGTCCTGGTGGTGACCCTCGGCCGGCTGGGCGACATCCACGGCCGGGTGCGGATCTACAACGCGGGCTTCCTGATCTTCACCCTCACCTCGGTGGCGCTCTCCCTCGATCCGCTGCACGGCGGGCCGGGGGCGCTGTGGCTGATTGGATGGCGGGTGGTGCAGGCGGTCGGCGGCTCGATGCTGATGGCCAACTCGGCGGCGATCATCACCGACGCCTTCCCGGCCCGGCAGCGCGGCACGGCGCTCGGGGTCAACATCGTCGCGGGCATCGCCGGGTCGTTCATCGGCCTGGTCCTGGGCGGGCTGCTCGCCGAGTGGAACTGGCGCTCGATCTTCTGGGTCAACGTGCCGATCGGCGTCCTCGGCACCGTCTGGGCCTACCGCTCGCTGCGCGAGACCGGGGTGCGCAGGCCCGCCCGGATCGACTGGTGGGGCAACGTCACCTTCGGCGTGGGCCTGACCGCCCTGCTCGCCGCGATCACCTACGGCATCCAGCCGTACGGTGGCCACACCATGGGCTGGACCAGCCCCTGGGTGCTGGCCGGGCTGCTCGGCGGGGTCGCGCTGCTGGCCGTGTTCTGCCTGGTCGAGGCCAGGACCGCCGAGCCGATGTTCCCGCTCTCGCTCTTCCGCGACCCGGTCTTCACCGGCGGGAACGCGGCCACCCTGCTGGGCTCGATCGCCCGCGGCGGGCTGCAGTTCATGCTGATCATCTGGCTCCAGGGCATCTGGCTGCCGCTGCACGGCTACGACTACGCCGACACCCCGCTGTGGGCGGGCATCTACCTCGTGCCGCTGACCGTCGGCTTCCTGGCCGCCGGACCGATCTCGGGCTACCTCTCGGACCGCGCCGGGGCCCGGCTGTTCGCCGCGGGCGGGCTGGTGGTGATGGCCGTCTCCTTCGCCGGGCTGCTCCTGCTGCCCACCGACTTCGGCTACCCGTGGTTCGCGCTCCTGGTCTTCCTCAACGGCCTGGGCGGCGGCCTGTTCGCCGCCCCCAACACCTCGCTGATCATGTCGAGCGTGCCGGCCGCGGCCCGTGGCGCCGCCTCCGGCATGCGGGCCACCTTCCAGAACGCCGGGATGGTGCTGTCGATCGGGGTCTTCTTCTCCCTGATGGTCGCAGGGCTGGCCGGCTCGCTGCCGCACACCCTCACCGCCGGGCTGACCGCGCAGGGCGTGCCCGCCGCCGACGCGCGCACCATCGCCTCGCTGCCGCCGGTGGGCACCCTGTTCGCCGCGTTCCTCGGCTACAACCCCGTGCAGCAGTTGCTGGGTCCGCACGTGCTCGGACAGCTACCGCCGGACCACGCCAGGACGCTGACCGGCCGGGAGTTCTTCCCCCAGCTGATCTCGGGGCCCTTCCACGACGGCCTGGTCGTGGTGTTCTGGCTGGCCATCGCGATGTCCCTGGTCGCCGCGGCGGCCTCGCTGGTCCGCGGCCGGTCCCGGCCCGCGGCCGAAGCAGCTGCCGCCACCGCGCCCGACCGGGGCACCGGGGCGCCGAAGGAGCACAGGCCGTGAGCGCGGACGGCGGCGGGCTCTCCGCCGAGGCGGTGGTCCGGCTCCGGCTGGCGATCGGTCGGCTGAACCGCCAGCTGGTCCGCGCCTCGGGCGACCAGGACCTCACCTCCGCCCAGCTCTCCGCCCTGGCCCGGGTGGAGCAACACGGCCCGCTGCGGCTCGGCGAACTCGCCGCGCGCGAGGGCGTGGCCGTCCCGTCCATGGTCCGTACGGTCGCCCCGCTCGTCGCCGACGGCCTGATCGCCAAGACTCCCGATCCGGAGGACGGCCGCTCCCAGCTGCTCACCCCCACCCCGCGCGGCCGGGACACCCTCGCCCGGATCCGCCGCGAACGCACCGCCCTGCTGGCCAGGCGCAGCACCCGGCTCAGCCCCGAGCAGTGCCGCGCGCTGGAGGCGGCCCTGCCCCTGCTGGAGCTTCTCCTCGAAGAAGCCGACGAAGCCGACACACCGGTCCGCGAGCGCCCGTCGGGCTGAATTCGCCGATCGCACCGGCAGTTTGACGAACCGAAGGCCAGAACGCGCCGTTCCCGTCGCCGCACCAGATGACAATGGACATGTCGAGTACCACGAGGTCCATGGTGGCGGGAAGGGAGCGGGTGTGTCGTCTCTCCGGGACGGGAACGAGCGGAAATCCAATCAGCAGGGTGCCAGCGCAGACGAGTTGAGCGCAGACGAGTTGAGCCGGCGCGAGTTGAGCCGGCGCGGTTTCATCGGGGCGGCCGCGCTCGCGGGTGCCGGTGCGGCGCTCGGACCGGCCGCCATGACGGCCACGGCCGCAGCCGCGGACGCCCCGGACGCCCGGCCGTCGAGGGTGCTGGAGTTCACGGCCGGCACCAACGCCGCCGTGGCCCTCTCCCCCGACGGCGAGCGGATGGTCGTCGAGGTCCAGGGCATCCTGTGGGCCCTGTCGCGGCACGGCGGAACGGCGACCGCGCTGACCTCCCCCGGGCTGGAGCCCACCCGCCCGACGTGGTCCCCGGACGGCTCGACCGTGGCCTTCTGCGCCTACCGGGACGGCGGCTTCCACCTGTGGACCATGGCGCCCGACGGGTCGAACCTGCGCCAGGTGACCAGCGGCGCGTGGGACGACCGCGGGGTGTCCTGGTCCCCGGACGGGCGCCACCTCGCCTTCTCCTCCGAGCGCGGAGGCGACGCGGTGTCCGGCAGCTCGTACGACGTGTGGACGGTGGAGCTCGCCACCGGCCGACTGACCCGGCTGACCGACCGGCCGGACGTCGAGGACCACGACCCGTCCTGGCACCCCGACGGCGAGCGGGTCGTCTTCGTCCGCGCGGACGCCTCCGGCGGCCGGACCATCGCCTCCGTGCCGGCCGGCGGCGGCCAGGTGCGCGTCGAACGCACCGTGGACAGCGGGACGGTGACCTGCCCGGTGGTGTCCCGGGACGGCCGGCTGGCCTACGTGTGGATCGGCGACTCCTCCGCCGCCACCTCCTACCTGGCGGCGAGCGCCTCGCTGGCCGTCGACGGCACCGTGGTCTCGGGCGACGAGGACGTCTCCCCGTTGCCGCCCTGCTGGACGCCCGAGGGCGGCATCGTCTACTTCGCGGACGGCCGGATCACCGACCGCTCCCCCGACCTGGCCACCGCCAAGGAGGTCCCGTTCAGCGCGCGGCAGGAGGTGCCGAGGCTCCGGTACCGGCGCAAGGCGCGCGACTTCGACTCCACCTCCGAGCGGGACGTACGCGGCATCCACCTGCCCGCGCTCTCCCCGGACGGGCGCTCGGTGGTCTTCTGCGCGCTCAACGCCCTGTGGCTGCTGCCGATCGGCGGGCAGCCGCGCAAGATGCTCCAGGCCGCCCCGGCCCACTACGTGCAGATGCCGTCCTGGAGCCGGGACGGCCGCAGCGTGCTGTACGTCCACGACGGCGACGCCGACGGGGACGGCCTGGGCGCCGTGCACCGCCTGACCCTGGACGGCGGCACCGACACCGTCCTCGCCCGGGGCGGCCGGTTCAACCCGGCGCTCTCCCCGGACGGCACCCGGCTGGCCTGCCAGGACGTCCTGGGCAACCTCCTCCTGGTCGACCTCACCACCGGCGCCGAGCACCGCCTCGCAACGCCACTCGGCGGCAACGGCCTTCCCGGCAGGCCCAGTTGGTCACCCGACGGCCGCTACCTCGCGCTCTGCGACCGCAACCGCCTCAACCACCGCTTCCGCGAGGGCTACAACGTCATCCGGGTGATCGACACCCGGGACGGCTCCTCGAAGTCCTTCCTGCCGCTGCCGGACACCTCGGTCGCCGACCGCTGCGACAGCGGCCCGGTCTGGTCGCCCGACGGCCGCTGGCTCGCGCTGGTCGTGGAGTCCGCGCTGTGGGTGCTGCCGGTCGCCCCGGACGGCACGCCGACCGGCGAGCCCCGGCGGATCACCGACGGGGCGGCCGACCACCCGTCCTGGTCCGGCGACTCCGCCCGACTGCTCCATCTCGCCGACGGGAAGCTGCAGTTGACCGGCCGCGACGGCGGCGACCGGCGCACCGTCGCCGTGCCGCTGCGCACCGCCCGCGCCGTGCCGCCGCGCTCCGACGTCACCCGCATCCACGCCGCCCGGCTGTGGGACGGCACCGGCGAGAACCTCCGCGAGGACGTCGACATCGTCGTCACCGGCAACCGCGTCACCTCCGTCGAACCACACCGCTCGGGCGCCCGCCGGGCCGGGGAGCGACTGGTCGACGCCACCGGCTGCACCGTCCTGCCGGGCCTGTGGGACTCCCACACCCACCCGTACCAGAACACCTACGGCGGCCGCGAGTCCCGCCTGCTGCTCGCCTACGGCGTCACCGGCACCGCCTCGCTGGGCGGCTTCGCCTACGAGCAGGCGCGCATCCGCGAGTCGGTCGACGCCCGGGTGATGGACGGCCCGCGGTTCCTGACCACCGGCGAACTGCTCGACGGCAGCCGGGTCGCGTACAGCATGGGCCGCGCCCACCGCACCGCCGACGGGGTGCGGCGCAGCCTGGAGCGCGCCGTCGCGCTGGACTACGACTTCGTCAAGACCTATGTGCGGGCGCCCGCCTGGATCATGGCGGAGGCCGCCCGGACGGCCCACGAACGCCTCGGGGTGCCCGCGGGCAGCCACCTGCTGACCCCCGGGGTGCAGGTGGGGCAGGACCTCACCACCCACCTGTCGGCCACCCAGCGGCAGGAGTACGGCCGGGTGGTCTCGCCGACCGGGCACGCCTACCAGGACGTCCACGAGATCTACCGCGGCGGGGAGTTCGCGATCGTCATCACCCCGTTCTCCGCGTTCTACCTGCTCGGCGACGACCCCTCGCTGGCCGAGGACGCCCGGGTGACGGCCCTGATGCCGCCCTGGGACGCCGCCGGCGTGCAGCGCCAGGCGCAGACGGCGGCCACCCCGGAGCAGCGCCGCGCCGTCCGGACCGAGATGGGCGTCTACCGGAAGATCATCGAGGACGGCGGCGCCCTGGCCCTCGGCACCGACTCGCCGCTCACCCCCGTCGGCCTCCAGGTGCACCTCGGGCTGCGCGCCCTGGTCCGGTACGCGGGCCTGTCCCCCGCCCAGGCGCTGCGCACGGCGACCGTCACCCCGACCCGGCTGTTCGGGCTGTCCGACGACCTCGGCACGGTGGAGGCGGGCAAGCTCGCCGACCTGACGGCGGTCGACGGGGACCCGTTCCACGACTTCGCCGACCTGGCACGGACCTCCTGGGTGATGCGGGACGGCGTCACCTACCGGCGTGCGGACGTGGTCGGGGAGCACGTCCGGACTCCGCTCGCCGCCCAGCCGTCGGGCCCGGCCGAGGACTGGTACGCCGTCGGCCAGGCCCTTCGCCGCGACGGCTGCTGCGCCCTGTAGCGGCCGCCACCCACCGACGGCGTTCGTCCACGACCGCCCGCCCGCCGCCGGGCAAGCCTCGGTCATGGCGTGGACATCGGCTTTGTTCGCCGCTGCGGGCTCGGCCACCTTCCCAGGGCCTGTTGTTGAGCTCCCGTCGTCCGCCCGGAGGGCGGGCGGGGCGGCGTTGGGATGCGTGCATCGCAAGGCGGAGGAGGGAGCCACTGCGGTGGGGGCACCTCCCGGCCGGAGGCTGGGGCCGTTCGACCACGTCGGGACCGCCCGGCTGCGGTACCGCACCGAGGGGTGAGGCCGGCCCTCCGATGCGCCCGGACCGTCCGTGGACGTCACCCGGGTGCCGGGCCGTACTGGCGGTGACGGCGGACGGTCCGCACCGTGGTGGGGAGGAGCGATGGCCACCACCCCCAGGACGGTACCGATGGACGCGAACGACTCCCTCCCCCGTGTCGTGGTCGGCGTGGACGGCTCTCAGCCGTCGCACGCCGCGCTGCGCTGGGCGGTCCGGCACGCCGGGATGATCGGCGGCGTGGTGGACGCGGTGGGGGCGTGGGAACCGCCGAGCCACTTCGGCTGGTCGGCGCCGGTGGTCGACGCCACCTTCGACCAGGAGCTCGCCGAACGGAAGTTCGCCGACGAGCTGGGCGAGGTGCTCGGCACGGACTGCCCGGTGCAGGTCCGCCGGGCCATGGTCATGGGCGACGCCTCCGACGTCCTGCTGGAGGCGGCCAAGGGCGCCGAACTGCTGGTCGTGGGCAGCCACGGGCGCGGCGGCTTCACCCGGGCGCTGCTCGGATCGGTGAGCACCCGCTGCGCGCAGCACGCGACCTGCCCGGTGGTGATCGTGCGCGCACAGTGAGTGTGCGGCGGGTGGGCGCGATGCGGCGGGACGGGCGGGTGTGGACGGCGGCTTCCCGGGCAGCCGCTACGCATGCTGTTGATCCGACCGCCGGGCGTCTATCCGCCCCAGGGCGACACCGAACTGCTGGCCGACTGCGTGCGCCGGGAGCCGCTCGACGGCTCCAGCCGGGTGCTCGACCTGTGCACCGGGACGGGTGCCGTCGCCCTGGTGGCCGCGCGCAGCGGCGCCCGGGTCACGGCGGTGGACCTGTCCGCCCGCGCGGTCCTCACCGCCTGGTGCAACACCCGGCTGCACCGTCGGCGGATCCGGCTGCGGCGCGGCGACCTGCTGGTCCCGGTGACCGGCCGGCGCTTCGACCTGGTCACCGCCAACCCCCCGTACGTCCCCACCGCCTCCGGTCCCCGCGCCCCCGGGCGCGGCGCCGCGCTGGCCTGGGACGCCGGGGCGGACGGGCGGCTGGTCCTGGACCGGATCTGCCGTACGGCCCCCCGCGTACTGTCCGCGGGCGGCGTCCTGCTGGTGGTGCAGTCCGCGCTCGCCGACGTCCCGGCCACCCTGGCGGCCCTGCGCGGGGCGGGGCTGCGTGCGGAGGTGGCGGCACGGCGGCGGCAGCCCTTCGGACCGGTGCTGACGGCCCGCGCCGCCCTGTTGGAGCAGCTGGGGCTGATCCGGCCGGGCGAGCGCGAGGAGGAGCTGGTGGTGGTGCGCGGTGTCCGGGAGCACTGAGTCCGGGAGTACTGAGTCCGGCAGCGCTCGGTCCGGGGCGTGGTCCGGGAGCGCCGAGCGCGTGACGCGGGTGACGGTCGTGCCGGGCGGCCCGATGCTGGTCGAGGGCCCGGTGGAGGTCGTCCTGCCGGACGGCTCGCGCCGGGTGTCCGAGCGCCCCGTGGTGGCGCTGTGCGCCTGTCGGCGGAGCCGGACGTACCCGTTCTGCGACACCAGCCACCGGCGGCACGGCGGGCCCCGGCGGGGCTCTCCGGCGCCCGCCGGTTCCGAGCAGGGGCGCGCCGGCTCAGAGCGGGGCGGTCCCGCCGATTCGGAGCGGGGCGGTGGCGGGGAGCAGCCCGTCGCCGGGGAGGGGTGAGCGCAGGGACGTCCGCCCCTGCTGCCAGCAGTCGACCAGGTGGTCGCCCAGGCGCCGGTCCAGGGCGTCGGCGGCGGCGATGCCGAAGGCGATGTCCGCTGCGGCCTCGGGCTCGGCGTCCACGAGCTCCCCGATCACTCCGCGGCGTACCAGCTGCTCGTGGACGGCGTCCGCCTCGACGTGCTCGCGGTAGAACAGCACGCCGTCCGGCCCGCCGCCCAGCCGCTCCAGGGCGGTGGCCAGCCGGGCCGAACCGGGCGAGGAGGTCATCTCGACGGCGGCGAAGTGCCCGACGGCCGCGTACCGCAGCGCCCGGTGCAGGCCGAACAGCATCATCAGGTTGACCATCGCCAGCGCCGGTGCGGGGATCAGGTCAAGGTAGTGCCCGTAGCGGGGGTCGAGGCCGAAGGCGGCCATCATCCGGGCGAACAGCGAGGCGTGGGCCCGTTCCGGGCGCCCGGCGCCGTATTCGTCGTAGGCGATCGACATCAGCACCGCCTGCGCGGGCCCGTGCACCCTCGGCAGCGCCCACAGCTGCGGGTCCGCCTCCTTGAGGTGGTAGACGGACCGGTGCACCAGGTACTCCCGGGCGTGGCGGCGCTCGCCCTGACCCAGCAGGAAGTACGACGGCCCGGTGCCCTCGACCGGCTCGGTCAACAGCTGTTCCTGCACCTCGGCCAGCGGCGGCACCGGCTCGACCTCGGCGCGCACCGCCGCGAGGAAGGGACGCTCCAACTCCCTGCGCAGGGCGAGCAGCTCGGGCTCCCACTCCCAGCCGGGGTGCACACCGGGCAGGCCCCGGTCGTGCAGCTCGTAGCACAGGTACAGCGCCAGCTGGTGGTCCTCGCCCCACGGATCGGAGAGCGGGCCGGCCGGTGCGAGCAGCCGCCCGGCACCCGGAGGCCCGGCGGTCACCAGCCCGAGCACCGCCGCCGACAGCGGTCCGCGCGGACTCGCCAGACCGCTCGCCGCACGTCCGTCGCCCCCGTCCATACCGTCTCCTCCTCGCCGCGAAGTTCCCCCGGGTCCGCCGAAGCGGGTGCCCCGGGCGCGCGGTTCCTAACAGTCGAAGCGGGTCCGACCGGAACCCGGTCACGGCCGCGTCCACCATTCGTGTTGAAACCACCCGTCACGGCCCTGACTCCCGGGCCCATTGGTATGCATACGGAAATCACCCTCCGCCCCCAGAAGGGACCTTCCGCGTGGACCGAAAGCGATCACCGCGCCGGATGCGTTCATGAGCGCCGTGGAATACACCTCCGAGTGGCGAACGGTGTGCCTGCACGGCGGCAGCGCGGAACTCTGCCCGCAGTGACGCACACGGCACCCATCGCCTGACGCCCGCCACCGGCGGAACGACGGCAGCTGCGAGCAGAGCGGCCGCGCGACGCACTCCGCGTCCGATCCCGCAGCCCGAACCCGCGCCCGACTCCGAACGAGGAACAGCGAATTCCCGGGAGGCACATGATCGACAGACTGCCGTCACCGCTGGTGGGAGGGCGGGCCCTCGCCGTCGTCGACGGGGAGCACTACCCGGAGGTCGTCCGGGAGACCCTGCGCGCGTTGCCCTGCCGGGTGGCGGGTGCGCTGCTCGTCGGCGGGACGGAGAAGCTGCGGGAGGCGCCGGATTTCGGAGTACCGCTGCTGACCGGGAGCCTCACGGAGGCCGTGTCCGCCTGCGGGGCCGACTTCGTCCTCGACCTGTCGGACGAACCGGTGGTCGGCGGCCCGGAGCGGATGGCGTACGCGGCACAGGCCATGGCCTGCGGAGTTCCGTACGCGGGAGCGGACTTCCGCTTCGAGCCCCCGCGGCTGGCGCCGTTCGCGCTGCCGTCCCTCAGCATCGCGGGCACGGGCAAGCGGATCGGCAAGACCGCCGTCAGCGGACACACCGCGCGCTTGCTGGCCGAGCGGTGGAAGGTCGTGGTCGTCGCCATGGGCCGTGGCGGACCGGCCGAACCGGAAGTGGTGACCGACCCGCCGAACCTCGCCGAGCTGCTGGAACTCTCCCGCTCCGGGCGGCACGCCGCCTCCGACTACATCGAGGACGCGGTGTTCACCGGGGTGCCCACCGTCGGGGCCCGGCGCTGCGGCGGCGGCTTCGCGTCAGCCCCGTTCGCCTCGAACGTCGCGGCGGCGGCCGAGACCGCCGCCGAGCTCTCGCCCGATCTCGTCCTGTTCGAGGGCAGCGGGACCGTCCTGCCGCCGGTGGAGGCACGTCGGCGGATCCTCGTCATCGGCGCCGGCCAGGATCCCGGACGGGTCTTCGGCTACCTGGGCGCGTACCGGCTGCTGGTCTCCGACCTGGCCGTGCTCACCCTCGCCGATCCTCAGCTCGACACCAGCGCCATGCGGGCGTCCGTCCGGCGGATCCGGGACGTACCGCTGATCGCCGTCGCGCTGCGCCCCCGGCCGGTCGCGGACGTGTCGGGACGTCGCGTCGCGTTCTTCACCACCGCCGCTCCGCACGCCCTGCCCGGGATGGTCGACCATCTGCGGACGAGGTACGGCGCCCGGGTCGTCCACGCCACGAACGCCCTCGCCGACCGGAACCGACTGCGAACCGAACTCGCGGATTTGGACGCGGAGTTGTACCTGGCCGAGCTCAAGGCCGCCGCCGTCGACGTCGTCGCCGAGCACGCCGAACGACGTGGCGTGCCGGTCGTGTTCTGCGACACCGAGGTGGCTCCCCTGCCCGGCGAACCCTGCTTCGACCAGGCCGTCCTCGCGCTGGCCACCGAGGCGATCGGCTGAGATCCCCCCGGACGGGGCAGCCGGCCGCAGCCCGGGCTGCCGGCGACTCTTCGGCACTTTCCGTGACGAGTCACCACCGGGCGGGGAGTTCGCGGATCAGTCCGACCACAGCACGACGAGAAGGCGCCTCCGGGCCGCCTCCGCGTAGAACTCACGCAGCGTACCGAAGTGGCCCAGCAGGTAATCCGTCGGATCACCGACGAAACCGTGGCCGAGCTCGGATCCCGCGCCCCTGTCCCGGACCGACCGGAGGATCCCTTCCATGTCGATCGCTCCGAGCAGCGCCGACACCTGGACGACTGCGTCCGGGCAGAGGGCCGTCGCAGGGGAGTTGGCGAAGAAGGCGATCGCGTGCGGGCCCGCATTGAGGAAATCCAGATCGATGCTGTGGTCGCCATCGGTCGCCCGTGTGAGCGCCCCCAGGTGGACGGCGTCCAGTCGGGCCAGTTCGCAGGCGCGCTCCAGCATGAAGGGCGCCCAGTCGAGATCGAGGCAGTCCGCGGACGGCGGATCCCACCGGTGGTCCCCTTCGGGTGATTCCTCGGCGGCCCGACGGCAGGCGGCGAGGTACTCCGCCGGGACTCGGGCGAGTTGCTGGGTGACGGCCATGTCGGCAGTATCCCGACGCCGTCCAGCGGATTTGCCGCCACCCCATCGGGCCCGCCGAGCCCGCCGGTCCCGCCGGTCGGTTTCCCGGGCCCTCGCGCATCGCGGCGAGGACCCGGATCCCGGCGCCCGGGAGCCGCCCTGCGGCCGGGCGTCGCGCGGGGCCGGTCGGCGGATGAGCCCAGGACGCCGGCCAGGACGCGGCCGAGGACGGCGTCGAACCGATCGTCGGCGGGTTCGACGGGCGGGGCGGCGCGCAGGGCACTGATCCGGGGGTGGTTCCCGGCCTGGGCGACGTGGCGGAGGTGGACCGCCTGGCGCTGGGCCCCGGGGACCCGGGCGGCCGTCTCGTTCCGGACGAACAGCGGCGCCGTCGCCGCCGCCGTCCCCGGCGCACGGCTACGCGCCGTGCCGGGCGCCGGGCACTTCCTCACCCGCGAGACCTGGCCCGCCTACGGGAACTGCGCGCACTCGCCGACCGTGCCGGATGACCGATGGCGTGCCGTCAGCCCGCGGGCCCGCGGGACCGGTCGGCCGTAGAGTCCGAAGACGTGGCCAGTCCCGATTTCGACGCGATCGCCGACGCCCTCTACGTCCTCGCCCCGTCCGACTTCACCGCGGCGCGCAACGAGCGAGCCGACGGGCTGAAGAAGGCCGACCCGCGGCTCGCGAAGCGGATCCGGTCCCTGCACCGACCGACCCTGGCCGCATGGGCCGCCAACCTCCTCACCCACCGCCACCACCAGCTGGTCGAGCAACTCCTGGATCTCGGGGAGGCGCTGCGGACCGCCCAGGAGCACCTCGCTGGCGAGCAGCTGCGCGCCCTCGCCGACCGGCGCCGCCGGTTGGTGCGGGCGCTCACCGAACAGGCGCGCCAGGAGGCCTCGGCAGCCGGCCACCCGCTCGGCGCGGACGCGGTCGCCGATCTGGACCGGACCCTGTCCGCCGCCCTCGCCGACCCCGATGCGGCCCGGGCACTGGCCGAGGGCCGACTCACCACCGCGCTGGAGCCGCCGCCGTGGCCGGGCGCCGCTCCCGGCGGACCGGAGCCCGCAGGACGGGCGGAAGCCGTCGGAGCCGGTAAGGGCCCGGGCCCGGCGAAGGCACCTCCCGCTGAACGTGCTGAGCGTGCGGCGCGCCGAGGCCCGACGGCCGAGGCGGAGCGGCAGCGTGTCCGCCGGCGGGAACGGGAGCAGGAGCAGGAGCAGGAACTGGCCCGGGCCTGGCAGGCGGCGACCACCGCGAAGCAGGAGGAGCGGGAAGCCGTCGGGCGCGTCGGCGAAGCCGAGCAGGCTCTGCGCGGCGCCCGGTCGGCCCGGCGGCAGGCGCAGGACGAGGCCGAGCGGGCCCTGGACGAGGCCGAGCGGGCCCGGGACGCACTCGCCCGAGCCGGGGAGCGCGAAGCCCACGCCCGCGCGGCGCTCGCGCGGGCCGACGAACAGCTGCGCGCCGCCGAGGACGCCGTCGGGGCGGCCCAGGAACAAGCCGCCCGCTCGCGCGAGAGCGCACACGAGGCCGCCGACCGGCTACGGCAGCTGGAGGCGACCGGCCGCGGTGGCCGCAGCGGCCGGGCCACCTGACGCGCGCGGCCCGTCATCAGGGCTGCGGGGTTTGGGCGGGCCGCCGCTGGCCAGGCGCCCGGTAGGGCGTCGTCGCTTCGCCTCCGAGCGGGGCCCAGCAGGGCGGCGGCGCCCGTCGGCCCATCACCGCGTGCGCGGAGCCGGGCGCCCGGCCACGCTGGTCATGACCCGCCCGCGCACCGCCCGGCGGGCGCGGCAGGGTGAAGGGAGCCCGTCATGGCCCGACCCATGTGGACCGGAGTGCTCACCTTCGGACTGGTCACCGTGCCGGTCGCGCTCTACACCGCGACCCAGTCCCATGACGTGCGCTTCCACCAGTTGCAGCGCGGCACCTCCGACCGGGTGCGAAACAAGCGCGTCAACGAGCGCACCGGCAAGGAGGTCGAGTACGCGGACATCGTCAAGGGCTACGAGGTCACCGAGGGTGAGTACGTGATCGTCGAACCGGACGAACTGGAACGGATCTCCCCCGGCCGCTCCCGCACCATCGACATCTCCGGGTTCGTCGACCTCGCCGACGTGGACCCGATCTTCTTCGACCGCACCTACTACCTGGGCCCCCGCGGCAAGGAGTACCAGAAGGTCTACGCGCTCCTGGTCGAGGCGCTGGAGCACTCGGGCAAGGTCGGGCTGGCGATGTTCGCGATGCGCGGCAAGGAGTACCTGACCGCGGTGCGCTCGGAGAACGGGCTGCTGGAGCTGCACACCATGCACTTCGCCGACGAGGTCCGCGACCCCCGGGGCGAGATCGACGACCTGCCGGAGAAGGTCGAGCTCACACCGCAGGAGGTCAGGACCGCCGAGCAGCTGATCGGCATGCTCGCCGTCGAGTGGAAGCCCGACGAGTGGCACGACACCTACGAGGAGCAGGTGCGGAAACTCGTCGAGGACAAGCTCGCCGGCCGCGAGATCGCCGTCTCCGCCGGCCCCGCCCCCGAGGCCACCAACGTCATCGACCTGATGGACGCGCTGCGCCGCAGCCTCGACACGGCCCGCAAGGGAGAACCGGCCGACGCGCCCGGGAAGGGGCGTCCCGACCGGACCGTGGGTGGCCGCGCCGGCCGCTCCCCCAAGCCGACCGGCGGCAAGAAGAGCACCGCCGCCAAGGCCGGCGCGGCCGGGGCCACGAAGCGTGCCGGCGCCACCGGCAAGCAGCGGTTGTCCGAGCTCACCAAGGCCGAGCTCTACCAGCGGGCCACCGACCTGGACATCCCGCACCGCTCCACGATGACGCGCGACGAGCTCCAGGAGGCCCTTGAGCACGCCGGCCGTTCGCGCCGCAAGGCGTCCTGACCAGCGTCCTCCTGACCACCGCCCGACCGCTGTCGCGGACGAGCGGCAGGCGACGGACGACGGGGGGCCACGGACGACGGACGACGGTGCGCGGGTCGGACGGTGAGGGCCTGCCCGACGAGCGCCTTGCGCAGCCCGTTCCCGCGAACCGGGCCGGCCCGTCGGTTCTCCGGTCTAGGGTCGGCCGCATGGGTGAGCCCTCCTTTCTGACCGCCGTCCGCGAGTCGTACGACGCGGTTGCCGCCGACTACGTCGCACGCGTCCCGCCTCCGGACGCGCTGGATCCGCTGTCGCGCGCGATGCTGGCGGGGTTCGCCGAGCTCGTGCGGACGGCCGGTCAGGGGCCGGTCGCGGATCTGGGGTGCGGCCCCGGCCGGGTGACGGCGCACCTGGCCGGGCTGGGGGTGTCCGCCTTCGGCGTCGATCTGTCGCCGGAGATGATCGGGCTGGCCCGGCGGGCCCACCCGGACCTGCGCTTCACCACGGGCTCGATGACCGCGCTGGAGACGGGGGACGACGAGCTCGGCGGCATCCTGGCCTGGTACTCCACCCACCACACGCCCCCGCAGTGGCTGCCGACCGTGTTCGCCGAGTTCCACCGCACGCTCGCGCCCGGCGGCCACCTGCTCTGGGGCGACTTCGTCGGCGACGAACGGCTGCGGCCGACCCGGGGCTACGGCCGGCCGGTGTCCTACGAGTCGTACCTCCTGCCCCTGGACCGCGTCGTCGGACTGCTGGAGCGCGCCGGACTCGTCGTCACCGCGAGACTGGAGCAGGCGCCCAACGGTCGGGTGACCAGACCGCACGCCTGCCTGGTGGCCCGCAAGCCCGGCCGATGACGCGGGCGCGCGGTTCGACGTGGGCGAGGAGCACGGCCGGCGAGCCGGTTCCGCAGCCGACGTCGAGGATCACGTCGTCGGGGCCGGGGTCACGTGCATGGCGAGCAGGCTGCGCCAGAGGCGTTCGCGGGTGAGGGAGACGACGGGGTCGTAGAGGCGCAGGGGGCGAGGCGGCGTCCTGAACGAATCGCTCGTCGGTCAGGGCGGGTCGGCCGGCGCCGCCGGCAGGGGCCCGCACACCTGCGGGCCCCTGCCGGCTGCCGTCAGCCGACGGTCAGGGTGAACGGCCCGGCCAGTACGGAGTAGCCGTCGTTGGCGAGGTAGTACGCGTCGTAGCGGCCCGCGCCGTTGAGCTTGCCGGTGGCGAAGGTGACGGCGCCGCTCTGGTTGGGTGTGTAGGCCCAGGTGAGCGCGGACCGGGATCCGGGGGTGACGCCCGCCGGGTAGAGGCCGACCCAGTTCTTGGCGCCGGCCCGGGACGCGTTCGGGACGCCGTAGCGCAGGGTGACGTTGCCGCCGTTCGCCACCGCGTTCAGGTCGCCGGTCAGCGTCGGCCCGGTCGCGGTGGACGGCGCGAAGGCGGCGTTCAGCGGCGTCGCGTAGGTGTCGTTGGCGGTGAGTCCGGGCAGGCCGAGGGCCGACTCGATGGTGCGGCCGATGCCGTAGTGGTCGTAGTGCAGCGGGCTGCTGGTCCCGGCCGGGACGGTGCCCTGGGAGCCGACGACGACGGTGGCGACGTGGTTGTAGCCCTCGTTCTGGCTCTCGTCCCAGGTCAGGAGCAGCAGCGAGCGCTGCTGGGTCCAGGCCGGCGAGGAGAGCACCGGTGCGAGGGTCTGCTGCAGCCAGCCGTCCTGGGTCTTCAGGCTGGTGGCGCTGCCGTTGCCGGAGGCTTCGCCGTCGTAGTAGTCGTCGGCGGCGATCCAGGAGAAGTTCGGCGTGGTGGCGGCCGACCTGAGGTCGGTGGCCAGCTGGGTGGTGTCGAAGAGGTGGGCCGCGCAGCGGGCCGGATTGCCGCTGATGTCGGTGTAGTTGATGAAGGGCGCGTCGTCGGGCATGTAGTAGCTGTCGTTGTTCTTGTTGGTGTTGCAGGGCGTGCCCATGCCCTGCTCGTAGGCCTTCCAGGTCTTGCCCGCGTCCTCGATGGTGTCACCGAGGTTGCGCTGGGGGGAGTTGATGTTGGGCCAGTAGGTGGCGCCCTTGGTGTAGGTGTCGCCGCCCGCGACGGCGAGGTAGTTCTCGTCGCTGGGGTGGTAGACGCCGTGGGCGTCGGTGAGGGTGGCGCCCTGGGACATCAGACTGTGGATGTACGGGGTGTCCGCCGGGTCGTTCATGATCTGGGAGTAGTCGGTGTTCTCCATCATGACGGTGAACACGTGGTCGTAGCCCGGCACTTGGGAGGCGGGCGGGGTCAGTGGCACGGGGGCGGCGACCGGGGTGTCGAGGGTGAGCGAGAGGTTGTCCAGATAGCCGGTCTCGTTCGTGGAGGACAGGAACTGCACCTCGACCTGGATCGACCTGGTCCCGGCCGGGACGGCGCCGGTGGCGGTGCGGGAGAGGAACTCGGTGCTCAGGCCGCGGTCGGTGGCGGAGACGGTCGGCAGCTTGGCGGTCGGGCCGAGCGGCCTGCCGCCGGCGTCCTGGAAGTGCAGGGCGACCGCGGCGTAGCCCCCGTAGGTGGTCCAACCGCCCAGCCAGCCCGCCAGGTTGTAGTGCACGCCGCCGCCGTCGATCGCGGTGGCCGCGGAGGAGACGTCGACGGTCTGGCTCATCGAGCCGTCGCCGAAGTTGCCCGGCCCGAAGAAGGCCTTGCCCGGCGTGTTGCCGTCCTTCGGCAGGCCGAAGGAGCCGACCGTGGAGCACATGACGTCGACGCCGCCGGCCTCGGTGGCCCAGCCGGGGACGGTGGTGGCGGCGCTCCAGTCGTTGGTGCAGTAGCCGCCGGCCTCGGCGTCTCCGTTGACGATCAGGTTGCCGCTGCCGACCGCCGCCTGCGCGGCGGTGGGTGCACCGACGACCAGGGCGCCGATGAGCGGGAGGGTGGCGAGCAGCCCGCCGAGGGGGCTCCAGCGCAGTCGCATTGGGGGGTACCTCGTCCCGTTGGTTGCGTGAGGGTGGTTGCCGTGGCCGTGCACCACGAGCGGGACAGAGATACCGGTTCGGCGCGGCCCGGGGAAGGGCGCGCGGGCGAACAGCGGCCGAACTTGGTCAGACAACTTCACGCGGGCTTCTGTTCGTTCACGGCCGTCCGGGTCAGCTGCGGGTGAACGTCCCGAGGCCGTCGATGTCGAGCTGCTCGACGACCACCTTGCCGGCCTTCCCGTCGGCGCCCACGGTGAAGGTCACCCCGGAGAGGCCGACGGCGTTCTCGCCCTGGCTGCGGAAGCTGAAGACGTCGCCGTCGTAGTGCTGCAGCGGGTACTACAGGTTGGCGGGGCCGGCGGTCATCAGCAGGCCGCCGCCCTGCTCGCTCACCGTCAGCGGTCCGTAGCAGCCGCTGTTGCAGGTGCCGGTGTAGGCCGTGTTCGGTTCGGCCGGGGCGGCGCCGGCCGGGGCGCGAGCGGTCCACGGGGCTCCGCCGTGACGATGCATCAAGTCCTCCCTCGCCCGCGCGCCGCGGCCCCGGTGCCGCGGCGGAGCCGACGTCCGCCATACGGCGGGAGTGTGGACGGCTCGGCGCGCTCCCGAGCGCCGCCGCGCGCCGTCCGCCCGCGTATTCCACCCTTCCGGCGGCGCCGCGCCCGGCCCCCGGCGCCGTCACGCGGGCGGGCGCGTCCGGGCGTCGGCGGGGAGTTCGACGACCGCGACGTCACCTGGGAGTGACCGCGTGCGCGGGCGCCCCGGACGGCACCCGGGGCGCCCCGCCGTGTCTCAGGCCTCCGGCCCGTACGCGCCGAAGCCGCGGCAGACCAGGCCGTCACGGAAGGTGAGCACCTCGGCGACGGCCCGGCCGCGCTCGTTGCGGTAGTTGATGACGATCGTGTCGACGGAGGCCCGGACGTCCTCGACGGTGAAGTGCAGATCGGGCAGGTGCCGCAGGCCCTTGGCCCAGTACACGCGCAGGGCCTCCTTGCCGCGTACCTCGCCGGTCGGGTCGCCGACGAGGTCGACGATCCGGGGCGAGGCGAAGACGACGTCCTCGGTGTAGTGGGCGAGGATGCGCTCCAGGTCGTGGGAGTTCCAGTCGGCGGCCCACTCCTGGGCGAAGCGGGTGGCGAATGCGTGGTCCATGGCCCAGGACGGTACGACAACCGGTTCGCCCGCGCCGGTGTTTCCGTCATCTGGTCACCCCCGGTCGAGCAGTGGCACCCTCACCTGGTTGAAGGCGTAGTACACGGCGAGCAGACCGTGCACGGCGAGGGCGGCCGGAGCGGACAGGAAGGCCAGGCCCACGGTGAGCGGGTAGACGACCAGCCCCACCTCGAACCGCCACCGGGCCGCGCGGGCCGCCGGCACGTCGACCCGTTCGTCGAAGCAGTGGCCGATGCGGGTGGCGTAGTTCCAGAACACGCTGAACAGCACCGCCTGGCCGACCATCACCATGCCGTACACGGCCGCCGCGACGTTCGCGGCAGAGCCGTTGCGCAGGTTCTGCGCGACCACGGCCGTCGGGAACGGCAGAACCGAGATCAGCATCAGCAGCAGCAGGTTGACGAACATCAGGGTGCGGTCGACCCGGGCGAGGTGGGCGAACAGGGTGTGGTGGTTCACCCAGACCACGCCGATCACGAGGAAGCTCACCAGGTACGCGAAGTACGACGGCCACTGCGCGCCGAGCGCCCGCCACAGCTCCGTCGCGCCCTGGGCCTGCGGGATCCTGATCTCCAGCACCAGCAGGGTGATCGCGATCGCGAACACCCCGTCGCTGAACGCCTCGACCCGCCCGGTGTCCGTCGTCTCCACCCGGCAGAGCATCTCAGCCGGGCAGCACCGCCCCGCCGCGCAACGCCGGTCGGCCGACCTCCCGACCGGCGCCCGCCGCTCCCCTGTCCAGGCGCACTCTGAAAATCGGGTGATCGCCGGGACGGCGGCGAACTCCGGTGGGATGCTGTGTCCTCGGCCCGACCACCACTGCACCGATCCGGGGGGACCTCCATGCCACTGTTCGGCAACCGAAAGAACCTTCCCAAACCACTGTGTGACGAACACGGCCCGTGCAAGGCCCTGGCCGGAATCCCGGCCGCCGAGGTCCGGGACCGCCTGCGCCTGCTGATCACCCCGACCCGGAGCCTGGGCCCCGACGCCGTGGCCCGGCGGATCGACGAGGAGCTGTCGGTCGTCCTGTGCGTCAACGGCGGGAAGCGGGGCGGGGCCACCGAGGCGCTCTCGATAGCCGAGCACGCCGCCGACCAGTGGGGCATCGACCGGGCCGAGCTCTGGGAGCGGGCCTTCGCCAACCTGACCACCGAGCGGCTCAACCGGCAGTCCTTCAACGCCACGAACGGTGACGTCCTGTACGCCGTCAACGGGATGGGCTCCTGGCCCGGCGCGGCCCAGGCCCTGCGCCTGGAGAACGCCCTCGGCGGGACGGAACTGCCGTACGGCTCCCTGGTCACCCTGCCGACGAGCAACGCGTTCTGCGCGGCACCGATCCGCAGCGCCTCGTCGCTGAACGCGATCCGCTTCATGATCGACCTGTCGAAGCAGCTCCAGATCAAGGATCCGGCTCCGCTGACCTCGTCGATCTTCTGGTACCGGAACGGCTGGCTGGAGAACCTGAACGTCGGGGACAACGGGATGATGCGGCCGTCCGCCGACTTCCGGGACATGGCGAACAGCCTCCCCGCCGCCTGACCCGCCCCGCCGGAGCTCACCCGGCCGTGCGCCCGGAGGACGGGGATCCTCCGGGCGCCCCGGTCTCCGGCGCCGGGCGCGGTCAGCCCTCCTCGGTGCGGCGCTCCAGCCGGGTCCCGTGGCGCAGGGTGATCGACATCAGGTCGCTGGGGGCGTCGAGTTCCAGCCGGTGCCGGCGGCCGCGTCGCCGCGGCCGCCGCGGTCCACGAGGCGCTCTCCGGCTGCCCCTGGATCGTCGAGGTGCTGACCGCCGACGACCTGATGTCCACCCACGCCCTGTGGTTCGTCGAGCGGCTCGTCGACGGACTGGTCGGCTGCGGCCTGTCGCTGGAGCGCGCCGTACAGGGCTACCGCGCGATCTGGTACTACACCGCCGGGGAGATCGTGGTCCGCGCCACGGCGGCCCGCCGCCGCGCCGGGGACGACCGGCCGACCTACCGCGAACAGGGCTTCGCCGGTCTCGACGCCGACGAGTACCCGCGCCTGGCGCGGATCGCCGAGCGCTGGGAGCCGCTGACGGCCCAGGACACCTACCGGGACGGGCTCCGCGCCCTGGTGGCGGGCCTGCTCGCCGCCCGGTGAGCCAGGTGGCGGGCCTGCTCACCGCCCGATGAGCCAGGTGGCGGGCCTGCTCACCGCCCGATGAACGGAACCGGCCCGCCGGGCGGCGGCTCGGCGGGCCGGGGGGTGACGCCACGGGCGCACCAGGGGAAGGCTGCTCAGCGGCGACCGGAGCCGTCGCGGGCCGGTCCGCCCGGGCGTTCGGGGCTCGTCGGGGGCCACGGCCGGGTGGCGAGGTCGTGGCGGAGGGCGTCGAGCCGGGCCAGGCAGGCGTCGATCGTGGTCAGGGCCGCGCCGCCGTGCTCCCGGATCCGGCGTTCCAGGGCGCTGAGCCGTTCCTCGATCTGCTGCCAGCGGTCCTGCTCGGCAGCGGCGGGTTCAGGCGCGTCGTTGATCACTGTCATGGCGGAGGCGGTCGGTCTGGCGGGTGAGGTCGTCCAGGCGGGTGGCGAGGTCGGGATGGGCGCCGGCGAGGTACGGGCGCATGTCGGCCAGGGGCCCTATGAGGTCGGCCGGGTCGGCGGCGCCGAGGGCGGTGGTGAGCGCGTTCAGTGCGGGCCCGGCGGCCGGGGCGTGGTCCGGGGCGGCGGTGATCTGGGCGGCCAGCACGCGCAGTCCGGCGGCGTGGTCGCGGGCCCAGGCGCTGACGGCGCGGTCGGCGGCCCGGCGGTCGCGCACGGCCTTGAGCCGCTCCGCTCCGGTCTCCCCCGCGGCGGGGGCGCCGGCGGAGCGAAGCCTCAGGTAGCGGTTCTCGGCGGCCTGGCGGCTCGCGACGCCCATGGGCCGCGCGAGGTCGGCCCAGGTCGCGCCGCCGGCACGGGCCGCCTCGACCAGCGGGGCCTCCCAGTCCGCGAGCCGGGCGCGCAACTCGCGCAGCAACACCAGGGCGGCCAGCGCCTGTTCGGGGCCGTCCTCATGGGGGTCCTCGGGTACGGCGGAGGCCGCACGGGCGGAGCGGACGGCGTCGTCGATGGCGGCGAGCGCCGACGCTGCGGCGAGGAAGGAGACCGGCTCGGAGCCGGGAGCGGGCTTCGACGGCTTCGTACTCATGACGTCATTCTACGGATGACACTCAGCGTTTGTCATCGAAAGGACGACGTGCTACAACGGTGTCAGGTGAAGCGCACTGGCACCCATCGATCAGTGGAGGTGTTTCGCGATGCTGATGCGCACTGACCCGTTCCGCGAGCTGGACCGGCTGACCCAGCAGTTCCTCAACACGACCGGCACCTGGTCGCGGCCGACCCCGATGCCGCTGGACGCGTACCGCACCGGTGAGGAGTACGTGATCTCCTTCGACCTGCCGGGCGTGGACCCGGAGGCGATCGACATCGACGTCGAGCGGAACATGCTGACCGTCAAGGCCGAGCGCCGTCCGCGCCACGACGGCGAGGGCGTGAAGTGGGAGCTGTCCGAGCGCCCGCTCGGGGTCTTCTCCCGCCAGGTCATGCTCTCCGACACCCTCGACCCGGAGGGGATCAGCGCCGACTACGACGCGGGCGTGCTGACCCTGAAGATCCCGGTCGCCGAGAAGGCCAAGCCCCGCAAGATCGCCATCAGTCACAGCGGCGGCCGCAAGCAGATCCAGGCCTGACCCTTCCCGGCCGGGCCCGGCCGTCCAGGCCCGGCCCCTTCGGAGGCCGTCCCGTGCCGCCCGAATCCCCCGGCGGAGCGGCACGGGACGATCCGGCCCCCGTACCACACCTGCCCGCGACGGCGGGCGGACGGACAGCGAGCAGTCCCATGACCACCCAGGTGACCCCGTTCGTGGTGACGGCGTGCGGCGAGATCGACCTCGACACCGCCCCGCGCCTGCATCGAGAGCTGTCCCGCGCACTGACGGAGCACCGGGAAGTGGTGCTCGACCTCTCGGAGGTGACGTTCATGGACTGCTCGGGCCTGGGCGTCCTCGTCCGGGCCCGGAACCAGGCCGACCGCAGCGGCCGAAGCCTCGTCCTGCGCGGCGTCGGCCGCCCCGTGGCCCGGCTCCTCAAGCTCACCGGCCTCGGCTGCCGTTTGGCCCCCGGGCCCCGGCCGTCGCCGAACCGGACCCAGTTCGTCCCCGATCCCGAAGGAGGGAGAACACGGTGACGATGCGTTGGGAAGCGTTCCTGGAACAGGTCCGGGAACGCGGCGAGTACAGCACGCCCGAGGAGGCCGAGCGCTGCGCGCGCGTGGTCCTGGCCCTGCTCGGCGCCCACCTGGTCGGCGACGTGCGCGCCCGTCTCGCGGCCAGCCTGCCCGAAACCCTCGCCCTGGTCCTGCTCAACCCCCTGCAGGCCGCCGAACCGCTCAGTCCCGAACGGTTCGTCCGCGCCACCGCCGCCTGGATAGAGGGCGCCACCGAAGCCACCGCCCTGTGGGACATCGGTGCCGTCCTGTCCACGGTCGCCGACGCGGCCGACGACCGGCTCATGGAGCAGGTCCTGCTCCAACTGCCGCCCGGCTACGACGCCCTGTTCGGCCAGCCGGACGTCGTCCGGCGCCCCTGATCCGCCGATCCCTGACCCGCCGCCCCCTGTTCACCGTTCGGGCCGCCGCACAGACGCGGCGGCCCGCGCCACGGAAGGCCACCGCCATGACCCGGCACCGCCGCCTGATCCAGCAGGTCCGCACCCTCGGCCGCTACCCCGGTGACGAGGAGGCCGAACGCGTCCTCGACTCCGTCCTCGCCCTGCTCGGCTCGCAGCTCACCGGCGAGGAACGCTGCGACCTCGCCTCCGTGCTTCCCGAACGGGCCCGCACCGTCTTCTCCTCGCAGATCCCGCTGCCCGCGCCGGTCGGCGCGCCCGCGTTCGTCGAAGCCCTCGCCGACGTCCTGGGCACCAGTCTCACCGCGGCCCGCTGGGACGCCTCCTCCGTCCTGGCCGCCCTGGCCGACCTGGCCGGCGACCGTCTCACCGACCGCGTGCTGGCCCAACTGCCACACGGCTGGGCACTGCTCTTCGGTCGCGCCGACCTGACACCGGTCCCGGCCTGAGCCGTCGGGCCGGGCCACGTCGTCGGTCTCTCACTCCGCCAGGGCCGCGCGGAGGAAACGGAGGATGTCCGCCCGGGCGGCTTCGGCCCGGGGTTCCAGGCCGGGCAGGGTGAGGAACGCGTGCCTCGCGCCCCGGTACTCGGAGAGCGTCACGGGCGTCCCGGCCGCGCGCAGCCGCTCGGCGTAGCGGCGGCCGTGGTCGGCGAGCGCATCCCGGGTGGGCACCACCACGAGTGCCGGGGCCAGTCCGCCCAGGTCGTCCGCGTAGAGCGGCGAGAGCGCGCGGGCATCGCCTCCCTGCGGCACGGCGAGCCGTTGGAGGAAGCGCAGTAGGGGCAGCGCCGGGGTCGGGCTGTACGCGTGCTCGGCCACCGAGGGGTGGTCCTCCATCGTCCCGGTCACGTCGGTGACCGGGTTGACCAGTACCTGCGCCCTGAGTTCCAGGCCCGCTTCCCTGGCCCGGATGGCCGCCAGGGCGCTGATCAGCGCGCCGCAGCTCTCGCCGAACACGGCCGTGCGCGTCGGGTCCACGCCCCACTGGGCGGCGTGCCGCAGCACGTGGCGGAGCACCTCCCAGCCGTCGTCGACGGCGTTCGCGAGCGGGCTGCCGGAGGCGAGGAGGCGGTGCTCGACCGAGACGACGAGTGCGGGCAGGTGCGCGGCGAGGTGGCTGTTGGTCCAGTCGCACTGCGCCGCCGTACCCACGAAGCCACCACCGTGGACGTGGACCACGAGCGGCAGGCCGACCCGGGAGCCGGTTTCGCCGTCCCCCGCCGGCGCCGGCCGGTACACCCGGACCGGGAGTTCGCGGCCGGGCAGCGCCAGCTGCTGCCAGCCGATCGCGGCGCCGGGATCCGGTTCCCCCAGGACCGCCCGGGCCGCGCCGGACGCGCGCCAGCGGTTCTCGGCCTCCCGGTAGTCGCGCAGTTCCTCGGCCGTGATCGCCTCGAAGTCCGGCTCCGGCGGGCGGGTGTGGGTGGTCCGGCTCATCGTTCCTGCTCCCCCTCCCGGCCGGTCGCCGGGGTGTCGTCACGTCAGGACAGTGTCTTGCCCCCATTATGCACGCGGCGCGTGCAACGCCAAGTGCAACGCCAAGTGCTACCCCGAGTGCTCTGTCGAGTGCAAGGGCCGGTGCATCGGCTAGGCTGAGCCGGACGAAAGGGGCGAGATGACGGGCCGCAGGCGATGGTCGGCCGAGGAGATCCTGGACAGGGCGGTGACACTGCTGCGCACGGACGACGCCGAGTCGTTCAGCGTGCGCAAGCTCGCCGCGGCGCTCGGGACCGACTCCTCCAGCCTCTACCGGCACTTCCGCAACAAGACCGAGCTGCTGCGCGAGGTCGCCGACCGCGTCCTGGTGGCCGCCATGGACGGCTACCGCCCCGAAGGCGACTGGAAGCAGCGCCTCACCACGCTGGGCCTGCGCCTGCGGGAGGCCTTCGGCGAGCAGCCCCAACTCGCCGGGATCTGGGGGCGCTACGGGTCCGGCGGCACCGGATCCCGGCTGGTCATGGAGGAGGTGCTGCAGGCCCTGCGGGCGTCCGGACTGCCGGACCGGGAGATCCCGGCGCGCTACCACCGCATCGTGATCCTGCTGGCCGCGCTGATCTCCTCCGAGGCCGGCCTCAGCACCGTCACCCCCGAGGAGTACGAACAGGGGATGGAGCAGTTCCGCGTCGCCGTACTGGGCGCCGACCCCGAACGCTTCCCCGCCCTCGCTCACTTCGCCCGCGACGTCCGCCCGCTCGGCGCAGAGCGGAGCGCCGCGTTCGAGGAGATCCTCGCCGCCCACCTCGCCCACATCGAGGCCATGGTCCCCTGACGGCACCGGCCCGTCCCGCGCCTGCGACGGGACCGGCCCGCCGGGCGAGGGACGCTCGGCGGGCCGGGTCGGCAGCTCCACGAGGAATCCCTCTCGGCCCGTGCGACTCGCCCGGCCCGCCCGGCCGCTCGGGTACCCGGCCGCCCTCACCCCCGTCCCCGCCCGCGTAAACGCCGCCGTCACCGGCGAACCGCCGCCCGACGGCTTCCTGCCGCCGCGGTCGTCGCAGCGCGGCGGGGCGCGGGCCCCGGTGCCCCGAGAGGTGGCGGGCGCGACCACCGCCGATACTGGGGTCGCAACCCGAGGCGGCCCCCGGCGGCCGGCTACGGCCCTCGCCGCGCCGCGGAACCTGAGGAGCGCGCCGTGACCGATCACCCCCCGACCGGACCGTCCGCGCCCGGAACCTCCACCGGGCCCGTCGTCGTCGGTTTCGACGGCTCGCCCGAGAGCCTCACCGCGACCGAGTGGGCCGCCCGCGAGGCACAGCGCCGCGACCGCCCGCTCGAAGTCCTGGAGGCCTGGCCCTGGCCGAAGCGGGACGTGGTCGGCAGCGACCAGACCTACCACCGCGCCCTCGCCCACCTCGCCGACCGCGAGTCCGCGCTGTCCGCCCTGGTGCCCGACGTGCGGGTCTCCACCGCCCCGGTGTCCGCCGACCCGGTGGAGGCCCTGGAGGAGGCCTCGCACCGCGCCGCCGTACTGGTGCTCGGCTCCCGCGGACTGGGCACCCTGCGCGGGTTCCTGGTCGGCTCGGTCAGCCAGGAGGTGCTGCGCCGCTCCGCCTGCCCGGTGGTGCTGGTCCGGGCCGACGAGGACGAGCCGGACGGCCCCGTGACGGCCGGGATCGACCTGGCCCACCCCGCCGACCACGTGCTGGCCTTCGCCTTCCAGGCCGCCGCGCTCCGCGCCGCGCCGCTGCGGGTCATCCACGTCTGGTCCCCGCCGGCCGGCAGCGAGTACATGTCCTACGGTGCCATCGGCGGCCTGGAGGGCGAGCTCTCCTCCGTGGAGTGGGCGGGCCTCGCCGAGACGCTGGAGCCCCTGAGGGCCCGGTACCCCGAGGTGGAGGTGACCGCCGACCTGGTCCGCGGCAAACCCGCCGTCGAACTCGTCGACGCGGCCGCGTCGGCCCGCCTCCTCGTGCTCGGCCGCCGCCTGCGCCACCTGCCGCTCCGCCACCACCACCTCGGCCCGGTCGCCCACGCCGCGATCCACCACGTCCACTGCCCGGTCGCCGTCGTCCCCTACGGCTGAGCACGCCACGCCCGCCGGCAGGCCGCTCGGGGCCGGCGGCCCCTGCACGAGTGGTTCGGCCACCTCGCGCGCATGCCTCGCCGGATCCCGGGGATACGAGAGGCCCAGGGCGGCCCGCCCCCGGGCGGGCCCGCTTCGAGCTCACCATCGCGACGAGAAGGAGCAGAGAAATGGGACACGGCGGCAACGTGATCGACGAGCTGATGACGGACCACCGCGAGGTGGAGGAGATGTTCGCCCGGGTCCAGGCACTGCCGGCGGGCGACGAGCGGCGCCGCGAGGTGGCGAACGAGTTCACCATCGAGCTGGTGCGCCACTCGGTGGCCGAGGAGCAGTACCTGTACCCGGCGGTGCGTGAACACGTGCCCGGCGGTGAGGAGCTCGCGGACAAGGAGGTCGCCGACCACGCGACCGTCGAGAAGCTCCTCAAGGACCTCGAAGACGTGGACTGCGGCGACGCCCGGTTCGGCATCCTGGTCGACCGGATCATCGACGAGGTCTCGGCGCACATCCGTGACGAGGAGCAGAACCTCTTCCCGGCCCTGGCCGGCGTCTGCTCGGCCGAGCAGCTGGACGAGCTCGGTGACCAGGTCCGGCGGGCGAAGAAGCTCGCGCCCACCCGCCCTCACCCGAACGCGCCCGACAACAAGCTGCTCGCGGCCGGTACCGGCCTGGTGGACCGCGCCCGCGACCTCATCACGGGGCGCGGCAAGTCCTCGTAACGCCGGAGGCCGCCGGGGGGGGGCCCCCCCCCGCGGCCGCCCGGGCGGCCCCCCCCCCCCGGCGGACCGCGCGCGGGGGCGCCGGGGGGGCGCGGCGGGGGGCGCCCCCCCGCCCGCGGGGGGGGCCCCCCCCCACGGCGGCGTTCCGAGGGCGCGGTGTCCGGCGGATCCGGGCCCGGCCGTCAGCCTCGGCCGGCCGCGGTCCAGTAGCCCCCGTCGGCCGGCCGGTGACTGCGCAGGTCGCGGCGGACCTGGTCGGCCAGCCGCCGGGTGTCGCGCCGGTTGACCGTCGCGCCGATGCCGGCGCCGAGGAGCAGCGGGGCCGCCGACGGGAGTCGGCGTATCCAGCTGCGGCTGAGCCGGCGGCGCACCTGCTGGCGCACCTCCGAGCCGAGGGCGAGTGCCGTGAGACCCGCCGGACGGACCAGCAGGTTCGCGTCGATCCCCCGGCGGTTGGCCCAGGCGGCCAGGTAGGCCGCGGTCCGCTGGGTGCCGCTGCCCCGTACCGGAACGCCGTAGACCTCGTGCAGCTCGGCGATCAGCTTGATCTCCACGGCCGCCACGGCAAGCGTCTCGGCCGCGATCTCCACCGGTATCGCGGGCGGCGCGGGCAGCATCGCGACCGCTCCGACGCCCGCGCCGAGCGTGCCGGAGGCCCGGGTGGCGCCGGCGACCAGCAGGTCGGCCAGGCGCTCCGGGTCCTCTGCGCCGGGGTGCTGGGCACGCAGGGTGGCGAGGTCGCGGATGGGGATCCGCGGGGCGGCGCGCACCAACTGCTCGGTGAGGACCTTGCCCCCGAGGACCGCGCCCCGGCCGCCGCTGCCCAGCAACCGGGTGACCTTCGCGGTCAGTGCCCGGGCCCGGCCCCGCTCGACGGGCGTCTCCACGGCCGGCCAGGCCCCGACCGGCCGCTCGGCCCGCTCGACCAGCTCGGCGACGCTGTCGCCCAGCCCCGGCTCCGGCTTCGCGGGTGCGGGTGTGGACGCGGGTGTGTGGGGGCTCGGGTCCGGAGCTCCGGGCTCCGGAGGCCCCGGTCGCTCGGAGCGGCGGCCCCCTCTGCGAAAGACTCCCATGCGTGTTCGGATACCCGGCCCTCCGGACGGCACGCCTGGGTGGTCCACCGGGTGGGCGGCCGGCACTTCGGCTAGCGTCGCCCGTGGGGGTCGGACGGTGCTCAGGAGGTCGACGGCATGGCAACAGTGGCGATCGCGCGGCTGGCGGAGGACTGGCGGCGGGCGGCGGATCAGCACCTGACGCCGACCAAGCGGTCACTGGTGGTGATGTGGGCGGCGTTCGGCACCACCTTCGGCACGGTCCGCTTCATCACCCACGGGATCAGGGGCGGCTGGCTGCCCTGGGGCAACGTCTCGGCCGGCGGGAAGCACCTGCACCACTACAACATCGGCATCGCGGCGCTGGCCGGGGTCGGCCTGGTGGCCGTCCGCGGCGACGAGCCGGCCGTCGGCCATCCGGCGGTGGCCGCCGTCTACGGCGCGGGCGCGGCCCTGATCACCGACGAGTTCGCCCTGCTGCTGGACCTGCAGGACGTCTACTGGGCCAAGCAGGGCCGGGTGAGCGTCGACCTGTCGTTCGGCGTGCTCGCCGCGCTCGGGGCCTACCTGTCCGCCGCGCCGTTCTGGCACGAGATCGTCCGGAGAACCCACCGGCGCCTCAGGACCGGGTGAGGAGCCCGTCGGCCGCGGGTCGGGTCAGGCCACCCGCCGGTGGCGTACGGGCCTGAGCAGCAGTTCCCGCTCCTCCTCGCTCAACCCGCCCCACACCCCGTAGGGTTCGCGCGTTTCGAGCGCGTGGCGCCGGCACTCCGTACGGACCGGGCACCTGGCGCAGACCGCCTTCGCCGCTTCGTCGCGCGCCTTGTGCGCGGCGCCCCGCTCACCGGCGGGATGGAAGAAGAGGCTGTTCTCCACCCGGCGGCAGGCAGCCTCCAACTGCCAGTCCCAGTAGTGGTCGTAGGCCCCGGGCAAGCGCGATACGTCCGCCATCAGAAGCGACCTTCCTCTTATCGGCCGGAAACATGTCGCTGGTCCGTGTAGCCGGATTCCGGAGTCCCAATCACGCCGGTGCCCGTCGAGCCCGGATCCCGGGACCGGTGACGGCGCCGGTGCCCGTTTTGTTAGCAACCGGCCCGTTCCGGGCAGGCGGGGTGACACGTCAACGACACGGACGGGGATGGAGGAGGTGACCGGTGGTGCCGTGGCTGTTCCTCGTCACGCTCACAGCGTACGGAGTCGTCGCCGGGCTGACGGCTCGGACGGTCTTCAGACGATCACGGGCCGGGTTCGTCGCCAGCAGAAGGGGAGGGCCCGCCGAGTGGGTCGAGGAGCGGTTCGAGGAGCAGGAACGGGCACAGGCCGAGGCGGTGGCCCTGATGTCGGGACTGTGCTGGGTCGTCGCGGTCCCGGCCCTGGTGCTCAGGCGCGTCGTGGCCGGGCTGGTGCTCTGCCGGCCCGCTCCGCGTCGGGGCGTGGTGCCGACGCCCACGGCGGCCGAGCGGATCGAGGAGCTCGAAAGGGCCTTGGGCCTGGGAGCGTACTCCTCGACTCCCCTGCCCGGTGATCCGCCGGAGTTGCGGCGAGCGGAGGGCCGCTGAGCCGACGGCAGTTGACGGCGGCCCGGCACGCGCAGCAGCTGGTGCGGGCGGTGGCCCCGACCCGGCCGCCGGGCCCGCGCAGCCCCCGCGTGGCCCCGAAGGCCCCCCTGACCTCAGAGCGGTCAGGGGGGCCTCTTACGATCAGTGCGCATTCTCCGACGGACCCCGATGCCCGACCGGCCTGGTGCCCGCCGCTCCACGTCCTGCACCACCCGACGCACGACACGACGACTCCACCGACGGCGATGGAGCCGCCCACCAGGAGGAACCTCCATGAAAGCCCGGAAGATCGGCGCGGCCGCCGCGACAGCGGTGGCGCTTCTGGCCGCCCGCGACCTCGTCCAGAAGAAGCACGCGCTGCTCCGGAACTTCCCGGTGCTCGGACACGCCCGCTACCTGCTGGAGACGATCGGGCCTGAACTGCGGCAGTACATCGTGACCTCCAACGAGGAGGAGCGCCCGTTCAGCCGCGACCAGCGCACCTGGATCTACGCGTCGGCCAAGGAGGAGAACAACTACTCCGGGTTCGGCACCGAGGTCGACGTCGAGCACGTCCAGGGGCACGCGTACGTCAAGCAGCGCACCTTCGCCGACGCGCTGCCCGACCTACACGACCCGCAGGCCCCGCTGCCCTCCGCCAAGGTCCTGGGCGGACCGCGCGGGCGCGCCGGGGCGTTCCGCCCGGCGAGCGTGGTGAACATATCGGCGATGAGCTTCGGCTCGCTCTCCGGCGCGGCCATCAGGGCGCTCAACAAGGGCGCCGCGGAGGCCGGGGCCATGCACAACACCGGCGAGGGCGGCCTCTCCCCGTACCACCGCCAGGGCGGTGACCTCGTCCTCCAGCTCGGCACCGCCTACTTCGGCTGCCGCAACGAGGACGGCAGCTTCAACCTCGACAAGCTCAAGCAGGTCGTCGCCGGCGCGCCGGTCAGGGCGATCGAGATCAAGCTCTCCCAGGGCGCCAAGCCGGGGCTCGGCGGAATGCTGCCGGGCGCGAAGGTCACCCCGGAGATCGCCGCCATCCGCGGCATCCCGGTCGGCCAGGACTGTGCCTCCCCGTCGCGGCACACCGCCTTCGGCGACGTCGACTCGATGCTCGACTTCGTCGAACTGCTCGCCACCGAGACCGGTCTGCCGGTCGGCATCAAGAGCGCGGTCGGCGAGATGGGCTTCTGGCAGGAGCTCGCCACGCTCATGGCGCGCGGCGACCGCGGCGTCGACTTCGTGACCGTCGACGGCGGTGAGGGCGGCACCGGCGCGGCGCCGCGGATGTTCGCCGACTCGGTGTCGCTCCCCTTCCGGATGGGCTTCTCCCGGGTCTACGGCACCTTCGCCGAGCAGGGACTCACCGACGACGTCACCTTCATCGGCTCCGGCAAGCTCGGCCTGCCCGAGAACGCCGCGGTCGCCTTCGCCCTGGGCGTCGACATGATCAACGTGGCTCGCGAGGCCATGCTGTCGATCGGCTGCATCCAGGCCCAGAAGTGCCACACCGACAAGTGCCCCACCGGGATCGCCACCCAGAACCCCTGGCTGGCCCGCGGCCTCGACCCGGCTTCCAAGTCCACCCGTGCCGCCGTCTACCTGCGCACCCTCCGCAGGGAACTGCTCAAGGTCTCCTCCGCCGTCGGCGTCGCCCACCCGGGCCTCATCACCGCCGACGACATCGAGATCATGAACGGCGACTACGAGGCCCGCAGCCTCTCCGGCGTCTACGGCTACAAGGAGGGCTGGGGCGAACTCGGGCCCCAGCTCGCCAAGGAGGTCACCGCCCTCCTCACCACCGACCCGGGCGTCTGACCCGCGGAAACGGCCAGGGGCAGAGGACTCGAAGGGGCGCTGATCACTCTGCGGACCAGCGCCCTCGGCAGGCGCGCGACGGGTTCGGGAGCGCGCGCCCGTGGCCGGGTTCCGCCTGACGGTGCGGCACGGGCGTGGTGCGGCGGGCGTCCTCAGTCCAGGCCGCGGGCGCGGCGCAGGCGGGCGGAGAGGGTGTCGGGGTCGATGAGCGGGGCCGGGTAGTCGGGGGCGAGCGCCCAGGGGCGGTGGACGGCGCGCCCGGGCAGGTGGGCGAGTTCCGGCACCCAGCGGCGTACGTAGTTCCCGTCGGGGTCGTAGCGCTCGGCCTGGCGCAGCGGGTTGAGGACCCGGTTGGGGCGGGTGTCGGTGCCGGTGCCGGCGACCCATTGCCAGTTGAGCTGGTTGTTCGCGATGTCGCCGTCGACCAGCAGGGTGAGGAAGTGGGCGGCGCCGATCCGCCAGTCCAGGTAGAGGGACTTGGCGAGGAAGCTCGCGGTCAGCAGCCGGGCGCGGTTGTGCATCCAGCCCTGGTGGGCGAGTTGGCGCATCCCGGCGTCGACGATCGGGTAGCCGGTGCGGCCCTGGCGCCAGGCTTCGGCCTCGTGTTCGTCGTGGTGCCAGCGGTCGTGCCGTGGGCGGTAGTCGCGGTGGGCGGCGTCGGGGCGGGCGGCGAGGACCTGGTGGTGGAAGTCCCGCCAGGCCAGCTGCCGGACGAAGGCCTGCGCGCCTTCGCCGCCGTGCCGCAGGGCGCGGGCGGTCAGTTCGGTGGGTGACAGGCAGCCGAAGTGCAGGTACGGGGAGAGCCGGGAGGTGGAGTCGCCCGCGAGGTCGTCGTGCCCCTCGGCGTAGCCGTCCAGGTCCCAGCGCTGCCAGCGTTCCCGGGCCGCGCTCTCCCCGCCGCGGGGCAGGGCCGGGGAGAGCGGGCCGGTGACCGCGAGGCTCTCGCTGCCGATGCCCTCCGGCGTGCGGACCACCCTCGGCGCGCCGAGCACCGTGCGGTGGGGCGCCTGCTGCCAGGCCCGGTGGTACGGGGTGAAGACCGCGTAGTGGTCCCGGCCCGCCGGGGCGACCCGACCGGCGGGGACCACCGTCACCGAGGCGTCGTGGACGTGCAGGCGCTCCCCGAACAGGTCGAGCAGCGCCGCCTCGCGCCGGCGGGCGAAGGCGCTGACCCCGGCGGCGACGTGCACGGTGGCGGCGCCGCTCTCGGCGGCGACCCGGGCCGTCTCTTCGGCGGTCGCGCCGCGGCGGACGATCAGGCGCGAACCGGTGCCGCGCAGCCCGGCGTCCAGGTCGACGAGGCAGTCGGCCAGGAAGGCCGTCCGGTTCGGGGCCGTGAACCCGGCCGCCTCCACGGCCGGGTCGACGACGAACAGCGGCACCACCTGGTCGGCGGCGTCGCGGGCGGCGTGCAGCACGGGGTTGTCGTGCAGGCGCAGGTCCTGGGTGAACAGGGCGATCGATACGGTCATGGATGGGCCCTCGGAGCGGATGCGGTCGGGGTGGTCGGGGTGCCGCGGGGCGCGGCGGCCGCTCGGGCGCGTTCGGTGATGTTGCGCGCCATCGCGCCGAACACCAGGGAGTGGAACGGCGCCACCGACCACCAGTAGGCGTGGCCGGCCAGTCCGTGCGGGTGGAACAGCGCGCGCTGGCGGTAGCACGTCCCGCCGGCGCCGTCGGGGGCGACCCGCAGTTCCAGCCAGGCCAGGCCCGGCAGGCGCATCTCGGCCCGCAGCCGCAGCAGCCGCCCGGGCTCGATCTCCTCCACCCGCCAGAAGTCCAGGGCGTCGCCGACCCGGAGGTGGTCCCGGTCGCGTCGGCCGCGGCGCAGCCCGACGCCGCCGGCCAGCCGGTCGAGGGTGCCGCGCAGCGCCCAGGCGAACGGCAGGGAGTACCAGCCGTTCTCACCCCCGACGCCCTCGACGACCCGCCACACGGCGGCCGGGTCCGCCGCCACCCGCCGTTCCCGTAGGTCCTGGTAGAGGCTGCCGCCCGCCCAGTCCGGGTCGGTCGGCAGCGGGTCGCTGGGGGCGCCGGGGAGCGAGGCGGAGGACCAGCGGGTGGTGACCCGGGCTTCGCGGATGCGGCGCAGGGCGAGTTCGACGGCGCGGTCGAAGCCGGTCAGTCCCTGCGGCGGGTCCGGGATCCAGTGGGCGATGTCGTGCTCTCCGCAGACCACCTCGTGCCGCAGCGACTCCACCAGCGGGCGGGCGAGCGGACCGGGCACCGGGGTGACCAGGGCGACCCAGTAGCTGGACAGCGCCGGGGTCAGGACGGGCACCGGCACGATCAGCCGCCGGGGCAGGCCGGCCACCTTCGCGTAGCGCTGCATCATCAGCCGGTAGGTCAGCACGTCCGGTCCGCCGATGTCGAAGGCCCGGTCGACCTCCGGCGGCAGCGAGGCGGCGGCGACCAGGTAGCGGAGCACGTCGCGGACGGCGATCGGCTGGATCCGGGTGTTGACCCAGCGCGGGGTGACCATGGCGGGCAGGCGTTCGGTCAGGTAGCGGAGCATCTCGAAGGAGGCGGAGCCGGAGCCGATGATGACGGCGGCCCGCAGTTCGGCGGTCGGTACGCCGGCGGAGCGCAGGACCCGGCCGACCTCGGCGCGCGAGCGCAGGTGCGGCGAGAGCTCGGCCTCGGGCACCCCGGCGGGCAGCAGCCCGCTGAGGTAGACGATCCGGCGGACCCCGGCCCGGGCTGCCGCGCGGGCGAAGGCCCGGGCGGCGCGGCGGTCGGTGTCCTCGAAGTCCGGCCCGGTGCCGAGGGAGTGCACCAGGTAGTAGGCGACGTCGACGCCGTCGAAGGCGCCGTCCAGGGTCGCAGGCCGGGTGACGTCGCCGGTGGCGGCCGTCACCCGGCCGCGCCACGGCTGGTCGCGCAGCCGGCGCTGGTCCCGGACCAGGCAGCGCACCCGGTGCCCGGCGGAGAGCAGTTCGGGGACCAGCCGTCCGCCGATGTAGCCGGTGGCGCCGGTGACCAGGCAGAGTTTTCCGGTCCGGGTTCGCTCGTCCACGGTGTTCCGCTCCTTCCGGGGGTCGGGTGCCGAGGGCCTGCCCTGCGGCGGATCAGCGCAGCAGCCCCTCCAGCTGGTGGAGCGCGGTGGCGAGGTCCCGGGGGCGCAGGGTGCCGGGAGGGCGGCGGGGTCCGGCCCAGCCCGGTCCGGCGACCAGCACCACGGGTCGGGTGCGCGCGCCCTGCGGGCCCCAGGCGGTGCGGACGACCCGCTCGACCAGCGCCCGGTCGGCGGTCCCGGTGACCTGCGACCAGAGCAGCACCGCCGGCGGGCCCGTCCGGCGGACGGCTTCGAGCAGGGCGTCGGGTGGCAGGGCCGCGCCGAACATCCGGAACGGGAGGCCGCGCTCGGCCAGGGCGGCGGCGAGCGCCTCCAGCGCCAGGGTGTGCAGTTCCGTCGGCATGCCGGCGAGCAACGCGGCCGGGCCGGCCTGCGGCCGCAGCTGCTCGGCGGCCCGGCGCAGGGCGGCGGAGACGTGCCAGGACAGCAGGTGCTCCACCTCGACGTAGCGTTCGCCCTCGGTGGCCCACTTGCGCCCGACCGCCCGCAGCGCCGGGGTCATCACCTCCGTCCAGGCGGTGACCGGTCCGAGCTCGTCGAGGTTGCGGCGCAGGATCAGGGCCATCTCGGGGGCGTCGAGCCGTACGGCGGCGCGGGCCAGGCCCCGGCACTCGGGCCGTACGGCGCCCACCCGCAGGGTGTTGCCGCCGGAGGCCGTTCCGGTCCGAGCCGGCGAGAGGGCGGATCCGGCGCCCGCGAGGGCGACGCGCGCGGCTTCGGCGGGGGTGACTCCCCGCGCCATGAGCCGACACATCTCCTCCAGGACGGCCACGTCGGCAGGCTCCCACCGCCGGTGCCGCCCGGGGTCGCGGTGGGCGGGGCCGATGCCGTAACGGCGTTCCCAGGACCGGATGGTGGTGGGCGAGACGCCGAGCCGCCGGCCGAGGGCTCCGGTGGTCAGTCCGGCCGGGGCGGGAGCGGGCGGGGCGGTCACGTCGGTGAGCCTACGACGGGCTTCCGGGGCCCGGTCGGCCGACGCGCGCGCGGCGGGAAGCGGTCCGCCGGGCGCGGCGGGCCTGGGGGCCGTCCGGTGGAGGGGCGACCGCTCGGTGATTGCCTGCACGGTCCGACTCTCACGCAGCCGCGGGCGGTGTCGCGAGTCGCATCGTTTGCGCATCGTTTCGGCGGCGTTGTCACGCCTTCGCCGCGTCGGGCGAGGGGCGGGTCAGCGCCGGGCGCGGCGGAGGGTGAGCAGGACGGCGGCGGTGGCGGCACCGTAGGCGAGGTGCGGGACGATGTCGGCGGCCCAGTCGGCGGGCTCCCACTCCTTGGGGTCGCTGATGCCGAGCGCGGCCATCGGGGCGTCGGAGGCGGCCAGTGCCGCCGCCGTGGCGCCGAGGGCGACGACGCAGGCGCCGGCCCTGCTGGTGGGGGCCCTGACCGCGGCGGTCAGGACGCCGATGCCCAGGCCCACGGCCAGTCCGGTGCCCAGTCCGAGCAGCGGGCCCAACCCTGCGATCCGGTTGCCGCGTTCCTCGTGGCCGCCGGGGACGGACACTCCCGTCCGGTCGGACAGGGTCTCGACGGCCTCCTGCGGGGCCTCGCTGGCGGGCCTGCCGCGAACGGCCATGTCGAGGTAGGTGACGGCGTTGAGCGCGGTGGTTCCGGCCGCTCCGGCGGCGAGGCCCTCCAGCGCGCGGGCGCGCACGGTCATGATCTCTCCTTCCCGCCCGGCCGTCCGGTGCGGGCTGCTCCTGCGCGACGGTCGGTCGGCCGCCGCCCCGGCGTCTTACCGGATCGGGGCCGTCCATGCGTCGGTTCCCGTACGGGTGGCCGCCGCGGAACCGGCGGCTCCCGCATCCGCAACGGCCGGCCGGTTTCGCTCGGCTGACTGCCCGGGGCCGGGTTCTTCGTCCCGGTCGCTGCGGGCGGGCGTCACGGCCCACCACGCTGGAGCAACACCGTGTCCCCGTTGCCGTGTTCCGGAACGCTGTACTCCACCGGAAGGGACCGCATGACCTCGCACCCGAATCCGCCCGCCCCGGCATCCGGCCCGGGTTCCCTGATGTGCACCCGAGTGGAGCGGCTCGCCGCCGAGGTCGAACTGCAACTCCTCGACGGGGTCTGGGAGTTCACTACGCAGGACGCGGTGCTTGCCGAACGCGCCGCCGAGGGCATCGCGGATTCGGTCGGCGCCGCGCCCGCGCAGGAGCGGCTGCCGGTCCTCGACCGCCTGGAGCACCTCCGCGAGGTCCTGGCCGTCCTCGCCATCGGCGTCGCCCGCACCCACGGACAGTTGGCGTGGTTCCTCGCGCGGGCGAGCACCGTCCTCGCGCCCGTCCTGTACTGGCGGTCCCTGCCCGCGGACCCACGGCGGTCCTTCGGCACGACCGTGCCCACCCCCGGTGAACTGGCCGACGCCGAGGAGGCCTCGCGTCAGCTGCGCACCCTCCTGGTCCGTCTCGGGGCAGCCGCCGTCGGCCCACCGGCGGACGGGCCCCGTCAGATCCCGGGCACGGAAGCCGACACCGCCGCCTGATCCGCCGAGACGGACGGTTCCGGCCCGTTCAACGGTTCCACGGCCTTTTTTCAAGAGCTCTTCAGCCACTCTGCCCGTCGCCGGGCGGCACCGGGCCTTCCGGCGGTACGACGGGCGGCTCGGTACCGGCGGCCGACGGCCGCTCCGCCGCCACGGACTCGTCGAGGTCGGCGTGCGCCTGGTCGAGCGCTCCGGCTCCCCGGCGGCGGGCCCGGTCGAGTCGCTCGCGTGCGACGGGCAGCAGGGCGGCGGCGCCGGCGAGGTAGAGCACGGTGAGCGTGGCGGCCGCCGCCCTCGGCGGGAGCCTGCGCTCGAAGGTCCTCAGCAGCACGGTGTGCACCGACGCCAGGCCCAGGACGCCGCACACCCCGGCGCCGGCCAGCAGCCCCGCCCCGAGGCCGGCCTGCCGTACGGTCGCGGTCAGTTCGTCCCGGACGCGGTCGACCTCCTGGCGGACCAGGTTCGCGGTGGACTCGGTGAGGCGACGGGCAGCGTCGCCCACACCCTGTTCGGCGTCACCGTGCGTCGTCGTGTTCATGCTCGTCCTCCTCCACGGGGTCACGGACGGTGGCCCACGGCACCGACGTCCCGACGCCCGCGCCTACCCGCCCTCGGCCCGCTCTAACGGCCCGCTCCACCGGCCCGCCGACCGGCTTGGGCTCCGCAGAACCGGGCAGACGCGGACCGATCACCGACCCCAGGACGAGGAGGACCCCATGGCCGACCTTGCGAAGCCGTCCGGACAGACACGGGAACCGGATCGCGACGTGATCACCACCGACGTCCCCGCCCGCCTCGACCGGCTGCCCTGGTCACGCTGGCACTGGCGGATCGTCATCGGACTGGGCACCGTCTGGATCCTGGACGGCCTGGAGGTGACGATCGTCGGAAACATGGCCGGACGGCTCGCCCAGAACGGCAGCGGCATCAGCATCACCACCGCCCAGGTGACCACCATCGCGGCCGCCGTCTACGTGGCCGGCGCGTGCAGCGGGGCGCTGTTCTTCGGCTGGCTGACCGACCGGCTAGGCCGCAAGAAGCTCTTCATGCTCACCCTCGCCGTCTATCTGGCCGCCACCGCCGTCACCTCGCTCTCCTGGACGGCCTGGTTCTTCTTCCTCTGCCGCTTCTTCACCGGCTTCGGCATCGGCGGCGAGTACGCCGCGATCAACTCCGCCATCGACGAGCTGATCCCGGCCCGGGTGCGCGGCCGGATCGACCTGGTCATCAACGGCAGCTTCTGGGTCGGCGCCGCCCTCGGGGCCTTCGCCTCGATCGCGCTGCTCGACACCTCGCTCTTCGCCACCGCCGTGGGCTGGCGGCTCGCCTTCGGCATCGGTGTCGTCCTCGGCCTGGTCATCCTGCTCGTCCGCCGGCACGTCCCGGAGAGCCCGCGCTGGCTGTTCACCCACGGCCGGGCCGACGAGGCCGAGCAGATCGTGGCGGAGGCGGAGCGGACGGTGGAACGGGAGACCGGCGAGCCCCTGCCGCCCGTCGAGGAGAAGCCCATCCGGATCCGCGCGCGCCAACCACTGGGGTTCGTCACCATCGCCCGCACCGTCGTCTCCCGCTACCCGCGCCGCACCGCGCTGGGCTTCGCGCTGTTCATCGGCCAGGCCTTCCTCTACAACGCGGTGACCTTCGGCTACGCCACCATCCTGACCACGTACTTCGCCGTCCCCGAGGGCGACACCGGCTACTACTTCGCGGTGATCGCGGTCGGCAACTTCCTCGGCCCGCTGCTGCTCGGCCACCTCTTCGACTCGATCGGCCGCAAGCCGATGATCGCCGGCACCTACATCGGCTCCGGCCTCCTGCTCTTCGCCACCGCCGCCCTCTTCCAGCACGGCTCGCTCTCCGCCACCACCATGACCGGCTGCTGGACGGCCGTCCTCTTCCTCGCCTCGGCGGGCGCCAGTTCGGCCTACCTGACGGTCAGCGAGATCTTCCCGCTGGAGACCCGCGCCCTGTGCATCGCCTTCTTCTACGCCGTGGGCACCGCGGTCGGCGGCATCAGCGGCCCGCTGCTCTTCAACGGGCTCGTCAGCAGCGGCAAGGTCTCCGACACCACCCTCGCCTTCTGCATCGGCGCCGGCCTCATGACCGTCGCCGGCCTGGTCGAGGCCGCCATCGGGGTCAAGGCCGAGCGGCGCAGCCTGGAATCACTGGCCACGCCGCTGAGCGCCGTACGGACGGAGGCCTGAACGATGACGGTGACCGGCTTCGACGCGTTCGCGGGCCTGCTGGACTACCCGGTGTACGTCGTGACGGCGGCCGCGCCGGAGCCGGCCGGCTGCCTGGTGGGCTTCGCCGGGCAGTGCTCGATCGATCCGGCGCGGTTCACGGTGTGGTTGTCGAAGGCGAACCACACCCACGCCGTCGCGCTGCGCGCGCACGCGCTCGGGGTGCACCTGCTGCCTCCCGACCACCGGCTGGCCGAGCTGTTCGGCGGCCGGACCGGTGACGAGTGCGACAAGTTCGCCGGGACGGCCTGGCACCGCGGGCCGGAGGGCGTCCCGGTCCTGGACGCGGCACCGGCCTGGTTCGTCGGCGGGGTGCTGGACCGGGTCGACTGGGGCGACCACACCGGGTTCCTGCTGGAGCCGCTGCACGTCCGCGCTCCGGGGTCGGCGACGCCTGTGCTGTCGTTCCGCGACGTGGCGGACATCGACGCCGGGCACCCGGCCTGAGCCGGCTGCCACGGCGTCGATCTGCCTGACGGGCCGGCGCGCGGCCCGTCGGCGTCAGCCCCGGCTCTCCGCCTGGAACATCCAACTGTGCTTCTCCAGCGCGGCCGTGAGTCCGATCAGGAGGTCCTGGGTGACCGGGTCCGCCGATTCGGTCTCGTCGATGCGGGTCCGCATCCGCTCGATCACTGCCCCGAACGCCTTCACCAGGTGGTCGATGACCGCCGTGTCGGCCGTCCAGCCCTCGGGGAACTCGGGCAGGCCGCTGGAGGAGGCCACCGTGGCGGCCCGGCCGTCCGGGCTCACCCCGATCGCGGCGGCGCGTTCGGCCACGTCGTCGGCGAAGTTGCGCGCGGTGGTGACCACTTCGTCGAGCTGCAGGTGAACGGAGCGGAACCGGGGTCCGTAGAGGTTCCAGTGCGCCTGCTTGGCCACCAGGGAGAGGTCCAGCAGGTCGACCAGGGCGCCCTGCAGTGCCTCCCCGGTCGTCTTGCGGTCGTTGTCCGGCAGAGGGCTGCTGATGACGATGCCCATTGCTGAGTTCCTTCCGGGTCGAGGAGCCGTCGTCCGGCATCCGTGGGGTGATGGCGACCGCCGCCCGGCGGTTCGGCCTCGCCGGGAAGCCGTGCCCGCACGCAGGCGGACGGCCCCCGAGGCGTCCGGGACGAACACGAACGACCGGCCGGGCGACGTACGTTTCGGCGGCTTCCCCCGCTTGCGCCGCGGAAAACCCCCGGCCCGTCGGCCGACCCCGGGCGGCGCTCACGGTCGGTGAATGTGCCCGCACCTGCGGGGTAGACGAACGCCCGCGGCGGTCCCGGTCCGGCTTGCCCCCTCCCCGGGACCGCAGCGCCGTGGAACGGCAACCGGACGAACGTCGGAGACAGGAAAGGAACGCGAACCTTGATCACGCACTCGCTCCCCACCACGGCGGCCGCCGGCCCCTCGGCGGCGGGCGTCCTGGTGCCCGCACTGGTCATCGCCGTGCTGCTCATCGGCGCCTTCGCCTGGGGCAGCCACCGCCTGCTCCGCCGCCGGCCACCGAAGCCCGCCGAGGGCGCGGCCGCCGAGCGCGCCGACTCCTGGCGCACCCCCGACGGCGCGGGCCCGGGCTCGCACGAGGAGCCGCCCACCGGCCCCGGCCACGGCGGGTCCGGCGGCTGAGGTCCGGGTGATGCCACCGCTCCGCTCCCGTCGGGTGTTCGTGTGATCGAACGAAGACCGGCTGAGGGGGTGGACGTCGGCCTTCTCGGGGCAGACGCGGGTCATGGTGAAGATCGGATACACGATGATGACGGAGCAGCGGGCCCCGCGGGACCTGGTCTGCGACGTGGTGCACGCCGAACGGGCGGGCTTCGACTTCTCGGTGGTCTCGGACCACTACTTCCCGTGGCTGGACGAGCAGGGTCACGCTCCGTACGCCTGGGCGGTGTTGGGAGCGGCCGCCCAGGCCACCTCCCGCATCCCGCTGATGACGTACGTGACCTGCCCGACCTTCCGCTACCACCCCGCGGTGGTGGCGCAGAAGGCCGCGACGGTCCAACTGCTGTCCGAGGGGCGCTTCCGGCTGGGTCTCGGCAGCGGGGAGAACCTCAACGAGCACGTGGTGGGCCGGGGTTGGCCGGCGGCGTCGGTGCGACTGGAGATGTTCGCCGAGGCCGTGGAGATCATCCGCGCGCTGTTCGAGGGCGGGTACGTGACCCGGCACGGGAAGCACTTCGACGTGGTCGGCGCCCGACTGTGGGACCTCCCGGACCGGCCGCCGCCGATCGGGATGGCGGTGTCGGGGCCGGTCTCGTGCGCCCTGGCCGGGCGGCTCGCCGACCTCGCGATCGCCGTCGAGCCCGACGCGGGACTGGTCTCCGGCTTCGCGGAGCACGGGGGCGCCGGCAAGCCCGCGGTGGGCCAGCTGCCGGTGTGCTGGGACCGCGACCGGGACGCGGCCGTACGCCGCGCCCACGAGCAGTTCCGCTGGTTCGGCGGCGGCTGGAAGGTCAACGCCGAACTGCCGGGCACCGCCGGGTTCGCGGCGGCCGCCCAGTTCGTGCGCCCCGAGGACGTCGCCGAGGCGATCCCCTGTGGCGACCGGGTCGAGGACTTCGTCGAGGCCGTACGGCCCTTCGTCGACGCCGGGTTCGGCGAGGTCGCCCTGGTGCAGGTGGGCGGGGACAGCCAGCCCGCCTTCCTGGACTGGGCGGAACAGACCCTGCTGCCGGCACTGCGCAAGGCCTTCTGACGGAACGTCGGTCCAGTGGACGCAACGCCGCGAACCGGTACATACCTTTGCGGTCCCGGGGCACAAGAGCGAGCACATCACCGAGTCGAGGAGGTTGACCCATGGCCCCGCTTCTGCTGGTCCTTCTGCTCGCCCTGATCCTGTTCGGCGCCGGGTTCGCACTGAAGGCGCTCTGGTGGGCAGCCGTCATCGTGCTCGTCGTGTGGCTGCTCGGCTTCGTCGCGCGCGGCACGACATCGGCAGGCGGACGCGGCCGCTGGTACCGCTGGTAACCACTCGGACAACACGCCGGCCCGGCCGGCACACGACAAGCGGTGGGGGCGCCCCCGGGGGGGGGCCCCCCCCCCCTGTTCAGGGGTAACGGCCCCGCGGACCCCGAACGCGGGCCCGGCCGCCACAGCCCCCCCCCCCCCCACAACCCCCCCCAAC
>NZ_JBIWPL010000002.1:0-39174 GCF_044768255.1 Kitasatospora sp. NPDC101157 | reverse complement strand
GGGTTCGGGCTGTTGGGGCTGGGGTTTATCTCCGCCTACACCCGCGGCCCCCGCCGCCTCCTCCCCGTGGGGGGGGGCGCCCTGGTGGGGGCGCCCCCACCGCGTTCTTCGGGTATCCGGGCCTCGGGTCCGCCTTCGGCGGGCCGTCCGGCTCCTGCCCGGCCCGCAGGAACACCCCCGCCGATCCCGTCAGAGAACGCCGCCGCCGTTGACGGTGGCGGCGTTCCTGACCACCGCCGCGATACCTCGCCTGACCTGGTCCAGCTTCTCGGCGTTCGCCTGGATCGCCTGGTCCTCGTAGGCGGATTCCACGGTGTACCAGGTGCCGACGACGTTGGTCCGCTGCCGGCAGGCCGCGTCCGCCGTGGCGGTCGCGATCTCCTCGGGCAGCGGGGTGACCGTTCCCTTCCAGCGCTTGTCTCCCATCGCGTCGGCCGGAGCCGCGTAGGAGTAGCCCCTGGCCTTCATGCAGTCCGACCAGCGGTGGAAGGCCGCCTGCAGCGTCCCGTCCGTCATCGACCGCTTGTAGTCGTCGAAGTTGATGCCGATCGCTAGCTGATCATCCGTCACCGATCCACCCTGAGCGGTGAGTTTGCCGTCGGCCTCGCCGAGGCAGCCGCCCTTGGGAACGGGCAGGCCGTGGTAGGCGGTGATCGGCTTGGAGTTGCCGGGGACGTTCCCCGCCAGCACGGTGATCTGCTCGGCCGTCATCGGTGGCGGGGTCGGTGCGGCCGGGGCCGGTGCGGCCGGGGCCTGTCCTGGCAGTCGGTAGCCCCTCGCGGGGTCGACCACGTCGTACCGGTGCGTCGCCTGACCGCCCGCCCGGGGCTGCGGCCTGGAGGTCGGCGTGAACTGCAGGCCGTAGCGCTGCATGCACTGCGCGGTCAGCCTGTCCCGGGCGGCGGCCACCTGGTCGAGCTGGTCCGCCGAGTAGAGGTACTCCTCGATCGGCATGGACTTGCCGACCGTACTGCTGATCGTGGGGATCACTCCGACGGCCGGGGGCGGGAGGGGCGACGACGAGCCGGCCCCCGAGGAAGGGGCCGAGGACTGCGCCTGCGTTCGTGCCTGCCCGGACTCGGCCGATGTCGCAGGGGACTGCGAGCAGCCCGCGATCACCGCGCCTACTGCCGGGAGCAAAGCCGCCAGGCGCCAGCGCCTGGTGGGCCGGACGTGAGCCATGCGCAGGACATCCTTTGCGGGAACGGACCTGACGTGGACGGGGTTCCGGGCGTCCGGCCGTGCGACCAAGCCACGGCGGACGCCCGAAACCGCTAGGGCCTCACGAGAAGCACTGCGACTGGTCGCTGTTGTAGACCGCGGTGCCGTAGAGGGTCCGCTGGGTGTAGGCCGGGATGGGCAGGTAGGGCCCGCCCGGCGAGCAGTTCCACCACTGGTAGATGGTGACGGTCCGCCCGGTCATGTTCCACACCGCGCCGATGTTGTTGACGACCTGCTGGTTGTCGCCGTCACAGTTGACGGGACTGCCGGAGCAGCCCGCGAAGGTCCACGCCGGGAAGTAGTTGTCGTTGCCGCCGTCGCCGTTGTAGCCGCCGGAGAAGTTCGAGTGGTAGTAGAGACACGCGTCGGTACCCCACACGCACCCGCCGGGGCTCGCCGAGGCCGGCGCCGCCCCCAGCCCGACCGCAGCGAGGCCGAGCGCGGCGACACCGACGGTGGCAGTGGCGATCTTCCTGCGAATGGACAAGGGATTCCCCTCCCCCTTCTGGAGAATTTCTCTCGCCTTTAGGAGATTTCTGCGGCACAGGCCGCGAAATGGAGTCTGCTTCGCCTGCCAGGGCCCGTCAACACTGTCTGCATGGAGCGGGAGAGCGTCATTCATCCTTTTTGTCCAGCACACAAACCATGCGAAGTCAGATGTTCCGGACAGGGAGCCCAACCCCCCCTTACCCTTTCCTTACCGCGCTCGACCGGTGATCGAACGGCTGATTTCATGAACGTCGATCTCCGACCGGAGATCGAATTTTCTCCGGGTGAATCCCCCCACCGCGAAGGCCCCCGCCGAAGTCGGACCTCGAAGGACACTGCGGGTCGGACTTCAGGCGAAACCCCGCCCCGCCGGCCCGTGAGGCGGGGACGGGCTGGTTCTGCCTAGGCTTCGAAGACGTCCGCCGCGCGCCGGCCGTCGTGAGGGAGAGCGGTTCCCGTGGATCTCAACACCGTCACCGAGGTCGTGCGGCGCCCGCCCGATCGGGCGGCTGGTGCAGTCCGACACCGACCGCATGGGGTTCGACACCGGCGCCTTCGCGAGCACGGGCCTTTTCGTGGCGGGCAACGCCGTGCTCCGGGCGGCCGGAGCCGTGCGCGACCGGATCCTGGAGTTCGCCGCCGCCCAATGGTCGACCCCACCTTCCGCGACTACCGCATCCCCGCCTACGCGGACGTGCCCCGCACCGACGTGCTGCTGGTGGAGTCGGCGGACTCCCTCGGACCGCTGCGGTCGAAGGGGATGGCGGAGAGCTGCATCAACCCGGTGGCTCCGGCGCTGGCGAACGCCGTCCACGACGCCACGGGCGTCCGCTTCCGCGCGCTGCCGCTGACGCCGGAACGGATCTACCGCCGGCTCGCCGGAATCCGACCGGGTGTCGAAGCTCCGAGCACCTCGACGGGCCCGGCGACCCGGCAGGCCGGCGTCACCGGCGGCGACCGCCCGGCGTGATCCGGAGGACACTGCCCCGCATCACCGCGCGGCCGCCTGGTGGCGCAGGAGTTTCTTGTCGGGTTTTCCCGCGTCGGTGAGCGGAAGTTCCGCGCGGAGGGCGACGTGGACCGGCTCGTGCAGCGGACCGCGCCGGGTGCGGACCAGGGTGCGCAGCTCCTGCGGGTCGGGGCGGGTGCCGGGGACGGGGACGACGACGGCGTGGACGCGTTCGACCCGGTTGGCGTCGGGGACGCCGAAGACCGCGCTCTGGTGCACCTCGGGGTGGGAGTTGAGCAGGTCCTCGACCTCGGAGGTGTAGACGTGGCCGGCGCCGGTGTTGATCAGGTCCTTCAGCCGGTCGACGATGTAGAGGTAGCCCTCGTCGTCCTGGTACCCGACGTCGCCGCTGTGCAGCCAGCCGTCCCTGAGGGTGGCCGCGGTCAGTTCCGGCTGCTTCCAGTATCCCTGCATCAGGCTGTCCGAGGCGATGCACACCTCGCCGGGCCGGCCGGCGGGCAGGTCGCGGCCCTGCTCGTCGCGGATCGCGACCCGGTAGCCGGGGGCGATCCGGCCGACCGAGCGCAGCAGGTGCGGGCGGGCCGGGTCGTGGTCGCCGGCGTCGAGGACGCTGACGATGCCTGCCTCGTGCTGTCCGTAGAGCTGGACGAGGACCGGGCCGAAGCGCCGGAGCGCGTCGGCGAGGCGGGCCGGTGAGGCCTGGCAGCCGCCGTAGGTGAGGCGGCGCAGACTGCTGGTGTCGGTCTCCGGGGACCGCGGGTGGTCCAGCAGTTGGTACAGCAGCGGGGGCATCAGGAACACGTCGGTGATGCGTTCCCGCTCGATGGCGGTCAGGACGGCGGCCGGGTCGAACTCGTCGTGGAGCACCGCGCTGCCGCCGGCCCGCAGCACCTTGTCGGTCAGCTGGCCCGCGGCGTGGGCGATGGTGGTGCACACCAGCAGGCGCGGCGGGCCCGCCGGGTCGGCGGTGGGCAGCTCGGGGCCGAACCGGCGGACCTGGCCGTAGCTGATGCAGATGCCCTTGGAGTGGCCCGTGGTACCGCCGGAGTGGCGGATGGTGCGGACGTCGCCGGGCCGGGCCCGGCTGGTGAAGGGGTCGGCGCTCCGGGTGGCGGCGAGGGCCAGCAGGTCGGTGGCCTCCGGGGCGGGGCCGAGGACGAGGACGGCCTCGACGTCCGTGCGCCCGGCGATCTCGCGGGCGCGGGCGGCGTGTTCGGGGTCGACGATCAGGGTGTGCGTCTCGACGTCCCGGACCATGGCGGCCTGGGTGTCGGCCGGCAGCCTGGTGTAGAGCTGGTTGGTCCGGCAGCCGACCAGATTGGCGGCGTAGCGCGCGGCGATGGCCTCGGGCCGGTTGCCGGTCAGCAGCGTGACCGTGTGGTGGCGGTCGACGCCGCGGGCGCGCAGGGCGCGGGCCAGCCGGTGGACGAGGTCCCGCAACTCCCCGGCGCTGGTGGTGCGTTCCCGGTGGACCAGGGCCGGGCGGTCGGGATCGGCACCCAACTCGTCGAGGATGTCGACGACTTCGGTCCGGAAGGGCGAGGTGGGTGGCATGGGCGGTTCCTTGCGCCTCGGTTCGGTGGTGTGCTGGGCCGGGGGGAGTCAGCGGTGGGCGGCCAGTAGCCGTGCGTCCCCGGCCTGCGCGTCCCCGGCCCGGCGGTCCTCGGCCAGCAGGGCGTGGGCCAGCACGCTGTAGAGCGTGTCGTTGGGCCCGTCGGCGATGCGCAACCCGCGGATGTCCCGCAGGCGCTTCTCCATCGGGGTGTGCTTGGTGTAGCCCTCGCTGCCGTGCAGTTGGAGGGCGAGGTCGACGGCGCGGTAGGCCGTGTCGGTGGCCAGGGCCTTGGCCGCGGAACAGGCGGCGACATCGGTCTCGCCCCGGTCGATGCGCTCCAGCAGCGCGAAGCACCAGGCGGTGGCGGCCTCGACCTCGGCGGCGGCGGTGCCCAGACGGGCGGCGACGGACGGGATCGCGGCGAGCGGCATCCGGGCGACGGTACGGGCACGGGTGCGGGCCGCGGACTCCTGGATCGCCGCTGCGGCGGCGCCGAGGCAGACCAGCGACATCATCAGGCGCCAGGCGGAGAAGTGCGTGTCGAAGATCCGGCGGCCGTCGCCGGGTTCACCGAGCAGGAAGTCCTTCTCCAGACGGGTGTCGACGAAGTGCAGGTGGCCGAAGCTCCAACCGCGCATCCCCAGCGGATCGGTGGTCTCGGTGAGCACGCCGGCGGCGTCGGCCGGCACCCACACCGCGGACAGCGGCACGTCGCGCAGGTCGGTGCGGTCGACGTCGGCGCAGTCGACGTCGGCGCGGTCGACGAGCTTGCAGAAGACGACGAAGCCGTAGGCCTCCTCGACCCGACTGATCAGGCCCTTGGACCCGGAGAGGGTGAAGTGGTCGCCGTGGTCGACCAGGACGGTGCGAAAGCCCCGCAGGTCCGAGCCCGAGTGCGGCTCGCTGGCCGCGATGCCCGCCAACCCGCCCGCGCCGACGACCTTTTCCCGGGTGCGGCGGACGAGTTCGGGCGAGCCGTACCGCAGTGGCATCGCGGCGTGGCCGGTGCTGAAGATCTCGCGGGCGTCGCAGTCGCGCTGCCCGGCGAGGAACATGGCCATCCCCTGGGCCACGCGTCCGCGCGGTTCGCCGGGCCCGCCCTGCCCGGCTGGGAACTCGGCGGGCGATCCAGCGGAGAAGGTGTCGTCGATGCCGGTGAGCCCGGCGGCCGCGGCCCGGGCGCGCAGGGCGAGCCAGTCGGGGCGGGGGTCGCCCTCACGGACGGGTTCGGGCAGGTGGGTGTCCAGGAAGTCCGTCAACTTGACCGCGAGGCCGGAGAGTTCGGGGTGACGGTCGAGGAGCGGGCTGATGCCGGTGGCGGGCAATGGGGTGGGCTTTCCGTGAAGGGGCGGTCGGGGAGGTGCGAACCGGGGTCAGAGGGTGAGCAGGGCGGGCGGCTGGCTGCGCACGGCGTCGTTGAGCTTGGCCTTGTCGTGGCGCTCGCCCTTCTTCAGGTGCTTGATGACCAGCAGGCACGGCAGCCCGAAGGTGCCACCGGCGAACTCGCGTGGACGGCTGGCGGGGACGGCGACCGTCCACGGCGGCACCTCGCCCCGGCTGAGCTCCTCGCCGGTGGCGGCGTCGATCACCGGGATCGTGTCGGTCAGCAGGGCTCCGGCGCCCAGCAGCGCGCCCTCGCCGACCCGGGCGCCGCTGTAGACCATCGAGCGGGCGCCGATGAAGGCGTCGTCCTCGATCACCACCGGCTTGGCCATGGGGGGCTCGATCATGCCGCCCAGTCCGACTCCCCCGGACAGGTGGACGTTGCGACCGATCTGGGCGCAGGAGCCGATGCCCACCCAGGAGTCCACCAGGGTTCCCTCGCCGACGTACGAGCCGATGCCGATGTGGCTCGGCATCACCACGGCGCCGGGCTCCTGGTAGCTGCCCCGCCGGATGACCGCGCCCGGCGACACCTGGACGCCGTCGATCGTGCCCTTCAGCGGGATCTTGTCGGCGCACCGGAAGGGGCCGAACTGCGACGGCTGCGGCGTGGCCTGCTTGTAGAGCAGCAGGATCGCGTTCTTCAGCCACTCGTGCACCACGACCTCGCCGTCCAGCAGTTCGGCCACCCGCACACGGCCGGTGTCCAGCAGTCCGATCGCCGCGTCGACGGCGGCCACCGCCTCGGCTGACTGCAGCGAAACCTCGTCCCGGCGCTTCCAGAGGTCTTCGAGCTCGCTCCGCAAACTCGCCACATCGACACCATGGCCCATGGCGCTTCCCCGCTTTCCAAGTCTTCCGGGCTGTCCCGGCCTTCCGGGCTTCCGGGTCGGAGGACGGTTCGCACGCGATGCCCCCGGGTGCGGTCCCCGACCGTGTCGCGTGACGCCGGTGCTCCCCCTGGGCGCACACGCGAGAGCGGCACGCCGAGTTACCTGCTGGTAACGGCGCGCCGACTGCAGCCTTCCACACCTGCAATTCGTAGATCAAATCGCCGATATGGCATTGATATGAAGGTTGAAAAGTAAATTTTTGGCGCCATCAAAGGGGCGCTTTGGGGTTGAGGCGCAAAAGGGCAGCAGAAGGGCACGAGACGCCCCTCGGGCCGGCCGCGGGTCGGGTCCGCTGCGCGACGTCGCGGCCGGCAACCCTGCCGGTCAGTCGCCCTGGAACTGCGGGGCGTCGAACTCCGCCCAGATGGTCTTGCCCTGGACGTGCGGCTCGGCGCCCCAGCGGTCGGCGAGCCGCTGCACGATGAACAGTCCGTGGCCGCCGGGCAGGGCGGGGTGGTGCGGCTGCCGAGGGGCGGGCAGTTCCGTGCTGCGGTCGCTGACCTCGATCCGCAGCCGGACCGGGGAGAGGTCGAGGACCAGTTCCAGCGGGCCGTCGCCGTGCAGCATCGCGTTGCCGACGATCTCGGCCACCACCAGCACCACGTCCTCGGCGATCCCCTCAGCCGCACCGGGGGCCCGGAACGACGCGCACCAGTCACCGAGCGCCCGCACGGTGTGGGCCCTGGCCCGGGCGACCGGCTTGGCGAGCCCGGCGAGGGGCAGCCGTCTGCGCTGACCGCCGACGGGCAGGACGAACTCGCCCGGCTTCGGGTCGCCGTCCAGGGTTCCCCGGGTCATCGTCATCTGAGGGCACCCTTCCGCATCGACGACTCTCGCAGCTCGGTTTCCCGGCAGCTCCGGGATTATGCCTCTCCCCCGGCGCCACCGGTAGCCGGGCGGCGCCACCCCCGCCGCGCCGCTCGGCCGCCGCGCCGTCCCTCGGACGGTCGGGCGGCCGGACGGTCAGGCGTTCAGAGCCTCCTCGACCGACTCGTGGATCGTGAACACCGTCCGTGCGCCGGTCAGTTCGAGCACCCGCAGCACCGTCGGCGCGACCGCCGCGAGCCGCAGGTTCAGCCCTTCCTTCTCCGCCGCGATGCGCGTCCTCAGCAGCAGGTTCAGCCCGGAGGAGTCACAGAAGGCGACCTCCCGCAGGTCGATGACCAGCGCGGACGGGCGCTTCGCGACCAGTTCGGTCAGCGTCTCGGCGGCCGAGGCCAGCGTCTCGATGTCGAGGTCGCCGGCCAGCGCGCACACCATCGCCCCGGTTTCCGTGGCGCGGCTGCGCACTTCGAGGGCGGGCCTGGGTACGGCGGTCACCAGGGTCGCTTCGCCCTGGCCGTTGTCGGATGGCATCATCGTCGTCCCTCCATGTCCGTGCCTTCCGACCATACGTAGACGGGGCCGCTGTGCCAAAACCCGGCCCCCGGCACCCTCGGTCAGTCGCCGTCCAGGCCCTCGCGCAGCTTCCGCAGAGTGCGGCTCAGCAGCCGGGAGACGTGCATCTGGGAGAGCCCGAGGCGGGCGCCGATCTGGGACTGCGTCATGTCCTCGCAGAAGCGCATGGAGAGGATGAGCCGCTCCCGCTCCGGCAGTGCGGCGATCAGCGGCTTGAGCGCCACCAGGTCCTCGACCCGGGACAGGCGCTGGTCCTCCTCGCCGAGGCGGTCGGCCAGCGGGCCGGGGCCGTCCTCGTCCTCCGCGCCACCGAGGTCCAGCGAGCCGGCGGTGTGCCCGTTGGCTGCGGTCAGCCCCTCGACGACCTCCTCGACGGGGAGCGAGAGGTGCTCGGCCAGTTCGGCCGGGGTGGGGGCACGGTCGAGGTCCTGCGCGAGCTTCTCCGTGGCCCTGGCCAGCACGATGCGCAGTTCCTGGAGCCGGCGGGGCACGTGCACGGCCCAGGTGGTGTCCCGGAAGTGGCGCCGCAGTTCGCCGAGGACGGTCGGCATGGCGAAGGTGGTGAACTCCACGCCGAGGTCCGGGTCGAACCGGTCGATGGCCTTGACCAGTCCGACGGCGCCCACCTGGAGGAGGTCCTCCTTCGGCTCGCGGTGCGAGGTGAAGCGGCGGATCGCGAACCTCACGAGCGAGAGGTTCATCTCCACCAGGCTGTTGCGGACGTACGAGTACTCCCTCGTGCCCTCCTCCAGGCCGGCGAGGCGGCGCAGCAGGACACCGGTGAGCTCCCGCGCGTCGGCCGGCGCCATCTCCCGGAGGTCCGCGCCCTGGGGCAGATCGACAGGGAGCAGATCGGCCCGGTCCAGAGCGGTCCGGTGCAGATCGGTCCGGGGCAGATCGGTCCGGGGCGGATCGACCTGCTGCGGACCGGCCTGAGCCGGATCCGCCGGGAGCGGCTCCCGCGTCCTCCCGTCCGGGGTGGTGGCGGGGACGAGCAGTTCACCGGTGGGCGTGGGCATCCGAATCCTTTCCCGTGGTGGCGCGACGAGTGCCCTGCTACCCCGGGTCGGGAGATCGATGCACCGGCGGATCGTGAAGTTTCGGTGAAGCCCGCACCGCGCCGTTTCCGCCCTCCTCGCGCTCCCGCGGACCTGCCCGGAAGCCGTTTCCGGTGGTGCGGGCGCTGCGGTAGCCTCCGTGACGGAACCCACCGCACCCGACCGACGACCGGATCCACCCGGTCGGGCCCGGTGGTGCGCACGACCCGCATGCGGGCTCCGGCCCCGGCGTTCTACGGAGGCGACGTTCGATGGCTGGCCCGACCACGTCCAACGGCTCGCAACACCGCCCGGCGATCGGCCCGGACGCGGCGCTGGGCAACGAGACCGAGCTGCGGCAACTGCTGGCCGGCCTGACAGCCGTCCGGGACGGCGACTTCAGCACCAAACTGCCCGACGACGCGCACGGGTTGCTCGGCGAGATCGCCTCGGTGTTCAACGGGATGGTCGACCAGCTGTCGCACTTCACCTCCGAGGTGACGCGCGTCGCGCGGGAGGTCGGCACCGACGGCCGGCTCGGCGGCCAGGCCCAGGTGCCCGGGGTCTCCGGCACCTGGGCGGACCTCACCGACTCGGTCAACGCGATGGCCGGCAACCTGACCTGGCAGGTCCGCGGGATCGCCCAGGTCACCACGGCGGTGGCGCGCGGCGACCTCACCCAGAAGATCGAGGTCGACGCCCGGGGCGAGATCCTGGAGCTCAAGAACACCGTCAACACGATGGTCGACCAACTGTCCTCGTTCGCCGGGGAGGTGACCCGGGTGGCCCGCGAGGTCGGCACCGAGGGGCGGCTCGGCGGCCAGGCGCGGGTCGTCGGTGTCTCGGGGACCTGGCGCGACCTGACCGACTCGGTCAACTCCATGGCCGGGAACCTCACCGGCCAGGTCCGCGCGATCGCCCAGGTGGCCACCGCGGTCGCCGAGGGCGACCTGTCGCAGAAGATCACCGTCACCGCCCGGGGCGAGATCCTGGAGCTGAAGGAGACCATCAACACGATGGTCGACCAGCTCTCCTCGTTCGCGGACGAGGTGACCCGGGTCGCCCGCGAGGTCGGCACCGAGGGGCGGCTCGGCGGCCAGGCCAAGGTCCAGGGCGTCTCCGGCACCTGGAAGCGGCTGACCGAGAACGTCAACGAGCTGGCCGGCAACCTGACCCGGCAGGTCCGGGCGATCGCCGAGGTCACCAGCGCCGTGGCGGCCGGCGACCTCACCCGGTCGATCACCGTGGACGCCTCCGGCGAGGTCGCCGACCTCAAGGACAACGTCAACTTCATGGTGGAGTCGCTGCGCGAGACGACCCGCGCCAACGAGGAACAGGACTGGCTGAAGACCAACCTCGCCCGCTTCTCCGCCCTGATGCAGGGCCGGCGCGACCTCGCGGTCGTCGCGGAGTCCGTGATGGACGAACTCGCCCCGCTGGTGGGCGCGCAGTGCGGTGCCTTCTACCTGGCCGAGGACAGCGGGGACGGCACCGTCCTGCAACTCGTCGGCTCCTACGCCTTCCCCGACGGCGAGCGCCCCACCCGCTTCCGCCTGGGCGAGTCCTTCGTCGGCCAGGCCGCGCGCAGTCGCCGCACCATCGCCGTCGACGCCCTGCCGCCCGGCTACCTCCCCGCCTCCTCCGGGCTCGGCCGCACCGACTCGCTGTCCCTGCTGGTGCTGCCGATCGTCGTCGAGGACCAGGTCCTGGGCGTCATCGAACTGGCCTCCGTCCAGCCGTTCACCCAGGTCCACCGGGACTTCCTGGACCAGCTGATGGAGACCATCGGCGTCAACGTCAACACCATCATCGCCAACGCCCGAACCGACGAGCTGCTCGGCGAATCGCAGCGGCTCGCCGCCGAACTCCAGGCCCGTTCCGGGGAACTGCAAGCCCGGCAGGAGGAACTGCAGGCCTCCAACGCCGAGTTGGAGGAGAAGGCCGAGCTGCTGGCCACGCAGAACCGCGACATCGAGACCAAGAACCTGGAGATCGAGCAGGCCCGCCAGGAACTGGAGGACCGCGCCCACCAGCTGTCGCTGGCCTCGAAGTACAAGTCGGAGTTCCTGGCCAACATGAGCCACGAGCTGCGCACCCCGCTCAACAGCCTCCTCATCCTGGCCCAGTTGCTCGCCCAGAACCCCACCAGGAACCTGACCGCCAAGCAGGTCGAGTACGCCGGCATCATCCACTCCGCCGGCTCCGACCTGCTCCAGCTCATCAACGACATCCTCGACCTGTCCAAGGTCGAGGCCGGCAAGATGGACCTGAACGTCGACGCGGTGCCGCTGCGCACGCTGCTCGACTACGTCGAGGCCACCTTCCGCCCGATGACCGGGCAGAAGAACCTCGCCTTCGCCGTACGAACGGCGCCCGCCGTCCCCGGCGAACTCCTCACCGACGACTACCGCTTGCGGCAGGTGCTGCGCAACCTGCTGTCCAACGCGGTCAAGTTCACCGAGCACGGCAGGGTCGAGCTGCGCATCGAGCCCGCCACCGAGGCCGAACTGCCCGACGGCGTGCGGCGCAGCGGCCCGGTGCTCGCCTTCCGGGTGACCGACACCGGCATCGGGATCGCGCCCCAGCACCTGGAGACCGTCTTCGGGGCCTTCCAGCAGGCCGACGGCACCACCAGCCGCAAGTACGGCGGCACCGGCCTCGGACTGTCCATCAGCCGCGAGATCGCCTTCCTGCTCGGCGGCGCCATCACGGTCGAGAGCACCCTCGGCCGGGGCACCGTCTTCACCCTCTACCTCCCCGTGGAGCACTCCGAGGTCACCGGTGGCGAACTCCCGCCCACGGCCGGGGCACCGGTCGGCACCACCACCGGGCCCGCCGCGGAGCAGCCGGACGGTCCCGCCGACCGCACCGCCGCCGAGCGGCCACGGCGACTCCTCGTCGTCGAGAGCCGGCCCAACGGGCTGCTGACCCTCGTCGCGGAGAACGCCGTGGCAGACCTCGCCCGTTACTCCGCCGGGCACCGGCAGGTCGAGATCGTCACCGCCGTCGGCGCCCAGGAGGCCGCCACCGCACTCGCCACCGCTCCGTGCCACTGCGTCGTGCTGGAACTCGACCTGCCGGACGGCACCGCCGACACGCTCCTGGCCGACATGGAGGGCGACCCGGCCCTGCACACCGTCCCCGTGCTGGCGCACAACAACCGGGGCGTCACCGGCGAACGCGCGGACTCGGTCTCCCGGCCGGGCGAACGGCCGCTGGAACTCATCACCAGCCTCGACGAGTTGCGCGAGCGGATCGCCCTCCACATGAGCGCCGCCCGCCCCGGCGGGGCGCTCCCGACCGGGCGCGGCGCGGAGCGGGTGCCCTCCTGGAGCCCCGACGCCGAACCGGCGCTCGCCGGCCGCACGGCCCTCGTGGTCGACGACGACGACCGGAACCTCTACGCGATCACCAGCATCCTGGAGCTCCACGGCATGCGGGTCCTCCAGGCCGAGAACGGACGCGCCGCGCTGGAGTCGCTCACCGCCCATCCCGGCATCGACGTCATCCTGATGGATGTGATGATGCCCGAGATGGACGGGTACACGGCCACTGCGGCGATCCGCGCGATGCCCGAGCACGCGGACCTGCCGATCATCGCCGTCACCGCCAAGGCGATGATCGGCGACCGGGAGAAGAGCCTGGCGGCGGGCGCGAGCGACTACATCACCAAACCGGTCGACGCCGACGAGGTGATCAGCCGGATCACGCACCACCTCACGCGGTAGCCGCGGACCGGAGCAGCAGTCCAGACCTCAGGAGCCAACACCGTGCAGCACCCCGACGAGCAACTCGCCAAGGGCCGTCCGTCCACGGCCGGCCCGGCCGTCGGCGCCCCCAGGGTCGGGGCGCAGCGCGGCGCGGCCGGTCCGCAGGCGCCCGCCGTCCAGGAGCCGGAGCCGGACGGCACGGCCACGGCGATGGGCCGGCTCGCCAGTACGGTGGAGCGCCTGCGCCGGGAGCTGGACCAGGCGCAGGCGGACTCGGCGGGGCGGGGCGTGCTGGAGATGGCCGTCGGCGTGCTGGTGGAGCGCCTGCGGTGCGGTCCCACCGAGGCCGCCCGGCAGTTGGAGGGGCTCGCCGCGCAGGCGGGGGTGACGACGCTGGCGCTGGCCGCCGACCTGCTCAACCAGGCCGCGGCGGACCAGATCTCGGCGCTCGCCCGGGAGTTCGTCGCCGGGGCCGCGGTCCGCTCCGACGAGGCGGCCGACAACGGGAGACCCGGGGCAGGTGCCGGTACGGCGGCCAGGAGCACGGATCCGGTCGCCCTGCGGCTGCGCAGCACCGAGGCGGACGCGATCGCGGGCGGCGACGCCGCGACGGCGGCCCGCTCCATGCTGGAGCACGCCCTGCGCCCGCTCGGCGTGGCCGCGGTGGCCATCTGGGCCGCCCACCCCGACCTCTCGCTGTCCCTCGCGGGCAGCGCCGGCTTCCAGTCGGAGGAGGCCCGCCGCTGGCGCCACGTCCCGCCCGGGGTCCCGACGCCCGCCCGCCGGGCGCTGGACGAACGGACGGCGGTCGGCTACCACGTGCTCGCCGACGCCTCGCTCCCCTCCATCGGCCAGCACGACGTCCGCGGCGGGCGGTTGGCCGTGCCGGCCGGTGTCGGCGGCCGGCTGATCGGCGTGCTGGAGATCTGCTGGCGCGAGGCGCTGCCGGAGCAGTCCCAGCCGCTGCAACGGCAGTTCGAGGCCCTGGCGGAGGTGGCCGCCGCCACCCTGGAGACCTGGGAGCCCCGGGAACTCCCCGCGGCCGACCCGGCCGACACCCAGTTCGAGGAGCTGCGGCAGCTCGCCGACGGCCTCTTCGACCCCTGCCTGGTGCTCCGGGTGGCGCCGGAGGACGGCGAGGTGCCGCCGCGGTTCCTGGTGCGGCACGTGAACCCGTCCTTCGTCGACTTCGCCGGCCGGCCCCCGGGCGCGATCGTGGGCACCCGGCTGCTGGAGGCGTACCCGCTCGCGGCCGAACCGGGCGGCCTCGCCGAGAAGGTCGAGCACGTCTTCGCCACCGGGGAGCCGTTCCGGACCCCGGACATGCGGCTCGCCGCCCTGGTCGACGGGGTGCCGCTGACCACCCGGGCGCAGGTGAGCATCAGTCGGCACGGCCCGCACCTGGTGGTCGTCTGGCGGCTGGACGACGGCACGCCGCGGGTCGCCCGGCTGCTCCAGCACGCGCAGCGCCTCGGCCGGATCGGCGGCTTCGAGGAGAACCTGCGCACCCGCCAGATCGTCTGGAACGACAGCCTGTTCGAGCTGCACGGGCTGCCGCCCACCGCGCAGCCGATCTCCATCGACCAGCTGGCCGAGCACACCCACCCGGACGACCTGCACACCATCGGCCGGTTCCTGCGCACCCTGCTGCACCACCGCCGGCCGGCCTCCACCGCCTTCCGGCTGCAGCGCCCCGACGGCGTCACCCGGCACATCCGCGTCGTGGCGGAGCCGGTGCGCGATCCGGACAGCGGCCTGCGCCTGGTGCGCGGCGCCTACCAGGACATCTCCGCCCAGCACTGGACGGAGGTCGCGCTGGCCGCCACGCGCGACCAGTTGGCCCAGAGCGAGCAGCAGGCCGCCGAGCGCAGCCGCCTCGCCCTCCAGCTCCAGCACGCCATCATGCCGCCCGCCCGGGGCCCGCTGGACCTGCACGACCTGCACGTGGCCGTGCGCTACCGCCCGGCCGAGAAGGACCACCTGGTCGGCGGCGACTGGTACGACGCGCTCGCCCTGCCGACCGGCGACGTCCTGCTGTGCGTCGGCGACGTCGCCGGGCACGGCATCGAGGCCGCGACCGGCATGGTCGCGCTGCGCAACGCGCTGCGCGGCCTGGCCGCCACCGGTGCCGGACCGGGCCAGCTGCTCAGCTGGCTCAACAGCGTCACCCACCACCTGACCGACAACGTCACGGCCACCGCGGTCTGCGGACTGTACGAACCGGCGACCCGCCGGCTGCGCTGGGCCCGGGCCGGCCACCCGCCGCCGGTCCTGCTGCGCGATGGCCGGGCGAGGACCCTCCCGCAGGTGGGCGGCATCCTGCTCGGCGCGCTGGACCATGCGGAGTACGAGGAGGACGAGTTCGTGCTGGAGGCCGGCGACACGCTGGTGATGTACACCGACGGCCTGATCGAGCGCCGTGACGAGTCCCTCCAGGCCTCCCTGACCCATCTGACGGCGCTCGCCGAACGGGCCCACCGTGACGCGGCCGTCAGCGCCAACGGCCTCGAAGGGCAACTGGACCACCTGCTGCAGTACAGCAGTGCCGACACCGACGACGACACCTGCCTGGTCGGCGTGGCGGTCCGCCGACCGGGCGGCTGAGTCCGACGGGGCGCGGCGCGCGTACGGGGGCGCGCTCCCGCCCCCACGTAGGGACCTCGGTTCTCAGCTCACGGGCAGGGCCGGATAGCCTGGCAGGACCGTCGGGCGGCCACCCGCCCGATCGACGAAGGCCGCGGGTGAGCCCGCTCGGATGGAGAACGATGTCCCCTCTTCACGACTGTTCCGACCCGGTGGACCGTGCCACCGGACTGCGCGAGGCCGACGCCGCGCTGCGGCGCGGTGAACTCGTCGTCCTGCCCACCGACACCGTGTACGGCGTCGGCGCGGACGCCTTCGACCCCGAGGCGGTCGCCCGGCTCCTCCGGGCCAAGGGACGCGGCCGGAACATGCCCTCACCGGTCCTGGTCGGCTCCCCCGGCGACCTCGACGACCTGGTCGACGGTCTGCCCCGGTACGCGGACGAGTTGATGACGGCGTTCTGGCCCGGCGGCCTGACCCTGGTCGCCCGGCACAAGCCCTCCGTCACGTGGGACCTCGGGGACACCGGGGGAACGGTGGCCGTGCGCATGCCCGACCACCCCGTGGCCCTCGAACTCCTGCGCCTGACCGGCCCGCTGGCCGTGTCCAGCGCCAACCTCACCGGCAGGCCGTCCCCGCAGGACTGCCGCGCCGCCCGGGAGATGCTCGGCGACGCGGCGGCGGTCTACCTCGACGCCGGGCCCACCCCGGCCGCCGTACCGTCCTCGATCGTGGACCTCACCGGCCCGGCCCCGGTCCTGGTGCGCGCGGGCGCGATCAGCACCGAGCGGCTGCGCGAGGTCGTACCCGACCTGCGGGAACGCTACTCGTAGTAGCGGCGCTCCTCGACCGGTTCCTCGGCCTCGACCCTGCGGACCAGGCGTCGGCGGCGGAACACGTTCACGTAGGTGATCAGCCCCAGCAGGCCCGCGGCCATCAGGATCCAGCCCACCGTGTGCAGGTCGACGCCCTTCACGTGCCAGTCGGTCGCGAAGACCATGATGGCGCCGAGGGCGAACAGGAGAATGCAGCCACCGATACCCATGTCGTCTCACTCCTCGTCGGTCGGTCTGCCCCTCGGGTGCCCTGAATCCGGGCTTGAATGTCGGCGGCGACGAGATCCGCGACGGTTTCGGGCGATGCCCGCCGGCTCCGGCGGGTCAACGGCGAACGTGCAGGGCGCAGATGTCGTCGCGGCGGTCGGCCGGTCCGACCAGGGCCTGGACGAGCCCGTCCAGGAACGGCAGGTCTCCGCCGTGTTCCGGTACGGCGGAGGCCAGTCGTGCCAGGGCCGTGTCGAGGGGCTCCCCCGGGTTCTCGATCAAGCCGTCGGTGTAGAGCAGGAGTTCGTCGCCGGGCAGCAGGTCGACGGTTGACTCCTCGTAGTGCGGGGTGTCGGTCGCTCCGAGCAGGATGCCCGCCGGGGTGGGCAGATAGCGTGCCTCGCCCCGGCGGACGAGCAGCGGCGGAAGGTGGCCGGCCTGCACCCAGGTGAACCGGGAGGTCTCGGGCCGGTAGCAGGCCATGATCATGGTGGCGGTGCTGTACGGCCGGTCCGGCGTGTGCAGCAGCAGCGTGTTGAGGCGGTGGAGGATCTCCGGCAGCGGCGTCCCGGTGATGGCCATGCCCTTCGCCGTGAAGCGCAGCTGGGCCATCGTGGCCACCGCGTCGAGGCCGTGGCCGGCGACGTCGCCGACCACCAGCAGGGCGCTGCCGTCCGGGAGTTCGACGGCGCTGTACCAGTCACCGCCGAGGTTCAGCCCCTCCTGAACGGGTTGGTAGGCGACGTCGATGACGAGTCCGGCCAGGTGGAGCACCTTCTGCGACACCGGGAGGAGCGTGTTCTGGAGCCGGGCGGCGAGGTCCCGCTCGGCCGCCAGCAGGCCCTGGTGCGCGAGGACCGTCTGCTGGTGTTCCAGCAACTGCTGCTCGTGCTGCTTGGTGGCGGTGAGGTCCTGGAAGAGCACGTGGAGCTCGACCGGGTCGCCGTGCGCGTCGGTCTGGGCCTCGGCGACGGTCCGCACGTGCCGGACCTCTCCCCCGGGGAGGAGCAGGCGGACGGTGCGGTCCATCCGCTCGCCCCGCCCCGTCAGCTGGAGGAGCTCCTCCTCCAGGGCCCGGCGGTCGTCCGCCGCGGCCTGGACGAACAGGTCCCGCAGCGGCACCGGCCCCAGTGACCGGGCCCTGCCGAAGATCTCGTAGACCTCCTGCGACCAGACGATCTCGTCGCGGATCAGGTCGTGGTCCATCCAGCCGGTCCTGCCCAGGCGCTGGATCAGCGCCTGCCTGCGCTGCTTGCGTTCGTGGGTGTCGAGGCGGGCCCAGGAGACGACCAGTCCTCCTCGGGAGGGCACCGCCCGCACGTTGTAGCGGGACAACCGTGGGATGCCGGCGGCGACTTCCTCGTAGTTCAGCTCGCCCTCGTAGCGGACGCCGGACAGGTACGCGCCGAGGTAGCCGTGCCAGAGATCCGTTCCGGCCACGCCGGGATACGTCTCCAGGACGCTGCGCCCGAGCAGCTCCCGGCCGCGGCGCCCGGCGATGTCGACGGCGTGGGGCGAAGCCGCGGCGAAGCGGAAGTCGACCACCTCGTCGTGCGCCCCGAGAACCGGTTCGAGCAGGACCATCGACCCCAAGGAGGCGTCCAGTACGTCCTGGATCACGGACTCCTGCGGAACGTCCGCTGTCGTCGAACCGCCGTCAGCGCTCAACCCCGGCTCCACCTGTCGGTTGCGGTCAGTCATGCGAGGAGCATGTCACGTCGCGAGGGCGGCGGACGGGCATGCCCCCGGCCCGTACGGGCACGCCCCCGGCCCGTACGGGCACGCCCCCGCCCGGTCGGTCCCGCCCTCGCGGTGGTCGACAGGTTCGGGTGCGGCCCGCCGGGCAGCACCGGCGGGCCGCACCCGAGGGGGGTTACAGGGTGTGGGTGAGGCGGTCGGTCAGCAGGCGGGTGAAGCGGGCCGGGTCGGGCAGGTCACCGCCTTCGGCCAACAGGGCGCTGCCGTGGACGAGTTCGGCGATGTCGGTGAGCGCCGGGGCCTCCGGCCCTGCCTTGTGGGCCTGGTGCAGGGCGGTGACGAGGGGGTGGGTGGGGTTGAGTTCCAGGATGCGCTTGACCGGGGGGAGCTCCTGGCCCATGGCCCGGTACATCTTCTCCAGGGTCGGGGTCAGGTCGTGGGCGTCGCCGACGAGGCACGCGGCGGAGGTGGTGAGCCGGGTGGAGAGGCGGACCTCCTTGACGTGCTCGGCGAGGGTGGTCCGGAGCCAGCCGAGGAGGGCGGCGAAGTCCTCCTCGCGCTGGGCCTTCTCCGCCTTCGCCTCCTCGCTGCCGTCGCCGTCGGCGTGGTCGTCGAGGTCGACCTGGCCCTTGGCGATGGACTGGAAGCGGTGGCCGTCGAACGCCGGGATCTGGTCGGTCCAGACCTCGTCGACGGGGTCGGTGAGGATCAGCACCTCGTAGCCCTTGGCGGTGAAGGCCTCCATGTGCGGGGAGTTCTCCACCATCTGGCGGTTCTCGCCGGTCAGGTAGTAGATGGTGTCCTGGCCGTCCTTCATCCGCTCGACGTACTCGCGCAGGGTGGTCGGCTGCTGCGCGTCGTGGGTGGAGGCGGCCGAGACCAGCTCCAGCAGGGTGTCGGCGTTGTCGCGGTCCTCGATCAGGCCCTCCTTGAGGACCCGGCCGAACTGGTCCCACAGCTTGCCGTAGGCCTCGGCGTTCGTGGTCCGCAGGTCCTTGAGGGCGGCGAGGACCTTCTTGACGAGGCGTCGGCGCACGGCGGTGATCTGGCGGTCGTGCTGCAGGATCTCGCGGGAGACGTTGAGCGAGAGGTCGTGGGCGTCGACGACGCCCTTGACGAAGCGCAGGTAGTTCGGCATGAGCGCGTCGCAGTCGTCCATGATGAACACGCGCTTGACGTACAGCTGCACGCCCCGCTTGGTGTCGCGGGAGAACAGGTCGAACGGGGCGTGGGAGGGGATGAACAGCAGCGCCTCGTACTCGAAGGTGCCCTCGGCCCGCATGTGGATGGTCTCGGCCGGGTCCTGCCAGTCGTGGCTGATCTGCTGGTAGAACTCGTTGTACTCGGCCTGGGTGACCTCGCTGCGCGGGCGGGCCCACAGGGCCTTCATCGAGTTCAGCGTCTCGGGGACGCTCGCGGCCCCGTTCCCGGTTCCGTCCTCCGACCCGTCCTCGGCGCTGTCCCCGGCACCGGTTCCGGCCTCGGTGGCGACGGGCTCGGCGGCCATGCGGATGGGCCAGCGGATGAAGTCCGAGTACTGCTTGACGATCTGGCGGATCTTCCAGCCGGCCAGGTAGTCGCCGAGCCCGTCCTCGCCGTCCGCCGGCTTGAGGTGCAGCGTGACCGAGGTGCCCACCGGCAGGCCGTCGGCCGGCGCGATGGTGTAGGTGCCCTCGCCGTCGGACTCCCACACGGTGCCCTGGTCCGTCCCGGCGCGGCGGGTGCGCAGGGTGACCTTGTCGGCGACCATGAACGCCGAGTAGAAGCCGACGCCGAACTGGCCGATCAGGCTCTGCGCCGCGTCCGCGTCCTTGGCCTCCTTGATCTTGGCCAGCAGGCCGGCGGTGCCGGACTTGGCGATGGTGCCGATCAGGTCGACCACCTCGTCGCGCGTCATGCCGATGCCGTTGTCCCGGACCGTCAGGGTGCGGGCCTCCCGGTCGACCTCCAGCGTGATGTGCAGGTCGGAGGTGTCGACGGCGAGGTCGCTGTCGGTGAGGGACTCCAGGCGGAGCTTGTCGAGGGCGTCGGAGGCGTTGGAGATCAGCTCGCGCAGGAAGATGTCCTTGTTCGAGTAGATCGAGTGGATCACCAGCTGCAGCAGCTGGCGGGTCTCCGCCTGGAACTCCAGCGTCTCGGTCGGGGTGGCCACGGGCCGTGTCTCCTTCAGTGGAAAGGGGTCGGGTCGGTACGGGTCGCCCGGCGCCGGCGGTTGCTGTCGACGCGCAACTGTTCGGCCCGGGCGGCGATTCGGTCGATGCGATCGGCGATCGCCGGATGGTCCGCGGCCAGGAGCGGCCGGGTCTCGGCGAGCGGGCCGAGCAGCAGGGTGGGGTCGTTGTGGCCGAGCGCCTCCAGCAGGCGTTCCAGGGCGGGGGCCGCCGAGGAGCCGAGGCCGTCCAGGGCGCCGATCTGCCCGGCGAGCCGGCGCAGGTCGGCGGCGTTGGCGCGGGCCCAGGCGGTGACCGCCCGCTCGCCGGCGCGCCGGTCGCGCGCGGCACGGACGCGCTGCTCCCCGGTGCTGCCGGCCTCGGTGCCGGCGTCACGGTCGGGGCGCAGCCGCAGGTAGCGGCGTTCGGCGGCCTGGCGGCTCTGGACGCCCAGTGGTTCGGCGAGGTCGCCCCAGGTGGCACCGGCGTCGCGGGCGGTCTCGATCAGGCCGGTCTCCCAGCCGGCGAGTTCCTCGCGCAGCCGACGCAGCATCAGGAGCGCGGCCAGGGCCTGCCGCGGGTCGTCCGGGCCGGTGGCGTCCGGTGGTGCGTGGCGGGCGGTGCGGGTGGCGGCGTCCATCACGCCCAGCGCGGCGGCGGCGGCCAGGAACGGGACCGGCCCCGCCCCGGGGGTGCCGGTGTGCTGCGGATCCATTCCGTCACTCTTTCGCTGACTGGTCCTGCTGTCATCGGGCGGATGACAGACTACAACGATTCCGGGCGGGGCCGCCGGGCTCCTCCCACCCCGGTGGGCGGCGGGGGTCAGGCGCGGAAGGCCGCGAGCAGCTTGTCGGTGAGGCGGTCGAGGTGGTCGGGGGCGGTCGGGGTGTGGACGACGGCGAGGCGCCAGTAGAGCGGGCCGGCGAGCAGGTCGAGCGCGAGCTCCCGGTCCACGTCGGCGGGGAGTTCCCCGCGGCCGACCGCCCGTTCCAGGAGCTGGGCGGCCTTGTCGCGGCGGGTGTCGCGGACGGCGGCGAACAGCGCCTCGGCCAGTTCGGGGCTGCGGCCGCCCTCGGCGATCAGGTCGGGGATGATCCGTGCGGCGAGCGGCTGCTCCAGCGCGTGGGCGACCTCCGTGAGGAAGGCGAGGACGTCGCCGCGCAGGGTTCCGGTGTCGGTGGGCCCGGAGGCGTCGACGGCGACGGCCGAGACGAGGTCGACGGTCATCTCCAGCTTGGACGCCCAGCGGCGGTAGATGGCCGCCTTGCCCGCGCCGGCGCGCCTGGCCACGGCTTCCAGGGACAGTCTCGCGTAGCCGGTCGCCGCCAGTTCCTCGAAGAACGCGGCGGCGATCGCCTCGGTCACCGAGTCCTGGAGCACGGGCCCGCCGGGGAGCCTGCGCGCAGGGGGGCGGCCGGGGGCGGGGGGCGGTGACTGGGGCGCGGGAGTGGTGGGCATGGCCCGAACCTACCCGAGGCGGAACGGTTGCGTCTCGACTGGGCGGGGTCTATCGTCGGCGGCGTAGACGAGACGGAACCGTTCCGTCTCGGCATGACCGGGGAGGCGCACCATGCGATTCCTTTTCCAGGACGAGTCGTTCTCGTTCGAGGCCCTGCGGGCGGCCGGTTTCGCCAACGACGGCGGCGCCGACCTCGGCGAGATCCTGACCACCGTGCGCAACATCGGCGAAGGCGACGAGGAGGCCTGGCTGCGCGAGTGGAAGCGGACCGCGCAGCGCGTCCACGCCATCGGCACCGACGCCCTCGCCGCCGGTCACCGGGTCAGCGCCCGCGAGGCCCTGCTGCGCGCGTCGAACTACTACCGCACCGCCGAGTTCTACCGCCGCGACGACCCCGCCCACGACCCCGAGGCCAAGGCGCTCTCCGCCCTCTCCCGCGAGACCTTCGCGACCGCCGCGGGACTCATGGACACGCCCGTCGAGGCGGTGCGCATCCCGTACCGGGACACCACCCTGCCCGGGTACCTCTTCCTGGTCGACGACTCCGGCCTCCCCCGCCCGACCGTCGTCTTCACCAGCGGCTTCGACTCCACCCTGGAGGAGGCCTACTTCGCCGTCGGCGCGGCCGCGCTGCGCCGCGGCTACAACGTGCTGGCCTACGACGGCCCCGGCCAGGGCGCCGCGCTGCGCGAGCAGGGACTCGTCTTCCGTCCCGACTGGGAGGCCGTGGTCACCCCGGTGGTCGACTACGCGCTCAGCCGCCCCGAGATCGCCCCCGACCGGCTCGCGCTGCTCGGCTACAGCCTCGGCGGCTACCTCGTCGCCCGCGCCGCCGCCCACGACCACCGGATCGCCGCCCTCGTCCTGGACGACGGCCTGTACGACTACCACGACGCCCACACCCGCGTCATGCCGCCCTTCCTGCGGGACTGGATCGACGCCGGGCGCGACGACCTCGCCGACCCGGTGACGGTCCTGCTGATGCAGGCGAGCACCCAGCTGCGCTGGGCCCTGCGCAACGGCGTCTGGGCCTTCGGCGCCACCTCCGCCTCGGACTACATCCGCAGGACCGCCGACTACACCCTCGACGGCGTCGCCCAGCTCATCGAATGCCCCACCCTCGTCCTCGACGCCGAGGACGACCAGTTCTTCCGCGGCCAGCCCCAGCGGGTGCGGGCCGCCCTCACCTGCCCGAGCACCCTGGTCACCCTCCCCGAGGCCGAAGGCGCCGGCGAGCACTGCCACATGGGCGCCATGTCCCGCTTCCAGCAGGTCACCTTCGACTGGCTCGACACCACCCTCGCCCGGGCCGCCGCGGTCCCGGCCTGACCCGGCCCGACCCCGCCCGACCCGGCGGAACCCCGCAGGACCCGGCACCGACAGGCCGCTTCTTCCGGCCGAGCCCGACAACTGAGGTGAATCCCGGGGCAATTACTCATGCACATGGGCTGTTCCCGGCGCCCGCGGCGTCCCTATACTGCCGCTGCCCGGCGAGTACGGCACTGCCCCGGGCACCACCGCAGCGCACGTGCCGACCGGCCGCGTGCCCGCACGAAGGAGGAACCGAGCATGGTCAAGCACTACCTCAAGTACGCCTTCAGCACCCTCACCGCCGCGATGTTCCTGCACATGGCCTGACCCGAACGACCCCCGGCCGGGGCCGGGTGACGTACCCTCCGACCCTGGCCCGGGGAGCCCGCTTGTTCGCGACCGCAATGAGCCAACTGCGCTACGGCGCTTCGATCCTGACCAACCGCCGGATCCGTCCCGGCGACCTGGAACGCCTCGCCCGCGACCTGGTCGCCACCATCGCCGAGTTCGGCGAACCCGGCGAGGACTCCGCCCTGCTGCCCGGCCGGGCGGGGCACGTCGACCCCCGGCTGAGGCGCGAGGTGGCCCGGCGCAGCCTGCGCGCCACCGCCCGCGCCGCCGCCCGGCACACCGCCTACTACCGTCGACAGTTCACCGAACTCTGCCTCGACCCTGCGGAGTTGGAACCCGAGGACTGGTCGCGCATCCCCGTCACCCCCAAACAGGCGCTGCGCGCCCTGCCCGCCGCTTTCGTCTCGGACGCCGCCTCCCCGGCACTGATGGCGCTCACCACCGGAACCAGCGGCACCCCCACCGCGGTGTGGTTCTCCCGCACCGAGATCGAGAGCGCCATCGCCTTCAGCACCATCTCCGCCGTGCTCGGCCTCGGCCTGCGGCCCCGCCACACCGTCGCCTACGCCGGCTGTTCCCGCGCCACCCTGCCACTGGTCTACGCCGAGGAGTCCACCACCCGCACCGGTGCCGGGTTCGTCCAGTTCGGCACCGTCGAACCTGCGTTGGCCCTCGACCGGCTCGCCGCCCCGCTCGGCCTGCCCGGCAGGGACCCGCAGATCACCCACCTCACCACCTCCGCCTCCTACCTGGCCGCACTGGTCCAGGAGGCCGAGCAACAGAACTGGCGGAGCGCCGACTTCGGGCTGGAGTCGATCAGCGTCGGCGGCGAGGTGCTGTCCGCGCCGCTGCGGCGCCGGGCCGAGGCGGTCCTCGGCGCCACCGTCTCCTCCGCGTACCTGATGACCGAGATCCTGCCCTCCGGCGCCACCCCGTGCACCGGCGGCCACCTCCACCACACCACCGAGTTCGGGCACCTGGAGGTGCTCGACCCGGTCAGCCGGGAACCGACAGCCCCCGGCGGGATCGGCACCCTGGTGCACACCCCGTACGTGCCCTACCGGGAGTGCACCCTGCTGCTGCGCTACGCCACCGGTGACCTGGTCCGCCTCCCGGCCGAACCGCCGGAGTGCGAACTCGCCCACCTGCCCGCCACCTCGGAGATCCTCGGCCGCTGGAACGGCCCGCTCAGCACCACCGTCACCACGCGCGAGGTGCTCGACCTGGTGGAGGCCGAACCGGAGGTGCCGCTGCCCGCCCGGTACGCCCTCACCGCGGCCCCCGGCAGCAGCCCCGACGATCCCGGTGGCCGCGCCCGGCTGCACCTGCTGGTCGGCGGGCCGCCCGCGACCGCCCTGCTCGGCCGGCTGGAGGAGCGGGCCGCCGCCGCGGGCCTTCGACTGTCCGACATCGTGCTGCACGAGGACCGTTCCACCATGCCGCCGACCACCCCAGTCCGCGCCGACCTGCGCGAACACAGCTTCGAGACGGGGGGCGACCGCGGCCCGGGAGGCACTGAATGAGCACCGACCCAGGTGCGCTCGCCGCGCTGAGCGCCGTCGTCGCGGTCGAACTCACGGTCGCGGCACGGTACCTGGCCCGGGTCCGGATGCCCCGGCCGCCGGTCGGGGTGTACACCGGTGGCGACATCGCGGTGCTGTGCGCCGGGGTGGTGCTCGCCCCGCTCCTGTACACCGCGCTGCCCGGGGCCGCCGTGTCCGCCGTGTTCGGGCTGGTGCTCTGCCTGGCCGTGCAGTTCACCCTCGCGCCGCTGCTCGCCGCTGCCGGACTGCGGGGCGCGCCGTGGTCCTGGGGCGCGTCCCTCGCCGGAACCGCCGCCACCGCGCTCGCCGCCCTCACCGGTCACCCCGGCGCCGCCCGGGCCGGCAGCGACCTGCTGATCGCCGTCGCGGTGGTCGGCGTCGCCAACCTGTGGACGCAGAGCGGCCTGCGCGCCGGCCACACCGCGGCCCTGGCCGCCGCGCTCACCTGCTACGACCTGGCCGCCACCACGCTCACCGACACCACCGCCCGCTTCTTCGAGCAGGTCCACGACCGCCCGTTCGCCCCGGTGCTGGCCCTGACCGGCGGGGCCCGGCCGGTCGCCCTTGGCCTCGGCGACCTGCTGCTGCTCGTGCTGTTCCCGCTGGTCGCCGCCAAGGCCTACGGCCGGGCGGCGGCGTGGTGCGCCACCCTCGCGGGCCTGCTGGTGACCAGCGCCGTCAGCACCTGCTTCGCCCTCGGTGTGCTGACCACCGGCTTCCCGCTGCTCACCGCGCTGGGGCCGGTGATCGTCGGCCAACACCTTTACTGGAGGCGGCGGTTCGGGAGGGAGCGGACCACCGCGCAGTGGCGCGAGGGCCGTACCGCCCCGCTTCCGCCGCCCTCCGGCGCCGAACTCACCGCCGCGCTGGGCGCCGCCACGCCCGACGGCGCTCCCGCGGGCACCTGGCTCGCCCTCGCCGGCGGCCGTGTCCTCGGCTCCGGCCCCACCCCGGGACGCGCCCGCCGGGACGCCCGCCGCAACGGTGAGGTCACGCCCACGACGGCGCGGATGGTCTGAGCCCGGATCCGGGGCCGGGTTCGGTTCCGAGTCCGGGCCCGAGTCCGAGTGCGGACCCCGAACGGGGGCTTCGGTCCTGAGCCGCCGCAGTGCGGGGCGCCGCGGTGCGGGGCGCCGCGGATCTTGTGCCGATCGGCAGGCTCTCGGGGCCCCGCAGACCCCGAAAGCCTGCCGATCGGCACATGGTCATCTCCCGGCCACGCGACGAAGCTGTAGTTGGCAGCGCATCCGCCCGGGGTGCGCCCGCCGCTCGACCACCAGCCGCCGGCCGCCAACCGCCAATCGCCAACCGCCATCTACCCGCCGCCGTGCACCGTGAGAGAGGACCCTGCCATGACCGGCCCGAATGTTGACACACCGGAGAGCGGACGCGCCCCCGACCTCAGCCGAGGGTGGCGTCGAGGAAGGCGCGCCAGGCCGTGCGGACGCGCTCGGCATGGCTGTCGTCCTCGCCCGCCAGGAGGTCCAGGAGCAGGCCGCGCAGGACGGCGAGGACCACCGTGGCGTTCGCTCCGGTCCCCTCCAGCACCCGGTCCAGCGGCGGCAGCCACTCCTCCAGCGAGGCGGTGCCGAAGTCGAGCCAGGGTTCGCTGCGGTCGAAGGCCCGGACGTACCCTTCGAAGAACAGGCGCAGCGCGCCCCGGTGGCCGGAGTCCGTCAGCCATTCCCAGAGCAGTTCGAGGGTCTCGCGGGCACTGCCGCCCTCGGCCGCCGAGCGTTCCAGCAGCGCCAGCTGTTCCGTCCGGCCGACCGCCAGGACCTCGCGGACCAGTCCCTCCTTCGAGCCGAACAGGTAGAGCAGCACGCGGGGGCTGGAACCGATCTCCGCCGCCAGCGGGCGGAGCGAGAGGTCGGACACGTTGTGTTCGGCGACGTAGCGCACTGTCGCGGCGAGGAGGTCCTCGCGACGCATCGAGGGGCGGCGCGGTGACGGACGGGAAGGTGCGTTGGCTGGGAAGGACACGTGGTCTATCGTTCCACTGAAACGAGTGTTTCACTGAAAGGGGATGCCGCCGTGGCCACCACCGCGCCCGGAGCCGTGACCATCCGCGAGGCCGACCGGCCCGGCGACCTCGGTGCCGTCGCCGCCCTGCACGGCATCCTCTACACCCGCGAGTACGGCATGGACGCGACGATGGAGGCCTACGTCGCCGCGGGCATGGCCGAGTTGGTCCTGGCCCGCACCGTCGAGGGCAGCGCGGCGCCCGGCCGGCTCTGGGTCGCCGAGCTCGACGGCCGAGTGGTCGGCGCCGCAGGCCTGGTCAGAGCCGAGGAGCGCCCGGGCTGGGGCCAGTTGCGGTGGGTGGTCCTCGACCCGGTCGCCCGGGGCCGGGGGCTGGGTCGGCGGCTGCTGGAGATCGCGCTGGACGAGGCCCGCGCCCGCTCGTACGAAGGCGTGCTGCTGTGGACGGTCACCGGCCTGGACGCCGCCCACCACCTGTACGCGAAGGCCGGTTTCGAGCTCACCGTCTCCCGCCCGGCCCACAAGTTCGGCCTCGACACCGTCGAGCAGCGGATGGACCTGCGCTTCTGAGCGACCCACCACCCGCCCGCCGCCCGCCCCCGGCACCGGCGAGCGGGCCCGCCGCTCTACCGGCCCGACGCGCGAACCTGGTCGACGAGGGCACCGTCGCACTCCTGCAGGACCTCCTCGGGGCACTCAAGCAGAAGATCACCGAGGCCCGCGCGCAGTCCTGAACCGCCCGCCCACAGGCCCGAACCGCCCGCCCCGCCTGCCCTCCTGGACGGACGCGCCTGGAATCGCCCTTCGGCTGGACGGTCGTCATGTCTGGGCGGCCGACCTGATGGGCATACAACTGGCAACCGGCGACGGGCCCGACCGTGACTCCCCCACGAGTGCGATCGGGCCCCGCCGGCAACCGGGCCTGGGCGTGACTCCCCCCACGGAGTGGCGGCCAGGCCCGCTGATTTCTCAACCAGCGACACGCAGCGTACATGCCATCTCTACTCAACGCTACCTCGCGGTCGAGGATGGCCGATCGGCACACCGTCCCGCGGGCTACGGCACGGGCAGCCCGGCTTCCTCGGTGGCCGCGATGGCCCGCCGCAGGGTGTCCCGCGCCTGGTCCAACTCCTCGGCGCGGCGGTCGAGTTCGGCGAGCTGGCTGCGCAGCTTGGTGAGCACGCCAGGGCAGGCGAGCAGCGGTCCGTCCGGCCGGCCGCAGGGCAGGACCTGGCCGATCAGTCGGGTGGGCAGGCCGGCGGCGAGCAGGGCGCGGATCTGGCGGACGGTCTGCTCGGCGGAGGGCTCGTAGTCGCGGTATCCGTTGGGCAGCCGGGTCGAGGCGAGCAGGCCGACGGATTCGTAGTACCGGATCAGGCGTTCGCTGGTGCCGGTGCGTTGGGACAGTTGCCCGATCCTCATGGTCGCTCGCTCTCCGTTCGGCTTGACCTTGTCACGGTGTCAGGGTTGCAGACTGGGGCGCGGCGGCGGGAGGCCGCCCCAGAGGACGGCACTTGACCAGGAGAAACGTTGATCATCGACGCCCACAGCCATGTTCACGACCCGATTGACAGCCACCTCGCGCTGCTCGACGAGGCGGGGGTCGACCGTGCGGTGCTCTTCGGCACCCGGCCGCATCCGGAGCGGGCCGTCGATCTGGCCTCGTTCAAGCGGGAGATGAGCATGCTGCACGCGACGGTCAGCGGGCAGTCTGCGGGCGCCGAGGCGCACGAGGCGGCGCTGCGGGAGCTGGCGGCGGCCTGCGCGGCGCACCCGGACCGGTTCATCGGCTTCGGCAAGGTGCGGCTGGACGTCCCGGCCGAGCAGATCGCCGCGGAGGTGGACCGGGACGTGGTCGCCCGGGGCTTCCGGGGCATCGGCGAGCTGACACCGCCGCCGGACGGTGCGGGCCTGGTCGAGCCGGTCCTGCGCGCCGCGGCCGACCACGGCGGACTGCCGGTCGTGGTGCACGGGTTCGCGCCGACCACCGCCGGCGACCTGGCGACGCTGGCCGAGCTCGCCCGCCGCCACCCGGGCGTCCCGGTCGTGGTCAGCCAGCTCGGCGGCCTCAACTGGCTGACCGCGATCGAGCTGGCCCGGGAGACCCCGAACCTCTACCTGGAACTGTCCACCACCAACGTGGTGTTCGCGCTCCGCCTGGCCCTCCGGGAGGTCCCCGAGCGGACGGTCTTCGGCTCGGACGCCCCGTACGGGGACCCGGTCCTGACCCGCGCCCTCGTCGAACGCGTCACCCCGCCCGGCGAACTGCGCGACCGCGTCCTCGGTGGCACCTTCGCCGAACTCCTGGGCCTCTGACCCGGATTGGGGCGCCCCACATGATCTCCGCTCGCCCCTCACGGGGGTGGGGGCGGGCGGACCCCACCGGGTGGTGACGACGCCGGTTCAGGCCGGGTGCGGAACGAGCGCCACGGCCGTGCGCGCCACCTGCTCGAAGGGTTCGAGATCGCCCGCGGCCCGGCACAGCACATGCGCGCCCTGGAGCAGCGCGATGAGGGTCGTGGCGAGGTCGCGGGCGGCGCCGGGGGCCAGCCCCGCGACGCTCAGCCGTTCCGCGAGCCCGTCACCCCAGGAGGTGAACGCGCTCGCCGCGACCTGGCGGAGCGCCAGGTCGTCGGCCTCCGCCCCGACCCCGACCGTCAGCGCCGCGACCGCGCACCCCCCGCCCGCCGCGGAGGCCGCGAGTACGGGCCGGACGAGGTCCAGGAAGGCCTGGACGACCTTCGCCGGACTGTCCGACGGGAGCGCGGTGAGGCGGTCGCGGACCTCGCAGCCGTTGCGCTCGGCGGCCTCGGCGACGAGTTGCGCCTTGCCGCCGGGGAAGTGGTGGTAGATCGCACCGCGGGCGGCGCCACTGCTGCTGAGGATGTCGGTGAACGACATGCCCGCCACGCCCCGGCGCTGGAGCGCTGCGACGGTCGCCTCGATCATGCGCTCGCGGGTTTCGCCGGCCAAGGCCGCCTCCGATCGTGAGTCCTTCTCCTTGACTAGTACGCCCATCCTAGTCCAAGCTGAACTAGCTAGTACGTCCGTACTAGCCACGTCCTGGGAGGGCCCATGCCCATCACCGTCACCGCTCCGCGCGGTGTTTTCACCTCCGCCGGCGAGCGGGAGATCCTGCCGCAGCTGACCGCCGTCCTGGCCGAGGCCGGCGGTCTCGCCGGAAACCCCGCCTTCACGTCGATGGTCGGCGGCACCATCCACCTCCTCGACCCCCGGCACGTCTACGCCGGGGGCGTGAACCGGCCCGTCGTCATGGTCGAGCTGAAGCTGCCCGACCTCGGCCTGGCCACCGCCGAGGCCCGCGCCGCGTTCATCCGGACCGCCACCGACGTCGTCGAACGCCTGAGCGTCGACGGGCACCGCCGCGACGACACCTGGGTCAACATCCTGAACGCCCGGGACGGCGCCTGGGGCATCGGCGGACGGGCCCTGACCAACGACGACCTCGTCGCCGCCATCAGCGCCGCCGGTTGACCCCGCAGCACGCACCCCGGGGTCGGCGCCCGTGCCGGACGCGCGGGCACCGGCCCGGGGCCGACAGCGGCGATGCGTCAGACTGTTCGCGGGTGCGAACGGCGCGACGCAGGCCGCCACACAGGCCGCGATACGGGCCGCGGCGGCGGGACGCGATGCGGGAGGGGCAACGGATGGACAGGAACCTCGTCGGACGGTTGGGGGCGGCGCTGGGCGGCGGCGGCACGGCGGCCCTGGACCTCGGGCCCGGTCACCACCGCCTGGTCGTCCCGGACGGGCAGGCGGGGCAGTTCACCGTCGACGTCCTCGGCGACGCCGACACCGCCCACCGGGTGGTCCACCTGCTGCCGGGCGGCGGTCTCAACGTCGCCGCCAACTACGGCACGGCGCAGGGCCGCAGCCTCGCCCGCTTCCTCGCCGATCACGGCTACCTGGTCGTCGGCACCACCCCGCGCGAGGACGCGCTGACGTCCGACCGGACCGGCCCGCACGTCGCCGACCGGGGCCTGGACGGCCATCGGACGGACCTCGAACGGGTCGTCTCGGCCGCCGGAACCGTCACCGGGCTGCCGTACGAGCTGCTCGGCCACTCCGCCGGGGCCGCGCTCGCCCTGGCAACCGCCGCCCGGACCGGCGGAGAACAACCACGGCGGGTCCTCGTCCTCGACACCACCGGCCCGTACGACCCGGAGACGGAACCCGAACTGGTCGCCCGCGCCGAGGCGCTGACCGACCTGTTCCAGCAGCAGCTGGCGGCGGGCGTCCTGACCGTCGACCCCGGACTCAAGGACCTGTTCGCCCGCGCGGCCGCCGACCCCGACGCCCCGAGCGGCCTGCCGCGACCTCAACCAGCGCCCGGGGATGGGCAGTTCAGCAACCTCGGACTGCTGCACTACGCCCTGATCCACACCCGGGAGCTGCCCGGCCCGGCCAACTGGATCCACCACCGGGGCCACAGCGGCGGCAGCTACGCCTTCGGCGCCACCCCCGAGGAGGACCGCTTCGCCCTCACCCACACCCCGCTCCCCGTCTGGCAGGAGGCGGTCGCCCGTCTCGGCAGCGGTCTGCAGCCCACCGCGCTGCTGCGCGACCTGGCGGCGGTCTGGGCCGGGCGGACGGAGGTCCACCGGATCGACTGGGCGGCGATCCGGGCCGACGTGGTCTGGGTGAACGCCGAGTTCGGCCGCGGGGACCACGACCTCGGCGCCCGCCTCGTCCGCCGGGGCGGTGCCCGGGTCGACTACCGCGTCGTCCCGGGCTACGGCCACGGCGACGTGGTCTGGTCGGCCACCGCCGAGCGGGACGTCTGGGAGTCGCTGCTGCCCCGCCCGTGAACCGCTGAAGTCCCGCTGCTCGGCCGGGTCCGGGTTCGATCGTCGCAGTTCGAATACGGGTAGGGGTATATTTGCCGGGTCAGCCATTCGACGGGGGGCCTTGAGAAGGGAGCGCGGCATGTGCCGCCGAGTCGCCTGCCGTACCTGCGGGAAGCCGACCTACGCCGGGTGCGGGATGCACGTCGAGCAGGTGCTGGCCGGGATCCCCGCGTCCCAGCGGTGCTCCTGCCCGCCGAAGGAGCGGGCGTCCGGCAGCTGGCTCGGGCGGCTGTTCGGGCGCCGTTGACGCCCTCACCCTCCGGGGTGAACAACGCCCCGACGTGAAGAACCCCACGGCCGACCCGGCTTCTGCCGGGTCGGTCAGGCATGTCATCATCTGAAGACATCATTCGATGACATCGGTTGATGACATCCCTCGGCCGCGCGCGCCCCGGGATGGCCGGGGCCGGGTGTTCCTCCCCGGTCCGGACTCTCGAACTGTTGTGACGAAAGGGGGGCGCGTCCGTGGAGACCCGACCAGGCCTGTCGACGCGACGTGAGCGGGCCCTGGTGCCCGTACTGGTCTTCCTCAGCGCCGTGGTGGCGGTGATCAGCAGCCTCGGCGCACCGATGATCCCGACCATCGCCACCGTCGACCACGTCTCGCTGGCCGAGGCCCAGTGGTCGCTGACCGTCACGATGCTGGTCGGGGCCGTCGCCACCCCGGTGCTGGGCCGCCTCGGTGACGGGCCCGACCGCCGTACGGTCACTCTGGTGGCCGCCGCCCTGGTGGTGCTCGGCAGCGTGCTGGCCGCGCTGCCGCTCGGCTTCTGGTGGCTGATCGCCGGGCGGGCGCTCCAGGGCGTCGGGGTGGGCCTGACCCCGCTGGCCATCGCCACCGCGCGAGACGCCCTGCCCGCCGCCGCCTCCCGCTCCGCGGTCGCACTGCTCTCCATCACCACCGTGGCCGGCGTCGGCCTCGGCTATCCGATCACCGGGCTGATCTCCCAGTCCTTCGGCCTCCACGCCGGGTTCTGGTTCGGCGCCGTGATCAGCGGCCTGGCGCTGGTGCTGGCAGCGCTGGTGCTGCCCGCGCCGGAGCACCGCGAGCGGCGGCCACTGGACGTGCTCGGCACCGCACTGCTGAGCCTCGCCCTGGTCGGGCTGCTGCTGGTGCTCAGCGAGGGCGAGAACTGGGGCTGGACCGGCGGCCGGCTGTGGGCCGTGGCGGCCGCCTCGCTGCTGCTGCTCGCCGGCTGGATCCGGCACGAACTGCGCACCGCCCACCCGCTGATCGACCTGCGCAGCCTCAGGAACCCCGTCGTGCTGACCGCCGACGTGGCCGGCCTGGTCGCGGGCGTCGGGATGTACCTGCTGATCTCGCTGGTCATCCGCTACGTCCAGACCCCGACCAGCACCGGCTACGGGCTGGGCGAATCCGTCGTGGTCGCCGGACTGGTCCTGCTGCCCTTCTCGGGAGCCAGCCTGCTGTCCAGCAAGCTCCTCCCGGTCCTGACCCGCCGCACCTCCTCCGCCCTGGTCCTCCCGATCGGCTGCGCCGTCTCGCTCGGCTCGGTGCTGTTCTTCCTCTTCGCCCGCGACCACCTGTGGGGGCACCTGGTAGTGATGGGCATCGCCGGGCTCGGCGTCGGCTGCACCTTCGCCGTCATGCCCGGACTGATCGTCGCCGCGGTGCCCGCGAACGAGGTCGGCAGCGCCGTCAGCTTCAACCAGCTCCTGCGCACCATCGGCTACTCCACCGGCAGCGCCCTGTGCGGCGCCGTCCTCCAGGCCCACACCGAGCCGGGGCGGCTGCTGCCCGCCGACAGCGGCTACCGGGACGCGGCGCTGATCTCCTGCGCGGTGTGGGTGGCGGTCGGCCTGATGACGATCGTGCTGCCGCGGTTCGGTGCCGCGGCCGCCGCCCGGCAGGGTGCGCGGGTCGACGAGGAGCTGATGGTGGAAGAGAGCATCGCCGACGGCGTGGCCGGCGGGAGCGAGGTACCCGTGGTGCGGACGGGGGCGGACCGGTGACCGCCGCGGCCGACGGGCCCGCCGACAGGTCCGCCGACAGGTCCGCCGCCGGAACCGGCGACTGCGCGGATCCCGCGGCGCCACGGCGCCGGGACGCCGCCCGCAGCCGGGAACTGCTGCTCCGGGCAGCGGTGGAACTCTTCGCCGAGCGCGGCTTCGCCCGCACCACCACCCGCGAGATCGGCGAACGGGCCGGCGTGGACGCATCCCTGATCGCCCGCTACTTCGGCGGCAAGACCCAGCTCTACCTGGCCACCCTCCAGGTCGAGCTGGGCGACGAGGTGCCGGCCGATCTGCTGGAGGAGGAGCGGCTGCGCAGCCTGCTGGTACGGCTCGCCCGGCGCGGCCCCGGCCCGTCCTTCCAGGCCGCGGTGCTGCCCGAGGACGACACCGAGGTGCAGCGGGCCGGCCGCGCCTACCTCCACGAGCGGATGGTGCGCCCGCTGCACGACCGCTTCGTCGCCGAGCAGGTGGACCGGCCCTTGCTGCGGGCCGAACTGGCGACGGCCGCCTTCGCCGGGGTCGTCCTGGCCCGCTCCAGCGGGGCGTTCGAGCACCTCGCGGCGGCCGACCCCGAGGAACTGCTGCCGCTCCTGCAGTCCCTGCTGGCCGCCACCCGCCCGAGCTGACACCCGTCGGACGGGGCACGCGCGACGGCGGTTCCGTCGCGCGTGCCCTCCGTCGCGCATGTCCTCCGTCGCGCATGTCCTCCGTCGCGCGTGCCCTCTGTCGCGCGTGTCCACCGTCCGGTGGCCTGATCCGGCCAACCGCGAGCCGCCCTCGCCGCTCCTCCCGCAGCGAGCTCAGGCCGCTCCCGGAACGGAAGCCTGCTTCATCGAGATGGTCGACGCGCACCCGGCCGGTATCCGGGATGACGATCACATGTCGTCTCCGTTCGGTCCAGCCGGCCGGCAGCAGGAAGAGCCTGCCCCCGGAAGCGGAGAACAGATGCAACCCCTGGTACCGGAACTGATGGCCACCCGGTTCGGTGAACCGGGTGATCCGTACCCCGGGCGCATCGATCCGCAGATCCTCCTGGCTGTAGAGGGCGACGCCCGGCTTCGCCGCCAACTGATTCGACGGAACGCGCCGCTTCTGCCTGTCCCGTGATCTGGGCGTACTACGGCCTACCCGCCCGCGGCAGACAGCTCCCGCTGCCGGTGCTCGCGGGGCGAGAGCCCGTACGCGGCACGGAAGGAGCGGCTGAAGTCGTCGGCCCGGGGGAAGCCCCAGCGGGCGGCGACGGCGTGGATCGGGGTGGTGCGCTGCGCCGGGTCGGCGAGGTCGCGGCGCGCGCGTTCCAGTCGCTGGCTGCGGATCCAGGCGGCCACCGTCTCCCCCGCCGACTGCCGGGTGAACACCCGGTGCAGGTGGCTGACGGAGATGTGGTGGGCCGCGGCGATCGTGGACGGCGACAGTTCCGGATCGTGCAGGTTGCGCCGGACGAAGGCCCGTACGCCCTCCACCAGGGCCCGCTGCCGGGCGTCCTCCGGCACCGCGGCCTCGGCGTCCAGCTCCCGGGCCAGCCAGGCGGCCACCAGGTCGACCACGACCGCCCCCAGCCGGCCTGCCTCGGCCGGTTCCAGGGCGGCGGCCTGCCGGTCCAGGCCGAGCAGGAACTCCGACAGCAGCGCCGCCGAGCCCGTCCGCGCCGGGAACGCGCGGCCGAGCAGGTCGCGCAGCCGCTGCGGGGGCAGCGGCAGCAGGGCGGCGGGGAAGTCGATGCCCACTCCGGAGACCCGGGACTCGGCCCGACCGGCGGTGGGGCCGCCGAAGGTCCGCAGGTCGTACGGGGTCGAGCTGTCGACCAGGTGCAGGTCGCCCGGTCTGAGCGTCTCCGTCCGGCCCGCACCGCGGGTCAGCGTCATGGTGCCCGTCTGAAGGAACGACAGGTGGTAGACGCCCTCGTCCGAGCGCCGCACCATGCGCTCGGTGCGCCGGAACCGCACCGAGGGGAAGGACGTCCCGAGGAGCACCACCTCGCCCAGCTCGGAACGCCTCAGCTCCGCGCGGAAGTCCTCGGCGTGGACACTGGTCGCGTCGCAGGCGCGCGTCCGCTCCAGCAACTCCCGCCAGCAGTCGAAGCGTTCCTTCGCGGGCAGTTCCTCACCCCGGAACACGGTCGCCAACCCTGCAGCCACTTCCGTCCCTTCACCCCTTCGACCTTCGGGCCCGTCAGGCCCCGTGGCCGACCGGTCCCGGATCGAGCGCGGCCTGGTCCAGCGCGGCCTTGTCGAGCGCCGCCTTGTCGAGCGCCGCCTTGTCGAGCGGGACCTGCGGCGGTACGGCCGCCGCCTCCAGTTCGCTCTCCTCGATCCGCTGCAACAGCCGGGAGACGGCGTCGGTGCGCTCGCGCAGCACCGCGACGTGCTCCGCCCGGTCGTCCTGCGCCGCCGTTTCGGCCGGCCGGACCGGGATGCCGCGCTGCCGGGCGGTCGCGATCAGGCTCTCCCCCGCCTGGCCCGCGACGACCAGCGTGGCCGCCGCGAAGCAGCCCGCGTCCAGGGTGCGCGGCCGGCCGAGCAGGCCGCGGTGGACGATCTGGGCCGGTACGGTCAGTTCGTCCAGCCGCTGGTCGACCGAGCCGCGTTCGAGCGCCGCGAGGACCACGGTGGCCAGCGCCTCACCGGCCTTGGTGACGGCCCACTTGCGGCCGGGCACGGGTGGGAGGAACTCGCGGATCCGGTCCACGTCCTGCTCCAGGGCGCTGGTGGTCAGCACCTCGAAGGCGTTGCGGGTGCGGATCTCGACGACCTTGTCCCACTCCACCTCCTCACCGTCGAAGCCGACCTTCGACGGCCCCAGGTGCACCGCCCCCTAGCCGTCGAGCAGCCCCAGCAGCTTGTGCGCCACCGCTGGCGTCCTCGGGTGACGGCCGATCAGCGTGCCGAGCGACAGCTTCCACGGCTCGGTGCACGGCACCGGCGGCGGCGCGACGGAGCCCAGCGCCGTGAGCGCCCACCGTCCACCCGCCGCCGACCGCCCGCCCCGCAGCACGGCCTGTCGCCCGGCCTCCCCCAGCTCGGCCGCCGCCCCGACCAGCCGCCCCAGCCCGGCCGCCCACTCGCCCCTGCCCACCCCGCCCGCCCTCTCCTCGCAAGAACCCACAGGTCGGCAATGGTACGGCGGTGCCCTTCGGGCTCTGCCCCGGCGGCCGCACCTGAGGCGCGGCCCGGCCGGCTCGATCACGTTGAGTGGACACCTCGGGCCTCCCGGTAGCGGAGCCTGGGATGCAGGATCGCCGAGCCGGGACGACGGCAGGGAGAGCCGGCCCGTCCGGCCGTCCCTGCGCCGCCCGGTGAGCGACCGGCCAGGTCGGCCCCGGGCATCGCCGAACGGGGACCGACCGCCCTCCCCGGCTCTCCGGCCCCCACCGGGGGCTACCCGATGGCCTCGCTCCGCCCCGGACCGGTACCCCGGGTGACGGCCGGTCGGACGAGGCCCGGCTCAGCCCGTGGGGTGGGAGGGGGTGGTGGCGGGGCGGTGCTGGAGGTCGATCGGGTTGTCGCCGTTGTTCGGGGGGAGGGTCGGGGCCGGGGTCGGGGTGGTCGCGGTGGGGACGTGGGTCGGGGTGGCGGTCGGGCGGTGCGCCGGCGCGGCCGTCGACGTGGCAGGGGTGGTGGGGCCGGTGACGGCCGTGGTGGCGGCGGCGGTGGGGGTGGCAGCCGGGCCCGGGGCCGTGCTCGGCGCGGTCGGCGTCGGTGTCGGGGTCGGCGTCGGGGTCGGTGTGGTGCCGCTCCCGGAGGTGGAGGCGCAGGCACCGGCGGTGAGGACGAGCAGCAGGGCTGTGGCCGGGAGGGCGAGGCGTTGCTTCACGGTGAGGTGTCTCCGGTCTCGTACGGTTCCGGTTTGGACGTCGAGGGCGCCGTACCGGTTCCGGAACGCCGGTGCCCGGCCCGCTCGGGGTGAACGGGCCGGGCACCGACAGGGCTTCGGGGGCGGGGTCAGTTCTGGCCGTCGTCGCCCTGGTCGTCGTCGTTGTCGTACACGTCGCACGGGTTGATCGACCAGATGCCGCGCCCGAAGGTGGCGGCGTACAGCCGCCCGTCGGGGCCGGTCTTCAGCTGCTGCACCGCGGTGGTGGGCAGGTTGCGGCCGAGGACGGAGAAGTTCTTCTCCCCGGGCGCGCGGTAGAAGGCGGCGAGGTCGGTGCCGAGGGCGAGGCCGCCGTTCGGCAGGAGCTTGACCGAAGTCGCGGGGACGTCGGGCAGGTTGGCCGAGACGTCGGTCCAGGTGGCGCCGCCGTCGTGGGTCTCGAAGAGGTGGCCGTTGCCCGCGCCGGGGCCCTCGGTCCAGGTCCGCGAGAAGCCGTTGATCGCGACGAACACGTGCTTCGCGTCGTTCTGGTCCACCGCGAAGGAGGAGATGTACCGGTTGGGCACGGTGCCGTCGACGGGCAGGTCGAGCTGGTGCCAGCCGGTGCCGTCGGTGTTGCCGACCGCGATGCCGCGGGTGAAGCCCTGGTTGTTGCAGGGGCCGCACCAGCCCGCGTACACCGTGCCGTTGACGGTGGCGACGGCGGTGGCGACGTGCCCGGCGCCCAGGTCGTAGGCGGCCTGCCACTCGCTGCCGCTGCGGATCGCCCAGCCCTTGTGCTGGACCCAGACGTGCCGGCCGCCCGCGACCCAGGTACTGGTGTCCTTGGGGTCGGTGGTGAGCGGCGCGATGAAGCGGGCGGAGCTGGTGGCCTTGTCGGGCGGGGCGACCTCGTAGGAGGTGGCCTTGCTCGGGTCGGTGTTGCCGGAGCCGTCGTTGACGGCGCAGTTCTGGGTGACCCACATGTCGAGGTAGACGTACTCCTCGGCGATGTTGCAGCCGTTGTTCGCGTCGACCAGGGTGTCGGCGCCGTCGCCGCCGAAGTTGGAGCCCATCACCTTGTCGTGGGCGCGCAGGATGGACTCGCCGTTGTCCTGCAGGCCGCCGCTGACGATGACGCCCTTGCCGGACTTGTCGGCCGGGTCCTTGCCGACGCCGACCGAGTAGTACTGGAGGGTGTCGATGGTGCCGTCGGCCAGGGACTTCCAGTCGGTGGCATGGCCGGAGGCGTCGGCGGAGCCGTTGACCGGGCGGCGGTAGATGCCGCCGTCGTTGCCGACGTACACGCTGGGCTTGCCGTGGTACGAGCCGATGGCGACGGCGTGCTGGTCGGAGTGGACGGTCGGCGAGCAGTTGCCGGTCTGCTTCGTCGGGTCGATGCTCCAGCAGGGGAACGGGAAGTTCCAGTACGGTCCGGGGACGGACCAGTTGGCGCCGCCGTCCTTGGTCTCCAGCACCTCTTCCAGGCCCGCGTACAGGTGGTCCGGGTTGGCCGGGTCGACCTGGAGGAACTGGTTGTACCAGGACTGGATGCCCGGCTGGTAGCCGGCGCCCTGGAGGGCCGAACCGGAGTTCTTGATCTTGTCCTTGTCCGCGATCAGCGTCCACGGGCCTGACGGCGAGCCGGACTTGGAGACGTAGATGCCCTTGAGGCCGGTGTCCGGGTTGTGCGCCATGACGTCGGGCGACTGGTCGATGGCGTAGTAGCGCGAGCCGTCGGCCGAGCGCGCGAAGGTCA
>NZ_JBIWPL010000001.1:511887-742134 GCF_044768255.1 Kitasatospora sp. NPDC101157 | reverse complement strand
CCCCCGGCGTCACCCACCCTCCCGAAAGCCCCCCGAACAACCAACACCCCCCAACAGCACTCCCCACCTCACATCACCGGAGGCGAAGCCGCCCCCGCCAGAGCAACCGCCACCAACGCCCGCATCGCACAAGCCGCCTGCCCCAACGGCAACGTCGCATCATCCGCGAACAGCTCCACCAACCACCCCCCTGCCGGATTCTGCCCCCCGGCCGCAACCATCCCGCGGTACCCGGAGACGACGAGCATCGCCTCCTCCGCCGGGTCGTTGCCCGCCGCGCCCGCGCGCAGCGCAAACGCGCCGCCGCGGACGGCCCGGCGGGTCATCGGGTAGTGGCGGAGGTCGAAGACGGCGTCGGGGGCCTCGATCTGGGCGCGCTGGGTCTCGGCGCGGGTACTGCTGGGGCCGCTGGTCATCCGGTAGACGGCGTGCTGGGAGGTGCGCATCAGGTGGGAGCCGGGCGGGACGTACGAGACCCACCAGCCGACGGCGTCGAGCAGCCGGGCGGAGGTCTCGGCGACGACGACCAGCTTGCCGAGGGTGTCGGCCGGGTGGACGGCCCGGGCGGCCGAGGCCTGGTCGAGGGCCGAGAGGACGGCGGTGAGCAGCTGTCCCGGGTCGGCGCTGTGGGCCGCGCCGCGGAAGCGCCGCCGGTCGGCCGCACCGGCCCGTCCGCCGGGCCCGCGCCGCCCGTCGGCGCGGTGGTGGGGGTCGGCGGCGTCGGCGAGCAGCACGGTGGGGTCGGGCGAGAAGCCGGGTCCGTGGCTGCGCCCGGCGACCACGGGGTGGGCGGCGCGGGCGGCCTTGGCGCGGTACTGGGCGGCGTCGGCGAGCCGGAAGAGCCGGTCGGGGGTGGTGACCGGGCCGATGGAGTCCCCGGTGGAGGCGACGCCGCAGGCGACGCCCTCGCCCTCGGACAGCGCGAGCGCCCGCGCGCACAGCTCCTCGGCGACGGCGACCACCTCGTCGGCCTTCTGCCCTTCCGTGAGCAGGCAGAACTCGTCGCCGCCGAGCCGGGCGGCCAGGCTGCCGGGCAGTTTGGCGGCGGCCAGGGACAGCTGGTGGGCGAACCGTTCCAGCAGCCGGTCGCCCATCTCGTGGCCGAGCTGGTCGTTGACCCGCTTCAGCCCGTTGACGTCGCAGACCACCAGCGTGACCACGGTGTTGTCCCGGTTGTGCGCCGCCAGCGCGCTCTCCAGCCGGGCGTCGACGGCGCGCCGGTTGGCGAGGCCGGTGAGCGGGTCGGAGAAGGCGAGTTTGCGCAGGTCGGCGAGGCGCTCGGTCTGGGCGAGCCCGGCCGAGACCTGGGCGGCGAGCAGGGTCGCGTAGTCGGCGTCGGCCTCGGTGAACTCGGGCATCCCGGTCGCCCGGGCGAGGTACAGCTCGCCCCAGGCCTGCCCGTGCAGCACGATCGGCGCGACCACGCAGCAGGCCCGGCCGCGCCGGCGCAGCGCGGCGGCGCGTTCCCGGCAGTACGCGCCGGCGGTCGGGTGGGTGTGCCCGGCGTGCGGCTCGACGTTCTCGGCGGTCTGCAGCCAGGCGCGCGGCAGCCGGCCGGTGGTCCAGCGCTCCTCCAGGTAGGTGACGATCTCCGGGAAGTCCGCGACCGGGTACGACTCGTCCTCGGGCAGTTCCTCCTCGCCGGGCGCGAGGTCGCCGTGGTTGACCAGCACCCGCAGCCGGCCGGACTCGCGGTCCCAGACCGAGACCGCGGCCATGGTGGCGCCGAGCGCCTCGGTGGCCCGGGCCGCGGCGGCCCGGACGGCCTCCAGCGGGGTGAGTGCCCCGGCCATGTCCTGGGCCAGTTCGACCACCGACTGCAGCCGCAGGTCGGGCAGCGGGTCGGGGCGGTGCGGGCCATCGCAGTCGCAGCCGCGGTCCGTCATGATCGCCTCACTGCTCACCGGCTCGCCTCGCTCCCTGTGCTCGGTCCTGCCGGACCCCCACCGGTCGGCCGCACCCGTCCGGCCGCTTGCACCAAGACTATGGCGAGTTCGTTCGGTTATGCCCCGTTTTGCCCGGATGGACCCGCATCCGACGGTACGGCTTTCGACCGTTCGGCACCCGAACCCCGGATTCCCGGCTACTCCGCCTTCATCCGTCGCGACAGCAGCCACGGCTCCACCAGCCCCAGCCCCCGCACCGGCCGCCGCCACATCGGCTGCAGGTGGAACCGCGCCCCCGGGTCCGGCCCGGGCACCGGCAGCCCGGAGGCGGGCATCCCGGCCGCCACCGACAGCGCCTCCGCCAGGCCGGGCCCCTCCGAGTCGGCCGGGCCGACGCTGCCGTTCTGCTCCAGCGCCGCGGCGAACTCCCCGTCGATCAGCACCGCGTCCTTGGGTGCGATCGACGTGAGCCGGCTGGCCAGGTTGACGGTGGTGCCGAAGACGTCGCCCATCCGCTGGGTGACCGTTCCGAAGGCCATGCCGACCCGCAGCGCGGGGATGGTGTCGTCCTCGGCCAGCGCCTCGATCAGGCTGAGCGCGATCTCGGCGGCGGTGGCCGGGTCCTCGGTGACGTAGAGGATCTCGTCGCCGAGGGTCTTGATGACCCGGCCGCCCTGCCCGGCGATCAGGTCCGAGCAGGTGTTCTCGAAGGTCTCGACCAGCTCGCCGAGCTCCTCCTCCTCCAGCCGCCGCGACAGCCGGGTGAAGCCGACCAGGTCGGCGAAGCCGACGGCGAGCCGCCCGCTGGTGATCTCGTTGTCCTCGGCGGCCTGCACCACCCGGCCGGTGACGGCGGCCAGCTGGCGCCGCCAGACGTACACCAGGAACTGCTCCAGCTCCGGCAGCAGCAGCTCGACCAGCGGGTACGCGACGTCGGCCCGGGTCAGCCCGGGTTCGACGGACTGGGTGAGGTTCTCCAGGAAGGTGTCCATCTGCCAGCCGGCCAGCCGGGCCGTGGTCTGGCCGGTCGACCGGGCCACCTGGATCGCCATCGACTCGCTGAGCAGGCCGGACTCGACGAGGCCTGCCAAGCGCCGCAGCGCGATCACGTCGCCGTCGGTGAGCGCCCGGGACTGGCCGATGTCGGGGAAGCCCATGGCGCGCCAGAACCGGGTGGCCAGCTCCATCGGGACGTCGGCGGCGCGCGCGGCCTGGTACGGGGTGTAGCGGCGTGGCGCGTCCAGGATCAGGCGTTCCAGTTCGAGCGCGACCGTGGGGTCGTGGCTGCCCGCCGTCCCGCTGCTGCCGTCCTCTGCCACCGGTCCGTCCCCGTGCGGTTGCCGCACTTGTCTCGTGTCCTACCTGTCCGGGCGCACCGCCCGCCACCCGGGCGGACAGTGGCGCGCCTCACACCGCTGCCAGGTGGAATGTTCGCACGGAATCCCGTGATCCGGAGCATCCGCCCGGGTCAAGGAGAGGTGAAGACTGCCGTTCAGCGCGGCTCGGGGCGGACGTGCACCACGTCCCCCGCGCCGACCGCCCGGCGTGCGCCGTCGGCCGTCCGGACCACCAGCCGGCCGTCCCCGTCGATCGCCACCGCCTCGCCGACCAGCTCCTGGTCCCCGGGCAGGTGCACCTTCACCTGACGGCCGAGCGTGCTGCAGCGGTCCACGTACGCGCGCAGCAGGTCGCTGGCGTGCGGGTCCCCGGCCGCCGCCGTCCACTCGCGGTACAGCCCGGCGAACTCGCGCAGCAGCGCGCGCAGCAGGACGGACCGGTCGGTGGTCGTGGCGCCGGCCAGGGCGAGCGAGCCGGCGGTGGGGACGGGCAGTTCGGCGGCGCGCAGCGACACGTTCAGGCCCATCCCGACCACCACCGCACCGGCGCTGAGCTCGGTGAGGATGCCGCCGAGCTTGCGCTCCGCGCCGTCGATCTCCGTCTGGAGGTCGTTGGGCCACTTCAGCCCGACCTCGACCCCGGCCACCCGGCCGAGGGTGCTGGCGGCGGCCACCCCGACCAGGATCGGCAGCCAGCCGTACCGCTCGACCGGCACCTCCTCGGGGCGCAGCAGGAAGGACAGGAACAGCCCGGAGCGGGCCGGGGCGGTCCACTGCCGGTCCAGCCGGCCGCGCGCGGCGCTCTGCGCCTCGGCGACCAGCACCGCGCCCTGCGGCGCACCGGCCCGGGCCCGCTCGGCGAGGTCGCTGTTGGTCGAGCCGGTCTCGGGCAGGACGTCCAGCGAGGTCCAGAGCCCGCCCGGCACGACCAGGTCGCGGCGCAGCACCTCCTGGTCCAGCGGCGGCCGGTCCAGGTCGGTCCAGGGGGACGGTCCGGTACGGCCGAAGCCGCGCAGTCCGCTGCGGCGGGGGGTGTCGGGTGCGGTCATGGTGGCAACCCTAGGACCAGGACGGCCCACCGGCAGGACGGACCACGGGGGCGCAGTCCGCACCATCGTCCCGCAGAACGCTCGTTGACACACTGTGTCGATGACCATAACGCCAGGACATGACGGATCGCCCGGCGCGATGGTTACGCTACGCAGCGGTAGTTCGCAGCGCCGCCCTGCCCTCCTGCGCGGGCCCCGTCTCCGGCCCGCGCGCAATCGAACAGGTCGCGGCCGATGATCAGGGAGAGCCACCGGATGACCGAGGCGCCGTACGACCCCCACACCACCGCCGGCAAGCTCGCCGACCTGCGGCGCAGGCTCGACGAGGCGGTGCACTCCGGCTCCGCCAAGGCCGTGGAGAAGCAGCACGCCAAGGGCAAGCTGACCGCCCGCGAGCGGGTCGTCGAGCTGCTGGACGAGGACTCCTTCGTCGAGTTCGACGAGTTCGCCCGGCACCGCTCGACCAACTTCGGCCAGGAGAAGAACCGGCCCTACGGCGACGGCGTGGTGACCGGTTACGGCACCGTGGACGGCCGTCAGGTCGCCGTCTTCGCCCAGGACTTCACCGTCTTCGGCGGCTCGCTCGGCGAGGTCTTCGGCGAGAAGATCGTCAAGGTGATGGACTTCGCGCTGAAGACCGGCTGCCCGGTCATCGGCATCAACGACTCCGGCGGTGCGCGGATCCAGGAGGGCGTGGTCTCGCTCGGCCTGTACGGCGAGATCTTCCGCCGCAACGTGCACGCCTCGGGCGTCATCCCGCAGATCTCGCTGATCATGGGCCCCTGCGCCGGCGGCGCGGTCTACTCCCCCGCGATCACCGACTTCGTGGTGATGGCCGACCGGACCTCGCACATGTTCATCACCGGTCCGGACGTGATCAAGACCGTGACCGGCGAGGACGTCGGCATGGAGGAGCTGGGCGGCGCCCGCACCCACAACACCAAGTCCGGCAACGCCCACTACCTGGCCACGGACGAGAAGGAGGCCGTCGAGTACGTCAAGAGCCTGCTCTCGTACCTGCCCTCCAACAACCTGAGCGACCCGCCGTCCTACCCCGAGCAGGCGGACCTCACGCTCACCGACGAGGACCTCGAACTCGACACCATCGTGCCGGACTCGGCCAACCAGCCGTACGACATGCACAAGGTGATCGAGCACATCGTCGACGACGGCGAGTTCCTGGAGACCCAGCCGCTGTTCGCCGGGAACATCATCACCGGCTTCGGCCGGGTCGAGGGCCAGTCGGTGGGCATCGTCGGCAACCAGCCGATGGACCTGGCCGGCTGCCTGGACATCAACGCCAGCGAGAAGGCCGCGCGCTTCATCCGCACCTGCGACTCCTTCAACATCCCGGTGCTGACCTTCGTCGACGTGCCCGGCTTCCTGCCCGGCACCGAGCAGGAGTGGGACGGCATCATCCGCCGCGGCGCCAAGCTGATCTACGCCTACGCCGAGGCCACCGTCCCGCTGATCACCGTGATCACCCGCAAGGCCTTCGGCGGCGCGTACGACGTCATGGGCTCCAAGCACCTGGGCGCCGACCTCAACCTGGCCTGGCCGACCGCGCAGATCGCCGTGATGGGCGCGCAGGGCGCGGTCAACATCCTGCACCGCCGGGAGATCGCCGAGGCCGAGGCGGCCGGCACCGCCGACGAGAAGCGCGCCGAGCTGATCGCCTCGTACGAGGACACCCTGCTCAACCCGTACCTGGCCGCCGAGCGCGGCTACGTCGACGCGGTGATCGCCCCGAGCGAGACCCGTCGGCACATCGTCCGGGGCCTGCGGGCGCTGCGCGGCAAGCGCGAGGTGCTGCCGCCCAAGAAGCACGGCAACATCCCCCTGTAGGCCCCGTCCCTCTCGGGAGAGAACCAGCCATGTCCCCGATCCACGTGCTGCACGGGCAGCCGACCCCCGAGGAGCTCGCCACCGTCCTGGCGGTGGTCCAGGCCCGGGCCGCCGCCGCGCAGGCCGCCGCCGAGGCGGCGCGTCTGGCCGGCGTCGGCCCGGCCTCCCCCTGGAACGACCGTTCCCGCCTGCTCCGCCCCGCCGTCCGCCCGGGCGTCAACGCCTGGCGGACGTCCGGCTGGGCGCACTAGTCACCAGCGGCCCGGAGTGGGAGGTCGGCCCGTCCGACGTCCCGCTCCGGGCCGTTCCGTACTCCCGGGCGCCCCGTTCCGCCGCCCGCTTTGCCCGAAACTGAGTACGGATACTCAGGCGTCCGGGCCCACCCGCAGCGCACTCTGGACGGGTGCTCTGGTCAGACCCCGAGGACGGGCCCTCGCCCGAGGCCCGTCGCATGCAGGAGCGGATGCAGCGGTCCGGCAAGGTGCTCGCCGCGATCGTGCTGGTGGGCTCCGTGCTGATCATGCTCAGCCGGTTCTTCACCTGAGCCGTTCACCCGAACGGCGACAGCTCCACCCCTTCGGCCCCACCCCCTACTCTGGTGGGCATGACCGACCAGCGCGCCCTCGTCCTCGCCTCCGCCTCCCCCGCCCGCCTCGGGCTGCTGCGTCAGGCGGGCCTCGACCCCCGCGTGGTGGTCAGCGGCGTCGACGAGGACGCGATCAGCGCCGCCACCCCCGGTGAACTCGCCCTCGTCCTGGCCGAGGCCAAGGCGAAGGCCGTCGCCGCCGGACTGACCGACGGCGAGCTGGTGATCGGCTGCGACTCCGTCCTGGAGCTGGACGGCCTGGCCCTCGGCAAGCCCGCCGACGCCGCGGAGGCACTCGCCCGCTGGCGGTCCATGCGCGGCCGCGACGGGGTGCTGCGCACCGGCCACTGCGTGATCGACACCGCGACCGGCCGGCAGGCCTCCGCCACGGCCTCCACCACCGTCCGCTTCGGCACCCCGGACGACGAGGAGGTGGCCGCCTACGTCGCTTCCGGCGAACCGCTGCACGTGGCCGGGGCGTTCACCCTGGACGGCCGCTCGGCGCCGTTCATCGACGGCATCGACGGCGACCCGGGCAACGTCATCGGCCTGTCGCTGCCGCTGCTGCGCCGCCTGCTCGCCGACCTGGACCTGCGCATCACCGACCTGTGGACCAAGTAACCTGCCGCATCCGGCCGTTGAGGCCCTAAGCTGACCCGCGTTCGACGGGGGAGGGAAACGCGGCGATGAACGACAACGTGCTCAACGTGCTGCTCGGCCTGGTGGCCAGCGCCATCAGTGCCGGCCTCGGCTGGCTGGCGCAGGCCCTGCGGCGGCGCCGCCGGGTGGAGCGGGTGCGGGCCTTCCTCGGGCTGCCGTCCGGCAGCGAGTGCCTGATCGTGGTGCCCCGCAGCGTCGGTACGGGCTCGCACGCCCACACCGTGACCCGCCGGGACGCCTACGCCCTGATGTGGCTGGCCGGGCTGGTCGAGGAGTGCGGCGCCCGCCCCGAACTGGTCGCCCACGACGCCGCGCAGCGCGGCCTGGGCGCCAAGACCGAGCTGTGCCTGGGCGGTCCGGTCAGCAACGAGCGGACGGCCGCCCACCTGGCCTGGGGCCTGCCCGGCCTGGTGATCACCTCCGGCCCCGGCCCGGGCAGCAACGTGATCGTGGCGGGCGACCAGGAGTTCGCCGTCGAGCCAGACCGGACCCACACCCTGCTCGCCCGGATCGCCACGCCGGACGGCGGCCGCCCGGTGTTCCTGATCGCCGGCCAGACCGGCACCGCCAACCAGGCCGGCGTCCGCCACCTGGTGGCGCACCACCGCGAGCTCGCCCGCCGGCACGGCCGCGACGGCACCTTCGCCCTGGTCCTGCGGGTGGTCAACCCGGAGGCCTACGGGCCGGACATGGTCGAGCTGGCGGCCGACGTGACGGCCGAGGCGCTGCGACGCCCTCCGGCCGCCGCACCGGCCGGCTCGACCGCGGCCTGAGCGGGCCGCGCGAGGGTGTGTCCCATGCCACCGTCCCGCCACGCCGCCGCCCGGTCACCCACCGTCGCCCGGGCCCGCCCGACCGCACCGGCCGCGACCTGCGGAGTCTTCCTCCGGCTCGCGGATCGGGCCGGAAAAACCATCACGGTCCGTGTGGGATAGTTCACAACCTGGGGCTACTCGCCGGTACTGCCCAGGAATCCATAAACTCAACGAGGTTCAAGAAGGGAGCCACAGTGCGCAAGGTGCTCATCGCCAACCGCGGGGAAATCGCCGTCCGCGTCGCCCGGGCCTGCTCGGACGCCGGTATCGCCAGCGTCGCCGTCTACGCCGAGCCGGACCGGGATGCGCTGCACGTCCGCGCGGCCGACGAGGCTTACGCGCTGGGCGGTGACACCCCCGGCACCAGTTACCTGGACATCGCGAAGGTCCTGAAGGCCGCCGAGGACTCCGGCGCCGACGCCGTTCACCCCGGCTACGGGTTCCTGTCGGAGAACGCCGACTTCGCCCAGGCCGTCATCGACGCGGGCCTGACCTGGATCGGCCCGCCGCCGCAGGCCATCCGGGACCTCGGTGACAAGGTCACCGCCCGTCACGTCGCCCAGCGCGCCGGCGCCCCGCTGGTGGCCGGCACCCCGGACCCGGTCTCGGGTGCCGACGAGGTCGTCGAGTTCGCCCGGGAGCACGGCCTGCCGGTCGCCATCAAGGCGGCCTTCGGCGGCGGCGGCCGCGGCCTCAAGGTCGCCCGCACCCTGGAGGAGATCCCGGAGCTGTACGACTCCGCCGTGCGCGAGGCGGTCGCCGCCTTCGGTCGCGGCGAGTGCTTCGTCGAGCGCTACCTGGACAACCCGCGGCACGTGGAGACCCAGTGCCTCGCGGACAAGCACGGCAACGTGGTGGTCGTCTCCACCCGTGACTGCTCGCTGCAGCGCCGCCACCAGAAGCTGGTCGAGGAGGCGCCCGCGCCGTTCCTGACCGAGGCGCAGAACGCCGAGCTGTACCGCGCCTCCAAGGCCATCCTCAAGGAGGCCGGCTACGAGGGCGCCGGGACCTGCGAGTTCCTGGTCGCGCTGGACGGCACGATCTCCTTCCTGGAGGTCAACACCCGTCTGCAGGTCGAGCACCCGGTCACCGAGGAGGTCACCGGGCTCGACCTGGTCCGCGAGATGTTCCGGATCGCCGACGGCGAGGAGCTCGGCTACGGCGACCCGGAGGTGCGCGGCCACTCCTTCGAGTTCCGCATCAACGGCGAGGACCCGGGCCGCAACTTCCTGCCCGCGCCGGGCACCGTGACGCTGTTCTCCCCGCCGTCCGGCCCGGGCGTGCGCCTGGACTCCGGCGTGGAGACCGGCTCGGTCATCGGCCCGGCCTGGGACTCCCTGCTGGCCAAGCTGATCGTCTCCGGCCGTGACCGCAAGCAGGCCCTGGAGCGGGCCAGGCGCGCGCTGAACGAGTTCAGGGTCGAGGGCATGGCGACCGCCATCCCGTTCCACCAGGCCGTCGTCACCGACCCGGCGTTCGCGCCCGAGGTGCACGGCAGCGACGAGCCGTTCAAGATCTACACCCGCTGGATCGAGACCGAGTTCAACAACACCATCCCGGCGTTCGTCGGCGCGGCCGGCGAGGCCGAGGAGGCCGAGACCCGGGAGACCGTCGTCGTCGAGGTCGGCGGCAAGCGGATCGAGGTCTCGCTGCCGTCCTCGCTGGGCGTCTCGACGGCCCCGGCGGCCGGTGCCACGGGCGCGGCCAAGGCCAAGCGCCGGGTGGGCGCCAAGAAGGCCGGTTCGGCCCTCAGCGGCGACACCCTGGCCTCGCCGATGCAGGGCACCATCGTCAAGGTCGCCGTCGAGGAGGGCCAGGTCGTCGCCGAGGGCGAGCTGATCGTGGTCCTGGAGGCGATGAAGATGGAGCAGCCGCTGAACGCGCACAAGGCGGGCACCGTCGTCGGCCTCAAGGCCGAGGTCGGCGGGAGCGTCAGCAGCGGCGCCGCGCTGTGCGAGATCAAGGACTGACCCCGATCCGACCGACGCGGATCAGGCCCTGACACCGCGTCCGTCAATTTCCGAACGGTCCGTACTCCCTTCGAAGGAGTACGGACCGTTCGGGTTTCCGGGCTCAGCGCCCGCGCGGCAGGCCCATCTCGGCCAGCCGGACCGGCATCCCGCCCGGGCCCACCGGCCCGCCGTGGGTGCCGGGGCGGCGCTGGCCGGGCAGCGGGGCGCCACCGGGCGGGGGGACGGGCCGACGGCCCATCGGTCCGGGCTGGGTCTGGTGCACCGGACCGCTGCCGGTGCCGTGCACCGGGGCCTCCCCGCCGGTGGCGACGCCGAGCGGGGCGAGGTCGATCTGCACCCCGCAGTCGGCCAGCGCGTCCAGCTCGCGGGCGGTGGCGTCGTCGGCGGTGGCCTGCTCGTCGGTGACCAGCCGGGTGATGGTCTCGGTGGCGACGGTCTGGAACATGCCGGCCGCGCCGAGCTTGGTGTGGTCGGCGAGGACGATGACCTCGGCGGCCGCCAGCACCATTGCCCGGTCCACGCTCGCGGACAGCATGTTCGCGGTCGACAGCCCGCGCTCGGCGGTCAGCCCGCTGCCGGAGATGAAGGCCTTGGTGACCCGCAACCCCTGCAGCGACTGCTCGGCGCCACTGCCCACCAGGGCGTAGTTGGAGCCGCGCAGGGTGCCGCCGGTCATCACCACCTCGACCCGGTTGGCGTGCGCCAGCGCCTGGGCGACCAGCAGCGAGTTGGTGACCACGGTCAGCCCGGGCACCCGGGCCAGCCGACGGGCCAGTTCCTGGGTGGTGGTGCCGGCGCCGACCACCACCGCGTCGCCCTCCTCCACCAGTCCGGCGGCGAGGTCCGCGATGGCGCTCTTCTCCGCCGCGGACAGATGGGTCTTCTGCGGGTAGCCGGGTTCGCGGCTGAAGCCGCCGGGGAGCACCGCGCCGCCGTGCCGGCGGTCGAGGAGCCCTTCTGCCTCCAGCGCCCGCACGTCACGGCGCACGGTCACTTCGGAGGTCTGGACGACGCGGGCCAACTCCCGGAGCGAGACCGCTCCGTTGGCGCGCACCATTTCGAGGATCAACTGGCGACGTTCTGCTGCAAACACAGAACCGACGGTAACCTGCGTGACCGTCTGCTTTCAGGCGTTTGCAGCTGGTAGCGGGAATTGCTCACGCAAGAGCGGCGCGTGACCGTACAATACGCGCCGTCAACAACCCGGAACTGCGCCCGCCGTCCGGGTGATGGCCATGCCCGCGCGAAGGGCGGCCGCCGATCGGCAGCCGCCCCCAACTGTGCGCTTCGGGCTCAGGATTCGCCGGCGGACCGCTTGCGGATGTGCAGCTGCCGGGCGGCCTCGGCGGTCGAGCCGGAGACCGAGGGGTAGACGGTGAAGGCGCTGGCCACCTGTTCGACCGTCAGATTGGCGTCCACCGCGAGCGCGATCGGGTGGATCAGCTCGCTGGCCCGCGGGGCGACGACCACGCCGCCGACCACGATGCCGGTGCCCGGGCGGCAGAACAGCTTCACGAAGCCGTCCCGGATGCCCTGCATCTTCGCCCGCGGGTTGCCGCGCAGCGGCAGCTTGACCACGACAGCGTCCATCTTGCCGCACTCCACATCGGCCGCGGTGTAGCCGACGGTGGCGATCTCCGGGTCGGTGAAGACGTTGGAGGCCACGGTCTTCAGGTTCAGCGGCTGCACCGCGTCACCGAGCGCGTGGTACATGGCGATCCGGCCCTGCATGGCCGCCACCGAGGCGAGCATGAAGACGCCGGTGCAGTCGCCGGCCGCGTAGACGCCCGGGGCGCTGGTGCGGGAGACCCGGTCGACCTGGATCTGGCCCCAGTCGTTGAGCTTGACCCCGGCCTCCTCCAGGCCCATGTCCGCGGTGTTGGGGATCGAACCGACCGCCATCAGGCAGTGGGTGCCCTCGATCACCGTGCCGTCGGAGAGGGTGACCTCGACCCGGTCGCCGATCCTCTTGACCGTTTCGGCCCGCGAACGGCCCATCACGTTCATGCCGCGGCGGCGGAAGACGTCCTCCAGCACCTCGGCGGCGTCCGGGTCCTCACCGGGCAGCACCCGGTCGCGGCTGGAGACCAGGGTGACCTTGGAGCCGAGCGCCTGGTACGCGCCGGCGAACTCGGCGCCGGTGACGCCGGAACCGACCACGATCAGCTCGCGCGGCAGCTCCTCCAGGTCGTACACCTGGGTCCAGGTCAGGATCCGCTCGCCGTCCGGCTGGGCGTCCGGCAGTTCGCGCGGGTGGGCGCCGGTGGCGATCAGCACCGCGTCGGCGCGCAGCGAGTGCACGGTGCCGTCGGGGGCGTCCACCAGCACCTCGCGGGAGCCGTCCACGGCCTGCCCGCCGGCGCCGAGCCGGCCGCGGCCGCGCAGCACGGTGACCCCGGCCCGGGTGACGGACTGGGTGATGTCGTGGGACTGCGCGATCGCCAGGCGCTTCACACGGCGGTTGACCTTGCCCAGGTCCACGCCGATGACCTTGTTCTCGCGGGCCCCGGCGCCGTCCCGGTCGACCGTGATGCCCAGCTCCTCGTACGAGCTGTCGAAGGTGGTCATCACCTCCGCGGTCGCGATCAGGGTCTTCGACGGCACGCAGTCCGTGAGCACCGCCGATCCGCCCAGGCCGTCGCGGTCGACGACGGTCACCTCCGCGCCGAGCTGAGCGGCCACCAGCGCCGCCTCGTAGCCGCCGGGTCCGCCACCGATGATCACGATCCGAGTCACGTACCCCATTGTCCCGCACGCCGGGAGCGCCGCCACAACGGGGTCCGCGCTCGGTACCTTCCTCCAGTCACCCCGGACCGTGCGCCGACCGGGCTACGCTGGCACCCATGCCCCTTTACGCCGCGTATGCCACCAACCTCGATGCCCGGCAGATGACCCGCCGAGCCCCGCACTCCCCGCTCCGCGGCACGGGGTGGCTGGACGGCTGGCGGCTCACCTTCGGCGGCGAGCAGCTCGGCTGGGAGGGCTCGCTGGCCACCGTCGTCGAGGACGAGAAGGACCAGGTCTTCGTCTCCCTCTACGACATCGCGCCGATGGACGAGGAGGGCCTCGACCGCTGGGAGGGCGTCCAGCTCGGCATCTACCGCAAGATCAGGCTGCGCGCGCAGACCCTGGACGGGGACATCCCGGTCTGGACGTACGTGCTCAACGACTACGAGGGCGGCCTGCCCGCGGCCCGCTACCTCGGCCTGATCGCCGACGCCGCCGAGAGCGCCGGGGCCCCGGACGACTACGTGCTGGACCTGCGCCGCCGTCCCTGCTGAGCGCAAGCCCGCCCGGCTGTGCGTATCGACAGACCCGGTCGCCCGCAGGACGCCGCCGAGCTGTGTTTTCGGGACAACCGGGTAACGATCCGGCATGCCGTACGCGGATCTTCTACGCGCGTAGCCGAAAGCCGTCTATCCTCGTTCCCGTGAACGCTTCTCCTCAGTCGGTCGTCTCCGCCGACCCCTACGCCGCCGCCCAGGCCGCCGCCGAGCGCCTGCGCGAGCTGACCGGTGCCGAGCGGCACGACGTCGCCCTGGTGATGGGCTCCGGCTGGGTGCCGGCCGCCGACGCCCTGGGCGAGACCGTGGCCGAGTTCCCGGTCACCGAGCTCCCGGGCTTCCCCGCCCCCGCCGTGGCCGGCCACGCCGGCAAGATCCGCTCGGTGAAGATCGGCGACAAGCGCGCCCTGATCTTCCTCGGCCGCAACCACTACTACGAGGGCCACGGCGTGGCCACCGTCGTCCACGGCGTGCGCACCGCCGCCGCGGCCGGCTGCGGCACCATCGTCCTGACCAACGGCTGCGGCGGTCTGCGCCAGGGCTGGACCCCGGGCCAGCCGGTCCTGATCAGCGACCACATCAACCTGACCGCGGACTCCCCGATCGTCGGCGCCAACTTCGTCGACCTCACCGACCTGTACTCCAAGCGCCTGCGCGCGCTGTGCCGCGAGGTCGACCCGAGCCTGGACGAGGCCGTCTACGTCCAGTTCCGCGGCCCGCACTACGAGACCCCGGCCGAGGTCAACATGGCCCGGGTGATCGGCGGCGAGCTGGTCGGCATGTCGACCACCCTGGAGGCCATCGCCGCCCGCGAGGCCGGCGCCGAGGTGCTGGGCATCTCCCTGGTCACCAACCTGGCCGCCGGCATGACCGGCGAGCCGCTCAACCACGAAGAGGTCCTGGAGGCCGGCAAGGCCTCCGCCGAGCGCATGGGCGAGCTGCTGGCGAAGGTCCTGGAGCGGATCTGACGCCTGCCGGGCGCAGAATCATGAGTGACGGGGCCCACGGGCGCGTGATCCGCTGATCACGCCGTCCCGCGGGCCCCGTCCGCTTGTGCCCACCTCTTCTCCCCCTTCGCGCGGAACCCTCCGGCCGACATCCCGACGCACTTCCCGATGGAGCAGGCAAATGACGCAGGCACCCACCACCGACCTCCTCGCCCGGGCCCGTACCTGGCTGGCCGAGGACCCCGACCCGCAGACCCGCGAGGAGCTGACCGCGCTGCTGGCCCGGGCCGAGGGCCCGGAGGCCGAGGAGGACAACGCGCTCGCCTGGTCCGAGCTCGCCGAGCGCTTCTCCGACCGCCTCCAGTTCGGCACGGCCGGCCTGCGCGGCGAACTCGGCGCCGGCCCGATGCGGATGAACCGCGCCGTGGTGATCCGGGCCGCCGCCGGCCTGGTCGCGTACGTCAAGGAGCAGGGCCTCGGCGACCTGGTCGTGATCGGTTACGACGCCCGGCACAAGTCGTACGACTTCGCCCGCGACACCGCCGCCGTGGTGGTCGGGGCGGGCCTGCGCGCCGCGCTGCTGCCCCGCCCGCTGCCGACCCCGGTGCTGGCCTTCGCGATCCGCCACCTGGGCGCGGCCGCCGGCGTGACCGTCACCGCCAGCCACAACCCGCCGCAGGACAACGGCTACAAGGTCTACCTGGGCGACGGCTCGCAGATCGTCCCGCCGGCCGACGCCGGGATCGCCGCCCGGATCGACGCGATCGGCTCGCTGAACGACGTCCCGCGCGCCGAGGAGGGCTGGGAGGTGCTCGGCGAGGACGTCATCGAGGCCTACCTGACCCGGGCCGTCTCCATCGTCGACGAGCGCAGCCCGCGCGAGCTGGACGTGGTCTACACCCCGATGCACGGCGTCGGCCGCGACACCCTGGTCGCCGCCTTCCGCCGGGCCGGCTTCCCGGCGCCGACCGTGGTCGCCGAGCAGGCCGAGCCCGACCCGGACTTCCCGACCGTGGCCTTCCCCAACCCGGAGGAGCCCGGGGCGATGGACCTCGCCTTCCGCACCGCCGCCGCCGTCGGCCCCGACATCGTGATCGCCAACGACCCGGACGCCGACCGCTGCGCGGTGGCCGTCCCGACCAACGGCAACGCGGCGGGCGGCGGCAACGGCTCCGCCGGCTGGCGGATGCTGCGCGGCGACGAGGTCGGCGCGCTGCTGGGCTCCGCGCTGGTCGCCAAGAAGGCCGAGGGCACCTTCGCCACCACCATCGTCTCCGCCACCCTGCTCGGCCGGATCGCCGAGGCCGCGGGCCTGGCGTACGCCGAGACGCTGACCGGCTTCAAGTGGATCTCCCGCGCCGAGGGCCTGCGCTACGGCTACGAGGAGGCGCTCGGCTACTGCGTCGACCCCCAGGGCGTCCGGGACAAGGACGGCATCACCGCCGCCCTGCTGGTCGCCGAGCTCGCCGCGACCCTCAAGCAGTCCGGCCGCACCCTGAGCGACCTGCTGGACGACCTGGCGCTGGAGCACGGCCTGCACGCCACCGACCAGCTGTCCGTCCGGGTGCAGGACCTCTCGCTGATCGCCGACGCCATGCGCCGCCTGCGCGAGCAGCCGCCGACCGTCCTGGCCGGCCTGACCGTCACCCGCGCCGACGACCTCTCGGCCGGCTCCGACGACCTGCCGCCCACCGACGGCCTGCGCTACTACCTGGCCGGCGACCCGGTCCGCTCGGCCCGGATCGTGGTCCGCCCGTCCGGCACCGAGCCCAAGCTCAAGTGCTACCTGGAGGTCGTCCTCCCGGTCGCCACGGCCGCCGACCTGGCCGCCGCCCGCGAGCGCGCCGCCGAGCTGCTGGCAGCCGTCAAGCGCGACCTCGCCGAGGCCGCGGGCATCTGACGGCCCCGATGGCGTAGCGCGGAAGGGCCCGCCGGTCGCGTACCGGCGGGCCCTTCCGCGTGTTCGGGGTCAGACGACGATCACCGTGATCAGGGCGACCAGGCCCGCCAGCGCGGGGACGATCACCCACCAGCACCAGCGGACGACCACGGGCCCGGCGGCGCCGGGGCGGGTGGCGTTGCGCTCGGCCATCTCCTGGAGGACGTCCGTCACCTGGTCGGACCAGGCGCGGGTGGGGTCGGGGGCGCCCTGGACGACCGGGTTGGTCCGGCCGGCGAGTCCCAGCCCCAGCCCCGTCCGGGAGGCGTGCTCGGCGTTGCTGCGGCTCTGGGCCCGGGTGGCGCGCTTGCGCTGGCGCAGCGAGACCGGGACGGCCCACACCTGGTACTTCTTCTCGCCGGCCAGCAGCTCGACGGAGTACCCGGCGCGCAGCGCGGCGACCGAGGCCCAGGGGGCGGTGATGGTGCGCCACGGGTTGCGGACGACCAGGCGGTCGCTGCCGGCGAACACCGCCGGGCGCAGCGTGTAAGCGATCACCGGGAAGGCGAACACCGGCACCGCGGCGAGGGCGACGTACGGGGTCTTGCCGGTGCCCGTCACCACCGCGTCGCCGATCAGCCAGGCGGCGACGGCGAGCAGGAGCACGCCGGAGATCACGCCGGGGACGGAGCGGTACACGCGGTCCGCGTACTCGGGTTCCCCGCCGGGGGCGGCCGGGCCCTGGTGGGGCTTGCCGTCGGATTCGGTCATGGCGTCGATTCTGCCCCATGCACCCCTCACCAGCGGGTCTCGGTCCGGCCACGAATGGCGGGCCGGTGCGCCGGGTGGCCGAGGTCTCGGTCCGGCCACGAAAGAGCGCCGGAATACTGGTCGCCCTAGCGGTCGACTACGCGCGTAGATATGCTGGTCTGGTGACTATGTCCACTGTTGCAGCCAATGCCCCCGGCGTTGCGGGCAGCGGCCTCGCGGACGTTGCGGCGTCCGAGGCCTCGCTCCGCCGCTTCCTGCACGGCCTGCCCGGCGTCGACCAGGTCGGCCTCGAAGCCCGCGCCGCCTCCCTCGGTACCCGCTCGATCAAGACCACGGCGAAGGCCTATGCCATCGACCTGGCGATCTCCATGATCGACCTGACCACGCTGGAGGGCGCGGACACGGTCGGCAAGGTGCGCGCCCTGTGCGCCAAGGGCAGGACCCCCGACCCGACCGACCCGACCACCCCGCGCGTCGCCGCCATCTGCGTCTACCCGGACATGGTCGCCACCGCCAAGGACGCCCTGCGCGGCACCGACATCCAGGTCGCCTCGGTCGCCACCGCCTTCCCGGCCGGCCGCGCCGCCCTCCCGGTCAAGCTCGCCGACACCGCCGACGCGGTGGCCGCCGGCGCCGACGAGATCGACATGGTGATCGACCGCGGCGCCTTCCTCTCCGGCCGCTACTTCGACGTCTACAACGAGATCGTCGCCGTCAAGGAGGCGTGCAAGCGCCCGGACGGCAGCTACGCCCACCTCAAGGTGATCTTCGAGACCGGCGAGCTGCAGACGTACGACAACGTGCGCCGCGTCTCCTGGCTGGCGATGCTGGCCGGCGCCGACTTCATCAAGACCTCCACCGGCAAGGTCACCGTCAACGCGACCCCGCCGGTCACCCTGCTGATGCTGGAGGCGGTCCGCGACTTCCGCGCCGCCACCGGCGTCCAGGTCGGCGTGAAGCCGGCCGGCGGCATCAAGACCACCAAGGACGCCATGAAGTACCTGGTGATGGTCAACGAGACGCTCGGCGACGACTGGCTGACCCCGCACTGGTTCCGCTTCGGCGCCTCCAGCCTGCTCAACGACCTGCTGATGCAGCGCCAGAAGCTGGCCACCGGCCGCTACTCCGGCCCCGACTACGTGACGGTGGACTGATCACCATGGCCAAGAAGAAGAACATCGAAGAGCCCGCGGCCAAGCCGGCCGGAGGCCTCTTCGCCTACGCCCCGGCCCCGGAGTCCCCGGCCGCCGCGGGCGACATCGCCACCTCCTACGGCCACTTCATCGGCGGCGAGTTCGTCGACTCCTCCGGCAGCGAGGCCCTGAAGACGGTCAACCCGGCCACCGAGCAGGTGCTCGCCGAGTTCGCCCAGGGCACCGACGAGGACGTCGAGCGCGCCGTCGCCGCCGCCCGCAAGGCCTTCGCCGACTGGTCGTCGCTGCCCGGCAGCGAGCGCGCCAAGTACCTGTTCCGGATCGCCCGGATCATCCAGGAGCGCGGCCGCGAGCTGGCCGTCCTGGAGTCGATGGACAACGGCAAGCCGATCCGCGAGACCCGCGACTTCGACATCCCGACCGTCGCCGCGTGGTTCTTCTACTACGCGGGCTGGGCGGACAAGCTGGACTACGCGGGCTTCGGCGCCAACCCGCGCCCGCTGGGCGTGGCCGGCCAGGTCATCCCGTGGAACTTCCCGCTGATGATGCTGGCGTGGAAGATCGCGCCCGCCCTGGCGACCGGTAACACGGTCGTCCTGAAGCCAGCCGAGACCACCCCGCTGACGGCCCTGCGCTTCGCCGAGATCTGCCGCCAGGCCGGTCTGCCGAAGGGCGTCGTCAACATCGTCACCGGTGACGGCCGCACCGGCGCCGCGCTCACCGCGCACCCGGACGTCAACAAGGTCGCCTTCACCGGCTCCACCCCGGTCGGCCGGGCGATCGCCAAGCAGCTCGCCGGCAGCCGCAAGAAGCTGTCGCTGGAGCTGGGCGGCAAGGCCGCCAACATCGTCTTCGACGACGCGCCGATCGACCAGGCGGTCGAGGGCATCGTCAACGGCATCTTCTTCAACCAGGGCCACGTCTGCTGCGCGGGCTCGCGCCTGCTGGTCCAGGAGTCCGTCCAGGACGAGGTGCTGGACGCCCTGAAGCGCCGGATGGCCACCCTGCGCGTCGGCGACCCGCTGGACAAGAACACCGACATCGGCGCGATCAACTCGGCCGCCCAGCTGGCCAGGATCACCGAGCTGACCGACGCCGGCGAGGCCGAGGGCGCGGACCGCTGGTCGCCGGAGTGCGAACTCCCGGGCACCGGCTTCTGGTTCAAGCCGACCCTGTTCACCGGCGTCAGCCAGGCCCACCGGATCGCCCAGGAGGAGATCTTCGGCCCGGTGCTCTCGGTGCTGACCTTCCGCACCCCCGAAGAGGCGGTCGCGAAGGCCAACAACACCCCGTACGGCCTCTCCGCCGGCATCTGGACGGAGAAGGGCTCGCGCATCCTCTGGATGGCCAACAGGCTCAAGGCCGGCGTGGTCTGGGCCAACACCTTCAACAAGTTCGACCCGACCTCGCCGTTCGGCGGTTACAAGGAGTCGGGCTACGGCCGCGAGGGTGGCCGCCACGGTCTGGAGGCCTACCTCGATGTCTGACACGACCTTCGCGCGTCTTGACGTCCTCAAGACCTACAAGCTGTACGTCGGCGGGAAGTTCCCGCGCTCCGAGAGCGGGCGGGTGTACGAGGTGACCGACTCAAAGGGCGAGTGGCTCGCCAACGCACCGCTGGGCACCCGCAAGGACACCCGTGACGCCGTCCTGGCCGCCCGCGCGGCGGTCAAGGGCTGGGCCGGCACCACCGCGTACAACCGCGGCCAGGTGCTGTACCGGGTGGCCGAGATGCTGCAGGGCCGCCGCGAGCAGTTCGCCGCCGAGGTGTCGCTCTCCGAGGGCATCGGCCCCAAGAAGGCCGCCGCGCTGGTGGACGCCGCGATCGACCGCTGGGTCTGGTACGCCGGCTGGACGGACAAGGTCGCCCAGATCGCGGGCGGCGCCAACCCCGTCGCCGGGCCGTACTTCAACCTCTCCACCCCGGAGCCGACCGGCGTGGTCGGGATCGTCGCCCCGCAGGCCGGCTACGGGCACTCGCTGCTCGGCCTGGTCTCGGTGATCGCCCCGGCGATCGCCACCGGCAACACGGTCGTGGTCGCGGCCGCCGCGGACGCCCCGCTGCCCGCGCTGTCGCTGGGCGAGGTGCTCGCCACCTCGGACGTCCCGGGCGGCGTGGTCAACATCATCTCGGGCCGTACCGCGGACATCGCCCCCACGCTGGCCTCGCACCAGGACGTCAACGCGCTGGACCTCACCGGGGCCATCGCCGCCGACGGCCCCGGCGCGGCGTCCGCCCTGGAGGCCGCCGCCGCCGATACCCTGAAGCGGGTGGTCCGTCCGGAGCTGGACCCGTTCGCCCAGGACTGGACCAATGCGCCCGGTACGGACCGGCTACTCTCGTTCCTGGAGACGAAGACGGTCTGGCACCCGATGGGGATCTGACCTCCCGGCTCCACCGCGTCACAACTCCACAGACTGGCCGTCCCCAGTGCCCTCTCCCCCCAGGGCCCGGGCGGTCATTGGACGGACCCGCGCCTCTCCCCCCCTGGCGCGGGTCCGTCGACTTTCGTCATCGCGCGCTTCGACTTTCGGTGATCCCCGGGGCGGGCGCCCACGGAGCACAATCCTCCGTACCGGGACCTTTGCCGGAACCTTCACCAGAACGGAACGAGGGGGCGCCGTGGGAGAGTTGATCGCCGAGCTGATGCCGCTGTTCGCGGACGGCCTCCTGCGTCGGTGGCACGTCTCCCGCACCCGCAGGCGCCTGGCCGCCGGCCGGCCCGTACGGGTCCCGTGCTCGGCCCGCTCCGAGCGGCCCGGCTGGCCACGCGCGTACGTCAACGGCAAGCTGCACATCACCCCCGGTTCGCGCACGGTCACCTTCGGCTCCCGCGCCCTCGGCCCCGTCGACCTGCCCGTCGGCGGCACCTTCCACGACCCCGAACCCGTGACCTGGCACAGCCAGGACTGGGCCGCCACCGGCTACGAACCGCCCCGGGGCGGCCGGCCGGTCCACCTCCAGGTCGACAGCCGCTATCTGCCGCTGCTGCGCCTCGCCCTGGCCGGTCCGGACGCCGCCGGAAAGGTCTGACCGACCGGTTTCGGTAACCGGCCGGGATGCGTCAGACTGGTGTCCCGTGAGTGACTCCCCCATGAATCCCGCGCCGACGGCCCATGCCCGGGTGATCCTGCTCTCCGGGCCCTCCGGATCGGGGAAGTCCTCGCTGGCCGAGCGCAGCGGGCTGCCGGTTCTCCAGCTGGACGACTTCTACAAGGACGGGGACGACCCCACCCTGCCCCGGCTGCCCGACGGCGCCGTGGACTGGGACTCCCCGCTCGCCTGGCACCGCGACCAGGCGGTGGCCGCCATCCGCGCCCTGTACGAGCACGGGCGCACCGAGGTGCCGGTGTACTCGATCCCGGACAACGGCCGGGTCTCCACCCGCCCGCTGGACCTGGGCGGCGCGACCGCGTTCATCGCCGAGGGCATATTCGCCGCCGAGATCGTCGCCGAGTGCGCGACCGAGGGCCTGCTCGGGGACGCCCTGTGCCTGCGCAACGGCGCGCTCACGACGGCCTGGCGCCGGCTGCGCCGGGACGTCCGCGAGGGCCGCAAGTCGCTGCCGGTGCTGGTGCGCCGGGGCTTCCGGCTGATGCGGGCCGAGCGGGCCATCGTCGGCCGGCAGGTGGAGCTGGGCTCGTACCCGTGCGCCGGGGCGGAGGCCGAGCGGCGGGTCCGCGCGGCGGCCGGGCCGCGGGAGCTCTCCGCGGTCTGACCCGCGACGGGCGGTCCGAACCACCACGGGCGGTCCGAGCCGCGACGGGACACGAGAACGACGACGGGCCCGGTGCGTCTCCCCCGCACCGGGCCGTCGCCTGCCGAACGGCCTCGGCTCCCCACAGGCACCGCTCCCCCGAGCCGGCGCCCCCGAACCGCAACCGTCCGCTACCCGTCCCCCGACGGGAGTCCTGTTCCCCTGGTCCTACGCGTCCTACGCGACCAGCTCGCCGAACGCCCGGACGGTGTCGCCCGACTTGTTCAGGTGCTCGTCGTCGCGCAGCCGGCGCAGGGCGCGCCAGATGCTGCTCTTGACCGTGCCGACGCTGATCCCCAGCACGTCGGCGATCTCCGGGTCGGTCTTGCCCTCGTAGTACCGCAGCACCAGCATGGTCCGCTGGTTCTCCGGCAGCTTCGCCAGCGCCTGCCAGAGCACGGTGCGCAGCTCGGTGCCGCCCATCGCGTCGGTGTCGCCGGCCGTCTCCGGCAGCTCCTCGGTCGGGTACTCGTTGACCTTGCGGCGCCGCCAGGCGGAGATGTGCAGGTTGGTCATGGTGCGGCGGAGGTAGCCCCCGACCGCGGCCTTGTCGGTGATCCGGCCCCAGGCGCGGTAGGTGCTGAAGAGCGCGCTCTGCAGCAGGTCCTCGGCCTCGTAGCGGTCACCGGTGAGGTGGTACGCCGTGGCGTACAGGGAGGCGCGGCGCTCGCGCACGTACGCGGTGAACTCCGTGATGTGGTCCTCCGCGACGGCCGAGTGCTCCCCCTGCGCGTCTCCCTGTCCCGCCTCGGTGGTGCGGGCCGGTGCGGGGTTCAGCCGCAGCAGCGTCGCACCGGCGGCCTCGCGACCGGTCGGTTCCCCCGAACCGACCGCCCGCAGGCCGTTGTTCCCCCGGCTGTCCTTGCCCTCGACGCGGACGGGGAGGATCCCCCGCAGCGTGAGGGTGCCGGCGGAGTCGACCGCACTCCCCAGTCGGCCGATCCCGTACAGCTCCCCCGTCCTGCCGCCGCCGCTCACCCGGCGTGCGACAGGGCTTCCACCGGTGCTGTGCGCGCACCCCCGTACGGTCACGGCACCGGAGTTCTCGTCGGTCCTGACCTCGTACCGGGTCCGGTGGGTGGTCGCTGACGAACGCGCGGTGCGGACAGCCGGGTTGGTCCGGGTCTGAAGCATGGCGTTCATCGTGCGCCCCCTTGGTTCGGTACGAGCGGTTCCTGTTGCCGCCCTCCAGCCGGCCCTTGCGGCCCGCTGTCCTGCGGCGACATGGAAAATCCTGCCCGCCGGTTGTGATGGCGCTGTCCGCCGACTGTCACAGGGGTGTCACAGGGCCGGGCCCTTCGTCCCGGTCCGGCTCCCTCCGTACCGGACGCCGATGGCCGTCTTTCCGGTTCCCGTACGGGCGGTGACCGGTCCGGGGGGTGATTCGGCGCTTTCCGTGGGCCAAAATGGGGCCGTGCCTTTCCTCCTACTGATCGAGGACGACGACGCCATCCGCACCGGCCTCGAACTCGCCCTCACCCGCCAGGGCCACCGCGTGGCCACCGCCGCCTCCGGCGAGGACGGTCTGAGGCTCTTCAAGGAGCAGCGGCCCGACCTGATCGTGCTGGACGTCATGCTGCCCGGCATCGACGGCTTCGAGGTCTGCCGTCGGATCCGCCGCACCGACCAGCTGCCGATCATCCTGCTCACCGCACGCTCGGACGACATCGACGTGGTGGTGGGCCTGGAGTCCGGCGCCGACGACTACGTGGTGAAGCCGGTGCAGCCGCGCGTCCTGGACGCCAGGATCCGGGCGGTGCTGCGGCGCGGCGAGCGGGAGAGCTCGGACTCCTCCGCGTACGGCAGCGTGGTGATCGACCGGGCCGCGATGACCGTCACCAAGGACGGCCAGGACCTCCAGCTCACCCCGACCGAGCTGCGGCTGCTGCTGGAGCTCAGCCGCCGCCCCGGCCAGGCGCTCTCCCGCCAGCAGCTGCTGCGGCTGGTCTGGGAGCACGACTACCTCGGCGACTCCCGCCTGGTGGACGCCTGCGTGCAGCGGCTGCGGGCCAAGGTCGAGGACGTGCCCTCCGCGCCGACACTGATCCGCACCGTGCGCGGCGTCGGCTACCGGCTGGACCCGCCCGCCTGACCCCCTTCCCTGCTGAACTCCCGTACGACGACAGGCTCTTGTGACTGACCATCAGCAGACTGCCCGGCGGTTCTCGTCCGGCCGGTGGCGGCGGCTGCGCTCCTTGCGGGTGCGGCTGATCGCGGTGTTCGCGGCCGTCGCGCTGCTCGCCGCCGTCTCGGCCTCCGGCATCGCGTACTGGCTGAACCGCGACGCGGTGCTCAAGCGCGCGCAGGACACCGCGCTGAACGACTTCCGGGTCTCGCTCAGCCGCAACGTCTCCGACCTGCCGCTGAACGCCAGTTGTCCGGAGCTCGCCGCGCTGGCCTCCACCGTGGCGAGCTCCGGCCTGACCTACGACGTGGTCGTGGTCGACGGGGCGCACCCGGAGTGCCCGGCCTCCTCCGACCCGACGCACTTCACCCTGGCCGACGTCCCGACGGCGCTGCAGTCCACCGTCGCCAAGCCGCGCGAGGTCACCGAGAGCAACCCGTACCCGTACCACCTGTACTGGCAGCGGCAGAACCTGGAGGGCCGCCCGTTCGTGATCGGCGGCACCAAGGTGCTGCCGAACGGTCCGACGGCGTACATGTTCAAGTCGCTGGAGAACGAGCGGGCCGACCTCAACACGCTGGGCTGGTCCCTGGCCATCGCCACGCTGCTGGCGCTGATCGGCTCGGCACTGCTCGCCCAGGCCGCCTCGGCGACCGTGCTGCGGCCGGTCAAGCGGCTCGGCGAGGCCGCCAAGCGGCTCGGCGAGGGGCACCTGGACACCCGGCTGGAGGTCGAGGGCTCCGACGAACTCGCCGACCTGGCGCGGACGTTCAACCGGGCCGCGGAGTCGCTGCACGAGCAGGTCGAGGAGCTGAGCGCGCGCGAGGCGCAGAGCCGGCGGTTCGTCGCCGACATGTCGCACGAGCTGCGCACCCCGCTGACCGCGATGACCGCGGTGACCGACATCCTGGAGGACGAGGCCGAGTCGCTGGACCCGATGATCGAACCGGCCGTCCGGCTGGTGGTCAGCGAGACCCGGCGGCTGTCCGACCTGGTGGAGAACCTGATGGAGGTCACCCGCTTCGATGCGGGCACCGCCAAGCTGGTCGCCGACGAGGTGGACGTCGCCGACCTGATCATGTCCTGCATCGACGGCCGGGCCTGGTACGACGCGGTCGAGCTGGACGCCCCGCGCGGCATCCTGGCCGTGGTCGACCCGCGCCGGCTCGACGTGGTCTTCGCCAACCTGATCGGCAACGCCCTCAAGCACGGCGGCTCGCCGGTTCGGGTCAAGGTCCGGCAGACCGAGGACTCGGTCGTGGTCGAGGTCTCCGACAGCGGCCCCGGCATCCCCGAGGACGTGCTGCCGCACGTCTTCGACCGCTTCTACAAGGCCGACCGGGGGCGGGCCCGCTCGGAGGGCAGCGGCCTGGGGCTGTCCATCGCGATGGCCAACGCCCAGATCCACGGGGGGACGATCACGGCGGCGAACGGGGAGGTCGGCGCGGTGTTCACCCTCACCCTGCCGCTGACCCCGCCACCGCCGCCGTCCGCGGGCGGGGCCGAGAGCGGCCCCACCGGCGACGACGAGCACAAGGACGCCACGTGACCTCCCCCACCCGCACCACCCTGCGCCGCACCGCCGGCGTGCTGCTCCTGCTCGCACTGGCCTCCGGCTGCGGCATCCGGCCGACCGCCGTACCGGTCGACGCCGGCGCGCCCGCCAGCCGGACGGCCTGCCCGACCGCCCCGCACATACCGACCGCCCTGGCCACCCCGACCGGACCGGTCCCGACCCTCACCCCGGCCCGCGGCGCCGCCAGGAGCGCCGCTCCGAGCCCCTCGCCGACCCCGGTGGCACCCGGCTCGCCGCCGCCGGACAACGCGTTCAGCGCGGTGCCGACGGCTGCGCCCTGCCGCTGAGGCATGCCCGAGAGCGGGGCCCGCGGAGGGGGAAACGGGGGCGCGCCCTGGAATGTTCACGTCCGGGAGGGAACCGGCGCGCCCCCGGCCCACGTCCTTCCCCCCGTGCAGCGAGATGGCGGGCGTTCCGGCGCACGGACCCAGACCAGGGCGACGGCGGCCGTTCACCGTCCCCTCCGGCTGGTCGGACTGGCGGGCCTGGCCCTCCACCTGACGCTGGTGCTCTGGCTGGTGCTCAGACCGCTGCCGGTGGCCTGGGTGTACGACGCCAACCTGACTCCGCTGGCCTCGCTCCGCTCCTCCACCACCTGGCAGGTGGTCGGCGAGTTCCTGCTGCTCGCCCCGCTCGGCGTCCTGCTCCCGCTGGCCGGCGGCCGGATTCAGGCCCCCTGGCTCCCGTCCTTCCTTCGCACCACGGGCGCCTCCGCGCTGCTGGCGACCGGCCTGGAGTTCCTCTCCTCCTGGACGCCCGGACACGTGCTCAACGTGGACCACATACTGTTCGCCGTGCTCGGCGTGGTGATCATCCACCTCGCCCTGGTGCCCGGCCTGCGCCACCTGCTGCTGGCCCACCGGCCCGAGCCGCGGACCCCGCGGGCGTCCGCCCTGGCCGTCCCGCCGGTGCCCGCCACCGTCGCCCCCACCGTGGCGGTCGCGCCCACGGCCCGGCCGCGCGCCTACGCGGAGCCGACGGCCAGTCGCCCGCTCGCCCCCGGACGCTCCTGACCCGACACCGACGGTCGGCGCTCCCTCTCTCCTCCGTCGCTCCCTCGCTTCTCCCTTTCGGCATCGGCGCGCCCTTCGGCTCGGGGCGGGCCAGTCGCCCGCTCGCCCCCGGACGCTCCTGACCCGACACGCTCCGGCTCGGGTCTACGCCCCCGCGGGCACCACCCGGCCGCCGACCTCGACCAGCCCGCCCGGGCGGGGGCCCGCCATCAGCTGGGAACCCCGGCCCTGGGTGATGGTCAGCGCCCGTCCGAGGTGCCCCGCCAGCAGCAGGGCGGCCGCCCCGGTCGCCTCGTCCTCGTCGATCCCGTCGCCCCGTCCGGGGAAGGCCCGCGCCCGGACCGTACCGGCCGTCTCGTCCTGCCACGCCCAGGCGTAGATCCACTCGCCCGGCGGCGGCACTTCCAGCGCCTCCACCTCGGCCGCCGAACCGTACTGCCGCAGGGTCCGCCCCGGGGCCCACTCCGGGCGCGCCTGGATCCGGGTCAGCCCGCCCTCGTGCCGGACGGCCACCACCCCGGCGGCGGTGACCAGTTGCCCGACCCCGAGCAGCCAGGCGGCCCCCACGCACGGGTGGCCCGCGAACGGCAGGCGCACGCTCGGCGTGTAGATGTCGATCTCCCCGCGCTCCGGGTCGTCGACGAACACCGTCTCGCTGAAGCCGAGTTCACGCGCGAGCTCCTGCCGCGCCGCCCGCCCGGGCACGGCTGCACCGTCCCGCACGACCCCGAGCGCGTTGCCGTGCCGCCCGTCCGGCCCGCAAAAGACCCGCAGCACCTCATGACCGGTCATTTCCCACCTCGTCAGTTACCGTCCGGCGCAGCGCGGTCGCAGCGCAACGACACCGTGATGAAAAGGCGACGACGGATGTCGGTCGCCTCCAGTACTGTGCGCTCTCGTCCCCGGGCGGCTCCCGCCGTTCTTCTGCTCCCACAGGAAACCTCCTTGAACAATCTCGACTTCAGCGCCGATCCGGTGTTCTCCTGGTACGTCGTCCTGCTGGCGTTCAGCGGCCTCACCATGGTGGTCCTCGGCGTACTGCCGCTCCGCGGCCTGAAGGCCGGTCTGCGGATCATCAACATCCTCGTCGGCATCGCGTTCGCGGGTTACGCCTACTACCTCGCGTTCGAGTTCGAGGGCACCACCTACCGGATCTTCTACCAGGCGCTGATCCTGCCGGTCGCCATGATCGTCGCCACGGTGAAGGCGGTCGTCGAGCGGAGCAACGAGAAGAACCGGCCGACCCCGCCGGCCGGGGCGTACGACCCGAACGCGCCGTACAACCCGAACGCGCCCTACGCCCCCGGTGCCGCTCAGCCGGCCGCGTTCAACCCGAACGCCCCGGTCGCCCCGGTCGCCCCGAACGCCCCGGTTGCCGGCCAGCTCGGCCGGCCCGTGCCGCCGCAGGGCGCCTCGCCCTACCAGCCGGGCACGCCGGCCCAGCCGGTGCCGGACAACCCGTACGCCCAGCCGCAGCCGCCGCAGCAGCCGGCCGGCTGAGCCACCGCACGAAGCCGAGGGCCCGGCCGTCCCCGCTCCGCAGCGGGTGACGGGCGGGCCTTCGGCCGTACCGGGGTTCAGTCGCGGGCGCCCTGGGCGCCGTCGCGGCGGCGGGCCACCACGAGGGTGCCGATGCCGAGGGCGATCGCGGTCGCGCCGGTGATGGCCATCGGGGCGGCGGAGGAGCCGCCGCCGGTGGAGGCGAGCCGGGTGGTGGTCACGGCGGCCGGGGCCGCGGCGGCGGCCCGCACGGTGTCGGCCGCCGGGCTCGGCGCGCCGGTGGTGACCTGCGCGGCCGGGACGGCGGCGGGGGCGGTGGACGGGTCGGCGGCGGGCGGGACCGTGCCGGTGGCGGGCGCGGTGGGCGCCGGAGTGCCGGTGGTGGCCGCCGGGCCCACGATGTTGAAGTCGGCCTTCGGGCCGGCCGCCGCGGCCGGGCTCTCACCGGCACCGGGCAGGGTGCCCGCGACGGCGACCAGGGACTCGGCGAGGGCCGGGGCGTCCTTGGTGAACGCCAGCCGGAGGTTGATCGTCCTGGTCCCGCCCTTCGGCAGGCTGATGACCGCGCTGTCCTTGTCGCCCGTCCGCAGCTCCCGGTACTGCCAGGTGGGGTGGTCCGAGCTGCCTCCGGAGGTGCTCTCCACCCAGGCGCCGTCCGGGCCCTGGAACTCGAACCTGACGGTCTCGTAGGGGAGGACGGTCTGCCCCTGGAACACCAGCGTGGGCACGATCCGGAGGTCCCTGCCGCTGTTGTTGGTCATCACCAATGTGAGCGGCTTCGCCTGCGCGCCCGCCGTGAAGACTGCGGGGACCCCGTCGAGCCTGACGTCCACCGTGGCGGCGGGCGTGGGCGCCGGGGTGGGGGTGCTGCTCTCGACGGTGAAGAACGGGGTGCTGCCCCAGGCCTGGGTGGTGCGCTGCTCCGGGGGGAGGGTGGGGTCCGAGACCATCGCGAGGAGGCCGGCGGAGGCCGGGCCGGGGGCGGCGTCGGCGGTGAGGGTCAGCCGCAGCCGGTAGGTGGCCTCGGCACCGGCCGCCAGGTGCAGCCGGTCGGCGAACTCGTCCAGCTCCCAGAACCCGCCGGCGTCGGTGTTGGTGGCCCTGGCGTCCTGCCACTGCGTGCTGCCGGGGCGCTGGTACTCCAGCTTGAGCTGGCTCGGCCGGGGGCCGCTGCCGCGGACCGTCGAGAAGCTGAAGGCGGTCGTCGCCTCCATCTGGTGGTCGGCGGTGTTCCTGAGGGTCGAGGTGAACTCGACCGAGGTGCCCGCCCTGAGCACGGCCGGGAAGGCGCTCGTGGTGACCAGGACCGGCGAGGTGGACGAGGCGCCCTGGGTGCCCGGGGTCGCACCGGCGGCCGTCGGGGCAGCGAGGGCGGCCGGAGCCGAGGCCAGGGCGACGCCGGAGACCAGGGCGGCCGTGGCGGCCGCGGCGAGGATTCTGCGGGGCTGGTTGCGCAAGGGAACCTCACGGAGGAATTCGGGCGTAACCCGGAAAGAGTGCGAAATCGCAGGCGTGAGGGGCCTGTTGAGGCCGTGCAGGCGCCGCCGAATGCCCCCCACCAGCAGCGACCGCGGAATCATATCCCCCGGGTCGGACGGCCCCGTGAACGGGCCCTCCGCACCCGCACGCTCCCGACCGGGCAGGCCTCCGGGCCGCCCGGCACCCCGCCGGTCTCCGGGGCATCCCTGAGACGGACCCCGACGAGGGCGTACGTCTTCCCGGTGACCTGCCGGGGTCGGGAATCGCCTGGTGGGCGGAGGATTCGGGGCCGTCGGCGGCGGAGCATGGAAGTACGCCGCCGGACCGACCGGCCGGCGGCAAGCCAAGGAGTCCCCATGAGCGCGCGCCTCGCCCGTCCCCGTCACAACCGCGTCATCGCCGGCGTCTGCGCCGGGATCGCCGAGCGCTTCGGCATGGCGCCGTTCACCGTCCGGCTGATCTTCCTGCTCTCCTGCCTGCTGCCCGGCCCGCAGTTCCTGATCTACCTCGCGCTGTGGGTGCTGCTCCCCCAGGAGCCGTGAGGCCGTACGGGCGGGCACGACGACGGGCCGCCCACCCCCGGGGTTCTCCGGGGGCGGGCGGCCCGTCGTGGTGCCGGTGGCCGGGATCAGCCGCCCAGGCCGGGCAGGACGCCCGTCAGCCCGCCGACGGGGGTCTTGTCCAGGCCGGGGATGGACGGGACGCCGGCGCGCTGCTGGGTGACCCCGGCGATCGGGGTGGCGCCGGCGGGCACGGACTGGCCGGCGGCCGGGGCCAGGGTGCCGAGCGTGCCGGCGACCTTGTCGCCGCCGGGCAGCTTGGCGGCGGTGTCGGTGACCGCACCGGTCACCGCGGGGTTCGTCACCGCGCCGGTGGGCAGCCCGAGGCCGCCGGCCGCCTGGCCGGCCGCGGAGGCGGTGCCGGCGCCGACCGCCGCGATGGCGATGCCGAGCGCCGCGGTGCCGGCGGCCTTGAGAGCCTGCTTCATGGTTCGTCCCCTTGGGTTCTCGTCGGTGGCCGACGTCGCACGGTCCGGCGAGCGGGCGACCGCCGCCACGACCTGTCAGCAATGACTGGCACACCGTAGTGACAGGGTCGCGCGAGAACCAAAGGGCGTTCACTCACCCGAGTGACTAGTCGGATGAACGCCAACTCCCCTTCCAGGAAGTGGCGTTCACCCGGCCCCCGGGGCGCGCCGGCTCAGTTGCCGCCGGTACCCACGCTGAACAGCCACTCCGCCTTGAGCTCCGCGTAGCCCGGCTTGATCACGTCGTTGATCATCGCCAGTCGCTCGTCGAAGGGCAGGAACGCGGACTTCATCGCGTTCACCGTGAACCACTCCATGTCGCCCAGCGTGTAGCCGAAGGCGTCCACCAGGTGCCCGAACTCCTGGCTCATGCTGGTGCCGCTCATCAGCCGGTTGTCGGTGTTCACGGTGACCCGGAACTTCAGCCGGCTGAGCAGCCCGATCGGGTGCTCGGCGTACGAAGTGGCCGCCGCCGTCTGGAGGTTGGACGTCGGGCACATCTCCAGCGGGATGCGCTTGTCGCGCACGTACGCGGCCAGTCGGCCCAGCGCGACGCTGCCGTCCTCGTTGACCGTGATGTCGTCCACGATCCGCACGCCGTGGCCGAGGCGGTCGGCGCCGCAGCACTGCAGGGCCTCCCAGATCGACGGCAGGCCGAAGGCCTCGCCCGCGTGGATGGTGAAGTGGTTGTTCTCGCCCTTGAGGTAGTCGAAGGCGGCCTGGTGACGGGTGGGGGGGTAGCCGGCCTCGGCGCCCGCGATGTCGAAGCCGACGACGCCCTGGTCCCGGTGGCGGTTGGCCAGTTCGGCGATCTCCTGCGAGCGGGCGGCGTGCCGCATCGCGGTGATCAGGGTGCCGATGCGAATCCGGTTGCCGGCGGCGCGGGCGTTGGCCTCGCCGAGGCGGAAGCCCTCCTGGACGGCCTCGACGACCTCGTCCAGGGTCAGGCCGCCCTCCAGGTGCTGCTCGGGGGCGTAGCGGACCTCGGCGTACACGACGCCGTCGGCGGCCAGGTCCTCGGCGCAGTCGGCGGCGACCTTGATCAGGGCCTCGCGGGTCTGCATGACGGCGCAGGTGTGCGCGAAGGTCTCCAGGTACCGGACCAGCGAGCCGGAGTCGGCGGCCTCGCGGAACCACTCGCCGAGTTCCTTGACGTCGGTGGTGGGGAGCCCTTCGTAGCCGGTCGCGGCGGCGAGCTCGACCACGGTCTCCGGACGCAGTCCGCCGTCGAGGTGGTCGTGCAGCAGGACCTTCGGCGCGCGGCGGATCTGGTCGGGGGTGGGAATGCGCGGGCCCGTGCCCGCGGTGGTGACGGGGATCTGCTTCTCCATTGCGGAAATATAGCCCCTACGCGCGTAGACCGCCTACCGCGGACACCACCGGATGGTCCAAAGTCCGCCCGGAATTCCTCCTCCCGGTCCATACGATCCACCAAACCGGTCGCGGGCCGGGCCGGTCCCCGCCCCGATCGGTCCCGAGGCGGCCCGGTCCCCGCCCGGACCGGTCACGGCCCCGATCAGTCGTGGTGCAGCAGCCGCCCCCGCCGGGACAGCACGAAGTCCCGGAACGCCGCCACCGGCGGCGTCAGCGGCCTGCCCGTCGCCCAGGCCAGGCCGATCGCCCGCCGGGTCCGCGGCGCGGTCACCTCCAGCTCCACCACCCCCGGCCGCGGCACCAGGGCCGGCGGCAGCAGCGCCACCCCCAGCCCCGCCGCCACCAGCCCGCGCAGGGTCTCGGTCTCCTCCCCCTCGAAGGCCAGCCGGGGCACGAACCCGGCCTGGGCGCAGAAGCCGTCCGTGATCATGCGCAGCCCGTACCCCTGCTCCAGGCCGACGAACGGCTCCTCGGCCACCTCCGCCAGCCGGATCCGCCGCCGCCCGGCCAGCCGGTGGTCCGCCGGGACGACCAGGTGCAGCCGCTGCTCGTCCAGCGGACGGGCGGTGAAGGCCGGGTCGTCCGGCAGCGGCGCCACCAGGCACAGGTCCAACTCGCCCGCCCGCAAACGCTCCAGCATCGCCATGCCGTAGTCCTGCACCAACTGGAACCGCACCTGCGGGTGCGCCGCCCGGAACCCGCGCAGCAGCGCCGGAACGGCATCCGGCCCCATCGTGTGCAGGAAGCCGAAGGCCACCCGTCCCGCCGCCGGGTCCGCCTCCGCCCGGGCCGCCTCCGCCCCGCGCTCCAGCTCCGCCAACGCCCGCTCCACCGAGGCCAGCAGCAGCCGGCCCGCCCTGGTCAGCCGGACCGTCCGGCCCTGACGGGCCAGCAGGTCCACCCCCAGCTCCTCCTCCAGCCGGGCCACCGCCCGCGACAGCGTCGGCTGGGGCACACCGAGCAGGGCCGCCGCCTGCGTCACGTGCTCCAGCCGGGCCACCGCGGCGAACTGCGCCAGCCGGGGCGCCAGCAGCACGGCCGGCTCGTCCGGCCCCAACTCGGCCGCCCGGTAACGCTGCTCCGTTCCGTCCGACACATCCGCCACGGTCATCCGCGCCTCACCTCGACTCATACGCCAGCGCATCGATCATCCACTCTTCATGCATTGGACGCATCAACCGCGCCGGGCCTACCGTCGACGGCATGCAGCCCTCCGATACCAGGGCATCCGTCACCGCCCCGGATGCCTCCACCGCCCGCACCCCCGGCGCCCTCGGCCTCGCCCACGACGACCGCCACCGCCCCGGCCAGCGCGACTTCCGCCGCGCCAACCTCGCCCTGTTCGCCGCCGGGATCGCGACCTTCGTCCTCCTCTACTCCACCCAGGGCCTGCTGCCGGTCCTCTCGGCCGACCTCGACCTCACCCCCGGCCAGGCCAGCTGGACGGCCTCCGCCGCCACCCTCGGCCTCGCCCTCGGACTGCTCCCCGCCAGCGCGCTGTCCGACAAGTACGGCCGCACCGCGGTGATGACGGCCTCCACCCTCGCCGCCTCCGCCCTCGCCGTCGCCCTGCCCTTCGCGCCCGACCTCACCACCCTCGTCGCGCTGCGCGTCGTCCAGGGCGCCGCGCTCGCCGGCCTGCCCGCCACCGCGATGGCCTACCTCGCCGAGGAGGTCCACCCCAGCGCGCTGGCCTCCGCGATGGGCCTGTACGTGGCCGGCAACAGCATCGGCGGCATGGGCGGCCGGCTGCTCTCCGGCTGGACCGCCGCCGCCCTCGGCTGGCGCTGGGGCCTGGCCGCCTCGGCCGCCCTCGCCCTGCTCGCCGCGCTCGCCTTCCGGCTGCTGATCCCCGCCGCCCGGCACTTCACCCCGGCCCCGGTGGACGCCCGCGCGCTCGCCCGTACGGTCGGGCGGCACCTGCGCAACCCGCTGCTGGTGCGGCTGTACGCGCTCGGGATGCTGTTCATGGCGGTGTTCGGCGCCGTCTACAACACCGTCGGCTACCGGCTGATCGCCGCGCCGTTCCACCTGCCGGAGTCGATCGCCGCCTCGATCTTCGTGGTCTACCTGGTCGGCACCGGCACCTCCGCCGCGGCCGGCCGCCTCTCCGCCCGGCTCGGCCGCCGCGGCGCCCTCTACGTCGCCATCGGCGTCACCGGCGCCGGCCTGCTGCTCTCGCTCGCCGAGTCGCTGCCCTGCGCCCTGCTCGGCCTGGTCCTGATCACCGCCGGCTTCTTCGCCGGCCACGCCACCGCCTCCGCCGCCGTCGGCCGCACCGCCACCGAGGGCCGCGCCCAGGCCTCCGCCCTCTACCTGATCGCCTACTACCTCGGCAACAGCCTGGGCGGCACCCTCGGCGCCGACGCCTACCACTCCACCGGCTGGCCCGGCGCCGCCACCGTCGGCCTCACCGCCATGACCCTCGCCGCGGCGGTGACGCTGTACGCCACCCACCAGGCCCATACCACGAGGCGGGCGGTCGCGGACGCTTGACAGCGGGCGCCGATACACTCCGGGATATGAGCGTCGATCCTGCAGTGTTCGCCCGGTTGCGTGAGATCGCGGATCAGCTGCCGCAGGTGCCGGGGATAGGGAAGGTCGAGATCGCCGAGGGCGAGATCGTCATGATGATGTCGCCGGTCATGCGACACGAACTCGCTGTACTGCTCATCGCCAGACAGCTCAATGCGCAGTTGCCGACGACCCACCCGACCCATATCGCGTACCACGGTGCGGACCTGGTGGACGTCGGCCTCGGTCAACTGCGCAATCCGGATCTGATGGTCTTCCCCGAGGCGGTCTTGGCGAGCGAGCAGTCTGCGGTTCTCCCGCACCAGGCCCTGCTCGCCGTGGAAATCGTCTCCAAGTCCAACCCTGAGAACGACTACCTCAACAAGGTCCGCGACTACTCCGCCATGGGCATTCCGTACTACCTGCTCGTGGATCCCCGCACAGGCACCGGCATCGTGCATTCGGAACCTGGCTACGAGTCCCGCGAGAAGTTCGTCTTCGGTGACAAGATCGCCGTCGGTCCCTGGACGATCGACACCAGCGGTCTGCTCACGTACGCCTGATCCGGCGTACGTGAGCAGACCTCAGGTTCCTCAGGCGATGCGGTCGAGCACGATCGGGTTCGGGGTGAACGCCGTGCCCTCCGGGCTGACCTCGATGCCGCCGGCCAGCGCCTCGATGGCGTAGTCGTAGCGCTCCGGGGTGTCGGTGTGGAGGGTCAGCAGGGGCTGACCGGCCACCACGGTGTCGCCGGGCTTGGCGTGCATCTCGACACCTGCGCCGGCCTGCACCGGGTCCTCCTTGCGGGCGCGGCCGGCGCCCAGGCGCCAGGCGCAGACGCCGACCGCGTAGGCGTCCAGCGCGGTGAGCACGCCGGAGGCGGGCGCCGGGATGACGTGCTGCTCGCGGGCGACCGGGAGCGGGGCGTCGACGTCGCCGCCCTGGGCGGAGATCATCCGGCGCCAGTGGTCCATCGCGGAGCCGTCGCGCAGGGCGTCGGCCGGGTCCTTGCCGTGCACACCGGCCGCGGCGAGCATCTCGCGGGCGAGCGCGAGGGTGAGCTCGACGACGTCGGCCGGGCCGCCGCCGGCCAGGACCTCGACGGACTCGCGGACCTCCAGCGCGTTGCCCGCGGTGAGGCCGAGCGGGGTGGACATGTCGGTGAGCAGGGCGACGGTGTTGACCCCGGCGGTGGTGCCCAGGCCGACCATGGTGCGGGCGAGCTCGCGGGCGTCGTCGATGTTCTTCATGAAGGCGCCGGAGCCGACCTTGACGTCCAGCACCAGCGCGCCGGTGCCCTCGGCGATCTTCTTGGACATGATCGAGGAGGCGATCAGCGGGATGGCCTCGACGGTGCCGGTGACGTCGCGCAGCGCGTACAGCTTCTTGTCGGCGGGCGCGAGGCCGTCGCCGGCCGCGCAGATGACCGCGCCCGCGTCGCGCAGCACGTCCATCATCTCGTCGTTGGAGAGCAGGGCGCGCCAGCCGGGGATGGACTCCAGCTTGTCCAGGGTGCCGCCGGTGTGGCCGAGGCCGCGGCCGGACAGCTGCGGGACGGCGGCGCCGCAGGCGGCGACCAGCGGGGCGAGCGGGAGGGTGATCTTGTCGCCGACGCCGCCGGTGGAGTGCTTGTCGCTGGTGGGCAGCGGCAGCGAGGAGAAGTCCATCCGGACGCCCGAGCGGATCATCGCCTCGGTCCAGCGGCTGATCTCGTGCGGCTTCATGCCGTTCAGCAGGATCGCCATGGCGAGCGCGGACATCTGCTCGTCGGCGACCTCGCCGCGGGTGTAGGCGTCGATGACCCAGTCGATCTGAGCGTCGCTCAGCTCTCCGCGGTCGCGCTTGGTCCTGATGACGGAGATGGCATCCATGCGTGCTCCAAGAGGGGGGTTCAAAAGCGAAGAGTGTCGCGAGATGACCGGGTTTCGGCCCACTCGCGACACTCTACGCGCGTAACAATTGCAGATGCTAGAGCCGCTCCGGCCCGAACGCGTCGGGCAGGACCTCGCTCATCGGCTTCACGCCGGAGGGCAGCTCGATCAGCAGCCCGGGGCCGCCGTGCTCGTACAGCAGCTGGCGGCAACGCCCGCAGGGCATCAGCAGTTCGCCCGCGCCGTCGACGCAGGTGAAGGCGACCAGCCGGCCGCCGCCGGAGGCGTGCAGCGCGGACACCAGCCCGCACTCGGCGCACAGCCCGAGCCCGTACGAGGCGTTCTCCACGTTGCAGCCGCTGACCAGCCGGCCGTCGTCCACCAGCGCGGCCGCCCCGACCGGGAACTTGCTGTACGGGGCGTACGCGTGGCCCATCGCCTCGCGCGCGGCCTCGCGCAGCCGCGCCCAGTCGATCACGAGGGCCGTCACTTGCCCTGGCCCTTGCGGTAGATCTGGCCGTCGGCCTTCGGCATCCGCAGTCGCTGCGAGGCCAGCGAGAGCACCACCAGGGTGATCACGTACGGCGTGGCGACGATCAGCGGACGCTGCACCTCGTCGGTCAGCGCGTACCAGGCGCCCAGACCGCCGGCCACCACGAGGGAGATCACCGTCGCGGTGAACTTGCGGCGGTACAGCTGCCACAGGGCGAGCAGCGCCATGGCGATCGAGACGGTCAGGATCAGCACGTGGACCGACTCCGGGTCGCGCAGCTGGAGGCTGTCGGTGAAGCCGAACAGGCCGGCACCCATGGCGAGACCGCCGGGCATCCAGTTGCCGAAGATCATCGCCGCGAGGCCGATGAAGCCACGACCCAGGGTCTGGCCGTCCTTGTAGAAGTGCGAGGCGACCAGCGAGAGGTACGCACCGCCGAGGCCCGCGAAGGCACCGGAGGCGATGACCGCCAGGTACTTGTACTTGTAGACGTTGACGCCCAGCGACTCCGCCGCGGTCGGGTTCTCACCGCAGGAGCGCAGCCGCAGGCCGAACACCGTGCGCCACAGCAGGAAGTAGCTGGCCACGATCAGCACGGCGGCCAGCACCACGACCACCGAGAGGTTGGTGACCAGGCCGCCGAGCACGCCGGCGATGTCGGAGACCAGGAACCAGTGGTGGTTCTCGATGGTCTTCAGGCCCGAGGACAGCCCCGGAACGGTGATGTACGGCAGCGGATCCGCCGGCGGGGACTGGTTCGCCCCGGCACCGACCGCGATGTAGTCCTTGTAGTAGATCCGGTTGACGTACGCGCAGATGCCGGGGATCAGCAGGTTGATGCCGACGCCGGAGACGATGTGGTCGACGCCGAAGGTGACGGTGATGATCGCGTGCAGCAGACCGCCGAGCGCGCCGCCGAGCATGCCGGCCAGCAGACCGACCCACGGGTTGACCAGGTAACCGGCCCAGGCACCGCAGAAGGTGCCGGCGACCATCATGCCTTCGAGGCCGATGTTGACCACGCCGGCCCGCTCGGACCAGAGACCGCCCAGACCGGCCATGCCGATCGGCACGGCGGCGCCGAGCGCGGCGGAGACCTGACCGGAGGAGGTCAGCGAGTGGTTGCCGGTGGCCATGCCCACGGCGGCGAACAGGACCAGGGCGCCCGCGATCAGGAGCAGGACGACCGGCCAGGACACCTTGTGCTTCTTCGCGGGTGCGCCCGGCGCCTTCGGACGAGCAGCGGTGGCGGTGCTCACGCGGACACCTCCTTCTTCTCAGTGGCCGCGGCCTGGGCGGCGAGCTGGGCGCCGACCTTCTGCTGCTGGCGCTTCAGGCCGTAGCGGCGCACCAGCTCGTACGCGACGACGACGCAGATGACGATGGTGCCCTGCATGACCGCGACGATCTCGAACGGGAAGGCCCCGTTCTGCGGCAGCGGCAGCTGGTTGCCGGTGGCGTCCAGGAACGCGAACAGCAGCGCGGCGAAGGCCATGCCGATCGGGCTGTTCCGGCCGAGCAGGGCGATTGCGATGCCCAGGAAGCCGAGGCCGCTCTGGAAGCTCTGCCCGTAGTAGTACGAGTTCTGCAGCAGCTCGGGCAGGCCGATCAGACCGGCGATCGCGCCGGAGACCACCATCGAGATGACGACCATCTTCTTGACGTTCACGCCGGACGCGGTCGCGGCGGCCTCGGAGCGGCCGGTGGCCCGCAGGTCGAAGCCGAAACGGGTGCGGGTCAGGGTGAACTGGAACAGCACGCCCACCAGGACGGCGATGAAGAGGAAGCCCCAGAGGTCGCCACCCGCGGTCGGGAGCGTGAAGAAGTGACTGGAGTCCGAGACCTGCTCGGTCTGGATCGAGTTGCTCGTGCCGCTCACCTTCGGCGCGAAGACGCCGGGGACGAGCAGCAGGCCGACGATCGCGACCGAGATCGAGTTCAGCATGATGGTCGAAATGACCTCGCTGACCCCGCGGTAGACCTTCAGCAGACCGGCGATGCTCGCGTACAGACCGCCGACCAGCATGGCGGTGACCAGAAGCAGCGGGATCTGGATGAACGACGGCAGGTCGACCTGGGCGCCGACGAAGGCCGCGAACAGCGCCGCGAGCCGGTACTGGCCTTCGACGCCGATGTTGAACAGGTTCATCCGGAACCCGAACGCGGCGGCCGCGGCGGCCAGGTAGTACGTGGTGGAGCGGTTGAGGATCGCCACCTGGCCGTCCGACTTGGTGGCGTACGTGATCATCACGTTCCACGCGTCGAACGGGTTCTTGCCCGAGGTCGCCAGCAGGACGGAGCAGATCGCGACGGACAGCACGACCGCGAGCACCGGCGCGGCCAGTGCGAGCACGATCCGCTCACCGCTGATCCGCTGCGCGAAGCTGCGCTTGGCGGCGGGGTTGGGACTGGTCATGGGTTACTCCCCCGCCTGCGGCTTGTCGGCGGTGTCGGTGTGCGGGTGCTGGTCCGCCGCCTCGGTGCCCTCCGCGGCGACAGCCTGCGCCTCGGCGAGGGCCTCCGGGTCGGACTCCAGGTGGCCGGCGGCGGCACCGGTCATCGCGGTGCCGAGGTCCTCGGCGGTGACGGTGGCCGGGTCGGCGTCGGCGACCAGGCGGCCGCGGTAGATGACCCGGATGGTGTCGGAGAGGCCGATCAGCTCGTCCAGGTCGGCCGAGATCAGCAGGACGGCCAGGCCCTCCCGCTGGGCGGAGCGGATGTGCTCCCAGATCTGCGCCTGGGCACCGACGTCCACACCGCGGGTCGGGTGAGCGGCGATCAGCAGCTTGGGCTGGTGGCTCATCTCGCGGCCGATGATCAGCTTCTGCTGGTTGCCACCGGAGAGCGAGGCCGCGGTGACCTCGATGCCGGGGGTGCGGACGTCGTAGTCCCGGACGATCCGCAGGGTGTCCTCGCGGGCCGCGGCGGGCTTGAGCAGCAGACCGCTGGAGTTGGGCTGCTCGGTGACGTGGCCGAGGATCCGGTTCTCCCAGAGCGGGGCCTCCAGCAGCAGGCCGTGCTTGTGGCGGTCCTCGGGGATGTAGCCGATGCCGGCCTCGCGGCGGGCCCGGGTGAGGGTGCCGGAGAGGTCCTTGCCGTCCAGGGTCACGGTGCCGCCGTCCAGCGGCAGCATGCCCATGATGGCCTCGACCAGTTCCGCCTGGCCGTTGCCCTCGACACCGGCGATGCCGAGGATCTCGCCCTTGTGGATGCGCAGCGAGATGTCGTCCAGGACGACGCGCTCGATGCCCTCGGCGTCGGTCTTGGCGATCCGCAGGTCCTCGACCCTGAGCATCTCCGTGGTGGTGACGGTCGACTCGCGGCTCTCCGGGGAGGGCAGCTCGGCGCCGACCATCATCTCGGCCAGCTGACGGGCGGTGACCGCCTTCGGGTCGGCGTCGCCGACCGTGGTGCCGCGCCGGATGACGCTGATCGCGTCGGCCACGGCCAGCACCTCGTGCAGCTTGTGCGAGATGAAGATGACCGTGACGCCCTCGGACTTGAGCTCGCGCAGGTTGTCGAACAGCGCGTCGACCTCCTGCGGGACGAGGACGGCCGTGGGCTCGTCGAGGATCAGGATCTTGGCGCCGCGGTACAGCACCTTGAGGATCTCGACGCGCTGGCGGTCGGCGACGCCGAGGTCCTCGACCAGGGCGTCCGGGCGCACGCCCAGGCCGTACTGGTCGGAGATCTCCTTGATCTTCGCCTTCGCCTTCGCACCGATGCCGTGGAGCTTCTCGCCGCCGAGGACGACGTTCTCCAGCACGGTGAGGTTGTCGGCGAGCATGAAGTGCTGGTGCACCATGCCGATGCCGCGGGCGATGGCGTCGCCGGGGGTGTGGAACTCGCACTGCTCGCCGTTGATCGCGATGGTGCCCTCGTCCGGCCGCTGCATGCCGTAGAGGATCTTCATCAGCGTCGACTTGCCTGCGCCGTTCTCACCCATCAGGGCGTGCACGGTGCCGGTGCGGACGGTGAGGTTGATGTCGTGGTTGGCCACGACGCCGGGGAAGCGCTTGGTGATGCCGCGCAGTTCGACGGCCGCTGTCGCCGTCCCCGCGCTGGGGGTGCCGTCCTTGCGCAGGGGGACGGGGTCTGATGCGGTGATGGCGATCTCCTGGTGGTCTGGAGGCGCGTCGTTGCGCTCGGAGGGCCAAGGGGGGATACGGGGGGACGGAACGGGGCCCGGGGGTACGCGTTGAGCGCACCCTGCCGGGCCCCTCCCGTGAACTGTGTCGATCGTCGCGCTACCGGGCAGGCGGCAGGCGCAGGTCGCGTCCGAGACGCGCGGACCTCAGGAGGTCGGCGCGGTCGGGATGGTGGTGGCGCCGCTGGTGATGGCGTCGCCGGCGGCCTTCAGCTTGTCCTGGATGTCGTCGATCTTGCCGCCGGTGGTGGCGAGCGAGACACCGTTGGCCTTCAGGTCGAAGAGCTTGATGCCGGTGAACGGCGTGCCCTTCTTGACCGAGTCGATGTACGCGTAGACCGCGTTGTCGACGTTCTTGACCATCGAGGTCAGGATGTTGTTCTTGAACTTCGCCAGGGCCGGCTGGCTGGCCTGGTCGGAGTCGACACCGATGGCCCACTTGCCCGCGTTGGCGACGGCCTCGATGGCGCCGTTGCCGGAGGAGCCGGCGGCGGAGTAGATGACGTCCGCGCCCTTGTCGAGCTGGCCCTGGGCGGCCTCCTTGCCCTTGTCGGGCGAGTTGAAGCCGGAGAAGTCCGGGGGCGTGGTGAGGTAGGTCGTCTCGATCTGGATGTTCGGGTCGACGGACTTGGCGCCCGCCTTGTAACCGGCCTCGAACTTCTTGATCAGCTCGGACTGCACACCACCGATGAAGCCGATGTGGTGGGCCTTCGACTTGTTGGCAGCGGCGACACCGGCGAGGTACGAACCCTCCTGCTCGGCGAAGAGCAGCGAGGTGACGTTGGCCGGCTGGTCCTTGTCGTTCGAGTCGATGATCGCGAACTTGACGTTCGGGTTGTCCTTCGCGACCTTGTCGACCGCCTGCTGGTACACGAACCCGACGGCGACGATGGTCTTGTAGCCACCGTCGATCAGGTTCTTCAGGCGGGTCTCCTTGTCGGCCTCGGCCTCACCGGTCTTGGCCTCGGCCTCGGTGACGTTGACGCCCAGGTCGGCCTTGGCCTTGTCCAGACCGCGCGCGGCGGAGTCGTTGAAGGACTGGTCGCCACGGCCGCCGATGTCGTAGGCCATACCGACCTTGAGGGCGTCGGAGGACGACCCGGAGGAGGCGTTGGTGTCAGTGCTCTTTGCGCCGCAAGCGGCGAGCGAGGCCATGCCCAGGGAACCCGAGAGCACAACCGCGGCGAGCTTCATTGAACGGCGCAAGGGAGTATCTCCTTCTCACACGCACCCGTTTAGCGTGGTCGGACGCCACCGTAACGCGCGTAGAACACGGTTGGGTTACGGGCTGCCGGAGCATTCGGGTTGTTATCAAACCGTGGTCTGAGGCCCCACCGAAGGCTCTTTTCCCGTGCGCGGACGGTGATCCGAGTCTTGGTCCGGCCCAGTTTACGGAACCGTTCCGGCACTCCGGATCTCGACGACCCGCTCACGGGTCGACCACATACCCCCGGGAGCGGTCAGATCCCGCCGTCCTCCAGGGCCAGCGTCGAGAAGAGCTCCACGCCCACGCCGATCGCCCGCTCGTCAACGTCGAACCGGCCCTGGTGGAGGTCGCGGACGGTGCTGTCGCCAGGGGCACGGACGCCCAGCCGGGCCAGCGCGCCCGGGGCGTGCTCCAGGTACCAGGAGAAGTCCTCGCCGCCCAGGCTCTGTTCGGTGCCCTCCACCACCTCGGCGCCGCCCGGTCCGCCGGTCGGCTCGTGACCCTCGCCTCCGCCGCCGAACCGGGCGGTCATCGCCGCCTCCAGCCGGGCGACCGAGACCGCCTCGTTGACCACCGGCGGCACCCCGCGGTGGTAGTCCAGCGTCCACTTGGCCCGGTAGGTCTCGGCGAACTTGGCGATCAGCTCGTGCAGCAGGTCCGGCGCCTCGCGCCAGCCGTCCAGCTCCAGGCAGCGGACGGTGCCCTCCAGCTCGGCGTGCTGGGGGATGACGTTGGGCGCGGCACCGGAGGCGATCCGGCCCCAGACCAGGCTGACGCCCCAGCGCGGGTCCATCCGGCGGGCCAGCGCCCCCGGCAGGTCGGCGGCCATCCGGGCGATCGCGGTCACCAGGTCGGTGGTCAGGTGCGGGCGGGCGGTGTGGCCGCCGGGGCCGTCCAGGTGCAGCACCAGCCGGTCGCAGGCCGAGGTGATCGCTCCGACCCGCAGGGCGATCCGGCCGACCTCCACCTTCGGGTCGCAGTGCACCGCGTAGATCCGGCCGACGCCGTCCATCCCGCCCGCCTTGATGACGTCCAGCGCACCGCCCGGCATGACCTCCTCGGCCGGCTGGAAGACCAGCCGGACCGGGCGGCGCAGCTCACCGTCGCGGACGGCCTCGGCCAGCACCAGGCCGGTGCCGAGCACCACCGCGGTGTGCACGTCGTGGCCGCAGGCGTGGGCCCGGCCGGGGACGGTCGAGCGGTACGGCACGTCGGTCTTGGCGTCGTCGATCGGCAGCGCGTCGATGTCGGCGCGGAAGGCCAGGAACTCGCCGCCCGGGGCGGTGCCGGGCGGCACGATGTCGACCAGCAGGCCGGTGCCGCCGGGCAGCACCCGCGGTTCCAGGCCCGCCGCCACCAGCCGGTCGCGCAGCAGGTTGGTGGTGCGGAACTCCTGACGGCCCAGCTCCGGGTGCCGGTGCAGGTCACGGCGGAAGGCGATCAGCTCGGGCTCCAGCCTCCGGACCCGTTCGCGCAGTTCGGCGGCGGGGCGTGCGGAGGCGAGAGTGGTGCCCGGCTGAGCGGGCTCAGGACGGTTCATCTCCCCAAGCCTAGGCCCGTTGGGGGGATTTGGCCCGACTTCCGGAAAACTAGTCCCCGGATGGGCGCATACCGGTCGGACAGGTGGGTATGACATCTCGTTTCAGCCGCCTTCCCCGGATTGCTTGATCTGTGCAACGATCCCCCGGGCCGGTGGTCACGGCCGACAGCGACCCCACGGGCGGGGGCGGTTGACGCCCGATCAGGGTCGCTCCCGAACCGCCCCGAGCCGTTCGGGAGCGGTCAGAACCGCTCCACCGGAGCGTAGGTGCCCCACACCCCGCGCAGCGCGTCGCAGACCTCGCCGACGGTCGCCCGGGCGGCCAGCGCCTCCTTCATCGGGTACAGCACGTTCTCCGGCCCCTCCGCCGTACGGCGCAGCGCGTCCAGTGTCCGGGTGACGGCCGTGGCGGAGCGTTCGGCCCGCAGCCGGGCCAGCCGCTCGGCCTGCTGCCGCTCGATCGCCGGGTCCACCCGCAGCGGCTGGTACGGCTCCTCCTCGTCCAGCCGGAAGCGGTTGACGCCGACCACCGTGCGCTCTCCGGAGTCGGTCTCCTGCTGGAGGCGGTAGGCGGTGCGCTCGATCTCGCCCTTCTGGAAGCCCTGCTCGATCGCGGCCACCGCACCGCCCCGCTCCTCCACCCGGGCCATCAGCGCCAGCGCGGCGGCCTCGACGGCGTCGGTCAGCGACTCGACCGCGTAGGAGCCGGCGAAGGGGTCGACCGTGGCGGTCACGTCGGTCTCGTGGGCGAGCACCTGCTGGGTGCGCAGGGCGAGCCGGGCGGCCTTCTCGGTGGGCAGCGCGATCGCCTCGTCGAAGCTGTTGGTGTGCAGCGACTGGGTGCCGCCGAGCACGGCGGCCAGCGCCTGGACCGAGACCCGGACCAGGTTCACCTCGGGCTGCTGGGCGGTCAGCTGCACCCCGGCGGTCTGGGTGTGGAAGCGCAGCATCTGTGAGCGGGGGTCCCGCGCGCCGAACTCCTCCCGCATGATCCTCGCCCAGATCCGGCGGGCGGCGCGGAACTTGGCGACCTCCTCCAGGAGCGTGGTGCGGGCCACGAAGAAGAAGGAGAGCCGGGGCGCGAAGTCGTCCACGGCCATCCCGGCGGCGAGCGCGGTCCGGACGTAGGCGATCCCGTTGGCCAGGGTGAAGGCGATCTCCTGCGCGGGATCGGCCCCCGCCTCGGCCATGTGGTAGCCGGAGATGGAGATGGTGTTCCAGCGCGGGATCTCGGCCCGGCAGTACCGGAACACGTCCGCGACCAGCCGCAGCGAGGGCTGCGGCGGGAAGATGTAGGTGCCGCGGGCGATGTACTCCTTCAGCACGTCGTTCTGCACCGTGCCGGTGAGCGCCGAGGGCGCCACCCCCTGGGCCTCGCCGACCAGCTGGTAGAGCAGCAGGAGCAGGGCGGCGGGCGCGTTGATGGTCATCGAGGTGGACACCCCGTCCAGCGGGATTCCGTCGAAGAGCACCGCCATGTCCTCGACGCCGTCCACGGCCACGCCCACCTTGCCGACCTCCCCGGCGGCGAGCGGGGCGTCCGAGTCGTAGCCCATCTGGGTGGGCAGGTCGAAGGCCACCGAGAGGCCGGTGCCGCCGCCCGCGATCAGCTGGCGGTAGCGGGCGTTGGACTCGGCGGCGGTGCCGAATCCCGCGTACTGGCGCATCGTCCACGGCCGGCCGGTGTACATCGTCGGGTGGACGCCCCGGGTGTACGGGTACTCCCCCGGCCGCCCCAGCCGGGTGTCCGGGTCCCAGCCGGCCAGCGCCTCGGGGCCGTACAGCGGGTCGATCGGGAAACCCGACTCCGAAGAACGGGCTGACTCGGCGGGGCGCGGCATCGGTCCTCCACGGGGCGCGGGATCGGCGATCGGCCCTCCCAACCTAGGGCCGGGCCGGGCGGTGGGCGCGCCCCGCGCCGAAGGGCGCGCCGGGTCGGGAACGCCCGGAGGCGACCGCACGAGAAGCGGTTGAGATGATCGGGTGAACGACCGGATGAGCCCCAGGGAGTGGCAATGACCGAGCAGAAGGTGGCCGTGGTCACCGGTGCCAGCAGCGGGATCGGGGCGGCGACCGCCCGCAGGCTGGCCGACGAGGGCTTCGAGGTGGTGCTGACCGCCCGCCGCACCGAGCGGATCGAGGCACTGGCCAAGGAGATCGGCGAGCGCGGCGGTTCGGCCAGGGCGATCACCCTGGACGTCACCGACCGGGCCGCCGTGGACGCCTTCGCGGCCGAGGTCGGCCGGGTGGACGTCCTGGTGAACAACGCGGGCGGCGCGATCGGCGCGGAGAGCGTCGAGCACGGCGACCCGGCCGACTGGCGGGCCATGTACGAGGTGAACGTGCTCGGCGTGCTGCACGTGACCCAGGCGCTGCTGCCCGCCCTGCGCGCCACCGGTGACGGCACCGTGCTGGTGCTCTCCTCGACCGCCGCTCTGGCCGCGTACGAGGGCGGCGGCGGGTACGTCGCGGCCAAGCACGCCGCGCACACCATCGCCGCGACGCTGCGGCTGGAGCTGTGCGGGGAGCCGATCCGGGTGATCGAGATCGCCCCCGGCATGGTGAAGTCCGAGGGCTTCGCGGTCACCCGCTTCCGCGGCGACGAGGAGAAGGCCGCCGCCGTGTACGCGGGCGTGGCCGAGCCGCTGACCTCCGAGGACATCGCGGACACCGTGGCGTGGGCGGTCACCCGGCCCTCGCACGTCAACATCGACCTGCTGGTGGTCCGCCCGCGGGCGCAGGCCGCCAACCACAAGGTCCACCGCGGCTGACCCGGAGCCCGTCACGGCGGAGCGGCCCGGGCACCCCCGATCGAACACGCGTCGTACACGAGTGGTACACACATGCGATGACGATCTTCCGGGCCGCCCGCCCACGGGTCCTGCTGACCGCCGTGGCGGCAGGCGCCCTCCTGCTCACCTCCGCCTGCGACGACTCCGCCCCGACGGCCCAGGACCGGGCCTCCGGCACCACCGCGCCGGCCGCTGCGAGCCCCTCGGCCACCCCCACCCCGAAGCCCAAGGGCGAGGCCGACCCGGCGCTCAAGCCGTTCTACGGCCAGCAGATCACCTGGGCGGACTGCCCGGCCGACCCCAGGGCCGAGAAGGCGAAGATCGACGTCTCCGGCATGCGGTGCGGCAGGCTGCACGTCCCGCTCGACTACGCCGCCCCCGCCGGGGACACGATCGACCTCGCGCTGATCAAGTACCCGGCGACCGCCAAGGACCAGCGGATCGGCTCGCTGATGGTCAACCCGGGCGGCCCCGGCGCCTCCGGCGTCGAGATGGTCAAGTACGGCGCCAAGGACTTCGAGGGCACCCTGCACACCCGCTTCGACGTCATCGGCTTCGACCCGCGCGGCACCGGCGACAGCTCGCCGGTGGTCTGCTACGACGACAAGCAGCTCGACGCCCTCAACCAGATGGACGCCCCGGACGACCGCGCCGAGCGCAAGGCCGCCCACGTCAAGCAGGCCACCGACCACGCCGCCGCCTGCCAGGCCAGGTCCGGCAAGCTGCTCCCCTTCGTCGGCACCCGCAACACCGCCCGCGACCTGGACGTGCTGCGCGCCGCCGTCGGCGACCGCAAGCTCAACTACCTCGGCATCTCCTACGGCACCTACCTCGGCGCCCTGTACGCCGAGGAGTTTCCGCAGAACACCGGCCGGCTGATCCTGGACGGCGCCGTCGACCCGGCCCAGGACACCATGGACCACGGCGTCGACCAGCAGATCGGCTTCGAGAAGTCCTTCGAGCGCTTCGCCGCCGACTGCGTGGACAACCACGCCGACGAGTGCCCCCTCGGCAAGGACCGGACCAAGGCCGCCAAGAAGGCCGCGGACTTCCTGGACGGCCTCCACGACCACCCGCTGACCGCCAAGGACGGCCGCAAGCTCGGCCGCGACATGGCCTGGACCGGCGTCATCTCCCTGCTGTACGGCGACGAGAAGACCTCCTGGGAGTACCTGCGCAACAGCCTCGGCTGGGCCATGATGCGCGACAAGGGCGACTACCTGATGGCCGCCGCCGACGACTACGACGGTCGCGACGAGAACGGCCACTACAGCCCGATGGACGAGGCCAACGGCGCGATCAGCTGCGCCGACGCCGCCCGTCCCGCGCCCAGCCCCGAGCACGCCAGGCAGGCGGTCGACCGGCTGCTGGCCGAGGCGCCGCTGCTGTCCAAGGGCGTCACGGTGGACGACTACTCCGAGCCGGGCTGCGCCTACTGGCCGTTCAAGACCCAGGAGAAGCCGCACACCATCCGCGCCGAGGGCGCCGCCCCGATCCTGGTGGTCGGCACCACCGGCGACCCGGCCACCCCGTACGCCTCGGCCGAGAAGCTGGCCAAGGGCTTCGCCAGGGCGACCCTGCTCACCCGGGTCGGCGAGGGCCACGGAGCCTTCGGCAAGGGCAGCGCCTGCACCGACCGGGCCATGGCCGCCTACCTGACCGACGGCACCCTGCCGGCCGAGGGCACCCGCTGCGACTGAGCCGTCGCGGATCCGTGGCGGACGAAGGCGGGAGGGCGCTGACGTGCAGGTGTCAACGTCACAACTTGATAGCTCGTCCGGATGAATTCCGCGCGCGCCCTCCCCAACTGATGAGCGCTCAACTACCTTTGAGGGGCTGTCATAACGGCGTCGAACGCCTCTCCGCAGCCCCCGTACTCCAGCTGCTCCACCCCCCACCGGCCCCTTCCCGCCCTCACGAGGAGGACCCGCTGGCCAGCGACATCCCGTCACAGCGGCCCGACGCCAGCACCGAGCCGACCCTCCTCGGGTTGCACCGCTTCAACGAAGCGGACGCCGGCGCCGCCGAGGAGGCCCTGCTGGCCTGCTGCGGCAGCCACCGCTGGGCCCTGCGGCTCACCGCACACCGCCCCTACCCCGACATAGAGTCCCTGCTGGCCGCCGCCAGCGAGGCCTCCTACGACCTGCGCCCGGCCGACCTCGCCGAGGCACTGGCCGACGAGAGCTGGATGCCGCAGCCACTGCTGGGCATGCGCGCACCGGGCAGCCAGGCCGCGCACACCGCGCTGCGGGCGGCCCACGCCGCGTACGAGGCCCGGTTCGGCCACGTCTTCGTGGTCTGCCTGGACCGCGTCGACCCGGAGGAGATGCTCGACACCGTGCTCTCCTCGATCCGCACCCGGCTGGCCAACGACCCGGACGAGGAGCGGCTGATCGCGTCGGACGAGCTCCGGCGGATCGCCCTCACCCGACTGGAGCACCTGGTCGCCACCCATTCGGAGGCCGGGGCGCGCTGAGCCGCACCGCCCCCGCGCCGCCGGACGACCCGTTCGTCCGGCGGCGCCGGCGTGACCGGGCACCGGCGGCCGGAATCCGCTACGAAAGCGCACCGAGCCGTCACCCACAGTGAGTACGGCGGGTTTGGTTCCCGCCCCGCTAGGCCAGAAGTGCCTGATTGATCACACATAGGGGCCCCGGAGGCGGTTCCCGACAAGGCGTCGATAGGATGCTGGCGGCCGGTGGACCGTACCCGGCCGGGCTGACCGACACCGAAGCCGGCCGAGCCCCCAATCGCTTCCGGAGGGTTTTTCCGTGCCGGCTGGAACGCTGTACCGCGGCCGGGAAGGCATGTGGAGCTGGGTGGCTCATCGAGTCACCGGCGTCCTCATCTTCTTCTTCCTGTTCGCCCACGTCCTGGACACCGCACTGGTGCGAGTGTCGCCGGAGTCCTACGACACCGTCATTCAGACGTACAAGACTCCGCTCGTGAACCTGATGGAGTACGGCCTGGTGGCCGCCATCCTGTTCCACGCGCTCAACGGCCTGCGCGTCGTCGCGGTGGACTTCTGGTCCAAGGGCCCGAAGTACCAGAAGCAGATGCTCTGGACCGTCGTCGGAGTCTGGGTCGTCCTGATGGCCGGCTCCTTCTACGGGATCCTGCAGCACACGCTGATCTCCTGGTTCGGGAAGTGAGCTGACCATGTCCACGGAATACTCCGACGCCATCGTCGTCCCCTCGAAGCAGGCGCACACCGGCAAGGGCCTCGGCACCGGCAACCCGGCCGACGCGTTCGTCATCGAGCCGCCGCGCAAGCGGACGGGGAAGACCCCGCGCCGCACCCGCACCAACTTCGAGATGCTGGCCTGGCTCTTCATGCGCCTGTCCGGTGTCGTCCTGGTCGTGCTGATCCTCGGCCACCTGCTGATCATGCTGATCCTGGACGGCGGCGTCTCCAAGATCGGCTTCGCCTTCGTGGCCGGCCGCTGGGCCTCGCCGTTCTGGCAGGGCTGGGACCTCCTCATGCTCTGGCTCGCCATGCTCCACGGCGCCAACGGCATGCGTCAGGTCATCAACGACTACGCCGAGAAGGACTCGACCCGGCTCTGGCTCAAGGGGCTCATGGGTACCGCCACGGTCTTCACCGTGCTGCTCGGCACCCTGGTGATCTTCACCTTCGACCCCAACATCTGAGCCGCGAGCACCATCGACCATCGGCAGAGGCCAGAGGCGAGTTAACCCCCCATGCAGATTCACCAGTACGACACCGTCATCGTCGGCGCCGGCGGCGCCGGCATGCGCGCGGCCATCGAGTCGACGCAGCGCAGCCGCACCGCCGTCCTGACCAAGCTCTACCCGACCCGGTCCCACACCGGCGCGGCCCAGGGCGGCATGTGCGCCGCCCTGGCGAACGTCGAGGAGGACAACTGGGAGTGGCACACCTTCGACACGGTCAAGGGTGGTGACTACCTGGTCGACCAGGACGCCGCCGAGATCATGTGCAAGGAGGCCATCGACGCCGTCCTCGACCTGGAGAAGATGGGTCTGCCCTTCTCCCGCACCGAGCAGGGCCGGATCGACCAGCGCCGCTTCGGCGGTCACTCCCGCAACCACGGCGAGGCCCCGGTCCGCCGCTCGTGCTACGCGGCCGACCGCACCGGCCACATGATCCTCCAGACGCTGTTCCAGAACTGCGTCAAGCACGGCGTCGAGTTCTTCAACGAGTTCTACGTCCTCGACCTGCTGATCAACGAGGGCAAGACGGCCGGCGTCGTCGCCTACGAGCTGGCCACCGGCGAGATCCACGTCTTCCAGGCCAAGGCCGTCGTGTTCGCCTCCGGCGGCACCGGCAAGATGTTCAAGGTCTCCTCGAACGCCCACACCCTCACCGGTGACGGCCAGGCCGTGGCCTACCGCCGCGGTCTGCCGCTGGAGGACATGGAGTTCTTCCAGTTCCACCCGACGGGCATCTGGCGCATGGGCATCCTGCTCACCGAGGGCGCCCGCGGCGAGGGCGGCATCCTGCGCAACAAGGACGGCGAGCGCTTCATGGAGCGCTACGCCCCGGTCATGAAGGACCTCGCGTCCCGTGACGTCTGCTCCCGCGCGATCTACACCGAGATCCGCGAGGGCCGCGGTTGCGGTCCCGAGGGCGACCACGTCTACCTGGACCTGACCCACCTGCCGCCGGAGCAGCTGGACGCCAAGCTGCCGGACATCACCGAGTTCGCGCGCACCTACCTCGGCATCGAGCCCTACACGGACCCGATCCCGATCCAGCCCACCGCGCACTACGCCATGGGCGGCATCCCGACCAACGTCGAGGGTGAGGTCCTGCGCAACAACACCGACGTCGTCCCCGGCCTGTACGCGGCCGGCGAGGTCGCCTGCGTGTCCGTGCACGGCGCCAACCGCCTGGGCACCAACTCCCTGCTGGACATCAACGTGTTCGGCCGTCGCGCGGGCATCGCCGCCGCCGACTACGCCAACGCGAACGAGTTCGTCCCGCTGCCGGAGAACCCGGAAGAGCTGGTCCAGGGCATGGTCGAGAAGCTGCGCGAGTCGACCGGCACCGAGTCCGTGGGGCAGATCCGCAAGGAGCTGCAGGAGACCATGGACGCCAACGCGATGGTGTACCGCACCGGCGCCACCCTGAAGCAGGCGGTCGAGGACATCGCCGCGCTGAAGGAGCGCTACAAGAACGTCTCCATCCAGGACAAGGGCTTCCGCTACAACACGGACCTCCTGGAGGCCATCGAGCTGGGCAACCTGCTCGACCTGGCCGAGGTGCTGGCCGTCTCCGCGCTGGCCCGCGAGGAGTCCCGCGGCGGTCACTACCGCGAGGACTTCCCGACCCGTGACGACGTGAAGTTCATGCAGCACACCATGGCGTACCAGGAGGTCGCCGCCGACGGCAGCACCTCCATCCGCCTCGACTACAAGCCGGTCGTCACGACCCGCTACCAGCCGATGGAGCGTAAGTACTGATGAGCACTCCGACTGTGGAGCACTCGGCCGCTCTGGACGCGGCCGAGGCCGGTGGTATCGAGCTGATCACCGTCACCTTCCGGATCCGCCGGTTCAACCCGGAGGAGCACCCGGACCCGGTGTGGGTCGACTACCAGCTGACGCTGGACCCGAAGGAGCGCGTCCTGGACGCGCTCAACAAGATCAAGTGGGAGCAGGACGGCACCCTCACCTACCGCCGTTCCTGCGCGCACGGCATCTGCGGCTCCGACGCCATGCGGATCAACGGCCGCAACCGGCTGGCGTGCAAGACCCTGATCAAGGACGTCAACCCGGAGAAGCCGATCACGATCGAGGCCATCAAGGGCCTGACGGTCCTCAAGGACCTGGTCGTGGACATGGACCCGTTCTTCCAGGCGTACAAGGACGTCATGCCGTTCCTCATCACCAAGGGGAACGAACCGACGCGCGAGCGCCTGCAGTCCGCCGAGGACCGCGAGCGCTTCGACGACACCACCAAGTGCATCCTGTGCGCCGCGTGCACGTCGTCCTGCCCGGTGTTCTGGAACGACGGCCAGTACTTCGGCCCGGCCGCCATCGTCAACGCGCACCGCTTCATCTTCGACTCGCGCGACGAGGGTGCCGAGCAGCGCCTGGAGATCCTCAACGACCGTGAGGGCGTGTGGCGCTGCCGCACCACCTTCAACTGCTCGGAGGCCTGCCCGCGTGGCATCGAGGTCACCAAGGCGATCCAGGAAGTGAAGCGGGCGCTGGTCACCCGCCGCTTCTGATCCCCGCCTGACACACCGGAGGCCCCGCCCGATCGACCGATCGGACGGGGCCTCCGCGGTTTCCTAGCGCAGGGCGCCGAGGTCCTTCGGGGCGGTCCAGCCGCTGAAGATCACCAGGTGCCGGTCGGCGGTGACGGCCCACAGATCGGGCTTGCCGTCCCCGTTGCCGTCGCCGGAGCTACCCAGGGTCGGGTAGGCGGCGGTGGTGAAGCCGGTGGCGACCACGTTCGCCGAGGGGTCGGCGAGGGCGGAGAAGTCCAGCACGTTGTAGGTCTGCTCGGCGATCGGGTAGGCGTGCAGGGCGCCGTTGGCACGCTCGCGGGCCCACAGGGTGAGGTTGCCGGAGGCGTCCGCGCCGGGGGCGATCAGGTCGTAGCCGCTCCAGTCACCGGTGGTGGCGATGGGCTGGGCGCTCGCGTAGCCGCGGAAGCTCGGGTGGTAGGCGTACAGCTTGCCGTGCTCGACCGAGAGCAGCACCGGGGCGGACGGCTCGGCGGCGGATCCGAGGGCGACCAGCTGGTCGGAGGTGGACCAGTCGGCGGAATAGTCCGACGGGCAGGGGGTCGCGGCCCCGGCCGCGTCGACGCACTGGGTCGACGCGGGCTTGCGGACCAGGGTCGGGGACTGCTGGCTGAAGTCGCCCTGGTGGTTGTTCGCGTAGGAGTAGAGGAAGCCCGGGTTGCCCTTGGGGTGCACCAGCAGGTCGTCGCCGGGGGCGTGGACCGGGGCCCAGCCGCGGTGCAGCACCTGGTCGTCCTGCCAGCCGGCGTGCAGCGGCGAGAGCGCGGCCGGGAGGGTCGAAGACGGGGTGGTGGCCGCGGCGTCGGCGCTGATGACCTGCAGGTTGCCCTGGGCGTCCGGGAGCAGGATGTCCGGCACGCCGTCACCGTCGACGTCGCCCGGGACGGCCGGCTTGGGCCGCGGGTCCCACGGTGCGTAGAAGCTGTAGGTGACCGGCTGGCCGACGTTGCCGGCGTTGTCCATGGCCTGGACGGTCAGGGTGTTGGTGCCCCAGTCCTTGGGCTTCAGGGTGAGCTGGGCGGTGCCGTCCGCGCCGGCCTTCACGGTGTGACCGGAGGCGCAGTCCCAGCCGACGCCGAGGGTGCCGTTCAGCGCGTACTGGTAGCAGGCCACGCCGGAGCCCGAGTCGGTGCCGGTGAGGGTGAAGACGCCGTTCTCGCCCGCGTACTTGGCGGGCGTGCTGCCGGAGCCGCTCGCCGGAAAGTCGGTGGAGGAGACGGACAGGCCCGGCCGGGTGAGGTCGACCTTGAAGTGGCAGGCCGGAGCGGGCTTGCCGCTGCCCGGGGAGTACTCGGGCCAGGCCTGCCAGGAGTAGCTGTGGCCGTCCACCAGGTCGGCGGTGGCCAGCTCGGCCGCTCCGGCGGTGACCTCCGCGGTGCTGTCGGCGATCTTGTCGTGCGCCGGGGTCGAGTCGTCCCAGACCTTGAAGCGCACCTGTGGCGAGGAGGCGGCGACGGTCAGGACGGGGTTGGCCACGCCCAGCCAGCCGGGGGCGGTGGAGTCGTCGCAGGCGTCGGTGTGCAGACCGGTGGCGGCGAAGCCCGGGGCGGGCAGCGCCTTCGGGTCGGTGACCGCCGCGCCGGGGACGGCCGAGGCGACGGGCGCGGTGAGCAGCCCGACCGCGAGGACGGCCGCGGCCACCCCGCCGAGTCTGCGGGCGCGCGAAAGTGTCATGGAGATCCCCACCCCTTGTGAGCAGCGCGTCCGGTACGCGCGTGCGAGCGGTGAGGATCTTTCCAGTGGGGGCCGACAGCGGCAACGGGATAAGGACGGGGCCTTGAGCGGTCAGTCCGTGGCCGGTCCGCGGCGGGCGGCGCGCAGGCCGCGGAGGCCGACGGTGCCGACGGCGATGCCGAGGACGAAGGACGTGATCGCCAGCAGCAGGTGGATCCAGAAGAAGGCGGTCGGCTGGGAGTGGTCGCCGTTCACGAAGGCCTGGCCGCCGGAGTCCTTCCACAGGTTCTTGACGAAGGTCGTCCAGATCATGATCGACCAGACGCCGAAGGCGGTCAGGAACCAGGAGGTGCGGCGGCTGAGCTTCATCGGGCGGTCCTCGGCGGGGTGGATGTGGAGGCGGTGTGCCTCCCCAGTATGCGCGGGCCGCCGATCGGCCCAAGCCGGGCCCCTCGTGCGGGGGACCCGTACGGTGTGGCGCACGACACCGCGTCGCCGTGGGTACGGTCAGCTGGTGCTCACACACCGTCATTCCCTCGCGCTGTGCGCCGCGGTCGCCGCGGCCCTCCCGGTTCTGCTCGCCGCCCCGGCGGCGGTCGCGGCCCCGCAGATACCGCCTCCGTCGACCGCGGTCGGCGGTGAGCGGCTCGGGCTCCCCGGTGTCCAGGTCAATCCGCTGGCCGGCGCCCCGGCCTTGCCCACGGACCTCACCGGCCAGTCCTGGATAGTCTCCGACGCCGCCTCGGGCGAAGTCCTGGCGGCGTACAACCCGCACCTGCGGCTGCCTCCGGCGAGCACCCTGAAGATCCTCTTCGCGGACACCGTGCTGCCGAAGTTCGACCGCAACACGGTGCACCGGGTCGCCGACGAGGAGATCCAGAACATCGGCCCCGGCAGCAGCCTGGTCGGCATCAAGGAGAACCTGGACTACCGGGTCGAGGACCTGTGGCGGGGGGTGTTCCTGAGCTCGGGCAACGACGCCGTGCACGTCCTGTCGTTCATGAACGGGGGTATCCGGCGGACCGTCAACGAGATGCAGGACCGGGCCGAGGCCCTCCAGGCCTGGGACACCAGGGTGATATCCCCGGACGGCTACGACATGGACGGCCAGGTGTCCTCGGCCTACGACCTGTCGCTGTTCGCCCGGGCCGGCCTGCGCAACCCGGATTTCCGCATGTACTGCGCGACCCGCGAGGCGATGTTCCCGGGCGCCCTCGACAAGAACACCGGCCGGCGCGGCAGCTTCGGGATCGCCAACACCGACCGGCTGCTGGGCAAGTACCCCGGCCTGATCGGGGTGAAGAACGGCACCACCACCAACGCGGGCTCGACCTTCGTCGGCGCCGCCGAGCGGAACGGCCGCACCCTGCTGGTGACGGTGATGCACCCGGCCAGCTACCAGCGGGTCTACGACGAGACGGCCGAGCTGCTGGACTGGGGCTTCGCCGCGGCGGGCAAGGTCCAGCCGGTCGGCCGGCTGGTCGACGAGAAGTCGGCCGGCAAGGAGCCGACCGCCCAGGCGAGCGGCACCACCGGCACCGCCGGCGCCCCCGCGCCGCCGCCGCACGCCGACGCCGCCACGAACCGCCCCGCCGCCGCGTCGGACGGGGTCGGCGGGCTCGGCCCGGTCGGCTGGTCGGCCGTGGCGGCCGGGGTCGTGGTCGTGGCGGGCGCCGTGGCCCTCGTCCGGCGCCGCGTGTCGAACCGCCGCCGCACCTGGGGCCACTTCGAGTGCTGATCGCCCGGGCCCGGAGGCGGGCGGGCGGGTCAGTTCTCCTCGGCCGCGGCCAGCAGCGCCCGGCCGTGCGCCCTGGTCCGCTCGCGGGCGGCCTCCGGGTCGGCGGTCGCCGTCCAGGCCACGCAGTACATCAGCAGCCGGCTGACGAAGTTGATCCACAGCAGCAGCGCCACCGGGGTGGCGAAGGCGCCGTACAGGCTGCGCCCCGCGACCGAGCCGAGGTAGGAGGCGAGCAGCAGCTTCAGGAGCTCGAAGCCGACGGCCCCGATCAGGGCGCCGCGCACGAGGTCCAGGCGGCGCTGGCCGGTGATGCCGGGGAAGGGCGCCAGCAGGTAGGCGAAGAGCAGCGTGTCGCACGCTATGGCGATCAGCACGCCGACCCCGGTCAGCAGGTAGCCGCTGCCGAGGCCGATCGCGTCGGCGATCCGCCCGGCGAGCGTGGTGCCGGCGGCGGAGGCGGCCATGGAGAGCAGCGACACCAGGCCGAGGCCGGCCAGCACCACGACGTCCCGGGCCTTGCGCAGCACCAGGTTGCCCTTCTCCTCGGGCAGCTGCCAGAGGTCCCGGATCGAGGTGCGCATGGTGTCCACCCAGCCGAGCCCGGAGACCAGCAGCAGGACTCCGCTGACCAGCCCGAGGGTGCCCGCATTGGCCACCAGGGAGGGCAGGTTGAGCGCGTCCGACAAGCCGGGCAGCTGGTCGGAGATGCGGTGCTGCAGGTCGTCCACCTGGCTGCCGTCCAGCGTCGCGACGGCGATCGCCAGGCCCACCGTGAGCAGCGGGAACAGGGCGAGGAAGCCGAAGAAGGTGACGGCTCCGGCCAGCCGGTTGCCACGGGCGGCGGCGAAGTACTCGTACACCCGGTACGGGCGGCTGCGCAGTGCCCGGGCCGCGAGCGGGCCCAGGACCGGAAGGCGGGTCAGGAAGTCCACCCGACCGGTTATACCGGCCCGTCCCCCGAACGGCGGCCAGGCGCGGGCCGGACACCCGGGCCGGGGGGCGGGCCCTACCGGTTGACGAGCCGGCGGGCCTTCGCGAGGGCGCGGACGGCCTGGTACGCGGCGTAGCGGCCCTGCCCGAGCAGTTCGGTGCGCACGCCGTCCACGCCGGCCGGCGGGCGGTAGCCGGCCGGGCGCAGCCGGGCGCAGTGCGCGGCGGCGCGGCGGAAGTACTCGCGGCGGTCGCCGGGCGGGACCCGGCCGGGCTTGGCGACCACGGTGTTGAGGTGGTGCAGCATCTTCCCGTAGACGACCGGGCGCCAGGCGTCGAGGTCGGGGCGGCGGTCGAGGAAGGCGAACACCAGGTCGTACTGGGCGAACACGTCGAAGTGCTTGCGGCTGGCGGTGGCGAGGATGTTGCCGCCCTCCTGGCGCTGGCGGTAGTGCACGCCGACCCGGTCGAGCAGGGTGATGCTGGCGGCGGCGAGCAGCGCCGGGTACGTCCAGGGGGTGTCCTCGTAGTAGCCGGCCGGGAACTCCAGCTGCTGCTCGGTGACGAACCCGCGGCGGTAGGCCTTGTTCCAGACGACCTGGAGCAGGTCGAGCAGGTCGGGGCGGGCGGCGAGGTCGAAGACGTCCGGGGAGGCGGCGCCGAAGACGTGGCCGGCGGCGGCCCGGGTGATCCGGCCGTCAGCGTAGGTGCGGGCGTAGTCGTAGACCAGGATGTCCGGGTCGCCGGTGGCGGCGAGCCGCTCGTCGACGGCCTTCAGCAGGTCGGGGGTGAGGGTGTCGTCGCTGTCGAGGAAGACGACGTAGTCGCCGGTGGCGACCTCCAGGCCGGCGTTGCGGGCCCGGCCGAGGCCGACGTTCTCCGCCAGGTGCAGCACCCGGACCCGCGGGTCGGCGGCGGCCGCCGCGTCCAGCAGGGCGCCGCAGCCGTCGGGCGAGCGGTCGTCCACCGCGATCAGCTCGAAGTCGGGTCCGGCCTGGCCGAGGACCGATTCGAGGCACTCGGTGAGGTAGTCCTGGACCTGGTACACGGGGACGATGACGCTGAAGCGGGGCACGGGGGCCAGCGTAGTGGGCCCGGGGAGGGCCGAACCCCGGAAGGTAGGATCGGGGCGCACGTACGCACCGATCCAAGTGCGGCCAGACCCCTCGCGGGCTGCCACGCTCCTCCCGAGAAAGGCCTGCGTAGCCGATGGCTCCCCGCCTCTCCATCGTCGTTCCGATCTACAACGTCGAGCGCTACCTCGTCGAATGTCTCGACTCGATCGCCGCCCAGACCTTCACGGACTTCGAGTGCGTCATGGTCGACGACGGTTCGAAGGACGACAGCGCGGCGCTCGCCGAGGCGTACGCGGCGAAGGACTCGCGGTTCCGGCTGGTCCGGCAGGTGAACAAGGGCCTCGGCGCGGCCCGCAACACCGGCATCCGGCACATCGACCCGGACTCCGAGTTCCTGTGCTTCGTGGACAGCGACGACTCGATGCCGCCGAGCGCGTACGAGCTGATGATCAACACGCTGGAGGAGACCGGCTCGGACTTCTGCACCGGCAACGTGCTGCGGTTCCGGGCGGTGGGCTACTACCAGTCCGGCGGGCACTCGAAGCCGTTCAAGGAGACCCGGCTCAAGACCCACATCACCGAGATCCCGGCGCTGGTCACCGACCGCACCGCGTGGAACAAGGTGTACCGCCGGTCCTTCTTCGACGCCGCCGGACTGCTCTACCCCGAGGGCATCCTGTACGAGGACGCGCCGGTCAGCGTGCCGCACCACTACCTCGCCAAGAGCGTGGACGTGCTCTCCGAGCCGATCTACCACTGGCGCGAGCGCGAGGTCGGCGAGATGTCGATCACCCAGATGCGCACCAACCCCAAGGGCCTGATCGACCGGGTCGCCTCGGTCGAGCTGGTCCGCGCCTGGCTGAAGAAGCAGACCGAGCCGCGCTTCGCCGAGTACCTGCGCTCCTACGACGAGAACACCCTCGTCGAGGAGATCCCGATGTTCTTCTGGTCCGTCGTGGACGGCGACAAGGACTACCGGGACGCCTACGTCCAGCACGTCAGCCGGCTGCTCCGGTCGATCGGCCAGGAGCAGGTCCGCAAGCTGCGCGCGCCGCTGCGGCTGAAGTACCACCTGACCCTGCAGAACCGGGTGGACGAGCTGGTCGAGCAGATCAAGTACGAGGGCGAGAGCGGCGGCGGCGTGCAGGCCCGCGGTCTGCTGCGGCCGTACGCGGACTACCCGTTCCTGCGCGGCGGGCGCAAGAGCGTGCCGTCCAACGTGCTGAAGCTGGACAACTCGCTGGTCATGCGCAGCCGGCTGTACGACAGCGCCTGGGTGGGCGGGAAGCTGCGGCTGACCGGGCACGCGTACCCGGAGCAGCTGGGTGCGGCGAACAAGCACGACATGGTCCGCACCCTGGTGCTGCGCGAGTCCAAGGGCCGCCGGGTGGTGGCCGTGCCGATGAAGACCCAGTACAGCCCCGAGGCGACCGCGAGCTGCAACCACGACCTGTACAGCTGCGACTGGTCCGGCTTCTCCGTCTCCCTCGACCCGAAGAAGCTCAAGCACCGCGGCCAGTGGAAGGACGGCCACTGGCGCGTCCTGGTGGCCGGCGCCGGCAAGGGCGGGATCTACAAGGGCCGGATCTCGGCGGGCTGGAGCGACACCGCCGAATCGATCCCGCTGCACTGGGTCGAGCCGGACGTGCGGATCGTGCCCTGGGTCCGGGACGGCTTCGTCTACATCCAGGTGCAGACCGTCAAGGCCCGGGTGACCGGCCTGGCCGCGCACGGCGACCGGGTGGAGGTCTCCGGCGCGGCGCGCTCCGGTGCGAGCTTCGCCGGGGCCCGGCTGCGGCTGACCCACGTCGAGTCGGACCGCGAGCTGACCTTCCCGCTGGAGCTGGGTGCTCCGGTCGGCTCGCTGCAGCCGTTCACCTCCTCCGTCGAGGTGGCCGAGATGACCGCCGTCCGCGAGGCCTGGGCCGAGCTGGACCCGGTGGCCGCCGAGCGCGTCCGCGACCGCTGGAACAGCGCGCTGCTGCTGGCCGACGGCACCGCCCTGCCGCTGGTCTGGGACGACCGCAACGCCCCCGAGCAGCTGCACCTGCCGCTGAACCCGCAGGCGCCCGCCGACCGGCGCCGGGCGATCTACACCAAGCCCTCGCCGAGCGGCCACCTCCAGTTCTCCGACCAGCTGCTGCAGCCGGTGGTGGACGAGGTGTCGGCGCGCGGCGCCGACGGCTTCCTGCTGAGCGGCTCGTTCCCGCTGCCCGGCGCGCACCGCTGGGAGCTGGTGGTCCGGCACCACTGGCGCGAGGAGGAGCACGTCTACCCGGTGGAGATCGCGGACGGCCGCTTCCGCGCCGCGCTGCCCGCCGTGCCGACCGCCACCTTCGCCGGTCAGGTCCCGCTCTCCGCCGGCACCTGGCGGGTCTTCTTCCGTCCGGTCGGCGAGGAGGCCACCTCCCTGCCGGACAGCCACGTGCAGATCTCCCCGGCCTGCTTCGGCGCGCTGCCGGTGGAGGTGCAGTCCCGCGGCAAGCGGATCGTGCTGGAGCGCCGCTACCACGACTGCCTGTCGCTGGAGTCGCACTCGGCGCTGCTGCCGGAGGAGCGGTCCGGCTTCCGCCAGCGCCAGCTGCGCACCGTCGACTACCCGGCCGCCCGCCGGCTGCCGGTGCGCGACACGGTGCTGTACAACGCCGGGTACGGCAGCGTGTACGCCGGCTCGCCCAGGGCGATCCACGAGGAGCTGGTCCGCCGCGGCCTGCCGCTGGAGCACCTGTGGGGCAGCGACGACATGCAGGCCGACCTGCCGCGCACCGCGCAGACGATCCGGCTCTGGAGCCCGGAGTGGTTCGAGGCGCTGGCGACCGCCAAGTACATCGTCACCAGCACCCACCTGCCCGACTTCTTCGTCCGCCGGCCCGGCCAGGTGGTCGTCCAGACCTGGCAGGGCAGCCCGCTGAAGCAGATCGGCTTCGACTTCGAGAAGGTCTGGTTCACCAATTCGAACTACCTCAAGGGCCTGGCCCGCGAGGTCCCGAACTGGAGCCTGCTGGTGGCCGGCAACAGCTGGTCCGCCCCCGTCCTGCGGCGCGCCTTCGATTACCAGGGCGAGATCCTGGAGAGCGGTTCGCCCCGGAACGACCTCCTCTTCGCGGCCGACCGGGAGAAGACGGCCGAGCAGGTCCGCGAACGGCTCGGCCTGCCCGAGGGCAAGAAGGTCGTGCTGTACGCGCCGACCTGGCGCGAGGACCGTCGCCGGCCGAACGGCGGCTACCAGATCGACCTGCGGATCGACCTGGAGGCGGCCAAGGCCGCGCTCGGCGACGACCAGGTGCTGCTGGTGCGCCGGCACAACATGATGTGCGGCCAGATCCCGGGCGCCGGCAACGGCTACATCTGGGACGTCGGCAGCTACCCCGACATGACGGAGCTGCTGCTGATCGCCGACGTGCTGGTCACCGACTACTCGTCGAGCGTCTTCGACTTCGCCGCCACCGGCAAGCCGATGCTCTTCTTCACCCACGACCTGGAGCACTACCGCGACAACCTGCGCGGCTTCAGCCTGAACTTCGAGGCCGAGGCGCCCGGCCCGCTGCTGCCCACCTCCGAGGCGCTGGTCGACGCGCTCTCCCGGGTGGACGAGGTCGCGGCCGAGCACGCGGACAAGGCGGCCGCGTTCCGCGAGGCGTACTGCGACCTGGACGACGGCAAGGCCTCCGCCCGGGTGGTCGACGCGATGCTCCGCAAGGAGTAGTCACCGGGGAGTCGGCCGAGGCGCCCGGCGCGATCCGCGCGGGGCGCCTCCGTGCTACCTGGGAATTCCCTGAGAACCGCCTGTCCTTTACGTGTGTTTTGCACTCGAACTCACGTTTACCCAATAAATTTCAAAGGAAATTCTCCGAACTGTACAGTTGACCCGGAGTGCCTTCCCGGTATGGGATATCGATTCGGCCCCGTCCGGCCAGCCCCGGCACGGCGCCCCCTCCCGGCCACCGCCATGACCGGGATCCCCTCCCCCGAAGGGCCCCCCGCACCATGCCTGCGCTCACCCGGTTCGTTCTGCCGCACGCCGCCCCCCGGGTGAGCGCCGGCTGGCCCGCCGTCGACGAGGACGTGGTGTTCGGACTGCTGCGGGCCCGCTGGCACGGCCGCGGGCTGGAACTCACCGGCTTCGCCCGCCCGCTGGACCTCGACACCGGCCGCCCCGGCTCGGCCTGGACCTGGCTGACCCTGTGCCACCAGGACGGCACCGAGCCGCCCCTCCACCTGCGCTCCAGGCCCCGCAAGCTGCCCGAGGTCACCGACGACAGCGCCCAGCCCGACCACAACCACGACTGGTCCGGCTTCACCGTCGTGGTGGAACCCTCCCGGCTGCGCCGCGACGGCCGCTGGCTGCTCGGCGACTGGCAGATCGAGACCACCCTCTTCACCCGCCCCCGCCCCACCCGGCTGCGCCGCCAGTACGGCGCCCTCGCCCCCCACTGGTGCGGCTCCGGCGAATACCCGCCGGCCCGCTGGGTGGACCGTGACGTGCGCCTCCAGCCGTACTTCGAGGACGACCGGCTGCGGCTGCGGCTGGAGCGCCCCGCCGTCCGGCTCGACCGCGCCGAACCGGCCGCCGACGGCATCCGGCTGGCCGGCACCGCCGACCACTGCCCGACCGGTACCGTGCTGCGGCTGCGCCACCGGCAGAGCGAAGCGGTGATCGAGCAGCCGCTCACCCGCACCGGCAACACCTTCACCGTCCACCTGCCGTACCGGCCGTTCACCGCCGACGGGCGCGGCCGCGGCGCGCTGGAGCACTGGGACGCCGAACTGCTGCGCCCCGACGGCGGGACCGAGCAGCTCTGCCTGGACGAGCGCCGCGGCCCGGTGGCCGGCCAGCACCCGCTGCCGGACGCCCCGGACCGGGTGCTCTACCTCAAGCACCTCGCCGACGGCAGGCTCCAGGTCTGCGTCCAGCCGGCCGCCGGGGTGGTCGACCGGATCGAGGTGCGCTTCGCCGGCTTCGAGCTGTCCGGCCACTGCCCGGACCCGGCCGCCGACCGGCTGGAGCTGGTCCTGCGGCACAGCGGTACCGCGGGCGAGGTCCGCGCCCCGCTCGAACCCGAACCGGACGGCCGCTTCCGGGTACGGGTGCCCGCCACCCGCACCGGCTCGGACGGCGCCGTGCTGCCGCTGCGCAAGGGCATCTGGGAGGCCGCCCTGGAGCCGGCCGACCGCTCCGGCCCGGCCCGGCCGCTGATCGCCTCCGCCGCCGCCCTGCCCGCCCTCCCCGCCACCGCGACCACCGGCGGCAAGCACGTCCTGCTGCAACGCCGCTGGCACGACACCCTGCTGGTGGACTCCACCCCGGTGCTCGACGCCACCGAGCGAAGCGCCTGGACGCAGGCCCGGCTGCGCACCCAGCACTACCCGGCCGCCCGCCGTGAACCGCTGCGCGAGGCGGTGCTCTACGACGTGTTCGGCGGCCGCGGCTACGCCGACTCCCCGCGCGCGGTGCACGCCGAACTCGCCCGCCGCGGCGAGCCGTTGGAACACCTGTGGGTGGTCGACGACGGCCAGGCCGAGCTGCCGCCCGGGGTCGTGCCGGTGCGGATCTGGAGCCCGGAGTGGTACCGCGCCCTGGCCACCTGCCGCTACCTGGTCGGCAACACCCACTTCCCGGACTTCCTGGAGCGCCGCGAGGGCCAGGTCGTGGTGCAGACCTGGCACGGCTCACTGCTGAAGCGGATCGCCCACGACGTCGAGAACTCCTGGCTGTCCGACCACGGCTACCTGGAGTCCCTCGACCGGGAGACCCCGCAGTGGAGCCTGCTGCTCTCCCCCAGCCCGTTCGCCACCCCGATCCTGCAGCGCGCCTTCCGCTACGACGGCGAGGTCCTGGAGTCCGGCTACCCGCGCGGCGACGTCCTGGCCGAACCGGACCCGCGGGTCGCCGCGACCGTCCGCAGGCGGCTCGGCATCCCCGAGGGCAAGCGGGTCGTGCTGTACGCGCCGACCTGGCGCGAGGACCAGCAGCGCGGCGACGGCGAGGGCTTCCGGCTCGACCTGCGGCTGGACGTCGACCACGCCCGCCGGCTGCTCGGCGACGACCACGTGCTGCTGGTCCGCCCGCACTCCCACGTGCGCGAACCGCTGCCCGGCGCCGGCGACGGCTTCCTGTACGACTGCGGGGACTTCCCCGACCCGCAGGAACTGCTGCTGATCGCGGACGTCCTGGTGACCGACTACTCGTCGATCATGTTCGACTTCGCCATCACCGGCCGCCCGGTCTACTTCTTCACCTACGACCTGGAGCACTACCGCGACACCCTGCGCGGCTTCTACTTCGACTTCGAGCGCAACGCCCCCGGCCCGCTGGTGCCGGACTCCGCCGAACTGCTCGGCGCGCTGCGCGAACTCGCCGACAGCGGAGCGGAGTCGGCGCCCGGGTACGCCGAGCGCTACCGGCGCTTCCGGGCCGAGCACTGCGCCCTGGACGACGGCGCAGCGTCCCGCCGGGTGGTCGACCGGATGCTCGAACTCGGCCGTACGGCGCGGTAGTCCACGCGCCGTACCGGTTCACGAGAAGTGGTAGTCCCGCCAGGGCCGCCAGACCTCGTCCGCGTCGAACCGGGAGAGCGAGAAGCCCGGCACCAGGAAGGACGCCCGGAACCCGCGCGCCTGCTCGTACGCCTGGTCCAGCACGTCGTCCGGCAGGCCGTGGGCGACCGTCACGTGCGGGTGGTACGGGAAGGCCAGTTCGCGGGCCAGCGGGCCGGAGCGGACGTCCGCCTCCAGCAGCCGGCACTCCTGCGCGCCCTCCTCGACCCGGACGAACACCACCGGCGACACCGGGCGGAAGGTGCCGCCGCCGCGCAGCAGCATCCGGAACGGCCGGTGCGCGGCCGCCACCGCCGCCAGGTGCTCCTCGACCTTCGGGAGCTCATCGGCGGGCAGCTCGGTCGGCGGCAGCAGGGTGACGTGCGTCGGTATCGAGCGCGCCTGCGGATCGCCGTGGCCGGCCCGCGCGTCCTGGATCCACGTGCCGTACGGGTCCGGAACGCTCACGGACACGCCGATGGTGACGGGCGAGCCACCGTCACCACCGGGCAGGCGTGTGAGGGGAGTCACCGCTTGGCGGCCGGGAGGAAGCCGATCCGGTCGTACACCGTGGCCAGCGTCTCGGAGGCCACGGCGCGGGCCTTCTCGGCGCCGATCGCCAGGACCCGGTCCAGCTCGGCCGGGTCGTCCAGGAAGGTGCCGGTGCGCTCCTGGAAGGGCGTCACCCACTCGGCGAACAGCTCGGCCAGCTCGGTCTTCAGGGCGCCGTACATCTTGCCCTCGAAGTGCGCGACCAACTGCTCGACCGACTGGCCGCTGAGCGCGGAGTGGATCCGCAGCAGGTTGGAGACGCCGGGCTTCTGCTCCTCGTCGTAGGAGACGACGGTGCCGGTGTCGGTGACGGCGCTCTTGAACTTCTTGGCGCTGACCTTCGCCTCGTCCAGCAGGCTGACCAGGCCCTTGGGCGAGGACGCCGACTTGCTCATCTTGATGCCCGGGTCCTGGAGGTCCATGATCTTCGCCGTCTCCTTGAGGATGTACGGCTTGGGGATCGTGAAGACCGGGGCGTAGCGGGAGTTGAAGCGCTCCGCGATGTCGCGGGTGATCTCCACGTGCTGGCGCTGGTCCTCGCCGACCGGGACGGCGTCCGCCTGGTAGAGCAGGATGTCCGCGATCTGCAGGATCGGGTAGGTGAACAGGCCGACGGTGGTGCTGTCGGCGCCGTACCGGGAGGACTTGTCCTTGAACTGGGTCATCCGGGAGGCCTCGCCGAAGCCGGTGAGGCAGTTCATCACCCAGGCGAGCTGCGCGTGCTCGGGCACGTGGGACTGGACGAACAGGGTGCAGTGCTCCGGGTCCAGGCCCGCGCCGAGCAGCTGGGCGGCGGAGATCCGGGTGTTCTGGCGCAGGGTCGCCGGGTCCTGCGGCACGGTGATCGCGTGCAGGTCGACGACCATGTAGAAGGCGTCGTTCTCCTTCTGCAGGTCGACCCACTGGCGCACCGCGCCCAGGTAGTTGCCGAGGTGGAACGAGCCTGAGGTGGGCTGGATCCCGGAGAGCACCCGGGGACGGTCCTTGACCGGACCAGTGACCGCTGCGTTGACCATGCGCGCCATTGTTCCAGTTCCCCCGGTCGCTCAGGAAACGTCCGCCCCAGCGGGCTCCTCCGGTGTGACCGCACTCACCCTCACCCGGGCGATCCGCCGGCCCTCCACCTTGGCCACCGTCAGCAGCACCGCCCCGCCGCCCTCCACCGGGACCCGGGCGTGGTCGCCGTCCCGGGGCAGCCGGCCGAGCGAGGCGACCAGGCAGCCGGCCACCGTCTCGTACGGGCCCTCGGGCAGCGCGACGCCGGTCTCCTCCTCGAAGTCGCCGAGGTTGAGCAGTCCGTCCAGCTCCATGCCGCCGCCGGCCAGCCGGCGGGTGGGGGCGGCCTCCGGCCGGTCGTACTCGTCGCGGATCTCGCCGATCACCTCCTCGACCAGGTCCTCCAGGGTGACGATGCCGGCGGTGCCGCCGTACTCGTCCACCACGATGGCCAGGTGGTGGCCCTCCCGGCGCATCTCCCCCATCGCCTCCAGCACCCGCTTGGTGCCGGGCAGCAGCTTGACCGGTCGGGCCAGGTCGCGGACCTTGACGGCCTGCTCGCCGCGGGCGCCGTACAGGTCCCGGACGTGGACGAAGCCGACCACGGCGTCGGCGCTGCCCTCGACCACCGGGTAGCGCGAGTGGGGCGAGGTCTCGGCCTGGTGCCGCACCGCGGCCAGCGGGCGTTCGGCGTCCAGGAAGGTCACCTCGGTGCGGGGCACCATCACCTCGCGCAGCTGGCGCTCCCCGGCGGCGAACACGTCCGCGATCAACGCCCTTTCGTCGCTGCCCAGTTCGGTGTTGGAGGCGACCAGGCCGCGCAGTTCCTCGGAGCTCATCGAGCCGCGCCCGGCCGCCGGGTCGCCGCCGAACAGCCGGACCATCAGGTTGGTGGAGTGGCCGAGCAGCCAGATCGCCGGGCGCAGCGCCACCGACATCACGTCCACCACGGGGGCCGCGACCACCGCGATGGACTCGGCGCGCTGCAGGCCGATCCGCTTGGGGGTGAGCTCGCCGAGCACCAGCGAGACGTAGCTGATCACCAGGGTGAGTCCGACCAGGGCGACCGCGTCCGCCATCCCCCGGGACAGCCCGGCGTCGACGAACAGCGGGGCGACCTTGCCGGCCAGGGTGTCGGCGCCGAAGGCCGCGGACAGGAAGCCCATGCAGGTCACGCCGACCTGGACGGCGGCCAGGAAGCGGTTGGGATCGGCGGCCAGGTGCGCGGCCCGGGCCGAGCGCCGGGTGCCGCGCCCCTCCAGCGCCCGGATCTGGCCCTCGCGCAGCGAGATCAGGGAGATCTCGGCGACGTTGAACAGCCCGCCCAGCAGGATGAAGACGAGGACGAGCGCGGCGTCCCCGAGGGTTTCGTTCACAGCGGGCCAGTGTAGGCGGCGGGCGTGGACGGGGGCCGGAAGCGGCGTGCCCGGACACGGGCCGGGAACGGCGACGGCCCGCCGCCTCCCGGGAGGGAGGGGCGGGCCGTCGGGAAGGCCGCGGGGGCGGGGCTCAGATGAGGCCCAGCTCCTGGACCGCGTCGCGCTCCTCGGTCAGCTCCTTGACCGAGGCGTCGATGCGGGCGCGGGAGAAGTCGGAGATCTCCAGGCCCTGGACGATCTCGAACTTGCCGTCCTTGGTGGTGACCGGGAAGGAGGAGATCAGGCCCGCCGGGACGCCGTAGGAGCCGTCGGAGACGACACCCATGGAGGTCCAGTCGCCCTCGGCGGTGCCGTTGACCCAGGTGTGCACGTGGTCGATGGCGGCGTTGGCGGCCGAGGCGGCCGAGGAGGCGCCGCGGGCGTCGATGATGGCGGCGCCGCGCTTGGCGACGGTCGGGATGAAGTCGTTCTCCAGCCAGGCCTGGTCGCTGCCGATGGCCTCGAAGGCCGGCTTGCCGGCGATCTCGGCCTGGAAGATGTCCGGGTACTGGGTCGCGGAGTGGTTGCCCCAGATGGTGACGCGCTTGATGTCCGAGACCAGGGCGCCGGTCTTGGCGGACAGCTGGCCGACCGCGCGGTTGTGGTCCAGGCGGGTCATCGCGGTGAAGCGCTCGGCCGGGACGTCCGGGGCGTTGCGCTGGGCGATCAGGGCGTTGGTGTTGGCCGGGTTGCCGACGACCAGGACCTTGATGTCGTCCGCGGCGTGGTCGTTGATGGCCTTGCCCTGCGGGCCGAAGATGCCGCCGTTGGCCTGCAGCAGGTCGCCGCGCTCCATGCCGGCGGTGCGCGGACGGGCGCCGACCAGCAGCGCGACGTTGGCGCCGTCGAAGGCCTCGTTCGGGTTGTCGGTGATCTTGATGTCCCGCAGCAGCGGGAAGGCGCAGTCGACGAGCTCCATGGCGGTGCCCTCGGCGGCCTTGAGGCCCTGCGGGATCTCCAGGAGGCGCAGGTTCACCGGCACGTCGGCACCGAGCAGGTGGCCCGAGGCGATGCGGAAGAGCAGCGCGTAGCCGATCTGGCCGGCAGCTCCGGTGATGGTGACGTTGACGGGGGTGCGGGTCATTTCTACCTTCTCCAGCAAATCGCCAGGTGCCCCAGGCACACCGGCACTGGAGCCAGGATGATCTCTCGACATCGAGAGACCGGCGTCAGGTTATCGCAAAGGGAAGCCTACGCCGCGTGTGCGGGCGTGGCTGATGCGTCACAGACGCACGCGGCCCCGCCCGGGTTCCGGGCGGGGCCGCGGGGGCACGGAACCGGCCCTCAGTGCTTGGGCCGGCCGATCAGCTGGCCGATGTTGTCCAGCAGCGGGATCTCCAGCCACGGGTTCGGCTGCGCGACCAGGGTCAGCAGCACGATCGAGGCACCCAGGAAGGCCAGCACGATCACGTCGGTGAAGCGGCTGCGCACCGCCAGCATCCCGACCTCGGGCAGCACCAGCCGCAGCACCGCGCCGAGCAGCACCCCGGTGCCGAGGATCAGCAGCCCGTACTTGAAGCCGTCCTTGAAGTCGGCGAACCAGGTGACCGCGAGGCCGGCGCCGACCACCGACAGCACCAGCGTGATCGGCCACTGCCGGACCGGCAGGGCGTGGTCGCGCCCGAGGGCCGGGGCGGCACCCTCCGGCGGCAGGGTGCCGGTGGTCCTGACCGGCCTTTGCCGGGACCGCGCCGGTCGCGGTTCAGTCATGCTCGCCGTCCCTCGGGGGTCAGACGCCGGCGCGGCGCTCGGCCGCCTCGACGATGTTGTTCAGCAGCATCGCGCGGGTCATCGGGCCCACGCCGCCGGGGTTCGGGGAGATCCAGCCGGCCACCTCGGCCACGCCCGGGTGGACGTCGCCCACGATCTTGCCCTCGCTGCGGCTGACGCCGACGTCCAGCACCGCGGCGCCCGGCTTGACGTCCTCCGGCTTGACCAGGTGCGGCACGCCCGCGGCGGCCACGATGATGTCGGCCTTGCGCAGGTGGGCGCCGAGGTCCCGGGTGCCGGTGTGGCACAGGGTGACGGTGGCGTTCTCGCTGCGGCGGGTCAGCAGCAGGCCGATCGAGCGGCCGACGGTGATGCCACGGCCGACCACGACCACCTCGGCGCCGTCGATCTGCACGTCGTGCCGGCGCAGCAGCTCGACGATGCCCAGCGGGGTGCACGGCAGCGGGCCCTCGATGCCCAGCGCCAGCCGGCCGAGCGAGGTCGGGTGCAGGCCGTCGGCGTCCTTGTCGGGGTCCATCAGCTCCAGGACCGGGTTCTGGTCCAGGCCCTTGGGCAGCGGCAGCTGGACGATGTAGCCGGTGCAGGACGGGTCGGCGTTGAGCTCGCGGACGACGTTCTCGACGTCCTCCTGGGTGGCGGTGGCGGGCAGCTCGCGCTGGATGGAGGCGATGCCGACCTCGGCGCAGTCCTTGTGCTTCCCGTTGACGTACCAGCGGCTGCCCGGGTCGTCGCCGACCAGGACGGTGCCGAGGCCGGGCGTGACGCCCTTCGCCTTGAGGGCCGCCACGCGGGCGGCGAGTTCGGACTTGATCGCGGCGGCGGTGGCCTTGCCATCGAGAATCTGGGCAGTCATGACCCCATTCTCCCGGATCGCGACCGCACCCCGTACCGGGGCGGCTCCCCGGCCGTTCGCGCGACGGCCTGGAGACCGGACGGGGGACCGGACGGGCGACCGGCCTGGAGACCGGACGGGTACGGAAGGTCCGCACCACGTTGCGGTTGCGCCACAGTCTCGGCCCGGCGCCCGCAACCGGCTGGACAGCGCGCCGCCGTCCGGACGACGATATGCGGGCATCCCCTGCCGCGACCCGGCCCGGTGACGGGCCGACGGATCCCGCGGCGGGGCGTACCCGGGGGAAAGAGCCAGTGATCCGACCACAGCAGTCCGCACAGCCAGACCGCCGCGGCGACGTCCTCACCGCGCCGTGCCCGTCCCGGCGTTCGATCACCCGCTCGTCACAGCACTGAGCCGGCCGCGCCCGTCACCGCCGCCGGGCTGTCACCGCGCTCCGGTACCGTCCCGTTCCGTCGGCGACCCGACTCGCCGGCCGCAACCGGGTCCTCCGCCGTCCCGTCCCCACGTCCCCGCAACTGCCCGGAGGCATCCATGAGTTACCCGCCCGACCCGAACAACCCGTACGGCCAGCCGCAGGCTCCCGGCTACGGCTACCCGCAGCAGGCCCCGCCGCCGGCCCCGGGTTACGGCTACCCGCAGCCGGTCGCCCCGGCGTACGGCTACGCGCCGGCCCTGCCGCAGGTCATGCCGGGCCTGGTGACCACCGCCCGGGTGCTGCTGTTCATCGTGGGCGGCACCCAGGTGCTGATCGCGCTCGGTTGCCTGATCGGAGCGGCGGCCACCAAGGACGCCGTCAACAAGACCTCGACGAGCAGCGACGACTTCATCTCCTCGATCGGCAACGCCGCCGCGGGCATCCTGGTCGTCGTCGGCATCGTGTTCGCGCTGGCTGCCGCGCTCTCCATCACGCTGGGCGCCAAGTACGGCAAGGGCGGCAACGCCGTCCGGATCACCACCATCGTCTACGGCGCGATCGCCTCGCTGTTCGGCCTGCTCGACCTGGTCAGCGGGATCGCCCAGAAGCTCACGGTGAACATCATCTTCGGCGGGCTCTGGGTGGCGATATGCGTCATCTGGATCACCGCCATGTGCACCCAGGACGGCGTCAACTGGTTCAACCGGCCGCGGTACTGACGGACGGCACGGAACACGGCGAAGCGGCCCGGCTCCCTCCTCGGAGGGGGCCGGGCCGCTTCGTGCCACTCAGTGGAAGAAGTGGCGCGCGCCGGTGAAGTACATCGTCACGCCGGCCTTCTCGGCCGCCTCGATGACCTGCTCGTCACGGATCGAACCGCCCGGCTGGACGATCGCGCGCACGCCGGCGGCGATCAGGATCTCCGGACCGTCCGGGAACGGGAAGAAGGCGTCCGAGGCCGCGTACGCGCCCTTGGCCCGCTCGCCGGCCCGCTCGACCGCCAGCTTGCAGGAGTCGACCCGGTTGACCTGGCCCATGCCGACGCCCACCGAGGCGCCGTCCTTGGCCAGCAGGATCGCGTTGGACTTGACGGCCCGGCAGGCGCGCCAGGCGAAGGCCAGCTCGGCCAGCTCGGCCGCCGGGAGCGCCTCGCCGGTGGCCAGCGTCCAGTTCGCCGGGTCGTCGCCCTCGGCCTGCACCCGGTCGGCGTCCTGGAGCAGCACGCCGCCGGAGATCGGGCGCACCTCCTGGCGGTTGGCCGGGGCCTCGGGGGCGACCAGCACCCGGATGTTCTTCTTGCGGGCCAGCACCTCGACCGCGCCGTCCTCGAAGGCGGGGGCCACGACGACCTCGGTGAAGATCGGGGCGATCTGCTCGGCCAGCTCGACGGTGACCGGGCGGTTGACCGCGATCACGCCGCCGTACGCGGAGACCGGGTCGCAGTCGTGCGCCTTGCGGTGCGCCTCGACGACGTCGGCGCCGGTCGCGATGCCGCACGGGTTGGCGTGCTTGATGATCGCGACGGCCGGCTCGGCGTGGTCGTACGCGGCGCGGCGGGCGGCGTCGGTGTCGACGTAGTTGTTGTACGACATCTCCTTGCCGTGCAGCTGCTGGGCGCCGGCCAGGCCGCCGGTGCCGTCGCTGTACAGCGCGGCGCCCTGGTGCGGGTTCTCGCCGTAGCGCAGCACGTTCTGCCGCTCCCAGGTGGCGCCGAGGAACTCGGGGAAGCTCTCGTCGCTGGGGGCGTAGCCGGCCTCGAACCAGGAGGCCACGGCCACGTCGTAGGCGGCGGTGTGGGCGAACGCGGCACCGGCGAGGCGCTTGCGGGTGGCCAGGTCGAAGCCGCCCTCGCGAACGGCCGTCAGCACGTCGTCGTAACGGGCCGGGTCGACGACCACGGCCACCGACGGGTGGTTCTTGGCGGCGGCGCGGACCATGCTCGGGCCGCCGATGTCGATCTGCTCGACGCACTCGTCCGGGGTGGCGCCCGAGGCGACGGTGGCCTTGAACGGGTAGAGGTTCACCACGACCAGGTCGAAGGGCTCGACACCGAGCTTGGCCAGCTGCGCGCGGTGCGACTCCAGGCGCAGGTCGGCGAGCACGCCGGCGTGCACGCGGGGGTGCAGCGTCTTCACGCGCCCGTCCAGGCACTCCGGGAAGCCGGTCAGCTCGGAGACCTCGGTCACCGGCACGCCGGCGGCGGCGATCCGGCCGGCGGTGGAGCCGGTGGAGACGATGGCGACCCCGGCGGCGTGCAGGCCCTGGGCCAGCTCCTCCAGACCGGTCTTGTCGTACACACTGATCAGCGCGCGACGGATCGGACGGATGTTCTCCGAAACGGGGGGCGTGGTGGAGCTCGCACTCATGCGGGGATCCATACCTTTCGGTCCTCGATGCGGTGACCTTCGCGGGCCAGCCGGCCCACGACGTCGACGAGCAGCTTGCGCTCGACAGTCTTGATGCGCTCGTGCAGCGCTTCGCCGCCATCGGCGTGGTCGGCGTCGACGATCTCGACGACGCCCTGCGCGATGATCGGCCCGGTGTCCACGCCGGCGTCGACCAGGTGAACGGTGCAGCCGGTGACCTTCACCCCGTACGCGAGCGCGTCGGTGACGCCGTGGGCGCCGGGGAAGGCGGGCAGCAGTGCGGGGTGGGTGTTGACGATCCGCCCGGCGAAGGCCGCGATGAACTCGGGGCCGAGGATCTTCATGAAGCCGGCCGTGACCACCAGGTCCGGCCGGTGGGCGGCGACGGAGGCGGTCAGCGCGCCGTCCCAGGCGGCCCGGTCCGCGAAGTCCTTGACGCGGTGGACGAAGGTCGGCAGGCTCGCCTTCTCGGCACGGTCGAGGCCGGCGATGCCGTCCCGGTCCGCGCCCACGGCCACGATCTCGGCGCCGTACGCCGGATCGGCCACGGCGTCGATCAGCGCCTGGAGGTTGGTGCCGGAGCCGGAGACCAGCACCACCAGGCGGGCCGGTCCGGGCGTACGGGGCGGGAAGAGCTGAGCGGGGGCGGCGGCCACTGCGCGATTCTCCGTAGGTCGGGCGCCGTCCGCTGGTACGTCCACCGGTGGTGGGGCCACTACGAACGGCAGGTCGAGCGAAGGGGAACACCAGGAGAACCCGCCGCGACGCGGGCCCCGGGGAACCTATCTGAGCTGCTGACCGTCACCACGATAACGGCTGGTCGGAGGGCCCCCGCACCCTGCCGGCGGCGCTACGCGCGTAGTTGAGACGGGGATCTCCTCGGGCCCGCCGCACCGGGGCCGCGCACGGCCCGTACGGGTTCGGGCAGGCCCCCGCCGGGCCCTCGAACGCTTGCGGGATCATTGGGAGGCGCGGGAGACCGCTCCGAACGCGCGACCCTCCGAACGAGCCGGCGCCGAGCCGGCACCGAGCCGGCACCGAGCCACGACCGAAGCCACCACTGAAGCCCCGACCGAGAAGGAACGGCTGAACCATGAGCAGCGGCGACGAGACCGACGAGCGCAACCCCTTCGCGCCGCCGCCGGCGGACGCCCCGGACCAGCCGTGGCGGCCGCGCAGCCCCTGGCCCGGCCAGGGCCCCGACGGCAACGGCGGGCAGGGTGGCCAGGACGGCGGTCAGGGCGGCGACCGTCCGCCGTTCCCGCCGCCGTGGGGCCAGGGCCTCGGCGACGGCCGCCCCGGCCGGGGCCCGCAGGCCCCGCAGCCGCCCCGGCTCGACCCCACCGACCCGATCCACCGCAAGGCCCGCAACGCCGCCCTGGCCGGACCCTTCGCGCTGGTCTGCCTGTTCGCCGGCTTCCACTGGATCGCGCTGCTGGTCGGGGTGCTCGGCATCGCCTGGGGCATCGGCGCGCTGCGGGCCAAGCGGCCCGCGGCCGCGGGCGGACCCGGCGGGATTCCGGCGCCGAACCCGCTCACCCCGGCCGCGCTCGCCGGAATCCTCACCGGCGCGATGACCGTGGTGGTCGCCACCTCGGTGATCGGGCTCGGCTACTACTACCAGGACTACGTGACCTGCGTGCGGGACTCGCTGACCAACGTCGGCGCCGAGAACTGCGACCGGTACGCCCCGCAGTGGTACGTGGACTTCACCGGGAACGCCGAGTAGCGCCCGGCAGGCCCTGGGCCACCGGCTCAACGAGTGGGGCGGCGCTGCCTGGACAGCCGCAGGACCAGGACGTGGGTACGGGCGCGCAGCCCAAGCGCACTCCGGCGCACCCGGACCGCGAGCCCGGCGCACGCGCCCTGCCCGGCCGCCGTGGGCGCGGCCCCGGCCGTGCCCCCGACACCGACGGCGAACCCGGCGTCCGCCGCGCGCTCGGTGTCGTCCGCACGCTCGACGTTCTGCGCAGGCTCGACGTCGTCCGCGTCCCCGGCGTCCATCGGGCCGAGCGCGCGGCGGCGGACCAGCAGGGCACCCGGTACGGCCACCGCGGCGAGCCAGCCCGCCGCCGCCAGGCCCGTCCACCACGGAACCGGCCCCAACCGGGCCATCCGCCCGGCCGCCAGCGCCCCGCCGGACAGCCAGCCCAGCGCCGCCGCTCCGGCGCCGAGCAGCAGCGCGGCCGCCAGGGCCGCGACCGCCGTGGCGGCGGGTGCCCAGGGACCGGCACCGGCCGGGGAACGGCGGCCCGCCGCCGCCCGGCCGAGCAGGACCGCGGGCACCAGCCCCGCCAGCAGCGGCAGCAGCAGCGCCGCCAGCCGCCAGCCGCCCGGGCCGCCCTCCTGGGGCAGCAGGGCGAACAGCGGGAACTCCGGCACCGCGCCGAGCTCCGTACCGCCCGGCGACACCAGCGTCCCGGCGCCGACCTCGAAGCCCGGGCCGAGCGCGTACGCCGTTCCCCACAGCACCGCGTTCGGCAGCAGCACCACGGTGAGCATCAGCAGCCCGGACAGCGCCGCGGGCCCGCGCCCGAGCAGCGCCATCCCCCGCCCGTCGCCGGCCCCCGCGTCCAGCGCCGCCGCCACCGCCACCAGCAGCCCGCCCGCCGCGACCAGCCCCGCCCCGGCCGCGGCGGCCGCCCGGCACACGGCGGGCATCCCGCCGACCGGCCGCCAGCCCGGCGGGAGCCGGTCGACCAGGAACCCGGTCCCGACGGCCTCCGGCCGGAGGGACCGCAGGAGCCCGAGGGGCCGGACGGACCGGACGCCCGCGGCCGTCGACAGCCCGGCGACCAGACCCACCACCAGCAGGTCCGTCAGCACCCGGCTGCGGAACAGCCCGGCACCCGCGCAGTGCAGCGCCACCACGACCGCCACCCCGCAGTACCCCGTCCACAGCGCCACCGGGCCGCCCCAGCGCGAACGCAGCCCGCGCCGCGACGCCACCGCCGCGCCCGCCCGGTACAACAGCACCACCACCAGGGCGCCGAGCAGTAGCGGAGTGACGGTCAGCGGGGCGTCGGCACTGCCACGCACCACCGGCGCGCCGTGCCCGAGCAGCCAGAGCACGCCCGCCAACCGGGTGGCAGCGGCCGCGTCCGAGTCGGCGTACGGCGTCGCCACCCAGAGCCCCAGCACCGGAACCCCGACCACCGCAAGACCGACCAGCGCCGTCCGCACCCCCGTCAACAGGTCGGCCAGCAAGGGGCGTCCGCCCAGTTCGCTCGGCACTTCCAGGAGCGGACGGCCCATCAGCTGCGTCATGCGCCTCATGGTGCCAAGGCGACTCGCCATGCTCCGTGAACCGGCAAACCGCCGCCGTGTCCCAGATTATTGTCTTATGCGCCTTTTCAGACCCTGCCCCCAAGCCGCCGCCGCCCCGGCCCGGAGCGTCTGATGTCCACGCCACCCACCCGTGTCCCCGATCCGCTGCGGAAGCTGACCCCCCGTGAGGCGGAAACCCTCTCCCACCTCGCCGCCGGCCACGGCCTCGACCACACGGCCGCCGCACTCGGCGTCACCCGCACGACCGCCCGCAGTTATCTCCACCGGGCCCTGCGCAAACTCGGCTGTCCCACCGAAGCCGCCGCCATCGCCCTCCTCAGAACCGCACCCTCCGTCAGCCCGGGCAGGCGCCCCGCGGCCGGCCCCACCGACCCCAACCGCACGCGAGTGGCCCCCACAGCCCCGGGAGAACGCAGCGGCATGACCCAGACCACCCCGACCCCGATCCCTGCGGAAGCCGACACCGGCGGCACCACGCCCTCCCCCACTGCCGCCCCCGCCCCGGGCCGTCCGGCCGGGGAACGGGCGCACCGCCCGCGCCGCGGCAGCGGCGCCCCCGGGCCGGGCCCGGCCCGGGCCGAGCGCAAGCAGGACCCGCCGAGCACGCGGGCCGGCAAGGCGGGGCCCACGCGAGGGGCGCCGTCGGCCTCCGCCGACCGGCCCGCCGCCCCCACCCCGAAGAAGAGCCGGCCCGCCGGCTCCGGGAAGGCGGCCGAGGCCGTGCCGAAGCCGACCCCCGCCCCCGTCCCCGCCCCCGCCCCCGCCGCCGTCCGCGCCGACCGCGTCGTTCCCAGGAGCACCGACCCCCGGGAGCGGATCAGTCGGGCGCTCACCGAGGCGGGGAACGGGCGGGACCTCTCGGAGGACTTCGAGGAGCTGTACGAGGACGCGCACACCCGCCTGGTGCAGCAGGTGTTCCTGCTGACGGCGTGCCGGCACCGGGCGGTGCACTGCGTGCGGCTGGCCTTCGGGGAGGCGCGGCGGGACTGGGGCGGAGTGGTCGGGTCGGGGGATCCGGAGGGGTGGGTGCGGGTGCGGGCGTGCGAGCTGGCGCTGTCGCCGTGGCGTCGGGGCGGGCCGCGGCGGGCGCACGCGTGGACCCTGCCGCACCGGCGGATCCAGGTCCGGCCGGCGGACGAGGCGCAGTCGGTCCTGCCGGACCACGACCGGCTGACCGACCGGGACAAGGCCCTGCTGAAGGCACTGCGGCGGCTGTCGCGGCCGCAGCGGCGGGCGCTGGTGCTGCACGACGGGCTGGGCCTGCCGGCGGCGGCGGTCGCGCTGGAGGTGGAGTCGACCCTGGCGGCGGCCGAGGGGCGGGTGTGGGCGGCCCGGGCGGCGCTGGCCCAGTGGGTGCCCGAGCTGGTGGGCCCGGATCCCGAGGCGCCGGGCTTCGCGGACGGCCTGAGCGGGCTGCTGCACCGGGCGGCGGTGCGGGGCTGCCCGGCGCCGCACCGGGCGCCGGTGCCGGTGCTGCGGGTCCGGCACCGGTTGTGGACGGCGAGCCGGACGGGCGCGGCGGTGCTGCTGACGGCCGCGGTGGGCGGGGCGGCGCTGGCGACGCTCGCCGGGATGCGGCCGGCGGAGCTGTTCCAGCGGCCGGAGCAGCCGGTGCCGGTGCTGTGCGTACCGGCCCCGAACGCGCCGGTGCCGGAGCCCGGGGTACCGCTGCTGCCGGGCGGGGCCCCGAACGGCATCACCAGTCTGTGGTGCAGTCCGACGCCGGGGCTGGAGGCGGTGGTGGCGGACCGGCAGCCGCAGGCGATCGCGCGCTGGGAACTGCCGGTGGCGGCCCGGGGCGCGGCCCCGCCCCCGCAGCAGGACCCGGCGGCCTGTCCGGCGTGGTCCCCGCTGCCGTGCGCCGCGGGTCCCCGGCGCTGAAACGGCGAGCGCCCCCGCCCACGGGGGGCGGGGGCGCTCACAGCGCGGGTGACGAGCGTCAGCCGGCGATGATCTCGCGAGCCAGGCGGGCGGTCTCGGACGGCGTCTTGCCGACCTTGACACCGGCGGCCTCCAGGGCCTCCTTCTTCGCCTGGGCGGTGCCCGAGGAGCCGGAGACGATGGCGCCGGCGTGGCCCATGGTCTTGCCCTCGGGGGCGGTGAAGCCCGCGACGTAGCCGACGACCGGCTTGGTGACGTGCTCGGCGATGTAGGCCGCGGCACGCTCCTCGGCGTCGCCACCGATCTCACCGATCATGACGATGATCTCGGTCTCCGGGTCCTCCTGGAAGGCCTTGAGGGCGTCGATGTGGGTGGTCCCGATGACCGGGTCACCGCCGATGCCCACGGCCGAGGAGAAGCCGATGTCGCGCAGCTCGTACATGAGCTGGTAGGTCAGGGTGCCGGACTTCGAGACCAGACCGATCTTGCCGGAGGTGGTGATGTCGGCCGGGATGATGCCGGCGTTCGACTGTCCGGGGCTGATCAGGCCGGGGCAGTTCGGGCCGATGATCCGGGTCTTGTTGCCCTTCGAACCGGCGTACGCCCAGAAGGCGGCGGTGTCGTGCACCGGAACGCCCTCGGTGATGACGACGGCCAGCGGGATCTCGGCGTCGATGGCCTCGATGACGGCGGCCTTGGTGAAGGCCGGCGGCACGAAGAGGACCGAGACGTCGGCGCCGGTCTCCTTCATGGCCTCGGCGACGGAGCCGAAGACCGGGATCTCGGTGCCGTCGACGTCGACCGTGGTGCCGGCCTTGCGCGGGTTGACACCGCCGACGATCTGGGTGCCGGAGGCGAGCATGCGGCGGGTGTGCTTCATGCCCTCGGCGCCGGTCATGCCCTGGACGATGACCTTGCTGTCCTTGGTAAGGAAGATAGCCATGGTGTTAAGTCCCCTTCCTTACTTGTTGGCCAGCTCGGCGGCGCGGTCGGCCGCACCGTCCATGGTGTCCACGCGCTGGACCAGCGGGTGGTTGGCGTCGTCGAGGATCTTGCGACCCAGCTCCGCGTTGTTGCCGTCCAGACGGACGACCAGCGGCTTGGTGACGTTCTCGCCCTTGCTCGCGAGGAGCTCCAGGGCCTGCACGATGCCGTTGGCGACCGCGTCACAGGCGGTGATGCCACCGAAGACGTTGACGAAGACCGACTTGACGTCGGGGTCGCCGAGGATGATCTCCAGGCCGTTCGCCATGACCTCGGCGGACGCGCCGCCACCGATGTCGAGGAAGTTGGCGGGCTTGACGCCGCCGTGCTTCTCACCGGCGTAGGCGACCACGTCGAGGGTGCTCATGACGAGGCCCGCGCCGTTGCCGATGATGCCGACCTGGCCGTCGAGCTTGACGTAGTTCAGGCCCTTGGCCTTGGCGGCGGCCTCCAGCGGGTTGGCCGCGGCCTTGTCCTCCAGGGCCTCGTGCTCGGGCTGGCGGAAGTCGGCGTTCTCGTCCAGGGAGACCTTGCCGTCGAGCGCGATGATCTTGCCGTCACCGGACTTGATCAGCGGGTTGACCTCGACGAGGAGGGCGTCCTCGGCGATGAAGACCTTCCACAGCTTCTGCAGGACCTCGGCGACCTGGTCGGCGACCTCGGCCGGGAACTTCGCCGCGGCGACGATCTCGGCGGCCTTCTCCGGGGTGCAGCCCTCGTTGGCGTCGACCGGGATCTTGGCGAGCGCGTCGGGGTTCTGCTCGGCGACGACCTCGATCTCCACGCCGCCCTCGACGCTGGCCATCGCCAGGAAGGTGCGGTTGGTGCGGTCCAGCAGGAACGAGACGTAGTACTCGTCCTTGATGTCCGCGGTCTGGGCCAGCATCACCTTGTGAACGGTGTGGCCCTTGATGTCCATGCCGAGGATCTGCTCGGCCTTGGCGACGGCGTCGGCCGGGTCGGCGGCGAGCTTGACGCCACCGGCCTTGCCTCGGCCACCCACCTTCACCTGAGCCTTGACGACGGCACGGCCGCCGAAGCGCTCCGCGATGGCGGCAGCGTCTGCGGCGGTCTCGATGACATCGCCGTCAAGCACGGGCACGCCGTGCTTGGCGAAGAGGTCCCTCGCCTGGTACTCGAACAGGTCCACGTGTTTGTCCTTGTTCGTGGTCGCGGATTGTGTCTCTACGAGCGTGCCACGGCAGGATCTTCGCTGCGGGTCGTCGGGGCGGTGCGGGTACGCAGAGGTACGGCCTTGCGGCCCACACAGCCACGGGCGCACACGTCAATCAACACGCGCGTCACGTCCGTCTGGCAGGTTATCCCCGTGGGACGGGCGTGTTCCGCCCGGGGCCTGCCCGGCTTGGGTGAGAACCGTCACAGATCGCCCCGTGGGCGCCGGACGGAACCGCGGCCCGGCGCGCGAGCGATTCACACGTTCGAGTGAAGTTGCGTCTCCCCCCGGTCGACGCCCTTGACCAGGTGCTGAGGGATCGGACGCTTCTCGATCGCCGCCGCCATGATCTCCGGGAAGACGTCCGGGGTGCAGGCGAAGGCCGGGGCGCCGAGCGCGGCCAGGGCCGCGGCGTGGGCGTGGTCGTAGGCCGGCGCACCCTCGTCGGAGAGCGCGAGCAGGGCGATGAACTGGACGCCGGCCGCCTTCATCGCGGCGACCCGCCGCAGCATGCCGTCCCGGATGCCGCCCTCGTACAGGTCGCTGATCAGCACCACGATCGTCTCGGACGGCCGGGTGATCTTCGACTGGCAGTAGGCGAGCGCGCGGTTGATGTCCGTGCCGCCGCCGAGCTGGGTGGCGAACAGCACGTCCACCGGGTCGGTGAGCTGCTCGGTGAGGTCGACCACCGAGGTGTCGAAGACGACCAGCCGGGTGTCCAGGGTGCGCATCGAGGAGAGCACCGCGCCGAACACCGCGGAGTGGACGACCGAGGGCGCCATCGAGCCGGACTGGTCGACGCAGAGGATGACGTCCTTCTTCACCGCGCGCCGGGCCCGGGCGTAGCCGACCAGCCGCTCGGGCACCACGGTGCCGTGCTCGGGCAGGTAGTTCTTCAGGTTGGCCCGGATCGTCCGGTCCCAGTCGATGTCCCGGTGGCGCGGCCGGTTCACCCGGGCGCTGCGGTCGAGGGCGCCGCCCAGGGTGGCCCTGGTCCGGTCGGCGAGCCGGCGTTCCAGGTCGGCGACCACCTTGCCGACCACGGCGCGGGCGGTCTCCCGGGTGGTCTCGGGCAGGGCGTGCTTGAGCGACAGCAGGGTGCCGACCAGGTGCACGTCCGGTTCGACGGCCTCCAGCATCTCCGGCTCCAGCAGCAGCCGGTCCAGGCCGAGCCTGGTGATCGCGTCCTGCTGCATCAGCTGGACGACGGTGGACGGGAAGTACTCCCGGATGTCGCCCAGCCAGCGGGCCACCTGCGGGGCCGAGCCGCCCAGCCCGGCGCTGCGGCGGCCGCCGCGGCCCGTACGAGCACCCTCGTCGGGGGCGCCCCGGTAGAGCGCGGCGAGGGCGCCGTCCATCGCGGCGTCGCGGCCGCGCAGGGTGCAGCCGGTGCCGTCGGCCTCGCCGCCGAGCACCAGGCGCCAGCGGCGCAGCCGTTCGTCGGTCGTGGTCGCCATCTCGTCCTCTCCTTCGACTTCGACCGGGGTCACGTGTTGCGGCCGGCGGGCCGGCGGGGGATCTCCGGGCGGGCGCCGAACAGCAGGGCCAGCACCGGAACGGCCGCGTCGGCGCGCTCCCGGTCGAGTTCGCCGGCCGCCTCGGGGGCCGCCGGGACCGCGCCGAGCGGACCGGACGCCACCCGGGCGCCGATGGTGGTGCGCACGCCCGCCTCCAGCCCGGCGAAGGTGCGCCGCAGCAACGGCAGCACGTCGGTGAACACCTCGTCGCCGACCCCGCCGAGCCACTCGTCCAGCAGGGCCGGCAGCCGGGGGTCGTGCAGCAGCAGGGCACCGCCGCCGGAGAGGAAGCCCTCGACCCAACCGGCCGCGTCCGCCGGGGCGTTGGCGACGGACAGCACCAGGCCCAGCCGCCGGCCGGCCTCCTCGGAGTCCAACCGGCCGTCGTCCAGCAGCAACCGGACGGCGCGGCCGCGCAGCAGCCCGGGGGCGCCGGTGGCCGGTCCGCCGGCGGGCTCGCGGCGGGCCAGCGAGCCCAGGGCGGCGGCCCAGCGGCCGGCCAGGCCGCCGGTGTCGGCCTCCGTGCCGTTCTCGGTGGGCGTGTCCGGGTCCAGCAGGGCGATCGCGCCGTGCACCTCGTCGATCCGGGCACGCATCGCCGCCGCGCTCCCGGCGTCCAGCCCGACGCAGGCGGTCGGCAGTCCGACGCAGACCCGTTCGGCCAGGCCCGCCGCGGCCCCGGCCAACGCCCCGTGGTCGGTGCCCCGCACGTCGCCGTAGCGCAGCGCGCGGACGAGCGCGGGCAGCGCGCCCGCCAGGTGCGCCACGTCGGTGTCCAGGGCCGCGCAGTCGGCGAGCACCCGCATCACGGCGGGCAGCGCGCCGGACAGCCCGGCCAGCAGGCAGGTCTCCACCAGGCCGGTCAGCTCGGCGAGTTCGACCGCGGCCCGGGCGGTGCCGACCGCCTTGTTGACGGCGGCCTCCTCGACGGTGGTGCCCCACTGGGCGGCCTCGGCGATCCGGACCGCGAACTCCGGCTGCCAGCACAGCCGCCAGCTCTCCCGGAACGTCCCGGTGGAGTTGACCGTCGAGCGGGCCGGCACGCCCCACTCGACGCCCAGCAGCCGAAGCCGGTGCAGCAGTCGCGAGCGGGCTGCGTCGGTGTCCTTGCGCAGGTCGAGGTCGAGGTCCCGGGGCGCGGCCCCGGGCCTGAGCCGCAGCGAGCGCTGCAGTCGGGCCAGGTCGCGCTGGAGCGGCACCGCCGGTGCGGTGTCCGGCACTTCGCCGAGCGCGTCGCCGACCACCAGGCGCTCCCGGACGAGCTCCAGGGCGACGTCCGATCCCTCGCAGAGCACCGCCCGGACGGCGTCCAGGGTCTCGGTCAGCCCGGCGAGCGGGCGGCCGCGCAGCACCGCCAGGGTCTCGGCGAGCCGGACCGCCTCGATCACATGGGCGGAGGAGACCGGATGGTCCTCGGCGCGCAGCAGCTCGGCGGCCCGGGTGAGCCAGCGCGGCACCGGGTCGCCCTCGGCGGTGAACAGGTGGTGGTACCAGCCGGGCGACTGGATGCCCGCGCCGTAGCCGGTGCCCTGGGAGAGCCGGCGGTGCGTCCACGGGATCCAGGTGATGTCCACCCGGGTCCTCCTCGGCAGGCCGGCGAGCAGCGCCCGGTCGTGGGCGACCGTCGGCATCGTCTCCAGCGCGGGGACGTGGAAGGCCCCGCAGACCACGGCGATCCGGCGGTGCCCGGCGCGGCGGGCGGCGCGGATCTGCTGGCGCATGTGGGCCTCGCGCAGCCGGTCCCGGCGGGACTCGCCGAGCCCCTCGGCGCGCAGCGCGCCCATCGCCTCGGCGACGGCGGCGAACGGCGCCAGCGCGTCCGCGCCGGGGGCGCGGTGCTCGACCACGTCCTCCCACCAGCGCTCCGGGTCGTCGTGACCGGCGGCCTCGGCGAGCAGCGCCAGTGGGTCGGCCGGCAGTTCGCCGGGGCCGGCCGCGTCGCCGCCGCCCTCGCTCCCGCCCCGGTCGCCCTCGCCCTCGTCGTCGCCGTCGCCGTCGCCGTCCGTGAACGGAGCGAAGCCGTACCCGGCGGGCAGGTCGATGAAGCGGACCGGCAGGTCGTGGTCCACGGCGTGGCGGATCGCGACCCACTCCGGGGAGAACTCGGCGTACGGCCAGAACGCGGCCTTCGCCGGGTCGTCCACCGCGTGGGCGAGCAGCGCGACCGGCGGCACCAGGTCCTTCCCGGCGGCGAGGTGGACGACGGCGTCGGCCTCCGCCGGGCCCTCGATCAGCACCGCGTCCGGCCGCCACTGCGCCAGTGCGGCGGCCACCGCCCGGGCCGAGCCCGGGCCGTGGTGCCGGATGCCCAGCAGGGCGACCTGGGCTCCGTTCACGCCGTCACCTCGCGGGCGGCGCGGTAGAAGTCCTTCCAGCCGTCGCGCTCGCGCACCACCCCTTCGACGTACTCGCGCCACACCGCCCGGTCGGCGACCGGGTCGCTGACGACGGCGCCGAGGATGCCGGCCGTCACGTCCCCGGCGCGCAGCACGCCGTCGCCGAAGTGGGTGGCCAGGGCCAGGCCGTTGGTCACCACCGAGATCGCCTCGGCGGTGGAGAGGGTGCCGCTCGGGGTCTTGACCTTCGTCCGGCCGTCCACCGTGAGGCCCGCCCGCAGCTCGCGGAAGACCGTCACCACGCGCCTGATCTCCTCGGCTCCGCCCGGCAGTTCGGGCAGGTCGAGGGAGCGGCCGAGCTGGTTGACCCGGCGGGTGACGATGTCGACCTCCTCGTCCAGCGAGCCCGGCAGCGGCAGCACCACGGTGTTGAAGCGGCGGCGCAGCGCGCTGGACAGCTCGTTGACGCCGCGGTCGCGGTCGTTGGCGGTGGCGATCACGTTGAAGCCGCGCACGGCCTGGGTCTCGCCGCCCAGCTCCGGTACCGGCAGCGTCTTCTCGGACAGGATGGTGATCAGACTGTCCTGCACGTCGGCCGGGATGCGGGTGAGCTCCTCGACCCGGGCGAGCTTGCCGTCCGCCATTGCCCGCATCAGCGGCGAGGGCACCAGGGCGTCCCGGCTGGGACCGTGGGCGAGCAGCTGGGCGTAGTTCCAGCCGTACCGGACGGCCTCCTCCGGGGTCCCGGCGGTGCCCTGCACCAGCAGCGTGGAATCACCGCTGATCGCGGCCGCCAGGTGCTCGGACACCCAGGTCTTCGCGGTGCCGGGCACGCCGAGCAGCAGCAGCGCCCGGTCCGTCGCCAGGGTGGTGACGGCGACCTCGACGATCCGGCGCGGGCCGATGTACTTGGGGGTGATCCGGGTGCCGTCCGGCAGCTCGCCGCCGAGCAGGTACGTCGCCACGGCCCACGGCGAGAGCTTCCAGCGCTCCGGGCGCGGACGGTCGTCCTGGGCGGCCAGCGCGGCCAGTTCACCGGCGAAGGCGTCCTCGGCGTGCTGCCGCAGAACGTCGGTCATCGGGGGCTCCTTCGGGTCGGCCACCGGGCACACGGATGCCCGGGCGGCAAGGTCGTCGGGGGGAGCCAGGTCGGCGTCCCGGCCTGTGGGAACCACCTTGCAACGTGCCACTGACAACGGCCGGCCCGGCTCCGGACGGGCAGTCAGCCGCTGTCAGTGCCCCCGCCTACCGTCGGTCGCATGGAGGAACGCTGGAGCACCGAACACGTCCTGTCCCTGGCGCCTGACGCCGCGTCGCAGAAGGCCGCGGGCAAGCTGTCCTCGGCCGCGCCCTGGTCCGGGACGGGCACCGACGGCGCCGCACTCTGGGGCGAGTGCCGGGGCAGCGGCCGCACGCCGTACCGCACCGTGATCGAACTCGCCACGCCCGCCTACCAGTGCAGCTGCCCCAGCCGGAAGTTCCCGTGCAAGCACGCGCTCGGGCTCCTCCTGCTGTGGAGCGGCGCCCCCGATGCCGTGCCGGCCGGCGAGCCCGCCGACTGGGCGGCCGAGTGGCTCCTGGCCCGCCGCGAGCGCGCCGAGAAGCGCGCGGCACCCCCGGCCGACCCGGAGGCCGCCCGCCGCCGGGCCGAACGGCGCGGCGCCCGGGTCGCGGCCGGGGCGGCCGAGCTGCGGCTGCGCCTGGCCGACCGGATCCGGCACGGCCTCGCCGACCGGTCCACGGCCGGGCCGTGGGAGGAGGTCGCGGCCCGGATGGTCGACGCCCAGGCCTCCGGACTGGCCACCCGGGTCAGGGAGTTGGACACCCTCCCGGAGGAGCGGATGCTGGAGGAGTACGCGATGCTCCACCTGCTGGCCACCGCCGCCACCCGGATCGACGAGCTGCCGCCCGAGCTGGCCGCCACCGTCCGCGCCCGGGTCGGCTACACCGTGGACGCCGCCGAGGTGCTCGCCGGGCCGACCGTCCGGGACCGCTGGCTGGTGCTCGGCAGCCGCACCGTGCCGATGGAGGGGGGCTCCGACGAGCGGCTCACCACCCGCCGGGTCTGGCTGCGCGGCGCCAAGACCGGGCGCCCCGCCCTGCTGCTGGCCTTCGGCCGCCCCGGCCAGGCCCCCGACCTCGCCCTGCCCACCGGCCACCTGCTGGAGGCCGAACTCGCCTACCACCCCGGCGCCCGCCCGCTGCGCGCCGCGCTCGGCACCCGCTACGGCGCCCCCGAGCCCGGCCCGGCCGCCCCGCCCGCCGGACTCACCGTCGCCGAGGCGGTCGCCGGGTACGGCACCGCGGTGGCCGACGACCCGTGGCTGGACAGCTGGCCGACCGTGCTCGCCGGGGTCGTCCCGGTCCGCACCCCGGACGGCTGGCACCTGACGGACGGCCACCACACCGTTGCCGTCCGCCCCTCGGCCGTCCCGGAGGCGGCGCTGTGGCGGCTGGTCGCGGTCTCCACCGGCCGCCCGCTGACGGTCTTCGGGGAGTACGGGCACCAGGGCTTCGCCCCCGTCACGGCCTGGTCCGCCGAGCACCGCCCGGTCGGCCTCACTTCGGCATAGGAGAGCCCAGAATGACGATCACCCAGGACCCGTGGGAGCCCCTGCGGACCAGTGCCCTGCTCGGCACCGACCGGCGCCCGCTCCCGGCCACCGCGCTGCCGCTCGCCGAGGCCGTGGACCCGTCCGACCCGGCCACCGCGCTGCTGGAGCTGGCCGCGCTCGCCACCGTGCGCCGCCGCGCCGGTGCCCTGCCCGTACCGGCCGCCGGGCCGCCCGGGCCGCCCGCGCCCGAGGACCCCCGCCCCGAGATGCCGGAGGCCGCCGCCCGCCGGCTGGCCGTCCTCCTGGCCGGGCGCACCGGCGGCAGCGGCGGTGCCGGCGGCACCCTGGCCAACCTGGCCGAGCTGCTGCCGCAGTGGCTCACCACCGCCCGGTCCGAGGGCCTGCGGCCGCCCGCCGCGCTGATACCCGCGCTGCTCGACGCCGCCCGCGCGCGCAGCGAACTGCGCGGCGACGCCGTCGCGCTGGCCGGTCCGCTGGGCCGCTGGCTGGCCTCGCAGAACCCGGACTGGCGGTTCGTGCTGCGCACCGCCGCCCCCGAGCCGGACCACCGGCCGGACGACCCCTCCGACCACCGGCTGTGGCACGAGGGTCTGTTCGCCGAGCGGGTCACCCACCTCACCCTGCTGCGCCGCCGGGATCCGGCCGCCGGGCTGGAACTGCTGCGCAGCACCTGGGCCACCGAGCGCGCCGAGGACCGGCTGCTCTTCCTGGACGCCCTGCAGGACGGTCTCTCCCCCGCCGACGAGCCCTTCCTGGAGGCCGCCCTGGGCGACCGCAGCAAGAACGTCCGCGCCACCGCCGCCGAACTGCTCTCCACCCTGCCCACCTCGGCGCTCGCCCGACGGATGGCGGGGCGGGCCCGCGCCGCCGTCCGGCTGGCCGACGGCGGCACCCACCTGCTGGTCACTCCGCCCGTCGAGTGCGACGAGGGGATGCAACGCGACGGCATCGCCCCCAAGTCCCCCACCGGGCGCGGCGAACGGGCCTGGTGGTTCGGTGAGGTGGTGGCCGCCGCACCGCTGGCGGTCTGGGCGGAGAGCACCGGGATGACGCCCGAGCAGCTGCTCGCCCTGCGGGTCGGCGACAGCGTGGACGAGACCAGCAGCAGCTGGGCCGACGACCTGCGCGAGGCCTGGGCGCGCGCCGCCGTGCGCCAGCACGACGCCGACTGGGCAAGGGCGCTGCTCGGCCCGGCGCCCGTCCCGCCGGTCCGTGGCAGCGGCCGGGCCCGGGGCGCGCGCGTCACCGGTGCCCCGTCCAAGCTGCTGGCCGTGCTGCCGCCCGAGGAGCGGGCCGCCTGGACGGCCGCCTTCATCGAGGTGCACGGCCTGGGCGACGCCTTCCAGCTGCTCGGCGCCTGCGCGACCCCGTGGACGCCGCCGCTGTCCACCGCGGTGGTGAGGGCGCTGGCCCGGGCCGCGGCCTCCGGTGCCTACCCGTGGAGCCACAGCGGGGTGCTCGGGATGACGGAACGCGCGCTCGCCCCGGAGACGGCCGCCGCGGTGGAGGAGCTGGCCGCCGGGGCCTCGCCCGAATCGGCCTGGTCGGAGACCTTCGCCCGGCTGGCCGGGACCCTGCGGTTCCGGGCCGCGATGCTGGACGAACTGACGGGCCGAGAACAGGGCAGCCGCGAACAGGGCAGCTGAGAACGAGGCAGCTGAGAACAGAGCGGCCGAGAGGGACCGAGCGGGCCGGTCCGCACCAGGACCGGCTCGCTCGACGGCTGGGGTCGGTCAGCCGGCCGCGCGCAGGTTGGCCTCGACCCAGGCGACCACGTCCCGGGTGGGCGTGCCCGGGGTGAAGATGTCCGCGACGCCCATCGCCTTGAGCTCGGCGATGTCCTCGTCCGGGATGATCCCCCCGCAGAAGACCTTGATGTCCGCCGCGTCGCGCTCCTTCAGCAGCTCCAGCACCCGGGCGCACAGCGTCATGTGGGCGCCGGACAGGATCGACAGCCCGATGCCGTCCGCGTCCTCCTGGATCGCGGTGTCGACCACCTGCTCGGGCGTCTGGTGCAGCCCGGTGTAGATGACCTCCATGCCGGCGTCGCGCAGGGCGCGCGCGATGACCTTGGCACCACGGTCGTGACCGTCGAGTCCCGGCTTGGCGACCACCACACGGATCGGCCCCGACACACTCATCACTGCCTCCTGGACCTCGTCGTCCATCATCCGACCGGACCTCGTGGGCCCACGGGTGCGGTTGACGCGGTTAACGCTCGATAACCAACCAACCTGAGGGGAGATTAGCGCCACCCGGCCCGGTTGGCCGCGCCGCCTCCCAAGAGGAGGGCAAAGTCACAGCCGCAGGCCTTGCTACCAGTGGGTACACCTCTCCGCGGACCCGCCGTACAGAGTCGGCGCGCCCCCCGCCCGCCCCCTTGACAACCGGCGGTTTTTCCGGGGCATCGGGCCTGGGACTACAGTCACCGCTGTTCACCTCACACGATGACGTGCCCGAGGCCCACCGAGGAGGCAGCCCCCGATGGCTCCCGAAGCAGCCGCCCGTCCGACCCGTGCGGAGCTGCGCCTCGCCGCCCGCGAGCAGTCCCGTGCCCAGCGCCGCGGCGCCGCCAGGGCGGCCACCCGGGCCGCGCTGTTCCGGGTCGCCGTCCCGTCGGTGGCCGCGCTCGGGGTCGCGGGGGCGGCGGGGGTCACGGTGGTGCAGGAGCAGGCCGACCAGGTGCCCGCGCAGGCCTCGGCGGCCGACGCCCCCGACCCGACGGCCACGCAGCAGGCGGCCCGGCAGGCCGACGCCGACCGGGCCGCCCAGGCCTCCCGCGGCGACGCCCGACAGCCGCTGAGCGGCGCCCAGCCCGGCGACGGACAGCCCACCGCCACCCCGACCGCCCAGCCGACGGCCGAACCGGCCAAGCCCAAGGTGGTCATGCCGGTCGCCCAGCACGGCCTCGGCGAACTGTTCGGCGCCGCCGGCACCCACTGGATGAACCGTCACACCGGCATCGACTTCCCGGTCGACGGCGGCTCCGAGGTGTACGCCGTCACCGACGGCACGATCCGGACGCAGTGGAACCCGTTCTACGGCTACATGTCGATACTGAAGATGCCGGACGGCACCGAGGCGTGGATGTGCCACCTGCGGGCGTACAAGGTCCGCAAGGGGCCGGTGAAGCAGGGCGACGTGATCGCGTACGTCGGCAGCAGCGGCAACAGCACCGGACCGCACCTGCACTTCGAGATCCGGCCGCCGGGCAGCGGGCCGGTCGACCCGCTGCCCTGGTTCCTCTCGAACGGACTGGACCCGCGTTAGGGCCCGTCCCCCGGATCCCCGCCGGCGCCGGTCAGAGCTTCTCGACCGGCGCGTAGCGCAGGACCAGCCGCTTGCGGCCGCCGGAGCCGAAGTCCACCTCGGCCTGCGCGTTGTCGCCGACACCCGTCACGCCCGTCACCGTGCCCAGCCCGAAGGTGTCGTGGGTGACCCGGTCGCCGACCGCGAGCGCGACGACCTCGCGGTCCACGACCTTGCCGGTGCGCCGCGCCGACTGCCCCCAGCCCGCCTTCGGCGAAGCCGCCGAGGACCCGGCGGAACGCGAACTCCCGCCCCCGGACGAGGACTTGCCCCAGGACGAGCCCGAGGAGAAGCCGCGCTGGACCGGCGCCTGCGCGGCCCCCGTCCGCTTCCACTCGACCAGCGTCTCCGGGATCTCCTCCAGGAAGCGCGAGGCCGGGTTGTAGGCCGGCTGTCCCCAGGCGCTGCGCAGCACCGAGCGGGTCAGGTAGAGCCGCTCGCGGGCCCGGGTGAGTCCCACGTACGCGAGCCGGCGCTCCTCCTCCAGCTCCTTGACCTGGTTGAGCGCCCGCATGTGCGGGAAGATCCCGTCCTCCATGCCGGTCAGGAAGACCACCGGGAACTCCAGGCCCTTGGCGGTGTGCAGGGTCATCATCGTGATGACGCCCTGACCCTCCTCGTCCTCGTCCGGGAGCTGGTCCGAGTCGGCGACCAGCGCGACCCGCTCCAGGAAGTCGGCCAGCGAGCCGACCGGCGGCGCGCCGTCCTCGCCGGCGTCCGGGCGCTCGCCCGGGTCCTGCTCGTACTCCAGCGCCACCGAGGCCAGCTCCTGGAGGTTCTCCACCCGGGTCTCGTCCTGCGGGTCGGTGGACGCCTGGAGCTCGGCCAGGTAGCCGGTCTCCTCCAGGACGGCCTCCAGCACCGCCGCCGGGCCCGCGCCCGACTCGACGACCTGGCGCAGCCCGGCCATCAGGGTGTTGAACTTCTTGACCGCGTTGGCCGAACGCGCGGCCATCCCGTACGCCTCGTCCACCCGCACCAGCGCCTGGGCGAAGGAGATCCGCTCCCGTGCTGCCAGCGCGTCGATCATCGCCTCGGCCCGCTCGCCGATGCCGCGCTTGGGCACGTTGAGGATGCGGCGCAGCGGCACGGTGTCCTCCGGGTTGGAGAGCACCCGCAGGTACGCCAGGACGTCCCGGACCTCCTTGCGCTCGTAGAAGCGCACCCCGCCGACCACCTTGTACGGCAGGCCGACCCGGATGAACACCTCCTCGAACACGCGGGACTGGGCGTTGGTGCGGTAGAAGATCGCGACGTCGCCGGGCCTGGCCTCGCCCTTGTCGGTGAGCCGGTCGATCTCGTCGGCGACGAACTGGGCCTCGCCGTGCTCGTCGTCCGCGACGTAGCCGATGACCTTCTCGCCGTGCTCGCCGGCCGTCCAGAGCTTCTTCTCGCGCCGGTTGGCGTTGCGCTCGATCACGGCGTTGGCGGCGCTCAGGATGGTCTGGGTGGAGCGGTAGTTCTGCTCCAGCAGGATCGTGGTCGCGTTCGGGTAGTCCTCCTCGAACTGGAGGATGTTGCGGATGGTCGCGCCGCGGAAGGCGTAGATCGACTGGTCCGCGTCACCGACCACGCACAGCTCGGCCGGCGGCACCTCGGCCAGCCGCCCGGCGGCCGGGTTCACGAAGTCCCCGTCCGCGGTGCGCCGGGGCGCGGTCGCGACGGATCCGCCGCTCAGCTCCCGGACCAGCATGTACTGGGCGTGGTTGGTGTCCTGGTACTCGTCGACCAGGATGTGCCGGAACCGGCGGCGGTAGTGCTCGGCGACGTCCGGGAAGGCCTGCAGCAGGTTCACCGTCGTCATGATGATGTCGTCGAAGTCCAGCGCGTTGGCCTCGCGCAGCCGCCGCTGGTAGAGCGCGTACGCCTCGGCGAGCTTCTTCTCCATCGGGTTGGCGGCCTGGTCGGCGAAGGTCTCCTCGTCGATCAGCTCGTTCTTGAGGTTGCTGACCTTCGCCGTGAAGGACTTCGGCGGGAACTGCTTCGGGTCCAGGTCGAGGTCGCGGCAGACCAGCGACATCAGCCGCTGGGAGTCGGCCGAGTCGTAGATCGAGAAGCTGGAGGTGAAGCCCAGTTGCTTGGACTCGCGGCGCAGGATGCGCACGCACGCGCTGTGGAAGGTGGACACCCACATCGCCCGGGCGCGCGGGCCGACCAGCGCCTCGACGCGCTCACGCATCTCGCCGGCCGCCTTGTTGGTGAAGGTGATCGCCAGGATCTCGCCCGGCTGCACCCCGCGGGCGCCCAGCAGGTGGGCGATCCGGTGGGTCAGCACCCGGGTCTTGCCGGAGCCCGCGCCGGCCACGATCAGCAGCGGCGAGCCGGCGTGCAGGACGGCCTCGCGCTGCGGGTCGTTCATCCCCTCCAGCAGCTGCGCCGGGTCGACCACCGTACGGGCGGCGCCGTTGCGGTACCAGGCGTCCCGCGCGGCCTCCGCGGCGTGGTCGGTGTGGAACAGCCCCTCCGGGATCGCCTCCTCGTACGCGTCGTACGGGACCTCGTCCTCGTACGGCGGGGGCTCCTCGTCGATCGCGTCGGCGGGCACGGCGGGCTGCTTCGACCCGGCGGCGGGTGCCTCGAAACCGGGGAGCGGGAGGTCGTCAAAGAGGCTACTCATGGCACATCGAGTCTATGGCCACCCACCGACAAGCCCGTCCGTCCCGGGGAATCCGGGACGGACGGGCTCGGCGGAGAGGGATCAGACCAGGCGGCGGGCGGTGGCCCAGCGGGTGAGCTCGTGGCGGTTGCTGAGCTGGAGCTTGCGCAGGACGGCGGAGACGTGGCTCTCGACGGTCTTCACCGAGATGAAGAGCTGCTTGGCGATCTCCTTGTAGGCGTAGCCGCGGGCGATCAGCCGGAGCACCTCGCGCTCGCGCTGGGTGAGGCGGTCCAGGTCCTCGTCCACCGGCGGGGTGTCGGTGGCGGCGAAGGCGTCCAGCACGAAGCCGGCCAGCCGGGGCGAGAAGACCGCGTCGCCGTCGGCGATCCGGAAGATCGCGTCCACCAGGTCGGTGCCGGTGATGGTCTTGGTGACGTAGCCGCGCGCGCCGCCGCGGATGACGCCGATGACGTCCTCGGCCGCGTCCGAGACCGACAGCGCCAGGAACTTCACCCCTCCCTGCTCGCCCATCACGCCGACCGAGCGGCGCAGCACCTCGACGCCGCCGCCGCCGGGCAGGTGGACGTCGAGCAGCACCACGTCCGGCCTGGTCTCGGCGACCACGCGGACCGCCGAGTCCACGTCGTCGGCCTCGCCCACCACGTCGATGCCGGTCACCTCGGTGCGGCCTATCTCGGCCCTGACCCCCGTCCGGAACATCCGGTGGTCGTCCACCAGGACGACCCTCGCCGTGCGCTCCGGCGCTGCCTCAGTCATTCGTTCTCTCCATCTCCAGCTCGACCTCGGTGCCGCCGCCCGCCGCCGGCCGCACCCGAGCGGTGCCGCCGTGGCGCTTCATCCGGCCGATGATCGACTCCCGTACGCCCATCCGGTCCTCGGGCACCGTGTCGGGGTCGAAGCCGGGGCCGTGGTCGCGGACGAACACCGACACCGTCCTCCCCTCGACCTCGGCGTAGACCTGGACCGGTCCCCCGCCACCGTACTTGGCCGCGTTGACGGTCGCCTCCCTCGCGGCCTGCATCTGTGCCGCGATCTTCTCGTCCATCGGGCAGTCGCCGACGATCACCAGCTCGACCGGGACTCCGTGCCGGTCCTCGACCTCGGCGACGGCGGCCCGCAGGGTCTCCGCCATGGTGTCCGGCGCGGCCTCGGCGGCGGCCTCGGGGCGGTACAGCCACAGCCGCAGCTCGCGCTCCTGGGAGCGGGCCAGGCGCAGCACCTCCTTGGGGTCCTCGGCCCGACGCTGGATCAGGGTGAGGGTGTGCAGCACCGAGTCGTGGATGTGCGCGGCGATCTCGGCGCGCTCCTGGGCGCGGATGCGGGCGGTGCGCTCGGCACCGAGGTCCTGCCACAGCCTCAGGCCGTACGGGCCGAGCAGCACCAGCACCCCGGCCAGCACGGCCAGCGAGGCCTGGACCACCGAGCCGAGGGTGGAGCCGCTGCCCTGCATCGCGAGCAGCGCGATGGTGCCGGCCACCGCGAGCAGCACGCCGGCGCCGACCCGGGTGTAGGCGCTGCGCCGCTTCTCGCCCTCCATGCCGAACCAGCGCTGCCAGCGCGAGTCGTCGGCCTGCCGCCAGACCAGCGCGACGCCGACGCCGATCGCCAGCAGCGGCCAGGTGTACGGCTTGGCGGTCTGCCAGCCGAGCACGTTCAGCAGGGCGATCAGGCCGATCACGACCATGACCAGGGCGGCGAGCTGGCCGATGCCGCCCTGCCCGGCCTTGGCGGCGGGCCGCGTCCCGGTCTCGTCCTCGCCCCCGACCGCGGGGGCCGCGGTGACCGGCTCTCCCTGCAACGCGTGCTGGAGCAGTACGCGCAGCCGGCCGATCCAGCCGCCGCCGGGCTTGGTCAGCGGCGTGCCCGGCCGCAGCCAGGGTGAGGTCGGGATGTAGACGCCGTTGACGTTCACCCAGTGGGTGCCGCCGCGCTGGGAGGGCTCGCCGATGCCGATCGGCACCACGAACCAGAACGCCGCGTACAGCAGCGCGCCGATCCCCTGGGCGAAGAAGAGCAGTACGAAGGCCAGCCGCACCCAGCGGACCGGCAGGCCGAGGTGCACCGCCAGGCCGTTCGCGACGCCGCCCAGCATCCGTCCCTGCGGGCTGCGGTAGAGCCGCCGGTACGGCGGGCGCCCGCCGTCGGGCACGTTGGGGTCGGCGCCGGCCGACGCCGCGGCGTCGGGGGCGAGGGGGCGGGGATCGGTACCGGGTGCTGCCACGCCACCGATGGTTCCACGCGGGCGCCTTCGGGCGCATCAGGGTGTTGCCCCCACGCTTATCAGGGACAAGTCAGGGTACGGGCAGGGCCGTACCCGGTTGGGCCCGCCCGCCCCCTGCCGGAAGGATGGTGCCCATGACCGAGGACCACCGCATCCAGGAGGCCGGGCCCACCGCCCCGCCGGAACCGGAACGCCCCCCGCTGACCAGGACCGAGCACCACCGCGTGGTGGCCGGCGTCTGCGGCGGGCTCGGGCGGCACCTGGACATCGACCCGGTGGTGTTCCGGGTGGTCACCGTGGTGCTCTGCCTCTCCGGCGGCCTCGGGCTCTTCCTGTACGGCCTGGCCTGGCTGATCGTCCCGACCGAGGACGGCGCCGACGGCAAGGGCCGCGGCGGGCGCACCGAGCTCCAGCGGGTGCTGACCGGCCGGGTCGACGGCCAGTCGATCGGCGCGGTGCTGCTGACCGTCATCGGCACCGGGGTGTTCTTCTCCTCGATGGGCGACGGCGACCAGCTGTTCCCGCTGCTGCTGCTCGGCGGCCTGGTCTTCATGGCGGTGCGGTACGACCCCGAGCGCCGCCGCGGCCGGGGCCGCGGACGCCGCCACGGCGGCCCCTACGACCGCTACTTCCCCGACCACGACGGCCACGGCCACCCGCAGGACGAGGCCGCCCGGGCCCGGCACGCCGCCGCCCAGGCCGCCGGGACCGCCCCCGCCGACTCCCCCGCCCCCGGCCCCAGCGGCTACCTGTGGGACCCCCGCCACCCCGAGCGCAACCCGTACGGCGCGGCCGACCCGGCCGGTCCCACGCCCGCGTACGGCACCAAGGTGCCGCCGCCCGGCGGCCCGGCGCAGGCCTGGTGGCAGCGCACGGACCTGCCGGAGGGCGACCCGCTGCGCAAGGAGCGCCCGGAGCGCCGCCGCGAGCCGGCCGCCGTCCGGCCGCCGAGGGAGCGCTCGCCGCTCGGCTTCTTCGGCTTCCTGCTGGCGATCGGCGCTGCCACCGCGGTCTGGTCCGCCTCGGTCGGCCACACCGACGTCACCAAGCTGAGCACCGTCGTGCTGGCCACCGGGCTGCTGGTGATCGGCCTCACGCTGCTGCTGGCCGCCAGGTTCGGCCGGGCCCGCAGGCTCGCCGTGCTGGGCCTGCTGACCACCCTGGCGCTGGCCTTCGCCGGCCACGCGCCGCACACCGTGCAGGACGCCATCGGCGACCGCACCTGGACGGTCGGCTCGGCCGCCGACCTGAAGGACCGCTACAACCTCGGCGCCGGCGACGTCCGGCTGGACCTCTCCCGGCTCGACCCGGCCGGGAGCACCCTCACCACCGAGGTCGACCTGGGCGCCGGCGAGCTGGCGGTCACCGTGCCGCCGAACGTCACGGTGAACCTGGTGGCCCGGGTCGGCCTGGGCAACGTCAGCGTCCCCGGCGACCGCCGGGACGGCACCGGACGACACGTGTACCGGATCGACCCCGTGGGCGGTCAGCCGTCCAAGGGCACGCTCGATCTCCAACTCGGCCTCGGCCTCGGCGACATCAAGGTGGTCCAGCAGTGAGGAAGCACCGGCTCGACCTGTTCTCGCTGATCGCGGGCGGCCTGTTCACCGTGATCGCGCTGCTCTACCTGGTCGCCGCGCTCAACGACCGGTCGGTGAACGGACGGATCGTCGTCCCGGTCACCTTCATCGTGCTCGGCGTCGGAGGCCTGGCCGGCGCGGTCGCCGCGGTGGCCCGCCGGGGCAAGCCGGACCGCGAGGAGTAGGGCGGCCCCCGCGGGCTCAGCTCTGCAGCGGGCCCAGGGTCAGCTTGTCGCCGTCCTTGCCTACGCCGTACCTGGGCAGCGGCTTGACGGCGGGTCCGTTGACCACGGCGCCGGTCGCGGCGTCGAAGCGGGAGCCGTGGCAGGGGCAGTGGAACTGGCCGTTCTTCGGCGCGTCGACCGCGCAGCCGGAGTGGGTGCACACCGAGGAGAAGGCGCAGTACTGGCCGGCCTTGGGCTGCACGATGTAGACGGCGTCCCCGGTGGCCGGGTCCTTGACCTGGGCCGAACCGCCGACCGGCACGCTCGCCGCGGCCACCGTGGGGGCGGGCGCCGCGGGACCGGACGCCGTGGTGCCGGGGGCCGGGGCCGCGGACTCCTTGGGCGCGGCCTGCCTGCCCCGGCCGAAGGTGCGGGTCAGCGAGCCGGCCAGCAGCCCGGCACCGCCGATCGCGACCGCCGCGATCCCGCCGTCCACCAGCGCCCGGCGCTTGACGTGCTCCTCGGTCAGCCCCCGCGCGCGGTCCCGACCGGCCCGCCGGGCCAGGTAGCCGTCCACCGACAGGTACGGCGTACCGGCCAGCAGCAGCGGCGTCCAGGCCATCAGGTAGCCGAGGTCGTTGCCGAGGTAGTACGGCGACACGTTCCAGCTGACGGTCAGCCACAGGCTCAGGTTGATCAGCGCGCCGCCGAGCGCCGCGACCCGGCCCCACAGGCCGACCAGGGTGCCGAGGCCGACCGCCAGCTCACCGAAGGCGACGGCCAGCGCGGACAGCGTGGGCGCGTCCAGGGCCGGCCCGAGCAGGAAGGCGATCGGACTGCCGCCGGCCTCGGCCGCCCGGGTCTGCGAGACGAAGGAGGCCGGATCGCCGGCGCCGGCCAGGAAGTGGGCGTCGGACAGCTTGTCCAGGGCCGCGTAGACGAAGGTGACGCCGAGGAACAGCCGCAGCGGCAGCAGCGCGTACCGGGACGCGAACGCCCTCCGCTGCGCCGCCCGGTCGGCCCGCTCGGCCGCTCCCCCGTCGACCGCCTCGGAGCTGCTGACCTCCGACATCCCTCACACCTTCCCTCACGGCCTGCCACTCCCTGACAGGTCCGGTCCGCATTCTGCCCGCTCCTGCACGCTTTCGGTGGGAGGTCCCACCCGGGGGCCGCGAACTCCCCACCGGGGGAACGAACGGCCGCGCCGCCGCTCCCGTACACGGGAACGACGGCGCGGCCGGACAGGCCCTGGCGGTGCGGGAGTGCTACTCCCACTCGATGGTGCCCGGCGGCTTGCTGGTGACGTCGACGACGACGCGGTTCACGTCGCGGACCTCGTTGGTGATCCGGGTGGAGATCCGGGCCAGCACGTCGTACGGCAGGCGCGACCAGTCGGCGGTCATGGCGTCCTCGGACGAGACCGGGCGCAGCACGATCGGGTGACCGTAGGTGCGGCCGTCGCCCTGCACGCCCACGCTGCGCACGTCGGCGAGCAGCACGACCGGGCACTGCCAGATCTCGCGGTCCAGACCGGCCGCGGTCAGCTCCTCGCGGGCGATCGCGTCGGCGTCGCGGAGCAGGTCCAGGCGCTCCTTGGTGACCTCGCCGACGATCCGGATGCCCAGGCCCGGGCCCGGGAACGGCTGGCGCTGGACGATCTCCTCCGGCAGGCCGAGCTCCTGGCCGACCATCCGGACCTCGTCCTTGAACAGCTTGCGCAGCGGCTCGACCAGCTGGAACTGGAGGTCCTCGGGCAGGCCGCCGACGTTGTGGTGGGACTTGATGTTGGCGGTGCCGGTGCCGCCGCCGGACTCCACCACGTCCGGGTACAGGGTGCCCTGGACCAGGAAGTCGACCGACTCGCCGTGCGCGCCGGCCTCGGCGACGATCTCGGCCTGGGCCTGCTCGAAGACCCGGATGAACTCGCGGCCGATGATCTTGCGCTTCTCCTCGGGGTCGGTGACCCCCTTCAGCGCGTTCAGGAAGCGCTCGGAGGCGTCGACGACCTTCAGCTGGACGCCGGTGGCGGCCACGAAGTCCTTCTCGACCTGCTCGGTCTCGCCCTTGCGCATCAGGCCGTGGTCGACGTAGACGCAGGTCAGCCGGTCGCCGATGGCCTTGTTGACCAGGGCCGCGGCGACCGCGGAGTCCACACCGCCGGACAGGCCGCAGATCGCGCGCTTGTCGCCGACCTGCTCGCGGATCAGGGCGATCTGCTCCTCGACCACGCTGCCGGTGGTCCAGGTCGGGGCGATGCCGGCGCCGCGGTAGAGGAAGTGCTCCAGGATCAGCTGGCCGTGGTCGGAGTGCAGCACCTCGGGGTGGTACTGGACGCCGTACAGACGGGCCTCGTCGTTCTCGAACGCCGCGACCGGAACCAGGTCGGTGGAGGCGGTGACGGTGAAGCCCTCCGGGGCGGCGGAGCAGGCGTCGCCGTGCGACATCCAGACCGAGTGCTGCGCCGGGACGCCCTCGAACAGGGTCGAGCCGGTGCGGGAGACCGTCAGCGGGGTGCGGCCGTACTCGCGGGCGCCGTTGTTGTCGACGGTGCCGCCCAGCGTCTTGGCCATCAGCTGGAAGCCGTAGCACATGCCGAAGACCGGGACACCGGCCTCGAAGATCGCGCGGTCGAGCTGCGGCGCACCCTCTTCGTAGACCGACGACGGACCGCCGGAGAGGATGATCGCCTTGGGGTTCTTGGCGAGCATCTCGGCGACCGGCATGCTGCTCGGCACGATCTCGCTGTAGACCCGGGCCTCACGCACCCGACGGGCGATGAGCTGGGCGTACTGGGCACCGAAGTCGACCACCAGGACGGTGTCGTTGTCCGGCACGGACTGGACGGGAATTGCAGAGGACACAGACGGCCTTCCGGCAGCGGTATCGAGGTGTCGCGCTGAACCGCCGCCCCGGGCGGGGCTGCGGCGGCGGACGGGTGTGGGTGTCTGAACACCGATTCTACCGGGCTGTCCGGTTTCACTCGTCTGCACGTCCAAAGGACCGTGACCGGGCGGGGCCGCGCTTCGTTGCTTCTGACGACCGGACGGCCGCGCCGCGTCCGCCAGACGCGCCGCCACCGCCCCCGACCGGGGGCACCGCCGTACGGACTGCAGGACCACGCGTGGAGCTTCACCCCAGTCCACCGGCGCACGTGGCGCCGCCGCCCCGGCCCGCCGGGGAGCGCGGCACCGTGGGACCGTGCGCGGGTGCCGCGGCCGGCCAGCAGGGGACAGCGACCCCGGCCGCGACTGGGCCGAGAGGTGGGACGGCCGGCTCCCGGGGACGCCCGGGAGCCGGCCGTCGCACCGATTGTTCGATCCGGGGCGCGCTCCGGGCGCACCTCCCCCACCGTCCCGCGCTGCTACGCGCGTCCCCGTGCGCCGCAGCCTGTCGACCACTACGCACCGTGATCATTCGGCCACCGTCGTCGGCACACGGAGTGGTTCGAACTGCGCCGAACCGGTTGCAGAGCGGCCCCTCCGTCCAGCACGATGCTCCCTGTGAACGGTTCTCCCGGCAGCCGGCAGGCACGCCGCGGGGGCCCGGACCGATGTCTCCGCCGTCGCCGCGCAGGAAGGCGACAGCGGCTCTCACTTCACGCTCCGTGAGCGTGGGACCGGCGCAGACCTGCCCGCCGACCCCGCCGCCACACGGAAGCGCGCCCCGCTCGCCGGCCACCCACGCCGGCACCGAAGGGGCACGACCACGAACCGACCGACAGGACGGCGCTCCTCCCCCGGCGCCGTCACCCCCAGCACCTGGCGCAGCCCTGACGCCGAGTGCTGAGCGACAAAGGGCCCCGTACCCCCGCGGGGCCCTTTGCCCTTTCCACCTCTGGCACGGGTGGTCGCGTCCTACGGGTGGTCGCGCCAGACGCTCGGGTCGACCGGTTCCTCCGGCGGCCGCGGCGCGGCCCCGGGCCGCGGCGGCGTCCCGGCGGCGGGCGCGGGCGGCGCGTCGTGCGAGCCGAGCACCTCGCTCACCCCGATCACCGGCGTGTCCGCCACCGGCCCGGCCGGGTGCGGCACCGCCGGTGGCACCGGGCCGTACGGCGGCGCCTGCGGGGGCACTCCGGGCGGCATCACGCCCGGCACCGATCCGGGCGGCGGGCCCGCGTAGCCGGGTCCGCCGGGATGCGGCGCCTCCGGCGGCACCGGGCCGTACGCCCCGCCCGGCGGTACCGCACCGTACGGTGCCGTCGCGCTCCGGCCGCCGAGCGCCGCCAGCAGCGCGGGCACCAGCAGCGCACCGGCCAGCGCCCAGACCGCACCGGCCAGCAGCAGACTGAGGAACGCCAGCCCCACCGAGGTGTCCTGGGTGGAGGGCGCGTCGTCCGCGCCGCCCCAGCCGCCGGAGGTCGCCCCCTGGAGGGACATCGAGGTGCTGAACAGCCCGCCGGAGGCCGCCGTCAGCGCGACCAGCAGCACCGCGTACACCGCCGCCAGCCGGAACCGGTCGGCCGTGTCCAGCCGCCGCCGGTAGGCCGTCCAGCCGAGCAGGCCCGCCGCGGCGAGCGCCAGCAGACCGGTCCAGCGCCAGTCCGCGCTCTCTCCGTGCAGGTCGAAGAAGGAGAACTCCCGGTGGCTGTCGCCGTAGTCGCTCCACCCCGGGACGGCTCCCCTGGTGGTGTCCGACCGGACGGTGGCGCCCGAACCCAGGCCGAGCAGCAGCAGACCGAGGTTGGGCAGGAAGGCCAGCGAGACCGGCGTCTGCCAGTCCTGGTCGCTGTTGGCGGCGATCAGCACGAAGGCCGTCACCGAGACCAGGCCCAGGGTCAGCGCGAGCGCCTGGCCCGCCGTCAGCGCGGCCACCGCCCAGCCGCGCACCGCCCGGCTGCGCCAGGCGGCCCAGCGCATCGCGTCGGTGCCGTAGACGGTGAAGGCCAGCAGCCCGCCCACCAGGAGGGTCCAGCCGAGTGCCCAGACCCAGCCGGAGCCCGTGTCGAGGGACGGCTTCCCGAGGCCCGGGGCGGAGCCGTAGTAGTCGTCGTCGCTGCTCCCCGGGTTCCAGCTGGTGCCGGCGACCAGGCCGAGCACCACGGTCACCAGTCCGAGCACCACCGCCGTGCGCAGCGCCTCACCGGCCGCCTGGCCGCGGGTCAGCTGGGAGCCGTCGGCCTTGCGCCGGCGCAGCCCGGCCCGCAGGCCGAGCCAGAGCGCCAGGCACCACAGGACGGTGACCGTCATCGGCACCGCCCAGAAGGTGACGTCCAGGTTCTCCGAGCGGCCGCGGGTGATCGGGTTGTGGAAGCCGAGCCGGAACGGCGCGCCCAGCGCGTTCAGCGCCATCGCCAGGGTGGAGAGGAAGCGGTCGCCGAATTCGGGGGTCGGGAAGGCCTGGTCGAGGGTGTAGTCGCTCGGGACCGCCGCGACCAGCGCCGCCAGCAGCAGCACCGCGGTCGGCCCGGCGGCCGTCCGCAGCGCCGGTCCCCAGTCCGCGCCGGTCAGCCGACGCAGCAGCGGCGACCGGGCTCCCTTCGGGTAGTACGGCTGCCCGGCGCCCCAACTGCCCACCGCGGGCGGTCCGCCGACCGGCGGGTACCCGGCGCCCGCCCCCGGACCGGGCGGCGGCGGGTAGTACCCGGGGGGCCCGGCCGGCTGCGGTACGGCGGGCGGCGCGACGGCCGTCGGGGGCGGGGGTGCCGCCGGGGGCGGGGGTGCCGCCGGCCGTCCGCACGAGCCGCAGGCGGGCGCCCCCTCCACCGAAGTCGCGCCGCACGATGCGCAGTTGGCCATGGACCGCATTCCCCCCGCTCGACGAGTCCCGGGTCCCCCCAGGGAGCCCGTTTATCCCATCGGACCCGAACGGGTGTCAACCGGAAAGCGACGCCGTCGGATTGGCCTCCGGAGCCGGTTCAGCCGCGCTTCTTCGGGACCTCCGGGACGGGCAGCATCGGCAGTCGCAGCGCCCCGAAGGCGCCCTCCGGCACGGCCGGGCGCACCGGCGCGACCGGGTCGACCCGACGGTAGGCCTCACCCTGTGCCGGGCGCCGGTCCGCCTCGCCCTTGTTGGGCCACATCGACAGGGCGCGCTCGGCCTGCGCGGTGATGGTGAGCGAGGGGTTGACGCCGAGGTTGGCGGAGACGGCCGCGCCGTCCACCACGCTGATCCCGGGGTGCCCGTACAGCCGGTGGTACGGGTCGACCACTCCGGTCTCGGCGGTGTCGCCGATCGGGCAGCCGCCGAGGAAGTGCGCGGTCATCGGGATGTCGAAGATCTCGCCGACGGTGCTTCCCGGGAAGCCGTTGATCTCGTCGGCCAGCGCCTGGGCACCCTTCTCGGCGGCCGGGATCCAGGTCGGGTTGGGCTCGCCGTGGCCCTGGCTGGAGGTGAGCCGGGGCTTGCCGAGCGGGCCCTTCTTGAGCGAGACGGTGATGGAGTTGTCCAGCGACTGCATCACCAGGCCGATGATCGTCTTCTCGGACCAGCCGCGCTGGTTCATCGAGCGGCCGAAGGTCACCGGGTGGAGCACCGAGTTGCCCAGGTAGCGCAGCCAGCGCGGGGCCCTGCCACCGCCCTTGACCTGGGCGATCGACAGCGCGCCCATCGCGTTGGAGCCCTTGCCGTAGCGAACCGGCTCGATGTGGGTGTTGGCGTCCGGGTGGATCGAGGAGGTGATCGCGACGCCCTTGGTGAAGTCCGCCTTGGTGCCGTAGCGCCGGTCGGTGGTCTGCGCGCCCACCAGCGCCTCGGAGTTGGTGCGGGTCAGCTCGCCGAGCCGGTCGGAGATCCGGGGCAGGTGGCCGGCGTCCCGCATCCGGTGCAGCAGCGACTGGGTGCCGTAGGTGCCGGCCGCGACCACCACCCGGGCCGCGGTGATGGTCCGGGCACCCGCCTTCACCCGGTCGGTCCTCGACCGGGAGTCGGTGCGGCGCACGTCCACCGCGTAGCCGCGGGGCCCGTCGGCTCCCCCGAGCTCGCGGATCCGGGCCACCGTGGTCAGCGGGTGGATCTCCGCGCCGCCCCGCTCCGCCAGGTACAGGTAGTTCTCGGTGAGCATGTTCTTGGCGCCGTGCCGGCAGCCGGTCATGCACTCGCCGCACTCCACGCAGGCCTTGCGGGCCGGGCCGGCGCCGCCGAAGTAGGGGTCGGCGACCTCCTCGCCGGGTGCCGCCCTGGTGGTGCCGTCGGTGTCCTTGCCGTCCCCGAAGAAGACGCCGACCGGCGCCATGTGGAAGGTGTCCCCGACGCCCATCTTCTCGGCCGCCGCCCTGAGGTGGACGTCGGACGGGGTGACGGTCGGGTTCAGCCGGACCCCCAGCATCCGCTGCGCCTGGTCGTAGAACGGCGCCAACTCCTCCTGCCAGTCGGTGATGTGGCGCCACTGGCGGTCCTCGAAGAAGGCCTTCGGCGGCACGTACAGGGTGTTGGCGTAGTTCAGCGACCCGCCGCCGACCCCGGCGCCGGCCAGGATCAGCACGTTGGCCAGCAGGTGGATCCGCTGGATGCCGTACAGCCCGAGCTGCGGCGCCCACAGGTAGTTCGGCAGGTCCCAGGAGTTCCGCGGCAGTTCGTCCCGCTCGAAGCGCCGCCCGGCCTCCAGGACGGCGACCCGGTAGCCCTTCTCGGTCAGCCGCAGCGCCGCGACCGAACCGCCGAAGCCGGAGCCGACCACGACCACGTCGTAGTCGAACTCCGCCGAACCGCCGGACTCCACCATCTGCCACTGCTCCTTCGGGGATCGAAACTGCCTGGGGAAAGCCCGGTCGGCGCCGCGCGGACCGCGGCCCTGCTCGAACCGCACGGCCCTACTTGAAGCGCAGCGCCTTGAGCGCCCGCAGCCCGCCGGTCATCACGGCGGCGAACTGCTTGTCGTCCAGCCCGAACGAGGGCGCGATCGGCATCAGCCGCTGGGTGGCGATGGTCTGCGCCTCGGTGAAGCGCAGGATGCCGTCGGCGCCGTGCCGCCGGCCCAGCCCCGAGTCGCCCATGCCGCCCATCGGCGCGGCCACCGAGCCGTACGCGGCCGCGTAGGCCTCGTTGACGTTGACCGTCCCGGTGCGCAGCCGGGCCGCGACCGCCCGGCCGCGCCGCAGGTCCCTGGTCCAGACGCTGGAGTTCAGGCCGTACGGCGTGGAGTTGGCGGCGGCGACCGCCTCCTCCTCGGTGTCGAAGCGGTAGACCGCGACGACCGGGCCGAAGGTCTCCTCCGCGCAGACCGCCATCTCCGGGGTCACCCCGTCCAGGACGGTCGGCTCGTAGAAGTACGGGCCGAGGTCGGGCCGGGCCCGCCCGCCGGTCAGCACGGTGGCGCCGGCCTTGACCGCCTCCTCCACGTGCCGGGTGGTGGTCTCCAGCTGCCGGGCGGAGACCAGCGAGCCCATGTCGGCGCCGTACGCCAGGCCGCCGCCCAGGCGCAGCGCCCGGGTGCGGGCGACGAAGCGTTCCAGGAACCGGTCGGCCACCGAGCGGTGCACCAGCAGCCGCTCGATCGAGATGCACAGCTGCCCGGCGGAGGAGAAGCAGGCCCGTACGGCGCCCGCGGCGGCCGCGTCGACGTCGGCGTCGGAGAGCACCAGCATGGCGTTCTTGCCGCCGAGTTCGAGCGAGGCGCCGACCAGCCGGGCGGCGGCGCGCTGGGCGACCTCGCGGCCGGTACGGGTGGAGCCGGTGAAGGAGACGTAGTCGGCGTGCTCCACCACGGCGGGGCCGATCACCGGGCCGTCGCCGATCACGACCTGCCACAGGTCGGCCGGCAGCCCGGCCTCGATCAGCAGCTCCCGGGCCCACAGCCCGGTCAGCGCGGTCTGGGTGTCGGGCTTGTTGACCACCGCGTTGCCGGCCACGAAGGCGGGCAGCAGGTCCCCGACGCACAGCTCCAGCGGGTAGTTCCACGGCGAGATGTGGCCCACCACCCCCTTCGGCCGGCGGGCCTCCACGGTGTGGGTGAGCACCGGCAGCGCACCGCCGCGGCGCCGGTCCTTCAGGTAGCCCTGGGCGGCGCGCCCGTAGTGCCGGGCGGCCATGGCGACGGCCAGGACCTCCTCGAAGGCGTGCAGCCGGGCCTTGCCGGTCTCGGCCTGGACGAGGTCCAGCACCTCGTCCTGCCGCTTGAGCAGCAGGTCGTGGAAGCGCAGCAGCACGGCCGCGCGGCGGCGCACCGGCAGCGCGGCCCAGGCGGCCTGGGCGCGGCGGGCCAGCTGGAAGGCGACCTCGACGTCGGCCGGGGTGGACTGCGGCAGACCGGCCAGCCGCTCACCGGTCAGCGGGGCGACGGTCTCCACCACGTTGGGCTCGGCGGTGGCGGTGACCCCGGTGGCCAGCCGGTCGACCAGGGACCGGGGGACGGCGGTCGCGACGGTCCGGCCGCCGCCGGGGGCGGTCGGGTTGCCGCCCGCGGGGGCGCCGGGGTGTTCGGTGGCCACTGCGTCTGCTGTGAGGTCCGACATACGGCGCAGCCTAGGCCTTCGGCGCCCGGCGCGGTACCCGTCGGTAACAAGAATCTGCCGCAGTCGGGCGAAAGCGGGGCGCTCCGCCCTCACCGCCCAGCCGTGCGCCCCGGCTCAGCGGGTCGGTGTGAAGTGGTTGAGGACCGTGGTGAACCGCTGCTCGGCCTGCTGCCAGTCGTCGCCCTTGTCGGGACTGGACGCGTAGATCGCGTAGGCGGTGCCGTCCTCGTCGATGAACTCGGTCTCGATCGCCCGCCGGCGTCCGCCCTCCTTGGCCGCGTAGCTGAACTCCCAGGTGGCCGCCTCGTGGCCGTTGACCACGGCGCCGGCCATCCGGTGCTGCTTGTAGTCCTTGAGCGACTTGGAGACGTTGACCTCCATCTGCCGCATGTGGTCCAAGGGCTTGACCGACTGCCCGACGGTGACCGCGAACTGCAGGTAGTGCACCCGGTTGTCGGGGCTGTAGAAGATCTGGTTGCTGTCGGTGCCGAGGCTGCGCTGCCAGGCGGGGTTCCCGGTCGGCAGCGGGAAGCGGAAGCCGGCCTGGTCGTCGACCCAGTGGTAGCCGGCGGGGGCGGGCGCCCCGGGGGTCGCGTCGCCGGTCGCCGGCACGTCGGAGGGTTCGGGGGTGTCCGGCTGCGCGGTCGGGGTGGGGTCGGCGCCCGGGGGGTCGGTCAGCTGCCGGGTGGCGAGGAAGGCCGCTCCGGCGGCCAGCACGCCGACCGCCACGGCGATGGCGAGGAGCCTCAGCCGCTTGCGGCGTCCGGCCGGACCGGCAGCGGGCGCGGAGGAGTGCGCGACCGGCGCACCGACCGGGGTGTGCGCCTGCCCGGCGGCCACGACGGGCACCTCGAACGGCACGGCGACCGACGACACGGCGGTCGGCGCGATCCCGGCCGGACGCGCGTCGGTCGGGTCCTCCGAGCCCACCACCGACGGCTTGGCGGTCCCGTCCGGCCCCTCGTTGCGGTCCACCACCGGCACCGACTGGGTGGGCGTGCGCACCGGCGCGGCCGACGGCACCACCGACGACAGCCCCATGGTGTGCCCGGCCTGCACCTCGGCCAGCATCCGGGCCGCCTCGTCCGCGCTCGGCCGGTCGGCCGGGTCCTTGGCCATCAGCGCGGCCAGCACCGGCCCGAGCGGCCCGGCCCGGCGCGACTCCGGCAGCGGCTCGTCGACCACCGCGGCCAGCGTGGTGATCGGCGAGTCCCGGCGGAACGGCGACTGGCCCTCGACCGCCGCGTACAGCGTCGCCCCGAGGCCCCACAGGTCGGAGGCCGGCCCGGGCCGCTCGCCCTGGGCGCGCTCGGGCGCCAGGTAGTCCGGCGAGCCGACCAGGTCGCCCGGCCGGGTCAGCTCGGTCGAGCCCTCGTACTTGGCGATGCCGAAGTCCAGCAGCACCACCCGCCCGGTACCGCGCTCCAGCAGCACGTTGGCCGGCTTGACGTCCCGGTGCAGCACCCCGAGCTGGTGGCCGCGGTGCAGCGCGGCGAGCACCTGGCTGCCGACCTCGGCGGCGGCGCGCGGCGGCAGGGTGCCGTCCTGGCTGATCACGTCGGCCAGCGAACGGCCGTCGACCAGCTCCATCACGATCCACGGCCGGCCGTCCTGCTCCAGCACGTCGTGCACGGTGATCACACCGGGGTGCTTGATCCTGGCGGCGGCGCTCGCCTCGCGCTTCATCCGCGTGTGCAGGATCTGCAGGTCCTCCTCCGGCAGGTGGTTGACGGTCAGCTCCTTGACCGCGACCTCGCGGTCCAGCATCCGGTCCCAGGCCCGCCAGACCGTGCCCATACCGCCCCGGCCGAGCCGCTCACCGAGCTCGTACCGCCCGGCCAGCAACCGCTCCGCCTCGGCCGCCTCCGGCCGGTCCTGCACGCCCATCGGCGACCGCTCCCCCTCTCGATTCCACTTGCCGTCACCGCGGCGGAAAGCCCGCTGCAGACCACTGTTCGAACAGATTCCACGGACACCCTAGGCGCACCTCGCCGAGCCCGGTAATCTCGCCCACCCCCCGGACCTGCGCACCGGCGGGTACCCGGGCCGTCAGCCCGCGAACAGCACCACGGCGACGATGCCCAGGACCAGCAGCAGGAACACTCCGCCCACCAGCAGCGGTCCCAGCATGGCCGGTGGTATCCGGGAGCTCCCGCCACCCCGCGCCCCGCCGGACTCCGGCGCGCGCCCACCCGGACGCCCGCGCCGGCGCGGCCGCAACGGCACCAACGGCGCCTCCGGCTTCAGCTCCACCTCCCGCGCCGTCCGCTCCTCGTCGACCGGCTCCGGCGCGCCCGCCAGCAGCGCCGCCAACTCGCCCCGCACCGCCGGGGCCGCCGGCCGCAGCGTCGGATCGGGCTGCAGCAGCCGTTCGACCAAGGGTGCCAACGGCCCGCAGACCACCGACGGTTCACGCCGGCCCTCGCGGACCGCCGTCACCAGCTCCGGCACCCCGACCTCCAGGAACGGCGAGCGACCGGTCACCATCCGCTGCAGCAACGCCCCGAGCGCCCAGCAGTCCCCCGCCGGGCCGCCGTCCAGCGGCCAGCGCTCGGCCACCGGACCCACCAGCGTGGCCCGCACCTCGTACCGCCGCCGCCCGCCCGGCCCGCCGAGGTCCTCGGCCAGCGCCTCCTGCGCCACCCCGGCGAGCAGCCCCCCGAGCATCGCCGCACCGTCCTCGCAGACCAGCACCGACTCGGCGGTCACATTGCCGTGGGTGAGCCCGGCCTCGTGCAGCGCCCGCAGCGCACCGGCCAGGTCCGCCGCCAACTCGGCCGCCCGGTACGGCGGGAGCGGCCCGGCGGTGAGCAGCTCGGCCAGCGTCCGGCCCGCCGGCCGCTCCTCCACCGTCCACAGCAACTCGCCGTCGACGAAGGCGCCGACCCCGCGCAGCAGCCGCGGATGCCAGCCCGGCGCGGTCGAACCGACCGCCGCCACCCGCCGCACCAGCCGGTCCCCGTGCCCGGGATTGGGCTCGTCGGGGTCCTGCCCGGAGGTCAACAAAGCGGGCAGCTCCACGGCGCGCAGCAGCACCGACTCGCCGGTGTGCTCGTCCACCGCGAAGGCTCGCAGCAGTTCGGGACGGTCCGTCAGCCGGTACCGACCCGCCATCAACTGGCCGGGGCCGCCTCGCATGCCAGTTCCTCTCGCTCACCGAACAGCCTACTGAGCGGCTCCTTTAGGCTCGATCCCATGGACTGGACCGATCTGATCGACACCGCCTTCAAAGTGGCGGGCAACAGCAACCAAGCCAACCAGGCCGAGGCCGTCCGCACGGTCGAAGCGGCCGTCATCGACGGCGAGGAACCGGTGGCCTCCACGGCCGGGCGGCACCCCGACCACTTCCGCCGGGGCGTGCTGGTGCTCACCACCCACCGACTGCTCTTCCTGAAGGACGGGAAGCCACCGGTACCGGTTCCGCTCACGGCCGTCACCGACGCCACCGTGGCCCGCACCAAGTTGAACGGCGAGGTGCTCACCGTCGTCGCCCTGACCGGCTCCCACCGCTTCGAGGACGTGATCAAGGCCGAGCCCTTCGCCGAGCGGATCCGCGAGACCGCCCGGACCGCCCGCGCCACGCCGCAACCGCCGGCGCTCTCCCGCACCGCTCCCGCCACCGGCGACCAGCTCATCGACCAGCTGGAGCGCCTGGCCGCCCTGCGCGCCTCCGGAGCACTCACCGAGGAGGAGTTCAGCCGCGCCAAGCAGCGCCTGATCGGCTGAGCCCTACGGCGCCGGCTGGAAGCTGTCGAACACGACGTCCCGGGCGGAGGCCTGCGCGGCCCACTGCGCGTCCGGGACGATCCAGTAGATCGCGTAACCGTACTTGGCCGGATTCCCGGTCACGAAGCCCCGGTTGAGCGAGTGCGTCTTGGGCGTGCCGTTGGTCCACTCCCAGTCCGCCGCGTTGGTCCACTGCCGGTAGGTGATCGCGGCCAGGTTCAGCCGCTGGTAGTTCGTCACCTGGCCACGGATGGTGGGCTCCGAATCCTGCCAGTCGGCGAGGGCGCTCGCACCCGGCGAGGTCGTCCACTCGATCCGCAGCTGGCTGCCGTCGGCCGGGTTCTTGAAGATCCGCCGGTTGGAGTCCGACCCGGCCGGCTGCAACCAGTCCGGCAGCGTCACGGAGAACCCGCTCGGATCCTGGTACGCGTGGTAACCCGCAGGCACCGCGCCGCCCGTGGTCTGCGTCGGAGCCGGCTCGGTCGCCGGGGCCCGGGACGCCGGGGGCGCAGCAGCCGTGGCCCCCGTCGTGCCGGTCGGCTCCGCGGGAGCAGGAGCCGACTCCGTCACGGTCGCCTCCGGACTCCGACTCGGCGTGGTGGCCTCACTGGTCGCCGCGACCGGCGAGGTGGCCCCCGCGCTGTGGGTGCTCTCCCCCTTCGCGTTCCCGTCCCCGCCACCCACGGCCTGAACCACCGCGAGGATCCCGGCGATCAACAGCAGCACCAGCACCACGGTGACCACCGCCAACCGCCGCCGCCCCGTACGCGGGTCGGCCCCGGCCGCCTGGGTCGCCCCCATCGTCCACTCGCTGGTCACCGGTCGGATCGGCTCGGGATCAGGCGCCGGCACCGGCACCGGCTCGGCGGCAGCCTCCGCGACGGGCTCCTCGTCCCGCGCCCGGCTGCCCACCCGGACCGTTCCCAGCAACCCGCCCACGGTCCGCTTGGGCGTCTCCGCCGCCGCCCCTGCCTTCTCCCCCTCGTCCCCGGCCTTCTCGCCGGTCCTGCCCTTCTCCGCCACCGAGTCCGCGTCCGCCACCGCCCCGACCGGCATCGCGTGCTCGGTCGTCGACTCGGCCTTCGCGGTCGCCTCCGCCACCACCCGCTTGAGCATCGACCGGGTCTGCGAGGCGTCCAGCCGCTTCGCCGGGTCCTTCTCCAGCAGCCCCTCGATCACCGGCAGCAGCGGCCCGGCGTTCGCCGGCGTGCTCAGCTCCTCGGTCATCACCGCGGTCAGGGTGGCCAGCGCCGAGCCGCGGTCGTACGGCGGACGCCCCTCGACCATCGCGTACAGCGTGCCGCCCAGCGACCACAGGTCGGCCGGCGGCCCGGGCTTCTGCCCGCGCGCCCGCTCCGGGGATATGTACGAGGGCGCGCCGACCAGCATCCCGGTCGAGGTGATCGAGGCGTCGCCCTCCACGCTGGCGATCCCGAAGTCGGTGAGCACGACCCGGCCGTCCTCGCCGATCAGCACGTTGGACGGCTTCACGTCCCGGTGCAGGATGCCCAGCGCGTGCGCCGCGCTCAGCACGCCCAGCACGTCCAGCGCGATCTCCGCCGCCCGGACGGGCGTCAGCGGCCCGTCCTCCCGGACGACGTCGGCCAGCGAACGGGACTCGACCAGCTCCATGACGATCCACGGCCGGTCGTCCTCGTCGACCACGTCGAAGACGGTCACCGCCGAGTTGTGCCGGATCCGCGCCGTCGCCTTCGCCTCGCGCAGCGTCCGGACGATCAGCCGGTGCTTCTCCTCCTCCTCGACGCTGGCGTTCATCCGCAGTTCCTTGACCGCGACGGTCCGGCCCAGCATCTCGTCCTCGGCGCGCCAGACGGTGCCCATGCCACCGCGTCCGAGCACACCGTTCAGCCGGTATCGGCCGGCCAGGAGGCGGCCGGTGGAACCCTGCGCCTGGGTCATTCGGAACGTTCCCCCATGTGCTGCTGGCGGTCGTGGTGACGGCGCGTCGGCCCGGCCAGGGCCCGAACGCCCAAGCCTCCATCATCCCCTGTCCGGAGGGGCGACTACCACCCGCCCCCCGGCCCAAGCCGGGACGAACCGGAACGGGTGCGACGCTCTGTGCCCGATCTGTGATCGAAAACTCGCCAAGATCTGCCCGAACCGCTGCTACCGTTCGGCAGCTCATAGTCTTTCCGGGGGGACTCGACGCCCATGACCGCACCCACGCCGGGCACTGACGGACCATCGATCCGACCGCGCACCGCCCAGCACTACTCGGTCGCACCCGTCCTGGACACCCCCGAGGGCTACGTCGCCCCCGGCATGCCCGGCGTCCCCGTCACCGGCTACGACCCCGGCACCCCCACCCCCCACCGCCGCAAACCCCGCCGCCGCACCGGCCTCGCCCTCCTCCTCGCCCCGCTCGCCGCCCTCCTCGCCGGCCTCGCCTACGGCTGCGCCCCCCTGCGCGCCGCCGACAGCCTCGGCTGGCTGACCATCGCCCAAGCCGGCCTGGTCTCCCTCCCCCTGGGCCTGCTCGGCGGCCGGAACCGCTTACTCCCGCCCCTCGGCGCCCTCCTCTCCGCCGGCGCCCTCCTCCTCGGCCAGCTCATCCAGCAGCTCCGCCTCGTCCACGCCGACACCACCACCCCCCGCACCCTCCTCCAGCACACCCTCACCTCCTGGCGCGCCGACCTACGCCCCCTCGACCTCGCCTTCTACGCCATAGCCCTGACCGGCGGCTTCCTCCTCACCCGCCGCACCGCCACCCGCACCTGACCACCCCTCCGGGAACACATCACAGGGGGATGCGCTGAGCAAGGGGTGACTGCCGCAGAGGCAGTAGAAGAGGCGGCGGAGGGCACGCCGCAAAAGGGGCACCGGCAGCAGGCGCCCGTGGAACGGGCGGTCGAAGGTAGCTGCGAGAGAGGCGGGGCCGGGGACCCCCACACACCCCCGGCCCCCCCCGCCCGGGGGGGGGGGGGGGCCCCCCCCCGCCCCCCCCCCCCCCCCCACCCACCCCCGGAACCGCCCCCGGCGTCACCCACCCTCCCGAAAGCCCCACCCCCAACAGCAACCCCCCGAACAGCCTCAATCCCCTCAGCGGTGAGCCAGCGCCGGATTCACCGTCACCTCGACCCGCTGGAACTCCTTCAGCTCCGTGTACCCCGTAGTAGCCATCGCCCGCCGCAGCGCCCCGAACAGGTTCATCGTCCCGTCCGGCGTGTGCGACGGCCCCGTCAGGATCTCCTCCGTGGTGCCGACCGTCCCGAGGTCCACCCGCTTCCCGCGCGGAAGCTCCTCGTGGACGGCCTCCATCCCCCAGTGGAACCCCTTCCCCGGAGCATCCGTGGCCCGGGCCAGCGCGGCGCCGATCATCACCGCGTCCGCGCCGCAGGCCACCGCCTTCGGGATGTCGCCGCTGTACCCGACCCCGCCGTCCGCGATCACGTGCACGTAGCGCCCGCCGGACTCGTCCATGTAGTCGCGCCGCGCCGCCGCCACGTCCGCGACCGCGGTCGCCATCGGCACCTGGATGCCCAGCACGTTGCGGGTGGTGTGGGCCGCCCCGCCGCCGAACCCGACCAGCACGCCGGCCGCGCCGGTCCGCATCAGGTGCAGCGCGGCGGTGTACGTGGCGCAGCCGCCGACGATCACCGGGACGTCCAGTTCGTAGATGAACTGCTTGAGGTTGAGCGGCTCGGCGGCACTGGAGACGTGCTCGGCCGAGACGGTGGTGCCGCGGATGACGAAGACGTCGACCCCGGCGTCCACGACGGCCTTGGAGAACTCGGCGGTGCGCTGCGGCGAGAGCGCGGCGGCGGTGACCACACCGGAGTCGCGGATCTCCTGGATCCGCTGCTTGATCAGCTCGGCGCGGATCGGCGCGGCGTAGATCTCCTGCAGTCGGCGGGTCGCGCTGGCCTGGTCGGTGATCGAGGCGATCTCGTCCAGCAGCGGCTGCGGGTCCTCGTAGCGGGTCCAGAGGCCTTCGAGGTTCAGCACGCCCAGGCCGCCGAGGCGGCCGATGGCGATGGCCTGCTGCGGCGAGACCACGCTGTCCATGGGGGCGGCCAGGAACGGCAGCTCGAAGCGGTAGGCGTCGATCTGCCAGGCGATCGAGACCTCCTTCGGGTCACGCGTACGGCGGCTGGGGACGACGGCGATGTCGTCGAAGGCGTACGCCCGGCGGCCGCGCTTGCCTCGCCCGATCTCGATCTCAGTCACTTCGAGCCCTTCTGGTTTGTTGCTCATGCCCGCCGGGTCACCCCGGCCGACCCCAGTATCCCGTACTACCGCCGACGGCGCCCCGACGGCCCACGCCCCGGACGCACGGGGGCCCGCCGCTGCGGTGCAGCGACGGGCCCCTCAGGCGGTCCGGCCGATCAGTACGCTCAGCGGGCCGAGTAGTTCGGCGCCTCGACGGTCATCTGGATGTCGTGCGGGTGGCTCTCCTTGAGGCCGGCCGAGGTGATCCGGACGAAGCGGCCCTTGCTCTCCATCTCGGCGATGGTGCCGGCGCCGACGTAGCCCATGGTCTGGCGCAGACCGCCGACCAGCTGGTGCAGCACGGCGGACAGCGGGCCGCGGTACTGGACCTGGCCCTCGATGCCCTCGGGGACGAGCTTGTCGTCCGAGGCGACCTCGGCCTGGAAGTAGCGGTCCTTGGAGTAGGAGCGGCCCTGGCCGCGGGACTGCATGGCACCCAGCGAGCCCATGCCGCGGTAGGACTTGAACTGCTTGCCATTGATGAACAGCAGCTCGCCCGGGGACTCCTCGCAGCCGGCCAGCAGCGAGCCCAGCATCACGGTGTCGGCACCGGCGGCCAGCGCCTTGCCGATGTCGCCGGAGTACTGCAGGCCGCCGTCGCCGATGACCGGCACGCCGGCCGCCCGGCAGGCCTGGGCGGCCTCGTAGATGGCCGTGATCTGCGGGACGCCGATGCCGGCGACGACGCGGGTGGTGCAGATGGAGCCGGGGCCGACGCCGACCTTGACACCGTCCACGCCGGCGTCGATCAGCGCCTGGGCGCCGTCCCGGGTGGCGACGTTGCCGCCGACCACGTCGACCCGGACGGCCGACTTGATCTTCTCGATCCAGGCCAGCGCGTTGTGGCTGTGGCCGTGCGAGGTGTCGACGACCAGGAAGTCCACGCCGGCCTCGACCAGGGCCTGGGCCCGGTCGAAGGCCTCGGCGCTGGCGCCGACGGCGGCGCCGACCAGCAGACGGCCCTCGGCGTCCTTGGCGGCGTTCGGGTACTGCTCGGCCTTGACGAAGTCCTTGACGGTGATGAGGCCCTTGATCCGGCCCTCGTCGTCGACCAGCGGAAGCTTCTCGATCTTGTGGCGGCGCAGCAGCGCCATCGCGTCCTCGCCCGAGATGCCGACCTTGCCGGTGATCAGCGGCATCGGGGTCATGATCTCGCGGACCTGGCGGCTGCGGTCCGACTCGAAGGCCATGTCACGGTTGGTGACGATGCCGAGCAGCTTGCCGGCCTCGTCCGCGATCGGCACGCCGGAGATGCGGAACTTGGCGCACAGTGCGTCGGCCTCGGCCAGCGTGGTGTCCGGGCCGACCGTGATCGGGTCGGTGACCATGCCGGACTCGGAGCGCTTCACCAGGTCGACCTGGTTGGCCTGGTCCTCGACCGAGAGGTTGCGGTGCAGCACGCCGACGCCGCCCTGACGGGCCATCGCGATGGCCATCCGCGCCTCGGTGACCTTGTCCATCGCCGCGGACAGCAGCGGGATGTTGACGCGGACGTTCCGGGAGACCCGGGAGGAGGTGTCGACCTGGTTCGGCAGCACCTCGGAAGCCCCGGGCAGCAGCAGGACGTCATCGAACGTGAGCCCGAGCATGGCGAACTTCTCGGGTACGCCTGCGGCGTTGTAAGACATTTGGGGAGTACCTTCCGTGGCCGGCCTAATCCGCTCGCGCCCAGAGGGAGGGGCGCGTTGATCGCTCACTCGCACAGACCGCCGAAAGCCGGGTGACTTGGAGGAACCTCCAAAGGAACCGCCTGCGCACCCGCGAAACTTTGGCAACCTGCCCAGGCGCCGATACCCCATGGTACTGGCACCGCGAATGTGCCCTCGTGTGCCCTTGACAACAAGGACCCCCGCACCCCCATTCCGCTCGCCGGAACCGCGCCGGCCTGCGCCCCTCCGCCCCGGAGGGTCAGGAGGACTCCTCCGCGAGCGCCCGCAGCCGGCTGAGCGCCCGGTGCTGGGCCACCCGGACGGCCCCCGGCGACATCCCGAGCACCTCGCCGGTCTCCTCCGCCGACAGTCCGGCGGCCACCCGCAGCAGCACCAGTTCGCGCTGACGGGCCGGCAGGTTGGAGAGCAGTTCCTTGGCCCAGGCCGCATCACTGCTGAGCAGCGCCTGCTCCTCCGGGCCGAGCGCCTCGTCCGGGACCTCCGGCAGGTCGTCCTGCGGCACCACGGTCGAGCCGGGGCCGCGCATCGCGGCCCTCTGCAGGTCGGCGATCTTGTGGGCGGCGATGCCGTAGACGAAGGCCTCGAACGGCCGCCCCTGGTCCTTGTACCGGGGCAGCGCGCACAGCACGGCGACGCAGACCTCCTGGGCCACGTCGTCGACGTGGTGCCGGGCCCCGCCGGGCAGCCGGACCAGCTTGGCGCGGCAGTACCGCAGCGCGAGCGGGTGGACGTAGGCGAGCAGCGCGTCGATGGCCGGGCCCTCGCCGCGCACGGCGGCCGCGACCAGTTCGCCGACCAGGGGCGAGCCTCCCGTGCCGAGCACCGGGGGGCGTCCCGGACCGACCTCGGCAGCGGGGCCGCCGGATTCCGCGTACGACGGATCGTGGCCCGGGTCGGAGGGCTCGGCCTCCCCCGGGTCCGCCTGGCCGGCCACACCGGCGACATCGTCGCGCATCGGTCCATGGTGCCTGGTCGACCGGGAAAACGCGGCACCGCGTCCGGAGTTGTGCACCGGAACGTTATGCGCTGCGGCGCCGTACGGCGTGCCGCGCACCACCGGCCCCTCCTGCACCGTGCCGCCTCCCGCCCCGCCGCCCTGGGTGGTCCCGTCCGTCGCGCCGTCCGCCGAGTGTCCTGCGGCTGTGTGGTTCGCCGCAGTGCCTGTCCGCTGGTCCCCGAGGTGCTCCACTCCTCCATGGTGCAACCTCGGGACCGTAACGTCACACGCCTGTGCGGCCCCCGCTCCGGAATTCGACGGCGGCGCGCCGCGGCCGACGGCGGCGCCGGTGGTCAGCGGACCAGGCCCCAGCGGAAACCCAGCGCCACCGCGTGGGCGCGGTCGGAGGCCCCGAGCTTCTTGAACAGCCGTCGGGCGTGGGTCTTCACGGTGTCCTCGGACAGGAACAGCTCGCGCCCGATCTCGGCGTTGCTGCGTCCGTGGCTCATGCCCTCCAGCACCTGGATCTCACGTGCCGTCAGGGTCGGCGCCGCGCCCATGTCGGGGCTGCGCAGCCGGCGCGGGGCGAGCCGCCACGTCGGGTCGGCGAGCGCCTGGGTGACGGTGGCCCGCAGTTCGGCGCGCGAGGCGTCCTTGTGCAGGTACCCGCGGGCGCCCGCGGCCACCGCGAGCGCGACGCCGTCGAGGTCCTCGGCGACGGTGAGCATGATGATCCGGGCGCCCGGGTCGGCGGACAGCAGCCGCCGGACCGTCTCGACCCCGCCGAGGCCGGGCATCCGGACGTCCATCAGGACGAGATCGGAGCGGTCGGCCACCCAGCGGCGGAGGACCTCCTCCCCGTTCGTCGCGGTGGTGACCCGGTCCACACCGGGTACGGTCGCGACGGCGCGGCGAAGCGCCTCGCGGGCGAGCGGGGAATCGTCGCAAACGAGAACGGAAGTCATGACCGTCGTCCTCCGCAGCTGATCCGCGTCACGTTGAGCCTCCTGGCTGGTACGAACCTCTCCGACACGGCCGATCGGCGACAGACTTCGTACTGATCGCCCCGACTTGCCCGCGATCGTTCCCGACGTCCGGCGCCCGCTAACCGCCTCCGCACTTCCAACGACCGTCACTCGAATGAGTTACGGCCCTCAGGCCGTCTCCACCACTGTACGTGGCCAACCCATTACCGATCAGCCGCAGCGCGGTGCACACGCCGCACTTTTGCGCAGCTCGCGCGCGGTCGGCGTACGACCCGCACACCGGTGCGGCGTGTCGCGCGCCCCCCGGGCCACCCGATTGCCACGCCCGGGCCCAACGAAAACCCTTGCCCACTTTGCCCGTTTTTATAGCTTTCCTATGGTCATTGACTGTTGTGCCCGGGTGTGGGTGACTTGTCCATGGAGTTGCCTTAAGTCATATTTCCAGGTGTCCACACCAGCGCGGGACGCCCCGCCGGGCACCGCTCGGCAGCAGCCCGCCGAAGAGCCCGGCTGCCGCCGACCGCCTCTGAAGGGAATGAGCCATGGCAGATTTCTCCCGCCTCCCCGGTCCCAACGCGGACCTCTGGGACTGGCAGCTCTCGGCAGCCTGCCGCGGCGTGGACAGCTCGCTCTTCTTCCACCCCGAGGGCGAACGCGGGGCGGCGCGCAGTTCGCGCGAGGCCAGCGCCAAGGAGGTGTGCATGCGCTGCCCGGTGATCGCGGAGTGCGCCGCGCACGCCCTGGCGGTCCGTGAGCCGTACGGCGTCTGGGGCGGGATGACGGAGGACGAACGCGAGGAGATGCTGGGCCGCTCGCGGCACCGCCTGGTGGAGGTCCCGCTGGCCCCGCCGGCGGTCGCGCACCGCTAGACCCGCATCCGCGGTGCGCCGTGGAGAAACGTTTCTTCGCGGCGCCTCAGGCCGCTGCCGCGCCGTTCGGGGGCGCCGGGGCCCCCGCCACCGACCGTCAGCGGTCGGCCGCCGCACCCGCCAGCCGCTCCCGCATCAGCGCGACGGCCGGGACCTCGGCCAGGTCGGGCAGGGTCAGCGCCACCACCTGGCGCACCGCCGGCACCCCGGAGGCCGTCCGCACCGGCACCGTCGACACGCCGTCAGGACGCACCGACTGCAGGGCCAGCCGGGGCAGCACCGCCACCCCGAGCCCGGCCGCCACCAGGCCGACCACCGCCGGGTAGTCGTCGGTCGCGAAGTCGATCCGGGGCTCGAAGCCGGCCCCCGCGCACAGCTCCACCAGGTGCCCCCGGCACTGCGGGCAGCCGGCGATCCACTGCTCCCCCGCCAGTTCGGCCAGCCCCACCGGACCGCCCCGCCCGGCCAGCGGGTGGCCGGCCGGCAGCAGGCCCACCAGCGGGTCGTCCAGCAGCGGGGTCACCACCAGGTCGGACCAGTCGGTACCGGCCGACAGCTGCTGCGCCTCCAGGTTCGCCTCGGCCCGCGCCTCCCGCGGCGAGCCGTGCGCGGGCCCGGGCGCCGCGGCCGCACCGTCGGACTGCGGGTAGCGGAAGGCCAGGGCGATCTCGCACTCGCCGCCGCGCAGCATCGCCAGCGACTCCGGCGGCTCGGCCTCGACCAGCGACACGCGCACCCCCGGATGGCTGTCCCGCAGGCGGGCGACCGCGGGCGGCACCAGGGTGGAACTCGCGGTCGGGAAGGAGACCAGCCGCACCCGCCCGGCCCGCAGCCCGGCGATCGCGGCGACCTCCTCCTCGGCGGCCGAGAGCCCGGCCAGGATTCCGGTGGCATGCTTGAGCAGGACCCGCCCGGCCTCGCTGAGCTGCATCCCACGGCCCGAGCGGACCACCAGCGGGGTGTCCACCGACTTCTCCAGGGCCTTCATCTGCTGGCTGATGGCAGGCTGCGTACACCCCAGCTCGCGGGCGGCGGCGGAGAAGGAGCCGGTGCGGGCGACGGCACGCAGGACGCGCAGATGGCGGGCCTCGATCATGCCTCAGTTATAAGGCAATCTTTGCATTCTGCAAAATTCTACTGATAGTTGAAGCCTGGAGCACCGCCCCGCACGACCGGAGGCCCGGCCCGCTGCCCCTCGCGGGGTTGCGGACCGGGCCTCCGGTCAGGCGTTCGGCGTCAGTGCGAGTGGCCGTGGCCGCCGTGGGAGTGACCGGCCTCGGCCTCCTCCTCCTTCTTCTCCACCACGAGGGTCTCGGTGGTGAGGAGCAGGGAGGCGATCGAGGCGGCGTTCTCCAGGGCGGAGCGGGTGACCTTGACCGGGTCGATGACGCCGGCCTTCACCAGGTCGCCGTACTCGCCGGTGGCGGCGTTGTAGCCCTGGCCGATCTCCAGCTCGGAGACCTTGGAGGTGATGACGTAGCCCTCCAGGCCGGCGTTCTGGGCGATCCAGCGCAGCGGCTCGTGCAGCGCCTTGCGGACCACGGCGACACCGGTGGCCTCGTCACCCGACAGGCCCAGGCCGTCGTTCAGCACCTTGGCGGCGTGGACCAGGGAGGCGCCACCACCGGCGACGATGCCCTCCTCGACCGCGGCGCGGGTCGCCGAGATGGCGTCCTCCAGGCGGTGCTTGCGCTCCTTCAGCTCCACCTCGGTGGCGGCGCCGACCTTGATGACGCAGACGCCGCCGGCCAGCTTGGCCAGGCGCTCCTGCAGCTTCTCGCGGTCCCAGTCGGAGTCGGTCGCGGCGATCTCGCCCTTGATCTGGGCGACGCGGCCGGCCACGGCCTCGGAGTCACCGGCACCGTCGACGATGGTGGTGTCGTCCTTGGTGATGGTCACGCGGCGGGCGGTGCCCAGCACGTCCAGACCGGCCTGGTCGAGCTTGAGGCCGACCTCCTCGGAGATGACCGTGCCGCCGGTCAGGACGGCCAGGTCGCCGAGGATCGCCTTGCGGCGGTCGCCGAAGCCCGGGGCCTTGACGGCGACGGCGTTGAAGGTGCCGCGGATCTTGTTCACGACCAGGGTCGACAGCGCCTCGCCGTCGACGTCCTCGGCGATGATCAGCAGCGGCTTCGAGGCACCGCTCTGCAGGATCTTCTCCAGCAGCGGCAGCAGCTCCTGGATGGAGGAGATCTTGCCCTGGTTGATCAGGATGTACGGGTCCTCCAGGACCGCTTCCTGACGCTCCGCGTCGGTGACGAAGTACGGCGACAGGTAGCCCTTGTCGAACTGCATGCCCTCGGTGAAGTCCAGCTCCACGCCGAAGGTGTTCGACTCCTCGACGGTGATGACACCGTCCTTGCCGACCTTGTCGATCGCCTCGGCGATCAGCTCGCCGACCTGGGCGTCCTGCGCGGAGAGGGACGCGACGGCGGCGACGTCGTCCTTGCCCTCGATCTCGCGGGCGACGGACAGCAGGTGCTCGGAGACGGCGGCGACGGCCTTGTCGATGCCCTTCTTCAGGGCGGCCGGGCCGGCACCGGCGGCGACGTTGCGCAGACCCTCGTTGACCAGGGCCTGGGCCAGCACGGTGGCGGTGGTGGTGCCGTCACCCGCGACGTCGTTGGTCTTGGTGGCGACCTCCTTGACGAGCTGCGCGCCAAGGTTCTCGTACGGGTCGTCCAGCTCGACCTCACGGGCGATGGTGACACCGTCGTTGGTGATGGTCGGGGCGCCGAACTTCTTGTCGATGACGACGTTGCGGCCCTTGGGGCCGATGGTCACCTTGACGGTGTCGGCCAGCTTGTTGACACCGCGCTCCAGCGAGCGGCGGGCGTCCTCGTCGAACTGCAGGATCTTCGCCATGTTCCCTATTCCCTCGGGGCTGCGGCCGGCCGACCGGCCGCCGAACTACGTGAACCAACAACCACGCCCCGGGCCCCTGTCACTTGGGACACGGATCCGGGGCGGGTCGGAACGTCTTACTTCTCGGTGCTGTTACTTCTCGATGATGGCGAGAACGTCGCGAGCCGAGAGGACGAGGTACTCCTCGCCCTGGTACTTCACCTCGGTGCCGCCGTACTTCGAGTACAGGACGATGTCACCGACGGCGACGTCGAGCGGCAGACGCTGGCCGTCCTCGAAGCGGCCCGGGCCGACGGCCAGGACGACGCCCTCCTGGGGCTTCTCCTTGGCGGTGTCCGGGATAACCAGGCCGGAGGCCGTGGTGGTCTCGGCGTCGAGCGGCTGGACCACGATGCGGTCCTCGAGCGGCTTGATGGCAACCTTGCTGCTGGTGGTCACGTCCGAGCTCCCCTTCGGAGATTACGGGGTTTTCTAACGGGTAGGGGCGAACCTGCGGGCCTGCCGTCGCGGGGGTCAGACACACGTCTTCGCGTTAGCACTCCCCCACTGGGGAGTGCCAAGGACGACCATAGGCTGCCGTTAGCACTCAGTCAACCAGAGTGCCAACGGCGCGCCCGGCGGACTCGGGTCGCGGATGAGTAGCCGTACTCATGTGCGGGGCGCGGGCCCGCGGCAAGACTCCTGACATGACATCGATTCCGCTGCGCGTCGGCCCGTCCCGGCTCAAGGACGTGGCCCTCGCCCTGCTGGCAGTGCCCCTGCTCGGCGTCGTGCTCCCGTTCGCCGTCTTCTACCTCACCGTCTGCCTCGGCAGCGGTGCCGGCTCCGGGGACGACGGGGACGGGCGCATCTGGGCCTTCCTGGGTATCGGGATGATCGCCGCCCCGGTGGCCGCCCTCGTGGCGAGCGTCGTCGTGGCCGTGCGCAGCCGGCGGTCCGGCTACCAGTTCCTGACGGTCACCGCCGCGCTCTCGCCCTTCCTGGTCCCGGCGGTCCTCTCCTCGGGCATCCTGTGGCGGTGAGCCCGGCCGAGGACGCTCCTGCGCGTCCGCGGTTGCCCTGGGCGGTGGACCTGCTGGTGGCCGTGGTGGCGATGGTGTCGCTGGTGGTGGCGGCCGTCCTGGTGGCGCTGGTGACCGGCATCTACATGTGGGGCCACCCCGACCACTCGACGGCCGCCGCCGACACGGCGCTGGCCCTCGTCTTCGCGGTCCCGGCCGGGCTGGGCGGATGGTCGGCGTGGGGCAGCCGACGGCTCGGGTACCGGATCACGCCGGTCGCCGCCCTGGCGACGCCGCCCGCCCTGGCGTTGCTGCTCTGGCTGATCGACTGACCGGCGAGAATGAGCTCGTGGACACCGAGAACCTCCAGCCCCTGCTGACCCCCCAGGGCCAGGCCCTGCTCGCCGAGCTGCGCGAGTTCGCCCCCGAGGAGGAGCTGGCGCTGGCCACCCGGCTGCGGCGGGAGCACCCGGCGGAGCTGGTGTCGGCGGCGTTCGGCCAGGCGCGGCTGCGGCAGCGGGCGCGGGCGAAGTTCGGGGCGGACGCCGACCTGATGTACTTCACGCCCAACGGCGTCGAGCAGTCCACCCGGCGCAGCGTGGCCGAGTGGCGGGCGCGCCGCTTCGCCGGGTTGGGCGTACGGCGGCTGGCGGACCTGTGCTGCGGCATCGGCGGCGACGTGCTGGCGCTGGCCCGGGCCGGGATCGAGGTGCTGGCCGTCGACAGGGATCCGGCGGCCTGCGCCGCCACCGCGGCCAACGCCGCCGCGCTGGGCGTGGCCGACCTGGTCGAGGTGGTCTGCGCGGACGTCGCCGAGGTGGACGTGACCGGCTACGACGCGGTGTTCACCGACCCGGCCCGGCGCACCTCGCGCGGCCGGGTGTTCGACCCGGAGGCGTACGCCCCGCCGCTCTCCTGGGCCATCGAGGCCGGACGGCGGACCCCGATCGGCGCCCTGAAGGTCGCCCCGGGCATCCCTCACGAGGCCGTTCCCGCGGACGCCGAGGCCGAGTGGGTGTCCGACCACGGGGACGTCAAGGAGGCGGTGCTCTGGTTCGGCACCGGGGCGGACCGCCCGCACCGCGCAACGCTGCTGCCGCAGGCCGCCAGCCTGACCGGCGGCGATCTTCCCGACCCCCCGGCCGGCCCGGTCGGGCGGTACCTGTACGAGCCGGACGGCGCGGTGATCCGGGCCCACCTGGTGGCCGAGGTGGCCGAGCAGGTCGGCGGCCGGCTGATCGATCCGAAGATCGCCTACCTGACCTCGGACCGGCTGGTCGCCACCCCGTACGCGCACGCCTTCGAGCTCACCGACGTGCTGCCCTTCCACATCAAGAAGCTGAAGGCGCTGCTGCGCGAGCGCGGGGTCGGCACGGTGGTGATCAAGAAGCGCGGGATGGCGATCACCCCGGAGGAGCTGCGCCGTCAGCTCAAGCCCTCCGGGCCGAACACCGTCACGGTGATCCTCAGCCGCACCGACAACGGGCCGCTGATGATGCTGGGACAGCCGGTGAGGACGCCTCAGGAGGCCGGCGGCTGGATGTAGTCGTCCAGCCGGGCCACCGAGAAGCCCTGCTCCTGGATCCGGGCCAGCAGGTCCGCGAACATCTGGGTCATCGTGGCGCCCTTGAGCTCCTTGGGGCCGCGGAAGTGCGCCAGGATGATGTCGCCGGGCTTCAGCTTCTTGTCGCCCGCCTGGTACTGCATGTCGTGGATCTGCATCGACTCGCGCCAGAGCACGATCGCGCGCGGACCGCACTGCTGCACCGAGGTGTTGAGCGTCGGGGTGTTGGCGCCGTCGCCGAACGGCGGGCGGAACAGCAGCGGGGCGGTGCCGTACTGCTGGGTGAGCGCGGCCTGGTCCTCGCAGATCTCGGACTTCTGCTTGTCCGGCGGAAGCTTGCTCATCACCGGGTGGGTGACGGTGTGGTTCTGGATGTGGTTGCCGAGGGCCTGGAGCGGCTTGAAGTAGCCGTAGTCGTTCTTGACGATGTCCTTGGTCAGGAACATCGTGATCGGCACCTTGAGGTCGGTCAGCATCTCGACGAACTTCGGGTCCTTTTCGGCACCGTCGTCGATGGTGATGAAGACGACCTTGTCGGTGGTCTTCACGTCGCTGAACACCGGTACGGTGCCGGTGCGTTCGAGCTTGATGGGCTTGTCGGCGGGCGGCGCGGGGGCCGGGGCCAGCGGCTTGAGGTTCCACTTCGCCCAGGCCGCGGCGTCGCCCTCGGCCGGTGCCGCGCCGGGCGTGGTGGCCGCGGCGCTCGGCGCGCCGCCACCGCCGGACGGCTGGGGCGCCGCCGACGCGGCCCCGGTCCCGGCCGGTGCGGCGGTGCCGCCCCCGTTGTCGCCGCAGGCGGTGGTGAAGGCCAGCAGCGCCAGCGCCCCCGCCGCGTACGCCCTGGTCCTGGTCCTGCTCCGCCCGTCCCTGTTCACCGCACCGCGCTCCCGGTCCCGTCCAGCTTTCTCTCAGCTATGCACGGTAGCGGCCGTCGCGCGGTTCCCGAGCACGACCTACTCGACGTACTCGCTGGTGAAGGACCAGCGGTGCACCGGGCGGCCCAACAGCTCGGCCGGCGGGTCGGCGACCGGCGCGGGTACGCCCTCCCACCAGGTGATCAGCAGGACCCGCTCGCCGGGCGCGGAGAACAGCTCGGTCCGGGTCAGCCCGGCCGCGCCGCGCAGCGCGGGCAGCGCGGACTCCCGCAGCCAGGCGGCGAGTTCGGCCGCCCGGCCGTCCGCCGCGCGGGCCTCCCACATCGCGGCGACGGTCACGCGGCGCCCCCGCCGAGGGCGTCGTAGGCCTGACCGTGGACATGGGTGTGCGGCACGTGGACGTCGGTGACGGGCAACGAGGAGTCCGCCGACAGGTCGAAGGCGGAGGGGGCGCGGTCCCGCCACACCATCTCGGAGCCCAGCGCCGCCACCATCGCGCCGTTGTCGGTGCACAGGCCCGGCCGGGGCACCCGCAGCCGGATGCCGGCCCGGTCGCAGCGCTGCTGGGCCATCTCGCGCAGCCGGGAGTTGGCCGCGACGCCGCCGCCGATCATCAGGTGGTCGACGCCGTTGTCCTTGCACGCCTTGACGGCCTTGCGGGTGAGCACGTCGGTGACCGCCTCCTGGAAGGAGGCCGCGACGTCCGCGATCGGCACCTCCTCGCCGGCCCGGCGCTTGGCCTCCACCCAGCGGGCCACGGCGGTCTTCAGGCCGGAGAAGGAGAAGTCGTACTCGGGGTCGTTCTTCCCGGTCAGGCCGCGCGGGAAGTTGATCGCCTTCGGGTCGCCCTCGCGGGCCGTCCGGTCGACGATCGGGCCGCCCGGGAAGCCCAGGCCGAGCACCCGGGCGACCTTGTCGAAGGCCTCGCCGGCCGCGTCGTCGATGGTCGCGCCGAGCGGACGGACGTCCGTGGTGATGTCCTCGCTGAGCAGCAGCGAGGAGTGCCCGCCGGAGACCAGCAGGGCCATCGTGGGCGAGGGCAGCCGGCCGTGCTCCAGCTGGTCGACGCAGATGTGCGAGGCGAGGTGGTTGACCCCGTACAGCGGCTTGTCCAGCGCCCAGGCGTACGCCTTGGCCGCGCTGACGCCGACCAGCAGCGCACCCGCCAGGCCGGGGCCGGCGGTGACGGCGATGCCGTCCAGGTCGCCGGCCTTGACCCCGGCGGTGTCCAGGGCGCGCTGGATGGTCGGGACCATCGCCTCCAGGTGGGCGCGGCTGGCGATCTCCGGGACGACGCCGCCGAAGCGGGCGTGGTCGTTGACGCTGGAGGCGACCGCGTCGGCCAGCAGCGTGGTGCCGCGCACGATGCCGACGCCGGTCTCGTCGCAGGAGGTCTCGATGCCGAGGACGAGCGGTTCGTCAGCCATGGGGGGTGTCCTCAATGTCCTTCGGGTCGGTGCTGTCGGTGCTGGGGTGTTCGAGGCGCATCACCAGCGCGTCGATGTCGGCGGGCTGGTAGTAGCCGCGCCGGATGCCCACCGGTTCGAAGCCGTGGCGCTCGTACAGCCGCTGGGCGCGCTGGTTGTCCACCCGCACCTCCAGCAGCAGGTCGGCGCAGCCCCGGCGGGCGGCCTCGTGGATCAGGTCGGTGAGCAGCGCCGTGCCGAGGCCGGCGCCCTGGTGGCGCTCGTCGACCGCGATGGTCTGGACGTCTCCCTCGCCGGCGACGGTCATCAGACCGGCGTAGCCGACGATCGTGCCGTCCGCGGCGGTGGCGACCGAGTAGTGGCGGGTGCCGCCGGGGTGGGCCTCGGCGAGCTCGGACCAGAACATTCCGTGGGACCAGGCGTCCTCGGGGAACAGCCTGCGCTCCAGGTCCATCACCGGCTCGATGTCCCACCAGCGCATCGGGCGCAGGGTGGTGCCGTGGTTCACGCCGGGAGCACCGCCTTGCCCCCCAGAACCGTCTTGTAGCCGACCGGGACCTGGGCGTCCGGGCGGCGCAGGTACAGCGGCACGTTCGGCAGCAGCTCGCGCCCGGCGGCCAGCTCGGCGGCGGCGAAGCCGGCCAGGGCGCCGGCCGAGACGTGCTCGGGGCCGTGCGCGCCCGGGAAGGCCTCGGGGTAGAGCAGCGCGCCGGCGCCGACCGAGCGGGCCGCAGGCGTCAGCTCGGCCGGGCGGTCCACTCCGGGGCCCTCGGTGCGGCCGCCGTCGGCGTCGTACGAGGCCCAGTAGACCTCCTTGCGGCGCGCGTCGGTGGCGACGGTGAACGGCTGCCCCGCCAGGCCCTCGGCGCGGGCCTGGAAGGCGATCGCGTCCAGGGTGCAGACGCCGTGCACCGGCACGCCGAGCGCGTGGCCGAGCGCGGCGGCGGTCACCAGGCCGACCCGCAGGCCGGTGTACGGGCCGGGGCCGACGCCGACCGCGATCCCGGTGAGCCGGTGCTTGTCCGCACCGGCGGCCCGCAGGACCTGGTCGATCGCGGGCAGCAGCAGTTCGCCGTGGCGCCTGGCGTCGACCTGGTGGGTCTCGGCGAGGACCGCCGTGCCGTCGTGGACGGCGGCGGTGACGGCGGGGGTAGCGGTGTCGAACGCGAGCAGCAGCACGGGTCAAGGTTAGACCGACGTTGGGCCGACCGGCCGATCGAGCTGGTGTCCCCCTCCGGAACACACGTGCAAGGGCGCTGCCGACCGGCCGGGGGGACCTGGCACGATTAGGGCGGTACGAACAGCGAACAGCGGCGGGAGCGGGCACGTGGCGAAGATGGGTCCTGGAGTGGTGGTCACGGGGCTGACCCTGGGGGCCCTGGCGGTGGTGAGTCTGCTGGCCTTCCAGGCCAACGGCGCCCAGGACCGCGCGGGCGGAGCCCGTCCGACCGTCGCCTCGACGACCACCGGCCCGGCCGCCTCCGCGACGCCGAGCGCTTCCGCCACCCCGACCGTCCCGCCGCTGCCGGCCTCCTCGGGCAGCGGCACCCGGGTGGTCTACTCGGCCGGCAGCCACTTCGTCTGGCTGGTCGACCCGAAGAAGAACCCGCAGGTCGCGGCCGCCTTCCCGGTCACACCGGGGTCGGTGGAGCCCACCCCGGGCAGCTACTCGGTGTACAGCCGCACCGCGGCCGGCACCGGTACGGACGGCCGGAAGATCGAGCACGTGGTGCGCTTCGCCCAGCAGAACGGCGTGGTGTTCGGCTTCGGCGCGGTCCTGGACGACGCGACCCCGACCGCCGACCCGAAGGCCAAGACCGGTGGCATCCGCAGCAGCCGCGCCGACGGCCAGCTGCTCTGGGACTTCGCGTCGAACGGCACCAAGGTGGTCGTGATCGCCTGAGCCCGGCCCCGCCGCCCGTACGGCGGGCGGCGGGTGGGGCGGGTGCTGCGCGGAGTAGGTGCTACGCGGCCCGGGGCGTCTCCGCCTCGGGCTCCTCGGCCTGCCGGGGCCGCGGTTCGGGCGGGGTGGACACCGCCTCGGCGGCCGCGCAGGCGGCCAGCAGCGCCCGCATCGGCTCACCCGCGGCGCGGTGGGCGGACTCTCCGGCCCCGGTGGTGCGCGCGGCGCGCTCCGGGGCGGGGGTGGTGCTCGACATGGCGCCTCCCTAGTTAGGCAGACCTAACCGCAGCACCCATCCCACCACGCCCGGCACCCCGCTCGCAACACCTTGCCGACAGCCTGTCGGCAAAACGGCGGAACGGTCGACCGGCGCCGGACGCGCCTCAGGCCAGCTTCGCCAGCTCCACGCCCGCCCAGCGCTCCCCGAGGCCGGTCAGCACCACCCGGCGCGGATCGTGGTCCTCCCCGGCGGTGTCGCCGATCGCCCTCTCGATCCGCACCTCCAGCCGGTCCTCGGACAGGCGCTCGACCTTGCCCTCGCCCCACTCGACCACGATCACCGACTCCGGCAGCGAGACGTCCAGGTCGAGGTCCTCCATCTCGTCCAGGTCCCCGCCCAGCCGGTACGCGTCCACGTGCACCAGGGCCGGGCCGCCGACCAGCGAGGGGTGCACCCGGGCGATCACGAAGGTCGGCGAGGTCACCGCCCCGCGGACCTGCAGCCCCTCCCCCAGGCCCCGGGTCAGCGTGGTCTTCCCCGCTCCCAGCTCGCCGGAGAGCAGCACCAGGTCCCCCGGCCGCAGCAGCGCGGCCAGCTCCCGGCCGAGCCGGCCCATCCGCTCCGGGGTGGGGACGGTGAGAGTGGCGTGCGAGCCCATGCGCGTGTCTTGCCCTTCGGTCGTCCGTAACGGCGGGCCGAACACCGGCCGCCACCGCTACCGTGCCACACCGGCGCACCCCGCCGCGGCGGGTGGGGGGCTCAGACGGGGTCGACGGCCGGATCGTGCGCCGCCGCGCCCCCGGCACCGTCCACGGGCGGCTCCTCGGCGAGTGCGAGGACGGCCGGGGACAGCGGCGCGGCGCCGGCGAAGTCGGCGGCCCGGCGCAGCAGCAGCGCCAGCTCGCGGTCGACCGGCTCCGGGCGCTCCAGCAGCACCAGGTGCCCGGCCCCCTCGACCAGCACGAGCTCGGCGCCCGGCAGCCGCTCGACCATCGCCTCGCTGTGCGCCGACGGGGTCAGCAGGTCCTTCGTCCCGGCCAGCACCAGGGCCGGCAGACCGTGCAGGGCCGCCAGCGCCGCGTACTTCTCGTGGGCGCCGAACACCGGGTAGAACTCGGCCACCACGTCGATCGGGGTGGCGTCCAGCAGCTGTTCGGCGAAGCGCACCACGCCGGGATCGACGTCCCGCCCCCCGAAGGAGAACTTCCGGTAGAACACGGCGGCGACGTCCGAACCGATCCGCCGGCTCGCCTCCACCAGCTCGACCTGACGGCCCAGCAGCTTCACCACGCCGGGCGCGACCCTCTTGAACAGCTTGGCCCCGACCGTCGGCAGACCGAGGCTCACCTCGTTCCAGTCCCCCGCCAGGGTGCCCACCAGCGCGACCCCGGCGACGCGCTCCCGGAACAGCTCCGGGTGCTGGTCGGCCAGCGCCATCACCGTCATGCCGCCCATCGAGTGGCCCACCAGCACCAGCGGCCCGGTCGGCGCGACGGCGTCGATCACCGCCTTGAGGTCGCCGCCCAGCTGGTCGATCCCGGCCGGCTCGCCCGCCAGGTAGGAGCGGGAGCGCTCGGAGCGGCCGTGGCTGCGCTGGTCCCAGAAGACCAGCCGCAGGCCCTCGCGCAGCGCCGCGCGCTGGAAGTGCCAGCTGTCCTGGTTGAGGCAGTAGCCGTGGCTGAACACCACGGTCAGCGGCTCGGGGCGGTCACCCGCCGACTCGCCGCCGTCCGACTCGCCGCCGTCCGGCTCGTCCCAGCCCGTGCCGTCCAGCTCGACGTACAGCTCGGTGCCGTCCGGCGCGGCCACCGTCCGCGGGCGCCCGCGCAGCGAGCCGTACGGGGCCGCCGCCTCCAGTTCGGCCCGAGCCCGGCGGCGCATCGCCCGGCCGACCGTCAGCCGCTCCATCGCCACGCCCGCGGCCGCGCCGGCCGCCAGCACACCGACCGAGATCCCGATCAGACCGGCCCGGCTCACCCCGGTGCCGGCCGCGCCGGCCGCCTTGGCCACCGCCGCCACCGGGCTGGTCCCGTCCGGTGCCTCGGTCATACCGTGCGGCTCCCGTCGTGGCTGCCGCCCAGGTAGCGGCGGGGCACCCGGGCGCCGATCCGGGTGATGATCTCGTACGAGATGGAGCCGCTGGCGCGGGCCCAGTCCTCCGCGGTCGGCTCACCGCGTTCACCGTTGCCGAACAGCAGCACCTCGTCGCCGACCCCGGGGGTGTCGCCGCCCAGGTCCACCACGAACTGGTCCATCGCCACCCGGCCGGCCACCGTGCGCCACTTGCCGCCGATCTGCACCGGGCCGGTGCCGCTGGCGTGCCGCGGCACGCCGTCGCCGTAGCCGACCGGGACCAGGCCGAGCGTGGTCGGGCCGGGCGTCACGTAGTGGTGGCCGTAGCTGACCCCGTGGCCGCCGGGCACGTGCTTGACCAGCGCCAGCCGGGCCGTCAGCGCCATCACCGGGCGCAGCCCGAAGTCGGCCGGCGAGCCCGCCTCCGGCACCGGCGACAGCCCGTACGCGGCCAGCCCGGTGCGGACCAGGTCGAAGTGCGACTCGGGCAGCAGCAGGGTGGCCGGGGAGTTCGCGAGGTGCCGGACCTCGGGCCGCAGCCCGGCGGCCTCGGCGTGCGCCAGCGCGGCGCGGTAGGAGTCCAGCTGGGCCCGGATCGACGGGTGGCCGGGCTCGTCGGCGGCGGCGAAGTGCGACCAGACGCCGACGGCCTTCAGCAGCCCCTCGGACTCGGCCCGCCGCACCTCGGCCACCAGCTGCGGCCAGTCGTGCGGCTGGCAGCCGTTGCGGCCGAGGCCGGTGTCGGCCTTCAGGTGCACGCGCGCCGGGATGCCGGTCTCCCGAACGGCCGTCAGCAGCTCCTCCAGCGCCCACTGCCCGCTGACCGAGATGTCCAGGTCCGCGCGCAGCGCCTCGCGCCACGGCCCGCCGGGCGTCCACAGCCAGCACAGGATCCGGGCCTGCTCGGGGCGGATGCCCGCGGCCCGCAGCGCCAGGGCCTCGTCGGGCGTCGCGCAGCCGAGCCAGCCGACCCCGTTCGCGACCGCCTCGCGGGCGCACTCGACCGCGCCGTGGCCATAGGCGTCCGCCTTGACCGCGAGCATCACCGCCGCGCTCCCGACGCGCTCCTGCAGGGTGGCGAGGTTGCCGCGCAGGGCGGCGAGATCGATGGTCGCCTCGGCCCGTACGCCGTCGGTGAGGGTGGCCGTGCCGGTCGTGTTCGCAGTTGTCATCAGGGTCAGTCTCCCAGACGTCCCGGAGTCCTCGCCGAACGGCCCGTCGGCGCGGCGATCGGCACCGCGTCCTCCGCCACCCCGCCGACCTGCGGCAAACGGCCCCTCCGCCCGGGTACGGACGCGGCGGACCGGCGTTCCGGTTCCGCCCGGGGGCTCTCCGGCCGCGCCGGCTACGCCTGGCGAACCGCGCGCCAGACCGCCGGCAGGGCCTCGGCGACCGCGAGGGCCGTCACCGGCGCGCCCGGGTCGCCCGCCGCCTCCCGGGCGGCCAGGCCGTGGAGGTAGGCGGCGAGCGAGGCGGCGTCCAGCGGGGACAGGCCGGTGGCCAGCAGGGAGCCGGCCAGGCCGGCCAGCACGTCGCCGCTGCCCGCGGTGGCGAGCCAGGAGGTGCCGGTGGGGTTCACCCGGACGGCTCCGCCCGGGTCGGCGACCACGGTGGTGGAGCCCTTCAGCAGCACGGTGGCCCGGTAGGCGGCCGCCAGGCGCCGGGCGGTGGCCAGCCGGGCGGCGGCCAGGTCGTCGGCGGCGGGCGGCGCGCCGCCCTCGGCTCCCGCCAGCAGCCGGGCGGCCTCGCCGGTGTGCGGGGTGAGCAGGGTGGGCGCCGTCCGGCCGGCCAGCGCGTCCGGACCGAGCCGGCCCAGCTCGGTCAGCCCGTCCGCGTCCACCAGCACCGGGACGTCGCTCGCCAGCGCCTCGGTCAGCGCCTCCCGCGCCCCCTCGCCGCCACCCGGCCCGACCACCCAGGCCTGCACCCGCCCGGCCCCGGCCGGTCCGCCCTCGGTGACCAGCGTCTCCGGGAAGCGCCGCACCACCTCCTCGGCCGCCGTACCGACGTAGCGGACGGCGCCCGCGCCGCCCCGCAGCGCCCCGGAGACCGCCAGCAGCGCCGCCCCCGGGTACCGCGCCGAACCGGCCGCCACCCCGACCACGCCGCGCCGGTACTTGTCGCTCTCCGCGCCCGGCAGCGGCAGCAGCGCCGCCGCGTCCGCGTGCTGCAGGGCCGTCACCTCCGGCTCGGGCAGCGCCAGCCCGATGTCCACCAGCTGCACGGCGCCCGTGTACTCGGCCCCCGGGTCGATCAGCAGCCCGGGCTTGTAGGTGCCGAAGCAGACCGTGACGTCCGCGCGCAGCGCCTCCCCGGGCACCTCGCCGGTGTCGGCGTCCACCCCGCTGGGCAGGTCCACCGCCACCACGATCCCGCTCCGCCCGGTTCGGGCGTACGGCACGGCCTCCGGGCGCAGCCCGCCCCGGCCGCCGATGCCGACGATCCCGTCCAGCACCAGGTCCGCGCGCGAGAAGTCGGCCAGGCCGACGTCCTGCTCCGCGGTCACCCGTCCGCCCGCCGCCCTCAGCGCGGCCAGCCCGCCCGGGTGCGCCTTCTCCGGCGCGAGCAGCACCGCCGTCACCCGCGCCCCGCGCCGGGCCAGCGCCGCCCCGGCGTACAGGGCGTCACCCCCGTTGTCCCCACTGCCCGCCAGCACCGTCACCCGGCTGCCGTACACCCGCCCCCGACGCCGCGTCAGCAGCCGGGCGCAGGTCGCCGCCAGCCCGGCGGCCGCCCGCTGCATCAGGGTGCCCTCCGGCAACCGGGCCATCAGCGCGGCCTCGGCGGCCCGGACGGTTTCCACAGGGTGTGCATGACGCATGGGGAGAACTCCTTCAGCGGTCGGCTACCGCCGACGCTAGCCCGCGCCACCGCCCCGTGGGAGCCGGGCCTGCGGCACACTTTCGAGTGACAACCACTTCGATCCCCCACCGGTGTCGGTCCGTACGCCTGCTTTGTGGCTCGGCACGGACCCACAGGAGGGAGAAGGGCCATGGTCGCCATGCCAGCTGTCGAGGGCCCGCTGGGCCGGGACAACCTCCTCCAGGCATTCCTGGAGCTGGACACCCCACCTGGCTACAAGGCAGAACTCATCGAAGGGGAAATCTTCGTGACGCCACCGCCGGACGGAGAACACGAGACCGCGTTCTCCCTGCTCGCCAAGCAGTTCTTCCGCAAAGCCGCGATCGACCTGGATCTCTCCGGCAACAAGGGGCTGATCGTGCCGACCGGCCGGTTCATCCCCGACGGAACCGTCAGCCCGGTCGACCACTTCCTGAACGCCGATTCGTGGGCCGACGCTGCCGGCGTATTGCTTGTCTTCGAGGTCACGTCCACCAGCCCGCGCCGGGACCGCGAGCAGAAGCGCCGCGGGTACGCCGCCGCAGGCATTCCGTGCTACCTGCTGGTCGATCGCAGCGCAGGAACGGTAACGCTGTTCACCAAGCCTGAGGACGGCGACTACACGGAGAAGGAACCGGTCCCCTTCGGCAAGTCGATCGACCTCCCCGCCCCGTTCTCGTTCACGCTCGACACGGCGCCCCTGCGGTAGGACGCAGCCACCGCAGGGGCGCCGTGAGAGGCCGGGCGACTACTCGACGGTGACCGACTTCGCCAGGTTGCGCGGCTGGTCGACCTCGTGGCCCTTGGCCGTGGCCAGCTCGCAGGCGAAGACCTGGAGCGGGACGGTGGAGACCAGCGGCTGGAGCAGGGTCGGGGTGACCGGGATGCGGATCAGGTGGTCCGCGTACGGGACGACGGCCTCGTCGCCCTCCTCGGCGATCACGATCGTGCGGGCGCCGCGGGCCCGGATCTCCTGGATGTTGGAGACGATCTTGTCGTGCAGGATCGACCGCCCGCGCGGCGAGGGCACGACCACCACGACCGGCAGCCCCTCCTCGATCAGCGCGATCGGGCCGTGCTTGAGCTCGCCCGCCGCGAAGCCCTCGGCGTGCATGTAGGCGAGCTCCTTGAGCTTGAGCGCACCCTCCAGGGCCACCGGGAAGCCGACGTGGCGGCCGAGGAACAGCACCGAACGGGCGTCGGCCAGCGAGCGGGCCAGCTCGCGCACCGGCTCCATGGTCTCCAGCACCTGCTCCACCTGCTTCGGCGCGTCGCCGAGCTCGCGGATGATGGTGAAGATCTCGTCGCCCCACTTGGTGCCGCGCACCTGGCCCAGGTACAGGGCGACCAGGTAGCAGGCGACCAGCTGGGTCAGGAACGCCTTGGTGGACGCGACCGCGACCTCCGGCCCGGCGTGGGTGTACAGCACCGCGTCGGACTCGCGCGGGATGGTGGAGCCGTTGGTGTTGCAGATCGCCAGCACCTTGGCGCCCTGCTCCCGGGCGTGCCGCAGGGCCATCAGGGTGTCCATGGTCTCGCCCGACTGCGAGATGGCGATGACCAGCGTGCCCGGGCCCATGATCGGGTCGCGGTAGCGGAACTCCGAGGCGACCTCGACCTCGCAGGGGATGCGGGTCCAGTGCTCGATCGCGTACTTGGCGATCATGCCCGCGTGGAACGCGGTGCCGCAGGCGACGATGACGACCTTGTCGACCGAGCGCAGGTCCGCGTCGGAGATCCGCAGCTCGTCGAGGGTGAGCCGGCCGTCGGTGCCGATCCGGCCGAGGAGGGTGTCGGCGACGGCCTTCGGCTGCTCGGCGATCTCCTTGAGCATGAAGTAGTCGTAGCCGCCCTTCTCGGCGGCGGAGGCGTCCCAGTCGACGTGGTACTCGCGCACCTCGGCCGGGGTGCCGTCGAAGTTGGTGACGGTCACGCCCTCCCGGCGCAGCTCGACGACCTGGTCCTGGCCCAGCTCGATCGCCTCGCGGGTGTGCGCGATGAACGCGGCCACGTCCGAGGCCAGGAAGTTCTCGCCCTCGCCGCGGCCGACCACCAGCGGCGAGTTGCGGCGGGCGCCGACCACCACGCCGGGCGCGTCCGCGTGGACGGCGACGAGGGTGAAGGCGCCGTCCAGCCGGCGGCAGACCGTCCGCATGGCCTCGGCCAGGTCACCGTCGTACACCTCGCCGAGCAGGTGGGCGACGACCTCGGTGTCGGTCTCGGAGCGCAGGGTGTGGCCGCGCTCGGCGATCTCCGCGCGCAGCTGGGCGAAGTTCTCGATGATGCCGTTGTGGACCACGGCCACCCGGCGGTCGTCGTCCAGGTGGGGGTGGGCGTTGGCGTCCGTCGGGCCACCGTGGGTGGCCCAGCGGGTGTGGCCGATGCCGGTGGTGCCGCCGGGCAGGGGCGACTCGGCGAGCGACTTCTCCAGGTTGGCGAGCTTTCCGGCCCGCTTGTCCGTGACGAGACCCCACTGCCCCTGGGAGTCCTGCGCCTGCACCGCGACACCGGCCGAGTCGTAGCCCCGGTACTCCAGTCGCTGCAGGCCCGCGATTACTACGTCGAGGGCGGACTGCGCGCCCACGTATCCAACAATTCCGCACATGCGTGCCAGCATAAGGGCCGTTCTGTGGCCCTATTCCCGTCTCGCACGCTCCCCCGCGAACGCTGCGTGACCGACACCACAACCACGGTGAACACCGCTACGGCTCACAATGGAGCATGTGCTGACCGAACTCTGTACGCGGGGCGCTGCCACGCCCGGCCCGTCCCCGTCCCCCTACGTGGACCTCAGCCGGGCCGAGTGGAGCGCGCTGCGCGAGCGTACGCCGCTGCCGCTGACCGCCCAGGAGGTGGAGCAGCTGCGCGGCCTCGGCACGGCCCTCGACCTCGACGAGGTGCGCGACGTCTACCTGCCCCTGTCCCGGCTGCTCAACCTGTACATCCACGCCACGCACGACCTGCGCGGCGCACTGGGCACGTTCCTGGACACCCCGGACACCGAGCGCACCCGCACCCCGTTCATCATCGGCGTGGCGGGCTCCGTCGCCGTCGGCAAGTCCACCACCGCCCGGCTGCTCCAGGCCCTGCTGGCCCGCTGGCCCGAGCACCCCCGGGTCGAGCTGGTCACCACCGACGGCTTCCTGCTGCCCAACGCCGAGCTTCGCCGCCGCGGCCTGATGGCCCGCAAGGGCTTCCCGGAGTCGTACGACCGCCGGGCGCTGATGCGCTTCGTCGCGGACGTGAAGGCGGGCAAGGAGCGGGTCACCGCGCCGGTGTACTCGCACCTGGTGTACGACATCGTGCCCGACGAGCGGCTGACCGTGGAACGCCCGGACATCCTGATCGTCGAGGGCCTGAACGTCCTCCAGCCGGCCCTGCCGGGCACCGACGGCCGCACCCGGCTCGCGGTGGCCGACTACTTCGACTTCTCGATCTACGTCGACGCCCGCACCGACGACATCGAGCACTGGTACCTGGACCGCTTCCGCAAGCTGCGGCAGACCGCCTTCCAGGACCCGAACTCCTACTTCCGCCGCTTCACCGAGGTGCCGGAGGAGGAGGCGATGGAGTACGGCCGCCAGGTCTGGCGCACCATCAACAAGCCCAACCTGCTGGAGAACGTGCTGCCCACCCGCGGGCGGGCGACGCTGATCCTGCAGAAGGGCCCGGACCACAAGGTCCGCCGGGCGCTGCTGCGCAAGCTCTGAGGCACCGTCGGGCCACGCGGCGAAGGGCCCCCGCCCGAGGCGGGGGCCCTTCGGCGTGTCCGGGGCTCAGCCCAGGTGGGTGCGCACCGCCTCGGCCAGTCGCTGGGCGACCGTCTCGGCCTGCGCCGGGTCGGCGGCCTCGACCATCACGCGGACCAGCGGCTCGGTGCCGGAGGGGCGCAGCAGCACCCGGCCGGTGGCGCCCAGCTCGGCCTCGGCCGCGGCGACGGCGGCGGACAGCTCGGTGCTGGTCCGCACCCGGCTCTTGTCCACGCCCTTGACGTTGATCAGCACCTGGGGCAGACGGGTCATCACAGCGGCCAGGTCGGCCAGCGGCTGCTTGGTGGCGGCCAGTCGGGCGCCCAGCATCAGGCCGGTCAGGGTGCCGTCGCCGGTGGTGGCGTGGTCCAGCAGGATGACGTGGCCGGACTGCTCGCCGCCCAGCGCGAAACCGTGCTCCTTCATGGCCTCCAGCACGTAGCGGTCGCCGACGGCGGTCTCCACCAGGTCGATGCCCTCGCGCTCCATCGCCAGCTTGAAGCCGAGGTTGGACATCACGGTGGCCACCGCGGTGTTGCGGCGCAGGGTGCCGGCCTCCTTCATGGCGACGGCGAGGATGGCGATGATCTGGTCGCCGTCCACCTCGTTGCCCTCGGCGTCGGCGGCCAGGCAGCGGTCGGCGTCGCCGTCCAGGGCGATGCCGAGGTCGGCCTGGTACTCCTTCATCGCGGCGCGCAGCCGGTCGAGGTGGGTGGAGCCGACACCGTCGTTGATGTTGAGGCCGGTGGGCTCGGCGCCCAGGGTGTGCACGACCTCGGCGCCGGCCCGGGCGAAGGCCTCGGGGGCGACGTAGGCGGCGGCGCCGTGGGCGCCGTCGATGACGACCTTGATGCCGTCCAGGCGGTTGGGCAGCACGCCGATCAGGTGGGCGACGTACTTGTCGAAGCCCTCGGTGTACTCGCGCACCCGGCCGACGGCCGCGCCGGTCGGGCGGTTCCAGTCCTCGCCGTCGACGGTGTGCTTGCGGTAGTGGGCCTCGATCGCGTCCTCGATCCGGTCGTCCAGCTTGTGGCCGCCGCGGGCGAGGAACTTGATGCCGTTGTCCGGCATGGCGTTGTGGCTGGCGGACAGCATCACGCCGAAGTCGGCGCCGAGCGCGCCGGTGAGGTAGGCGACCGCCGGGGTGGGCAGCACGCCGACCCGCAGGACGTCGACGCCGGAGCTCGCCAGGCCGGCGATGACCGCGGCCTCCAGGAACTCGCCCGAGGCACGGGGGTCACGGCCGACCACCGCGACCGGCCGGTGCCCGTCGAAGGCACCGGCCTCGCCGAGCACGTGGGAGGCCGCGACCGACAGGCCGAGCGCCAGCTCCGCCGTCAGGCCCTCGTTGGCCACACCGCGTACGCCGTCCGTACCGAAGAGTCGTCCCACTGTCCCGTCCTCCATCACCATGCTCGGAACCCACCGATGATCCCGGCCGCCCCACGTTGGCCGGGGAACACGTCGCCCCGGAGTACACGAGGTACTCCGGGGCGACGGTTTGCGCAACCAGGGGGTGCGCCGCCAGGGCGGACCGCACCCCCGGGGACGCGATTAGCGCTTGCTGTACTGCGGCGCCTTGCGGGCCTTCTTCAGACCGGCCTTCTTGCGCTCGACGGCGCGGGCGTCACGGGTCAGGAAGCCGGCCTTCTTGAGGGCGCCGCGGTTGTTGTCCACGTCCGCCTCGTTCAGGGCACGGGCGACGCCGAGGCGCAGCGCGTAGGCCTGGCCGGAGACGCCGCCACCGCTGATGCGGGCGACGACGTCGTAACGGCCGTCCAGCTCAAGGAGCTTGAAGGGCTCGTTCACGGTCTGCTGGTGCACCTTGTTGGGGAAGTAGTCCTCAAGGGTGCGACCGTTGATCTTCCACTGGCCGGTGCCGGGGACGATGCGCACGCGGGCGATCGCCTCCTTGCGACGGCCGAGGCCGGCGCCCGGGGTGGCCTCGCCGAAGCGGCCGGCCAGCGACTCGGAGGTGTAGCTCTCCTCGGAGGTGTACTCGCCCTCGACGACGTTCTCGTCGAAGTCGACCTCAAGGGTTTCAGTGGTCTCGGCCACGGTGTTCCTCAGCTCTTTTCAGTGTTGGGGGGCTTGGTGGCCGAATTACTGCGCGACCTGGGTGATCTCGAACGGCACCGGCTGCTGGGCAGCGTGGGGGTGCTGGTCGCCCGAGTAGACCTTGAGCTTCGAGAGCATCTGGCGGCCCAGGCTGTTCTTGGGGATCATGCCCTTGATGGCCTTCTCGACGGCCTTCTCGGGGTTGTTCGCCAGCAGGTCGTCGTAGCGCACCGAGCGCAGACCGCCCGGGAAGCCCGAGTGGCGGTAGGCCAGCTTCTGGGTCTTCTTGTTACCGGACAGGTGCACCTTGTCGGCGTTGATGATGATGACGAAGTCACCAGTGTCAACGTGCGGCGCGTAGATCGCCTTGTGCTTGCCCCGGAGGAGGTTGGCGGCCTGGGAAGCCAGGCGGCCGAGCACGACGTCGGTCGCGTCGATGACGTGCCACTGACGCTGGACGTCGCCGGGCTTGGGGCTGTACGTACGCACGGTCGTAGCCTTCGCTTTTCAGTGAGTGAGTCCTGACAGGAGCACCCGGACGGAAGAGCAGCCTGGCCAACCTTGGACGCAATTCAAGGGGGACCGCTGGTCGTCGACCTGATGTCTCCGGCGTACCGACCTCTCACGTGAGATAGAGCGAGCCAATACGCACATCAAGCGTCCAGGTTACCGGGCGGGCGGGAAGCGGTCAAAAATCGCCCGGCACCCGCCCTCCCGTCACTCAGCGTTCGCGCTCGACCCGGGTGACGTCCCAGACCGGTTCGGGCGACTCGAAGACCCGCCCGTCCGCGCCGAACACCAGGAAGCGGTCGAAGCTCCTGGCGAACCAGCGGTCGTGGGTGACGCACAGCACCGTGCCCTCGAAGGCCTCCAGCCCGGCCTGCAGCGCCTCGGCGCTCTCCAGGTCCAGGTTGTCGGTCGGCTCGTCGAGCAACAGGGCCGTCACGCCGTCGAGTTCGAGCTTGAGGATCATCAGCCGGGCCTGCTGCCCGCCGGACAGCGACTCGAACTTCTGCTCCTCCTGGCGGTCCAGCTCGTACCGGCGAAGAGCGCCCATCGCGGCGCCGCGGCTGAGCGCGTGCTCCTCCTCGATGATCGACCGGACGGTGCGGCCGAACAGCTCCGGGTGCGCGTGGGTCTGCCGGAAGTGGCCGGGGACGACCCGGGCGCCGAGCTTCCAGTCGCCGGTGTGCTCGACCGTCGTGTCACCGGCCAGCAGCCTCAGCAGGTGGGACTTGCCGGCGCCGTTGGCGCCCAGCACCGCGACCCGCTCGCCGTAGAAGACCTCCAGGTCGAAGGGCTGCATCAGGCCGGTGAGCTCCAGCCGCTCCATGGTGAAGGCGCGCACGCCGGTGCGCCCGCCCTTGAGCCGCATGGTGATGTTCTGCTCGCGCGGCGGCTCCTCCGGGCGCCCGGCCTCCTCGAACTTCTTCAGGCGGGTCTGGGCGGCCGCGTAGCGGGTGGCCAGGGCGTGGCTGACGGCCGCGGCCTGGCGCAGGGTGACGACCAGCTTCTTGAGCTTGGCGTGCTCCTCGTCCCAGCGCCGGCCCAGTTCCTCGAAGCGCGCGAAGCGGTCCTTGCGGGCCTCGTGGAAGGAGTCGAAGCCGCCGCCGTGCACCCAGACGCTGCTGCCGGCCGCACCGGACTCGACGGAGATGATCTTGTCGGCGGTCTTCGACAGCAGTTCACGGTCGTGCGAGATGAACAGCACGGTCTTCGAGGTGGCCTTGATGGCCTCCTCCAGCCAGCGCTTGGCCGGGACGTCCAGGTAGTTGTCCGGCTCGTCGAGCAGCAGCACCTCCTCGGGGCCGCGCAGCAGCGCCTCCAGCACCAGCCGCTTCTGCTCGCCGCCGGAGAGGGTGTTCAGACCGCGCCACTGGGCCTTGTCGAAGGGCACGCCCAGGGCGGCCGTGGTGCAGACGTCCCAGTCGGTCTCGTAGTCGTAGCCGCCGACGTCCGCCCAGTCGGAGAGCGCCTGGGCGTAGGCCATCTGCGTCTTCTCGTCGTCCTGGGCGATCATCGCCAGCTCGGCGGCGTCCACCGCGCGGGCCGCCTTGGCGATCCGCTCGGGGGCGACCGAGACCAGCAGGTCGCGCACCGAGGCGTCGGCCGGCAGCGCGCCCGGGGTGGCGGACCGGTCCTCGCGGCCGGTGGTGCCCACGAACTGGCGCATCACGCCGAGCCCGCCGCTGATCGTCACCGACCCGCCGTGCGGCTGGATGTCCCCCGCGATCATGCGCAGCAGGGTGGTCTTGCCCGCCCCGTTGGCGCCGACCAGGGCGACCGCGGCGCCCTCGCCGACCCGGAAGGACGCGTCGTCGAACAGCACCCGCCCGTCCGGCAGGTAGTACTCCAGGTGCGAAATCTCGACGTGTCCCATGGGAAGGATTGTCCCAAGCCGACGCCCCGGGCCAAAACGGATTACGAGGCGGCGGGCTGCCCGGGCAGGGTGCGCATCCGCCGGGCCTGACGGTTGCGCTCGGCGAGCTGGTCGTCCGGCGGGTAGCCGACCTCCTCCAGGGTGAGCCCGTACGGCCGGATCACGTTGACGGCCGAGTTGCGGACCCCGCCGGCCAGCACCTCGCCGGGGAACTCCACCGGCCGGTGTCCGTCGCCGACCAGCAGCATCGCGCCGACCAGCGCCCGGACCATGTTGTGGCAGAACGCGTCGGCCCGGACGGTGGCCACCGCGAGGGTGCCCTCCTGGCTCGCGTAGGTGTCCACCGGGACGCGGTCCCAGTGCAGCTCCAACAGGGTGCGGATGGTGGTGGCGCCCTCGCGCTTCTTGCAGTAGGCGGCGAAGTCGTGCTCGCCCAGCAGCAGCTTCGCGGCCGCGTTCATCTTCTCCACGTCCAGCGGCCGGTCGTGCCAGAGCACGTGCCCGCGCAGCAGCGGGTCGACCCCGCCGGGGTGGTCGGCGACCCGGTACGCGTACCGGCGCCAGATCGCCGAGAAGCGGGCGTCGAACCCGGCCGGCGCCTCGCCGACCCGGTAGATCCGCACGTCCCCGGGCAGCCGCCCGGCCAGCCGGCGCAGCAGCTTCTCCCGGTGCGCCTCCCACAGCTCGGCCGGCAGGTCGACGTGGGCGACCTGGCCACGGGCGTGGACCCCGGCGTCGGTGCGGCCGGCCACGGTCAGCGGGAACAGCTCCGGGCTGCGGGTGACGATCTGCAGTGCGGTCTCGATCTCCTCCTGGACCGTCCGGCGGCCGCCCTTCTGCCGGGCCCAGCCGGAGAACTCGGCGCCCTGGTAGGCGAGATCGAGCCGGACCCGGACGTACCCGTCCGCCGGGCCGTCCTTCACCGGCGGCTGCTCGGCGCAATCGTTGACCACTGCTTCTCTTCTCCCGGGGACCTCGGAAACAAGGAACGGGCCCGCTCCCCCATCGCTGGGAGAGCGGGCCCGCAACACACCTAGAGGTGTCAGGCCTGCTCGGCGGCCTCGGCCTCGTCGGCCTTGGTGCCCTCGTCGGCCTTGGCGGCGGCAGCGCTCTCGGCGGCAGCCTCCTTCGAGGCGCGCTTGGTGGCGGCCTCGGCCTCGCCGACGGCGGTCTGCGCGACGGTCAGCGCCTCGACCAGCTCGATCACGGCCATCGGGGCGTTGTCGCCACGACGGGGACCGATCTTGGTGATGCGGGTGTAGCCACCCGGGCGGTTCTCGTAGCGCGGCGCGATCTCGGTGAAGAGGGTGTGCAGCACCGACACGTCGGTGATGGTCTTGCGCACCAGGCGACGGTTGTGGATGTCGCCCTTCTTCGCCTTGGTGATCAGCTTCTCCGCCAGCGGGCGCAGGCGGCGGGCCTTGGCCTCGGTGGTGGTGATGCGGCCGTACTGGAACAGCTCACGGGCCAGACCGGCGAGCAGCAGCGGCTCGTGGTGCGGGCCACCGCCCAGACGGGCACCCTTGGTGGGACGCGGCATGGAATTACTCCTTGAATCTCCGACTGCGGCCGTACCAGGTACCGCAGCGGGCGTACGAGCACTGTGCCCGTACGGCTTTCATGACGACGGAGGCGGTTCCGGGGAACCGCCCCCGCGGTCAAGTCTCTCAGTACTGCTCGGTCTCCGCGTAACCCGCGTCGTCCAGGTCGTCGGCGCCGAAGGCGTCGGCGGCGGCGGTCGGGTCGAACCCGGGCGGGCTGTCCTTGAGGGCCAGGCCCATGCCGGCCAGCTTCGCCTTGACCTCGTCGATCGACTTCGCACCGAAGTTGCGGATGTCGAGCAGGTCGGCCTCGGAGCGGGCGACGAGCTCACCCACGGTGTGGATGCCCTCGCGCTTGAGGCAGTTGTAGGAGCGGACCGTGAGCTCCAGCTCCTCGATCGGCAGCGCCAGGTCGGCGGCCAGGGCGGCGTCCGTCGGGGACGGGCCCATGTCGATGCCCTCGGCGTCGATGTTCAGCTCGCGGGCGAGGCCGAACAGCTCCACCAGGGTCTTGCCGGCCGAGGCCATGGCGTCGCGCGGACGCATGGCGGGCTTGGTCTCGACGTCGACGATCAGCTTGTCGAAGTCGGTCCGCTGCTCGACACGGGTGGCCTCGACCTTGTAGGTGACCTTCAGCACGGGGCTGTAGATCGAGTCGACCGGGATGCGGCCGATCTCCTGGCCGGAGGCCTTGTTCTGGACGGCGGAGACGTAGCCGCGACCGCGCTCGACGGTCAGCTCCATCTCCAGCTTGCCCTTGCCGTTCAGGGTGGCGAGGACCAGCTCGGGGTTGTGCACCTCGACACCCGCCGGCGGGGCGATGTCGGCGGCGGTGACGACACCCGGGCCCTGCTTGCGCAGGTACATCACGACCGGCTCGTCGTGCTCCGAGGAGACGACCAGCTGCTTGATGTTGAGGATGAGGTCGGTCACGTCCTCCTTGACGCCCGGCACGGTGGTGAACTCGTGCAGGACGCCGTCGATGCGGATGCTGGTGACAGCGGCACCCGGGATCGACGACAGGAGCGTGCGGCGCAGGGAGTTGCCGAGGGTGTAGCCGAAGCCCGGCTCCAGCGGCTCGATCACGAACCGCGAGCGGAACTCGTCGACGACCTCTTCGGTCAGCGACGGACGCTGAGCGATAAGCATGGGGGGTAATCCTCCAGTTGTCTTCGGCACCCACTATTTGATGCCGACAGGACCAAGCGTACGGGCTCCTGCGCGCGGTGTTGAAATCAACGGCGCAGGAGCCCGTACGAGGTTTGAAGCAGGGACTGCGTGCCCGAAGGCGCTGCGTCAGACGCGGCGGCGCTTCGGCGGACGGCAGCCGTTGTGCGGGGTGGGGGTGACGTCCTGGATCGAGCCGACCTCCAGGCCGGTGGCCTGGAGCGAACGGATCGCGGTCTCGCGGCCGGAGCCCGGACCCTTCACGAAGACGTCAACCTTGCGCATGCCGTGCTCCTGCGCGCGACGGGCAGCGGCCTCGGCGGCCATCTGCGCGGCGAACGGGGTGGACTTGCGCGAGCCCTTGAAGCCGACGTGGCCGGCGGAGGCCCAGGAGATCACGTTGCCCGACGGGTCGGTGATCGAAACGATGGTGTTGTTGAACGTGCTCTTGATGTGCGCGTGGCCGTGAGCGACGTTCTTCTTTTCCTTGCGGCGGATCTTCTTCGCGCCGGCAGCCTGACGACCCTTGGGGGGCATAAGTCTGTTCTCCTACTGAGGTGGTCGGTCCGCTGACCCGCGGGCCGGAGGGATGTCCGGTTACGGGACGGACTACTTCTTGCCCGGCTTCTTCTTACCGGCGATCGCGCGACGCGGGCCCTTGCGGGTACGCGCGTTGGTGTGGGTGCGCTGGCCGCGGACCGGCAGGCCACGGCGGTGACGCAGACCCTCGTAGCAGCCGATCTCGACCTTGCGGCGGATGTCGGCGGCCACCTCACGGCGGAGGTCACCCTCGACCGTGTAGTTGGCGTCGATGTACTGGCTCAGCTTGACCAGGTCTTCCTCGGAGATGTCGCGAACGCGGACATCCGGGTTGACGCCGGTCTCGGCGAGGGTCTGCTGGGCGCGGGTACGGCCGATGCCGTACACGTAGGTGAGGGCGATCTCGATCCGCTTCTCACGGGGGAGATCAACGCCGGCGAGGCGTGCCATTCAAGGCTCCTGTGGTTCTTCAGAGGTCTGGCGTGCCACCTACTCCGACACCTCACGGTGAGGGAGCCCCGGCCTCTGACCGGGGGCGGCAGTCCGTCCCTCACGGGACGGATCGGGTGACCCGCTTATGACGTTTTCGCGTCGCGCGAAGTACTACGAGAAATGCTGGGGAGAGATCAGCCCTGGCGCTGCTTGTGGCGCAGGTTGTCGCAGATCACCATGACCCGGCCGTGGCGGCGGATCACCTTGCACTTGTCGCAGATCTTCTTGACGCTCGGCTTGACCTTCATGTTTCAGGTTCTCCGGGTCTAGATCTGACGTTCTTACTTGTAGCGGTAGACGATCCGGCCGCGCGTGAGGTCGTAGGGGCTGAGCTCCACGACCACCCGGTCGTCCGGCAGGATGCGGATGTAGTGCATGCGCATCTTGCCACTGATGTGCGCGAGGACCTTGTGACCGTTCTGCAGCTCGACCTTGAACATCGCGTTCGGAAGAGACTCGATCACGGTGCCCTCGATCTCAATGGCGCCTTGCTTCTTAGCCATGAACTGCGAGATCCACCTTCCGGGACCGGCTACCGTATGCGGAACGCTCGTGCGAACCTGGGTTCACCCCAGCCCCGAGGGGAAGAGGGCGTGCTGAAGCACGCTACGAGTGAGCCGACGGTCCATCCTACGCCAGCGCGCCCCACGGTCCAAAACGGGGGTACCGGAAGGAGTCCGCCGTCACACCCGGCCGCTCAGACCCCGGTGGTGACGACCAGGGGGTCGACGTGGGCGGTGCAGGCCGAGCAGCGGCGGGCGGCCTGGGGGATCTCGGTCAGGCACTCCGGGCAGGGGCGCATCGGGGCCTTGGGCTTCTTCGGCAGGTAGCGCGCGGTGGCCTTGGTGATCGGCAGCACGACGCAGAAGTACAGCACCGCGGCGGTCAGGAAGAACGCGATCAGCACGTTCAGGAACTGGCCGTACGGGAATTTGACCCCGCCGATGGTGGCCGTGTACGAGCTGAAGTCGCCGGCCGCGCCGACCACCACGCCCACCAGCGGGGTGAGGAACGCGGAAACGAAGCCGGTCACCACCGCGGTGAACGCGGCGCCGATGACCACACCCACGGCCATGTCGACGACGTTGCCGCGCATCATGAAGTCGCGGAATCCCTTGAGCACGTTGCTCTCTCCTGCTCGCTCGTAAGCCATGGACTGCCCTGCCAGCCGACAAAAATAGGACAAAAGCCCTGGAGGTCCAAACCTCCAGGGCTCTGATCCCTTGTCAGGGACGGCAGTTCACGGCCGCTGCGACCGCCGGACAGGTCCTAGGCCAGCGGGTCCGGAGCCGCGGTGATGCCCAGCTTGGCGAGTTCGGCCCTGCCGCCGTCGAAGGCGGTCAGCACCAGGGGGCCCTGCTCGGTGACGGCCACCGAGTGCTCCCAGTGCGAGGCCCAGGTGCCGTCGTTGGTGACGACCGTCCAGTCGTCGTCCAGCACGGTGGTGTGCGGGGTGCCCAGCGAGACCATCGGCTCGATCGCCAGCACGGTGCCGGGGACGAGCTTCGGGCCCTTGCCGCGGCCGCGCTCGACGTAGTTCAGCACGTGCGGCTCCATGTGCATCGCGGTGCCGATGCCGTGGCCGCCGTAGCCCTCGGTGATGCCCCACTTGCCCTTGGGCGGCAGCGGCTGGCGGCGGATGTAGCCCTCGATCGCCTTGGAGACGTCCACCAGGCGGTTGTTCTTCTTCATCTGGGCGATGCCGGCCCACATCGAGCCCTCGGTCACCCGGCTCAGCATCTCGACCTCCGGGCGGACCTCGCCGACCGCCACGGTGATCGCCGAGTCGCCGTGCCAGCCGTCCAGGATGGCGCCGCAGTCGATCGAGATGAGGTCGCCCTCCTGCAGCACCCGGTCGCCGGGGATGCCGTGCACGACCTCGTTGTTCACCGAGGCGCAGATCACCCCGGGGAACCACAGACCACCGTGGTGGGCGCGGAAGTTCGAGGTGGCGCCGTGGTCGGTGATCACCTTGTCGGCGATGTCGTTGAGCTCCTGGGTGGTCACCCCGGGAGCGACCGCCGCGCGGCAGGCCTTCAGCGCCTCGGCGACGACCAGCCCGGCCGCTCGCATCTTCGCGATCTGCTCGGGGGTCTTGATCTCCACCATCAGGGTCACGCCTTCCAAGTCCGGATTACCACTGCCTACCACCGTACGACGCCGAAACGGCCGGGCCGCCCGCTCCACGGGCGACCCGGCCGTACGTCGTACCTCGCTGAGGGACCTCAGCCGTTCTGCTTCAGCGCCTCGATCGCACGCTGGGTGACCTCGTCCACCTTGCCCAGGGCCGGGATGGTCACCAGGAGGCCCTGCTCCTTGTAGTAGCCGATGATCGGCTCGGTCTTGGAGTGGTACTCCTCCAGCCGCACCCGCACGGCCTCCTCGGTGTCGTCCGAGCGCTGGTAGAGCTCGCCACCGCACTCGTCGCAGACGCCCTCCACCTTCGGCGGGTTGTAGGCGACGTGGAAGACGTGGGTGTCGTTCTTGCGGCACAGGCGACGGCCCGCGATCCGCTTGACGACCTCGTCCTCGGGAACCTCCAGGTCCAGCACACCGTCCAGCTTGATGCCCTGCGCGGTGAGGAACCCGTCCAGCGCCTCGGCCTGGCCGAGGTTGCGCGGGAAGCCGTCGAGCAGGAAGCCGTTGGCGGCGTCCTCCTGGAGCATCCGGTCCTCGGCCATCCCGATGGTCACCGAGTCCGGGACCAGCCGGCCGCTGTCGATGTACGACTTCGCCTCAAGCCCCAGCGGGGTGCCCTGGCTGATGTTCGTACGGAACAGGTTGCCGGTGGAGATGTGGGGGATGGACAGGGTCGCGGCGAGCAGGTGCGCCTGAGTACCCTTCCCGGCCCCGGGAGGACCAACGAGGACGATACGCATCAGCGGAGGAACCCTTCGTAATTGCGCTGCTGGAGCTGGCTCTCGATCTGCTTCACAGTTTCGAGTCCGACGCCGACGACGATGAGCACGCTGGTGCCGCCGAACGGGAAGTTGGTCTGCTGTCCGAAGGCGACCAGGGCGATCATCGGGATCAACGCGATCAGGCCCAGGTAGAGCGAACCCGGCCACGTGATTCGGGTCAGCACGTAGTTCAGGTACTCGGCCGTCGGCCGGCCGGCCCGGATGCCCGGGATGAAGCCACCATACTTCTTCATGTTGTCGGCAACTTCTTCGGGGTTGAAGGAGATGGCCACGTAGAAGAAGGCGAAGAAGACGATCAGCAGGAAGTACGTCGCCATGTAGATCGGGTGGTCGCCCTTGACGAAGTTCTGCTTGATCCACACCGCCCAGCCCGCCTGGCTGTTGGTCAGCTGGACCACGAGGGCGGGGATGTACAGCAGCGACGAGGCGAAGATGACCGGGATGACACCGGCCTGGTTCACCTTGAGCGGGATGTAGGTCGAGGTGCCGCCGAACGCCCGGCGGCCGATCATCCGCTTCGCGTACTGGACCGGGATCCGGCGCTGGGCCTGCTCGACGAAGATGACCAGCATCACGACGATGACGCCGACCGCGACCACGGACAGGAACTCGACCCAGCCGCCGCCGATGGTGCCCGACTGCTTGATGGCCCACATCGAGGACGGGAACTGCGCGGCGATCGAGGTGAAGATCAGCAGCGACATGCCGTTGCCGATGCCGCGGTCGGTGATCAGCTCACCCAGCCACATGATGACCGTGGTGCCGGCCGTCATCGTGATGACCATGACGGCGATCCGGAACACCGAGGTGTCCGGCACGATCTGGTTGGCCAGCGGGCAGCCCGAGAACAGCGCACCGCTGGAGGCCGTCGCGACGATGCCGGTGCCCTGCAGCACGGCGAGCGCGATGGTCAGGTAGCGGGTGTACTGGGTGATCTTCGCCGTGCCGGCCTGGCCCTCCTTCTTCAGCGCCTCCAGTCGCGGGATCACGACGGTGAGGAGCTGGAGGATGATGCTCGCCGTGATGTACGGCATGATGCCGAGGGCGAAGATCGTCAGCTGGAGGAGCGCGCCACCGCTGAACAGGTTGACGAGTCCGAAGAGGCCGTTGTTCTTGGTCTCCTTCACGCACTCGTTCACGGCCGTGAAGCTCACGCCCGGAATCGGAATGTGCGAGCCCAGCCGGAACAGCACCATGATGCCCAGCGTGAACAGCAGCTTCTTGCGCAGGTCGGGCGTCTGGAACGCCCGCGCGAACGCACTGAGCACGGTGCCTCCTGCGCCTCCCGCGCGTCGTCGGCGGGAGGGTCGGTCCTGGAATGGGGAGTTTGCGGTTCGGGCTCCCGTACAGACGGCACAGGCGAGCCTACGCGCAGCCTACAAGGGAACTCCACGGACTCTAACAGTGCGCGGCCACTCGAAAGAAGCGCGTACGGCCGCTCCCCCACTCACGGGGGTACGGGATGCCCGGTTTTGCCACACAAAAGAACGAGGGGCGGTGCCACCCGATTTCGGCCCCGGAGTGAAAGGGCCGGTAAAAGCACGAGCCCCGCACCTCCCGGAGGAGGTGCGGGGCTCGAAGCCGTTTCGTCGGCGGGTTCAGCGGGCTCAGACGAGCTCGGTGACCGTACCGCCGGCGGCCTTGATCTTCTCGGCGGCCGAGCCGGAGACGGCGTCGACCGTCACCTGCAGCGCAACCGAGACCTCGCCGGTGCCGAGCACCTTGACGAGGGAGTTCTTGCGAACCGCGCCCTTGGCGACCAGGTCCTCGACCGTGACCTCGCCACCCTGCGGGTAGAGCTCGGCCAGCTTGTCGAGGTTGACGACCTGGAACGTGATCTTGAACGGGTTCTTGAAGCCCTTCAGCTTCGGCAGACGCATGTGGAGCGGCATCTGGCCACCCTCGAAGCGCTGCGGAACCTGGTAGCGGGCCTTGGTGCCCTTGGTACCACGACCGGCGGTCTTACCCTTGGAACCCTCACCACGACCCACACGGATCTTGTCGGTCTTGGCACCCGGGGCGGGACGCAGGTTGTGGATCTTGATCGGGTTGTCGCCCATGATCAGTCCACCTCCTCAACCGTCACCAGGTGACGGACCGTGTGGGCCATCCCGCGGATCTCGGGACGGTCCTCCTTCACCACGACGTCGTGCATGCGCTTCAGGCCGAGCGAACGCAGGGTGTCACGGTGGTTCTGCTTGCTGCCGATGTACGACTTGGTCTGCGTGATCTTCAGGCGAGCCATCAGGCGCTCACCCCAGCAGCACGCGCCCGCAGCAGAGCGGCGGGGGCCACGTCCTCCAGCGGCAGGCCACGACGGGCGGCGATCTCCTCGGGGCGGACGAGGCCCTTCAGAGCAGCCACGGTGGCGTGCACGATGTTGATCGCGTTGTCCGAGCCGAGCGACTTCGACAGGATGTCGTGGATGCCGGCGCACTCCAGGACGGCACGCACCGGACCACCGGCGATAACACCGGTACCGGGGGCGGCGGGCTTCAGCAGCACGACGCCGGCGGCCTTCTCACCCTGAACCGGGTGCGGGATGGTGCCCTGGATACGGGGGACGCGGAAGAAGTTCTTCTTGGCCTCCTCAACACCCTTGGCGATGGCGGCCGGAACCTCCTTCGCCTTGCCGTAACCGACACCCACGGTGCCCTCGCCATCGCCCACCACGACGAGCGCGGTGAAGCTGAAGCGACGGCCACCCTTGACAACCTTGGCGACACGGTTGATCGCGACGACGCGCTCGACGTAAGCGGTCTTCTCGACAGCCTGGGCGTTGCCCTGACCGTCACGCTTACGGTCGCGCCGCTCGCCACCCGTGCCGCGACCGGCGCCGCCTTCGCGGCGCTGGGGTCCAGCCATTGGAATTACCTCTCTCGTTTACGTCCGTCGACAGAGTCGACGAGCGGCTTAGAAGTCGAGCCCGGCCTCGCGAGCCGCGTCCGCCAGGGCGGCGATGCGGCCGGCGTACCGGTTGCCCGCGCGGTCGAAGACGACCGACTCGATGCCGGCGGCCTTGGCGCGCTCGGCGACCAGGCTCCCGACCTTCTTGGCCAGCTCGGTCTTGTCGCCCTCGGCGCCCTTGATGGACACGTCGAGGGTGGACGCCGACGCCAGGGTGTGACCCTTGGCGTCGTCGATGACCTGGGCGACCATGTGACGGTTCGAGCGCGTCACGACGAGACGCGGACGCACCTCGGTGCCGACGACGCGCTTGCGAACGCGGATCGCGCGGCGCTTGCGAGCGGCGCTCTTGTAGGCGTTGCCCTTGCCGATCTTGACAGAGACGCTCATCGCTTACTTACCACTCTTTCCGACCTTGCGGCGGATGACCTCGCCCGCGTACTTGACGCCCTTGGCCTTGTACGGGTCGGGCTTGCGCAGCTTGCGGATGTTCGCGGCGATCTCGCCGACCTTCTGCTTGTCGATGCCGTCCACGTGGAACTTGGTGGGCGACTCGACGACGAAGGAGATGCCCTCCGGCGCGGTGACCAGGATGGGGTGGCTGTAACCGAGCGAGAACTCCATGTCGGAGCCCTTCGCGTTCACGCGGTAGCCGACACCGCTGATCTCCAGCGACTTGCGGTAGCCCGCGGTCACACCGGTGATCATGTTCGCCACCAGCGTGCGGGTCAGGCCGTGCAGGGCCTTCGAGCGACGCTCGTCGTTCGGGCGGGTGACGAGCACGGTGCCGTCCTCGCCCTTGCCGATCTCGATCGGCTCAGCGACGACGTGGGTGAGGGAACCCTTGGGGCCCTTCACCGAGACCGTCTGGCCATCGATGGTGACGTCCACGCCAGCGGGGACCTGGATGGGCAGCCGTCCAATACGCGACATTGCTGTACCTCCGTTTCCCGAATTACCAGACGTAGGCGAGAACTTCTCCGCCTACGCCCTTCTTGGCGGCCTGCTTGTCGGTCAGGAGGCCGGACGACGTGGAGATGATCGCCACGCCCAGGCCGCCGAGCACCTTCGGCAGGTTGGTGGACTTTGCGTAAACACGCAGACCCGGCTTGCTGATGCGCTTGATGCCGGCGATGGAGCGCTCACGGTTGGGGCCGAACTTGAGCTCGATGGTCAGCTTCTTGCCGACCTCGCCCTCAGCGGGCTCCTCAACCTTGTAGGAGGAGATGTAACCCTCCTGCTGCAGGATCTCGGCGACGTGCGCCTTGATCTTGCTCGACGGCATCGCGACAGAGTCGTGGTACGCCGAGTTCGCGTTCCGCAGACGCGTGAGCATGTCTGCGATGGGGTCGGTCATGGTCATGATGGCCTCAGGCCTCTCTCGCCGTGGTTTCTCCGCGCCAGGTCCCCCTGCCGCACTCTTCCGAGTTCGTCAGGGGCACAAGCGCAGGGGACCTGCGACGTAGTAAGACTGGGTGCGAGCCCTCCCAGAAGAGGACCACGGACATCCATGGGGAAGCCGCGGCAGGGGGCCCGACCCCACTACCTTACGGGAATCCGTACGGCAGCCCAAAAATGAGCGGTGTGGGATCGGGCACCTCTGCGTCGCTAGCGGTACCTAGAGCTCTCGCCCTCTATGGGAAGAGGACTACCAGGAGCTCTTGGTCACGCCCGGCAGCTCGCCGCGGTGCGCCATCTCACGGAGGCAGACACGGCAGAGGCCGAACTTGCGGTACACCGAGTGCGGACGGCCGCAGCGCTGGCACCGGGTGTAGGCCCGGACGCCGAACTTCGGCTTGCGCTCGGACTTCGCGATGAGGGACTTCTTCGCCATTGGCTCACGCCTCCTTGAACGGGAAGCCCAGAGCGCGCAGGAGCGCCCGGCCCTCGTCGTCGGTCTGAGCGGTGGTCACGACGGTGATGTCCATACCGCGCTGACGGTCGACCTTGTCCTGGTCGATCTCGTGGAACATAACCTGCTCGGTCAGACCGAACGTGTAGTTGCCACGGCCGTCGAACTGCTTCGGGGAGAGACCACGGAAGTCACGGATTCGCGGCAGGGCCAGCGAAACCAGACGGTCCAGGAACTCCCACATGCGGTCACCACGGAGGGTGACGTGGGTGCCGATCGGCTGGCCCTCGCGCAGCTTGAACTGCGCGATGGACTTGCGAGCCTTGGTCACGGCCGGCTTCTGACCGGTGATCGCGGTCAGGTCGCGGATCGCGCCCTCGATCAGCTTGCTGTCACGGGCTGCCTCGCCGACACCCATGTTGACCACGACCTTGACCAGGCCGGGGATCAGCATGACGTTCTCGTACGAGAACTGCTCCTGCAGCTGGCCCTTGATCTCGGAGTTGTAACGCTCCTTGAGGCGGGGGGCCACCTTCTCAACAGTCGTCTCAGACATCAGATGTCCTCACCGGTCCGCTTGGCAACGCGGATCTTGTTGCCCTGGTCGTCGAAGCGGTAACCGACGCGGGTGACGACCTTCTTGCCGTCCTTCTCCACGACCAGCTGGACGTTGGAGACGTGCACCGGGGCCTCGACGGTCACGATGCCACCCTGGGTACCCGGACCCGGCTTGGTGTGCTTCTTGACCCGGTTGACACCCTCGACCAGGACCTTGTTCTCGGCCGGCAGGGCCTGGATGACCTTGCCCTGCTTGCCCTTGTCCTTGCCGGTGATGACCTGGACCAGGTCACCCTTCTTGATCTTCATGCTGTTCGCCATGGGTTAGAGCACCTCCGGCGCCAGCGAGATGATCTTCATGAACTTCTTGTCGCGCAGCTCGCGGCCGACCGGGCCGAAGATGCGGGTGCCACGGGGGTCACCCTCGGTGTTCTTCAGCACGACAGCGGCGTTCTCGTCGAAGCGGATGTACGAGCCATCCGGACGACGGCGCTCCTTGACGGTGCGGACGACGACGCACTTGACGACGTCACCCTTCTTCACCGAACCACCGGGGATCGCGTCCTTGACGGTCGCGACGATGACGTCCCCGATTCCGGCGTAGCGGCGACCGGAGCCACCGAGAACACGGATGCAAAGGATCTCCTTGGCACCAGTGTTGTCGGCAACACGCAGTCGCGACTCCTGCTGGATCACAGCTTTCTCCTGATCGTCAACGAGAGTCGACGGGCCGGCCGCTGCTCACACCGGCGTCCAGGGACCCGGTGCACATACGGCCGTACCTCATCGGCTTCGTTACTTGGCCTTCTCGAGGATCTCGACGACGCGCCAGCGCTTCGTCGCGGACAGCGGGCGGGTCTCCGCGAGGAGGACCCGGTCGCCCACGCCGCACGCGTTCTGCTCGTCGTGCGCCTTCAGCTTGTTCGTACGGCGGATGACCTTGCCGTACAGAGCGTGCTTGACGCGGTCCTCGACGGCGACGACGACGGTCTTGTCCATCTTGTCGCTGACGACGAGACCCTCACGGGTCTTGCGGAAACCGCGCGTCTCGTTGGTGTTCTCAGTCATCAGGCGTTCTCCACCGTCTCGATGCCCAGCTCGCGCTCGCGCATCAGGGTGTAGATCCGCGCGATGTCCTTGCGGACGAGCTTGAGCCGTCCGTGGTTGTCGAGCTGCCCGGTCGCCGCCTGGAAGCGGAGGTTGAACAGCTCCTCCTTGGCCTCGCGCAGCTTGGCAACGAGACCCTCGTTGTCCAGCGAGCGAAGCTCAGCAGCCTTGGTAGCGGCCGACATCAGCTCTCACCGTCCTCGCGCCGGACGATCCGGCACTTCATCGGCAGCTTGTGCGCGGCGCGGGTGAGCGCCTCACGAGCAACCTTCTCGTTCGGGTACGACAGCTCGAACATGACCCGACCCGGGTGCACGTTCGCGATCCACCACTCCGGCGAACCCTTACCGGAACCCATGCGGGTCTCGGCCGGCTTCTTGGTGAGCGGGCGGTCCGGGTAGATGTTGATCCAGACCTTGCCGCCACGACGGATGTGACGGGTGATCGCGATACGAGCGGACTCGATCTGACGGTTCGTCACGTAGGCCGGGGTCACGGCCTGGATGCCGAACTGGCCGAACGCCAGCTCGGTGCCACCCTTGGAAGCGCCGCGGCGCTTCGGGTGGTGCTGCTTGCGGTGCTTGACCCGACGGGGGATCAGCATTGGGGTCAGGCCTCCGTTCCGGTGTTCTCAGCAGCCGGAGCCTCGACGGCCGCGGCCGCGGGGGCCTCGGCAGCGGCGGGACGACGGCCACGGCCACCGCGCTCGCCACCACGGCGCTCGCCACCGCGGGCGGGACGACCACCCTCGGGACGGGCCGGGCGGTTGCCCGAGCGGGCAGCGGCGTTCTCAGCGCGGACCTCGGCGATGTTCTTGACGTCGCCCTTGTAGATCCAGACCTTCACGCCGATGCGGCCGAAGGTGGTCTTGGCCTCGAAGAAGCCGTAGTCGACGTTCGCGCGCAGGGTGTGCAGCGGCACACGGCCCTCGCGGTAGAACTCCGAACGGCTCATCTCGGCGCCGCCGAGACGACCGGAGCACTGGACCTTGATGCCCTTGGCGCCGGACTTCATGGTGCCCTGCATCGACTTGCGCATGGCACGGCGGAAGGAGACGCGGGAGGACAGCTGCTCCGCGACGCCCTGAGCCACGAGCTGGGCGTCCAGCTCGGGGTTCTTGACCTCAAGGATGTTCAGCTGGACCTGCTTGCCGGTCAGCTTCTCCAGGTCGCCGCGGATGCGGTCGGCCTCGGTGCCGCGGCGACCGATGACGATGCCCGGGCGAGCGGTGTGGATGTCGACGCGGACGCGGTCGCGGGTGCGCTCGATCTCGACCTTGGAGATACCGGCGCGCTCCATGCCCTTCGTCATCATGCGACGAATGGCAACGTCTTCCTTGACGTAGTCCTTGTACAGCTTGTCGGCGTACCAGCGGGACTTGAAGTCCGTGCTGATGCCGAGGCGGAACCCGTGCGGGTTAACCTTCTGGCCCATTACCGGGTCCCTTCCTTGCTGCTGACGACCACGGTGATGTGGCTGGTCCGCTTGCGGATCCGGTAGGCACGGCCCTGGGCACGCGGACGGAACCGCTTCAGGGTCGGACCCTCGTCAACGTACGCCTCGGAGATGTAGAGGTCGTCCACGTTGGAGTGGTTGTAGTTGTGCGCGGCGTTGGCAATGGCGCTGTCGAGCACCTTGCCGACCGGCACGGTGGCGGCCTGCGGAGCGAAACGCAGGACGGCCTGGGCCTCCGTGGCATTCATGCCACGGATGAGGTCCACCACGCGGCGGGCCTTCATGGGCGTCACGCGGATGTACCGCGCCTGTGCCCTGGCTTCCATGGTTGTCCCCTTAATGGAGTAAGTCATTGAGTCGTTCTGGCGCTTAAAGCTCAAGCTTTAGCGGCGCTTCGACTTCCGGTCTTCCTTCACGTGGCCACGGAAGGTGCGGGTCGGAGCGAACTCGCCGAGCTTGTGGCCGACCATCGACTCGGTGACGAACACCGGGACGTGCTTGCGGCCATCGTGGACCGCGATCGTGTGACCGAGCATGCTCGGGGAGATCACGGAACGACGGGACCAGGTCTTGATGACGTTCTGAGTACCCGCCTCGTTCTGAGCGTCCACCTTCTTGATGAGGTGGCCGTCGATGAAGGGGCCCTTCTTGAGACTGCGCGGCATCTGACCTGCTCCTAGCGCTTCTTGTTGGTCTTGCGGCGGCGCACGATGAGCTTGTCCGACGCCTTGTTCGGGCGACGGGTACGGCCCTCGGGCTTACCCCACGGCGAGACCGGGTGGCGACCACCGGAGGTCTTACCCTCACCACCACCGTGCGGGTGGTCGATCGGGTTCATGGCGACACCACGCACGGTCGGGCGGACGCCCTTCCAGCGCATGCGGCCGGCCTTGCCCCAGTTGATGTTCGACTGCTCGGCGTTGCCGACCTCGCCGACGGTGGCGCGGCAGCGCGCGTCGACCAGGCGGATCTCACCGGAGGGCATGCGCAGGTGCGCCATGCGACCCTCACGGGCGAGCAGCTGGATGCCGGAACCGGCGGAGCGGGCCAGCTTGGCACCGCCACCGGGACGCAGCTCCACCGCGTGGATGGTGGTACCGACCGGGATGTTGCGCAGCGGCAGGTTGTTGCCCGGCTTGATGTCGGCGCCAGCGCCGTTCTCGATCCGGTCACCCTGCGCGATGCCGCGCGGCGCGATGATGTAGCGCTTCTCGCCGTCCGCGTAGTGCAGGAGCGCGATGCGCGCGGTGCGGTTCGGGTCGTACTCGATGTGCGCGACCTTGGCCGGCACGCCGTCCTTGTCGTGACGACGGAAGTCGATCACGCGGTAGGCGCGCTTGTGACCGCCACCCTGGTGGCGAGCGGTGACACGACCGGCGTTGTTGCGGCCGCCCTTGCTGTGCAGCGGGCGAACCAGCGACTTCTCCGGGGTGGACCGCGTGATTTCTACGAAGTCGGCCACGCTGGAGCCGCGACGGCCCGGCGTAGTCGGCTTGTACTTGCGGATGCCCATTTGGCTCTCTCGTCCTCGTCCTAATCGACGATCACGATCTCCTGATTCAGGAGACCGGACCACCGAAGATGTCGATGCGGTTGCCCTCGGCCAGCGTCACGATGGCGCGCTTGGTGTCCTTGCGCTTGCCAAAGCCCGTCTTGGAGCGCTTGCGCTTGCCCTGACGGTTGATCGTGTTGACAGCCTCGACCTTGACCGAGAAGACCGCCTCGACGGCCTGCTTGATCTGGGTCTTGTTGGCGCCCGGCGACACGATGAACGTGTACTTGTTCTCGTCGAGGAGCGAGTAGCTCTTCTCCGAGATGACCGGCTTCACCAGGACGTCACGGGGGTCCGTGAACGTCTTGCTCGTAACGTCGCTCATCAGGCGGCGCTCCCTTCGAGCTCGCCCTCAGCGGCAACGGCCTTGGCGGACGCGGCCGGACCGGCCACGAAACGCTCGAAGGCGGCCTGGGTGAAGACCACATCGTCGGAGACGAGCACGTCGTAGGTGTTCAGCTGACCCGCGTCCAGGATGTGCACGTTCGGCAGGTTGCGAGCGGACTTCAGGCCCAGCTCGTCCGAGCGCTCGACGACCAGGAGGACGTTCTTGCGGTCGGTGATCTTGCCGAACAGGCCCTTGGCGGCCTTGGTCGACGGCGCCTCGGTCGCGGTCACGCCGGTGATGACGTGAATGCGGTTGTGGCGGGCCCGGTCGGTGAGCGCACCGCGCAGGGCGGCGGCGATCATCTTCTTCGGGGTCCGCTGCGAGTAGTCGCGCGGCACGGGACCGTGCACGACGCCACCGCCGGCGAACTGCGGCGCACGGGTCGAGCCCTGACGGGCGCGGCCGGTGCCCTTCTGGCGGTACGGCTTCTTGCCGCCACCGCGGACCTCGCCGCGAGTCTTGGTCTTGTGGGTGCCCTGACGGGCCGCAGCGAGCTGCGCCACGACGACCTGGTGCATCAGCGGAACGCTGACCTTCGCGTCGAAGATCTCGGCCGGCAGCTCGATGCTGCCGGTCTTGTCGCCAGCCGGCGACAGGATGTCAATGGTGCTCATTTCCTCACAGCCCCTTCGCCGCGGTGCGGACGAGGACGAGGCCGCCGTTCGGGCCCGGGACGGCGCCCTTGATGAGCAGCAGACCCTTCTCCGCGTCGACCGCGTGCACGGTCAGGTTCTGGGTGGTCACACGCTCGTGGCCCATCCGACCAGCCATGCGCAGGCCCTTGAACACACGGCCCGGGGTGGCGCAGCCACCGATGGAACCGGGCGAGCGGTGCTTGCGCTGGGTGCCGTGACCGGCGCCGAGACCACGGAAGTTGTGGCGCTTCATGACACCGGCGAAGCCCTTGCCCTTGGAGGTGCCGGTCACGTCGACCTTGACACCCGCCTCGAACAGCTCGGCGGTGATCTCCTGGCCCAGGGTGTACTCGGACGCGTCCGAGGTACGGATCTCGACCAGGTGGCGGCGCGGGGTGACACCGGCCTTGGCGAAGTGGCCCGCGAGGGGCTTGTTCACCTTGCGGGGGTCGATCTCGCCGAAGCCGAGCTGGACGGCGCTGTAGCCGGCCGCGCTGTCGGCGGTGTGGACCTGGGTCACGACATTGGGCCCAGCCTTGACGACGGTCACCGGGACGACCCGGTTGTTCTCGTCCCAGACCTGGGTCATGCCGAGCTTCTCGCCCAGGATGCCCTTAATCTGCTTAGCCATCTTCGGTGCGCCTCTCAGAGCTTGATCTCGATGTCGACGCCGGCCGGCAGGTCGAGACGCATGAGCGAGTCAACCGTCTTCGGCGTGGGGTCGAGGATGTCGATCAGACGCTTGTGAGTACGCATCTCGAAGTGCTCGCGCGAGTCCTTGTACTTGTGCGGCGAGCGGATGACGCAGTACACGTTCTTCTCAGTGGGCAGCGGCACCGGGCCTGCGACCTGCGCACCAGTACGGATCACCGTCTCGACGATCTTCTTCGCCGAGGAGTCGATGACCTCGTGGTCGTAGGCCTTGAGCCGGATGCGGATCTTCTGTCCCGCCATGGCTACTCAGTAGTCCTTTGTCCTTAGTCACTTCACGACTCCCCTCCGGCCCCCGCGCTCGGGCGTGTCGCACTAGCGCTTGCAAAAAACCGGCGAAGTACTTCGTCGGTTTCGAACTTTCGGGGGTGAGGGGCCGCCGGGTCGAGGCCCCGCTCACGCTTCCCGGAAGATTCCCGTACTTTCGCCCCGCAGCTGCCGTGGCGTAGAACTCACGCTTGACGGCCATCACGGGAACGACGAGTACATGGGACTCGCTTCCAGTCCTCCCGGCGGGAGGCGCGCAGCATCGGCACTCAACCGAGCAACTTGGACATACTGCCACATGGAGCAGCCGGGATGCCAATCGGGGCCGGTGAGGCGTACCTCACCGGCCCCGATCGGGTGGTCCCGCAGCTCAGCCCTTGCGCCAGAGCACCCAGCCGCGGTCCATGTCGTACTTCGCGACGTGCCAGCCCGGCAGCGGCTTGGGCCAACTGGACTGCGGCGTGGCGCCCTTGTCCTTGGAGACGGTCAGCAGCATCGCGTTGGCCTTCTCCGGCGGGGTGTTGCCGTACTTCACGTTGCTGGTCCAGACCCGGCCCCAGTAGACCTCGAAGGCCAGCGACATCCGGACGCCCCAGTCGAGGTCCCAGTCCAGGATCACGTTGTCGCCCTTGCCCAGCCCGGCTTCCTTGGCCAGGCCGACGGCCTCGTACTTGCGGAACTTGGAGTGCGAGTCGGCGATGTTGTTGGTGACGGTGACCGTCGCGTAGGCGGCGAAGACCGCCAGGCAGGCCACCACGGCCGCCACGACCCGGCGACCACCGGCCACCCGCAGCAGCAGGCAGGCCGCGAGCACGGCGAGCGCACCGAAGGTCGTACGGCCCATGTGCAGGCCGTCGTAGGTCGAGGAGAGGAACTGCGCGTCCGGCACGGTCCACGGGATGACCCAGGCGTTGAGCTTGGAGCCCGCGTACTCGGTGACCGACAGCCCGGTGATCCCGATGACCACCACGCCGGCCAGGGCCAGCCGCAGCAGCGAGCGCGTGCCGGCCCGGAACAGCGGCGCCAGGCCGACCACCAGGAACACCGGCACCAGTACGGCGCAGTACCGGGCGTACACCCAGTTGTCGATGCGCTCGTTGTCCGCCAGGCCCGCGGCGGAGGCCAGCGCGGTGCCGCAGAGCATGGCGACCATGCAGAAGGCGACCACCCGCTCGGCCGCCGAGGACCGGCGGCGGAACACCGCCACCACGCACAGCACGAAGGCGACCGCCCCGAGGCCGTAGGACGACGTGAAGAAGTACCAGAGCTCGCCGAGGGTGCGGACGATGATCGTGCCGGTGTACTTGCGGTCCTCAAGGTTCTCGAAGACCTTGTTGCCGACACCCGCCCCCGGCACGTCCTTGAACTGGCTCGTGACGAAGCGGTCCAGCAGCTTGGCGCCCAGGAAGGCCACACCGAGCGCGCCGATCCCGGCCAACGAGGCGAGCCGCGGCGCCCAGCCGATGGCCAGCACCACGACCAGGGCCAGTGCCGTCAGCGCCACGACCACGCCGCCGCGGTCATGGGTGGCCATCGAGTAGCCGGCGGCCAGGCTCATCGCCACCGCGTGCAGCGAGCGGCGGCGCGCCGAGCCGGGCGAGAGCCAGCCGTGCATCCCGATCAGCCAGATCAGCAGGAGCACCGGGAGGACGGTGTCCGTCATGACGAACTGGGAGTAGAAGATCACCGGTGGCACCAGCGCGACGGCGGTGCCCGCGAGGTACGCCTGCGGCCGGGACAGGCCCAGGCGGCGCGCCGCCACGAAGGCCAGCGGGAAGACCAGCGCGTTGAGCACCGCGTTGATGCCCATGATCAGGTGGTACGCGGTGTTCGGGTTGTCCGCGATCCGCAGCGCCGGCGAGATCAGCAGCGAGTAGCCGCCGGGGATGATCACGCCCGTCGGCATCTCGGTCGTCGGCCGACCGGCCAGCACCCGCGCGATCGCGAGGTAGCCGTCCTCGTCCGCGTGCACCGAGGGGTAGTAGTTGTGGATCGACAGCACCAGCCGGAACGCCGTCTGCCCCAGGTAGCCGAGCAGCAGGGCCACCGGCCAGAACCAGCGGTGGGTGGCCAGCGCCCCCAGTCGGACCACGAGGGCCGAGGGCGTCGCCTTCTCGGCGGCCCCGGTCGCGTTCCCGTCACCGCCCTCTCCCCATGCCCGCCCGTCGGGCTCGTGGGCGGAATCGATCAACGGCTGCACCGGGGCACTTCCCTCGTTGTTGGAACCAGCACTTGTCATGTCCTGCTTGCAGGTGCGCCGCGCATCACCCGCACGCACCCCCACTCCTTGGATCGCTCGCGAAGTCTGTCACGCGGCCTGAGGTGGAGCCAGTGTGATCATCCGGCGCACGAAGCCCGGCCGCGGCCCCGGTGCGGCCCTGTCAGCTGCTGCGGACGGCGCGGCCGACCATGGCACCGGCGTGGGCGAAGTCCCCCGCGCCGAGGCGTCCGGCGGCCACCATCAGGGCGTGCAGCCGGGAGGAGAGGTGCAGGTCGGCCGAGCGGGCCGCCGCGTTCCAGCCCTTGGCGCGCAGTTCCTTGGCGATCAGGCCGTAGTAGCGCAGCTCCTCGTCGAAGCGCTTGCCGTCCTTGACCCGGGTCGAGGAGTCGCTGGCCTGGTGGCGGCGGTAGCGGAACACCTCGCGCTCGTCGACCAGCAGGTTGCCGCCCTCCATCAGCATGTCGACCATGAAGGCCAGGTCATGGACGGCGTCGATGTCCGGGCGGTACGGGATCTTCGACAGCGCGGACTGCCGGTAGAGCAGCGACGGGGTGTACAGCCAGTTGCCGGACAGCAGGCTCTTCACCGCGTCCTCGCCGCTGATCAGGCCGGCCTTGCGGGCCGGGGCGGCGATCCGGCGCTTGACCTTGTCGCCGATGCCGAGCGACGGCACCAGGACCCCGTCGCTGTCCATCACCTTCACGCCCGGCTGGACCGCGATCGCGTTCGGGTCGGCCTTCATCCGCTCTAGGACGACGTCGAGGTAGTTCGGCTCCAGCAGGTCGTCGGCACCCATCATCGAGACGAACTCGCGCTCGGCCAGGGTGGACGCCTTGTAGGTGTTGCCGTTGGGGCCGAGCCGCTCCTCGTTGCGGACGTAGCGGATCCGCTCGTCGTTCAGGCCCTCGATGTACTCCAGCGCCCGGTTGCCCGGGTACTGGTCGTCCACCACGGTCAGCCGCCAGTCCTGCTGGTGCTGGGCCCGGATGCTGTCGATGGTGGCGAACAGGTACTCCGGGTCGCCGTAGTACGGGATGACGAAATCGACGCTCATGGCGGCGCCGCACCTCCTGGTCCTGGATCATGCTTCGGTGCCGCCCGGCCGCGGCCACCGGGCGAGCCAAGTCAAACAGGTCCGCGGTTCCGGTGCGTCGACCGGGGTCGGGGCCGGGCCTCGCCGCGAGTGGCTGAGGGCCGGCCCCGGACGGGGCCGGCCCTCAGCCACTGGTACTGCGCCGTCGTGAACCGGCCGGGATCAGCGCTCGGAGCCGACCGGGGCGTTGAGCCGGTCGTTGTTGTGGCGGACGCCCTCGGTGATGGCCACGGTGCGGGCCAGGTCGGTGATCTTCTTCTCCAGCGAGCGGAAGCGCAGGTAGGTGTTGAGGGTCAGGAAGCCCATGGCGATGACCATCAGGTAGAGCACCAGGTCGGTGCCGCGGCCGACGCCCAGCGCGGTGGCCAGCTTGGTCACACCGCTCGGCCACAGGATCGCGACCACGTTGACGATCACGAAGAGCGTGAAGGCGATGCGCTTCCACGCCCGGGTGTTCGCCTTGTCCCAGCGCCAGACGAAGACGAGCGCCATGGCCACCGCGGCCACGACCAGGATGAGCTGGATCCAGAGGTGGTTCATCGGCCGTTACGCTCCCGCAGCGAGATGTCGAAGAGGATGTTCACGCCGTTGATCAGGGACTGGCCCTTGGCGCGCGAGTAGTCGGTGTACAGGATGTCCACCGGAACCTCGGCGACCCGGAGGTCCGAGCCGGCGAGGAAGGAGACGATCTCCGAAGCGTGCGCCATGCCGTTCATGGTGATCTTGATCCGGCTGGCGGCCTCGCGGTTCATCACCCGCAGACCGTTGTGCGCGTCGGTGAGCTTGAGCTTGCGGGCCGTCGGGCTGACGGCGGCGGCGGTGCGGAGCACCACCCGCTTGATCCACGGCACCTGGCCGGTCTGCTCGATGAACCGGGAGCCGAGGACGATGTCGGCCTCCCCCTCGCGCAGCAGCGCCACCATCTTCTCGACGTCGGCGGTCTGGTGCTGGCCGTCCGCGTCGAAGGTCGCGAAGTACTCGGCGCCCTCCTGGGCGAGCGCGTACTTGAGGCCGGTCTGGAGCGCGGCGCCCTGCCCCAGGTTGACCGGGTGCCGCACCAGGTGGGCGCCGGTCGTCATGACGTGCTCGGCCGTGTCGTCGGTGCAGCCGTCGTCGATCACCACGATGTTCGGGAAGGTCTTGCGTGCCCCCTCCACGACGTCGGCGATCACCTGGCCTTCGTTGTAGGCCGGGATCACCAGCCAGACGTTGTCATACTCGGACACAGGTGCTCCATGCTTGGCGAACGGCACGGCGGCCCGTGCCTCGGGTCTGTCTATCGGTGATGGTCATGGCGTCGGGGCCCACCCTCAGGAGGTCCGCAGCGGCTGTGCTGCGGACCGGTCTGCCGACACGGCGGCGGGGCGGGAGGGGAAGGCACGGTACAGCGACCACAACATCAGGACGGCACTGACCAACGAGCCCGCCAGGTACGCGAGCTCCGCCCGGAGACCCACGTTGCCCGGTGCGAGCGCGACAGCCACCAATGCTACGGAACCTGCGGTCCAGCCCACCAGTTGACGACGGTGCTGGGCGCTCGACATCAGCGCCTGGCCGAAGACCGTCGCGAGGACGTAGCAGAGCGTCCCGAACACCAGCCAGGTGAAGTCCAGCGGTCCGAGCACGTCCTTCGCGTTGAACAGCAGCGGGTTGAGCTCGGAACCGAGCACGATCACCGGCAGGCCGCCGCCGATGCACATCGCGGCGACGATGGCGGTGGTGCGGGTCAGCACCTTGCGGAACTCGCCGTGGTCGCCGGCCGCGGCGGCACCGGAGAGCGCGGAGACCATCGAGGCCTGCAGGGCGCTGTAGGCGAACAGCGGCGCCCGGGCCATCACCACGGCCTGGCCGACCGCGAAGACCAGGGCGTCGGAGGCCTCGGAGTGCTTCGGCGAGAGCAGGCGCACGCAGACCACGGTCGCGTTGACCACCAGCTGGCTGAGCATCACCGAGGCGATCAGCAGACCGAGGCCGCTGGTCAGCTGCTTCCAGGAGACCTCCGGCCCGGGGGTGCGGTCGGCCAGGGTGTCGCGCAGGCCGATCAGCGAGGCCAGCAGCGGGGAGACGAAGAGGATCAGGCCGAAGACCATCGCCGAGTGCAGGCCCACCGCCGCCGCCGCACCGGCCAGCCCGATGCGCAGGCCGCCGTCGACCGCCAGCTGGGTGCCGTACGGGCCGAACAGGCCCAGGCCCGCCAGCGCCCCGCGGGCGACCGAGCTCACCGCGAGGCCGGCCAGGCCGCCGGCCAGCGCGACCACCAGGCTCCGGTCGCCGCTGAACAACTGGTCGGCGACCGGACGGGCGGCGACCGCCAGCAGCGCGCAGACCCCGACCAGGATGGCCATGGCGAGCAGCAGCATCCGCCGTACCGCGGGCAGCGCGCCGTGTCCGGCGACCTTGCGGGCGGCCACCAGCCGGGTCAGCTCCAGCTCGACCGGCTGGAAGAGCCCCCACCCCACGGACATCACGATGGTCCAGAGCATCGTCACCCTGGCCGCGCCGACGGTGCTCAGGCTGTAGCCCACGAGCGCCATGTAGACGTACGCCGAGGCTCCGAGCACGACCGTGCCACCGACCACGAGCCGCGCCCCCGGGGGGAGTACCCCAAGCAGCTTGGCGATCGGGTTCTTCATCACATGACCACCGAATTCACCGGCCGGCCGTGCCACACGCCTCCGCACGAGGCCGGCCAAGCCGTGCGATTGCTGTGAATAGTAGCGGGTGGCCGTGAATGCTCAGTGCGCACGGGCGTTCCCTCGGACGTCATCTCAGACGGTTCCGGGGAAGGTGCGGCCCCACGGCTGGGTCCACAGGATCCCCTGATCGCTCAGCACGTTGACCGTGAGGCCGCCCTTGGCCAGGTCCCGCTTGATCCGCTCACCCACGGAACGGTCGGCGGTCAGGATGGTCGGCGTCGGGTGCGGCGCGGGGAGCTTCTCGATGGCGCCCTTCAGCCTGCCGAAGGAGCGCTGGTAGTCCTCCTCCTTCACCTGCGGACCGCCGATGTCCACCCAGTGGATGTCGTACAGCGCCTTCATGTCGCCGCCGCGCCGGTTCATCAGCGAGGCGAGCCAGGTGGCCTTGAGGTTCTTGACGGAGTCGTTGGAGACCAGCGCGATCACCGGTCCGTCGCCGCGCAGGACCTTCAGGCCGTCCATGCCCTCGGGGCCCATGTCGGTCTCGAACCCGCCGCGGCCCCAGGCCACCAGCGGGTTGTTGGACCACGCGGACGGGGCGTCCTTGGTGGCCAGGAAGCCCCACTGCACGTTGGCGAAGAGGCTCAGTGCGGCGGCGACGGTCAGCCCGGAGAGCGCCAGCTCGCCCAGGCGCCGGGCCAGTGCGTTGCCGGTGCGCCGGTGCGGCGTCTGCAGCATCGCCCCGACCGCGCCGATCGAGATCAGGGCGACCACCACGCCGACGGCCGTCATCTTGTGGAAGTAGTACGAGTACTTGCCGATGGTGTTCAGCTGGTAGACCGCGAAGGCGCTGAGCAGGCCGCCCGTGCCGAGCAGCACCACCAGGTGCTGCCGACCGGTGGCGGTGCGGCGGTTGCGCGGCATGGCCGCCGCCAGCAGCCCGAGCAGCCCGCCGCCGATGAGGATCGAGCGGTCCGCGCCGACGCTCGGGCCGCTCATGTTCGACGCGCCGGCCACGTCCAGGTTGCCCATGACCGAGAGGACGCTCGGCAGCGCGGCCACGCCCAGCGCGCACGCCAGCGCGCCGAGGATCCACCACCAGCGCCCGGCGAACCTGCGCCGGTGCACCACCAGCGCTCCCAGCAGGGCCACCCCGACGAACGCGCCGTAGATGTTGTACGTGTAGGTCACGGTGATCAGCCCGGCCGCGGCGGCCAGCACGAACTCGGTGCGGCCCATCGCCGGACGGATCAGCACCGCGAGCGCGAGCGCGATCAGCAGCAGGCCGATGAAGGTCGAGTCGAAGCCGTGGGCCAGCAGGTCCAGGTAGTTGCTCGCGAACATGATCGCGCCGACGGTCGCGCAGACCGCCGCCGCCCGCCAGCCGCGCAGCCGCGGTCCGCCGATCCAGCGGGCCGCCCACACCAGCGCGGTGCAGAACAACGCGTACGCCACCAGCAGGTACAGGAAGTACCGGTTCATGGTGTGGATCATGTCGCCGGGGTCGGCGGCGGAGTGGACCAGGGAATCGGTCCAGGCCAGCAGGAAGTGCGAGCCCTGCGGGTAGGTCACCTCGGACGGCGGTATCAGGTAGGACCTGGCGGCTTCCTGGTGGAGGAAGTCGTAGCCCCCGACCCCCTGGATGCCGGAGAAGAAGGAGAAGTGCGACAGCCGGTCCTCCGCCGTGGCGAAGTAGGCGACCCGCTCGGCCGCCGAGGCGCCGTCGACCGGGTGGAACAGGTAGTGCCACATCCCGGCGAAGGTGCCCAGCACCAGCAGGTCGGACCAGCGGAAGCGCAGCGGCAACCGGGGGGCGCGCCCGGCGGCCCATGCGGCCGCGGTCAGCACGCTGAACATCACACCGGTGGTGGCCGTCGGCGACAGGCCCCAGGGCCAGAGCGAGAAGACCAGGCCGAAGGTCAGCACCGAGCCGGCCAGTATCAGCCCGGCGACGAAGAGCCGGTCGAGCAGCACGCCGCCGACCCTGATCACGGCGGCGACCGCGAGCAGCAGCAGCGGCAGCAGCACGACGCCCAGGTGCAGCGCGACCAGGCCGGCCGGCACCAGCCAGGACAGGGCGAGCCCGCCTGCCAGGACGAACGGGCTGCGCCGCGGCCGTCTACCGCCGGTGGGCGGGGGCGAGGGCGGGGGTTCCGATGGCACGGTCCCGCGCCGGATCGCGCTGTCGGGTGAGCTGTGCGTGGTCGACACGGTGCCGTGCCCCTCCGGTCAAGTCCCTGCCGCCCGTCTCCCCCCTTGCGGGTCCGGACTTCCGCCACCGTCTGCGGGCAGGCTGCCAGCGGTCAGCATACCGAGAGTGTCATTGGTCCAGACCGAGCAGGGCCTCGGGATCGCCCGCGAACCACCGCGCCGGGGCAAGGCCGGCGGCGCCGGACGGCCGACGGGTCCGACCGGATCCCTGGTCAGGACCCGGACGGTCCGGACTCCCCTCCGCGGAAGACCCAGACCTTCAACAGCACGAACCGGGCCACCGTGGCCAGCCCGTTGGCGACGATCAGCCCGCCGACCTCCACCGGCCTGGAGGCGTGCGGCACCACCCGGTCCAGCAGGGCGAGCACGCCCGAGCTGAGGCCGAGCCCGATCAGGAAGGCCACCGCGCCCTGCAGCTGGTGGCGGACCATGCCCCGCGAGCCGACCACCCCGAAGGTGTACCGGCGGTTGGCCGCGGTGTTGGCGACCGCGCTGACGGCCAGGGCGATCAGGTTCGCGGTCTGCGGGTCGGTGAACCACCGCGCGACGACGAACAGCCCCAGGTAGAAGACGGTGCTCAGGACGCCGATGACCAGGAAGGACGGCAGCTGGCGGCGGCGCCCGGGGGTGGGGGTGGCGGGTTCGCCGGTCAGGGTCACCGGCCCCGGCCCCGCTCGTCATCCTCGGCCGAGTCGTAGCCGACGAAGTAGGTCGGGCGGGCCTGCACCGCGGAGTAGATCCGGCCGACGTACTCCCCCAGCAGTCCGACGCAGATCAGCTGCACGCCGCCGAGGAACAGCATCCCGATGAACAGCGAGGACCAGCCGGGCACGGTCGACCCGAGCGCGTAGGAGACGGTGGCGTGGATCCCGAGCGCGATGCAGACCACGAAGCTGACCAGGCCGAGGTAGGTGGCCAGCCGCAGCGGGGCGGCGGAGAAGTTGGTGATGCTGTCCAGCGCGAGCCGCACCATCTTGGACAGCGGGTAGTGGGTGCCGCCGGCCACCCGCTCCTCGCGGACGTACACCACCTCGCCACTGGGGAAGCCGAGCCAGGGCACCAGCAGCCGGTAGACCGGCTGGTGCTCGGGCAGCTGCTTGAGGGCGTCCACGGCGTTGCGGCTGAGCAGCCGGAAGTCGCCGGCCTGGTTGGGCATCCGCTTGCCGACCAGCTTGCGCATCAGCCAGTAGTACGCGCCGGCCGTCCGGCGCTTGAAGGCGGTGTCGGTGCCGCGGTCCCCCCGCACGCCGTAGACCACGTCGAGGCTCTGCTCGCGGGCCAGGGAGAGCATCTCGGGGATCTTCTCCGGCGGGTCCTGCAGGTCGGCGTCGATGCTGACCACGTAGTCGCCGAGCGCCCGGTGGATGCCCGCGGTGAGCGCGGCCTGGTGGCCGGAGTTGCGGGCGAAGCGGACGATGCGGAACTCCGGCCAGTCCTGCCGGATCTTCTGCATCAGCACGGGTGTGGCGTCCCGGCTGCCGTCGTCCACCCCGACGACCTCGTAGTCGACGCCCAGCCCGTCCAGGATCGGACGCAGCCGCTCGACGGTCAGCGGGAGTGCCTCCTGCTCGTTGTAGATCGGCATCACGACCGACAACAGCGGTGCGGTAGACATGCGTTGGGTCCCACTTTCCGCGACGGCGGGGGCTGGATGGTGAGCCGACCATAACAGTCGGCCATGAGCTGTCCGTGAGAGCGAGTGCGCCCAGGTGAACGCCCGGTTGGACGCCGAAGGGCCCCACGCACCGCGAGGTGCGTGGGGCCCTTCGGACGAGCCTGACGAGGCAGGCAGGTCAGAGCGTCAGATTACTTGACGATCTTGGTGACCTGGCCGGCGCCGACGGTGCGGCCACCCTCACGGATGGCGAACTTCAGGCCCTCCTCCATGGCGACGGGCTGGATCAGCGCGACGGTCATGGCGGTGTTGTCGCCCGGCATGACCATCTCGGTGCCCTCGGGGAGGGTCACGACGCCGGTCACGTCCGTGGTACGGAAGTAGAACTGCGGGCGGTAGTTGTTGAAGAACGGGGTGTGGCGGCCACCCTCGTCCTTCGACAGGATGTAGGCCTGGGCCTCGAAGTCGGTGTGCGGGGTAACCGAACCCGGCTTGATGATGACCTGGCCGCGCTCGACGTCCTCGCGCTTGATGCCACGGAGCAGCAGACCGACGTTCTCACCGGCCTGGCCCTCGTCGAGCAGCTTGCGGAACATCTCGATGCCGGTGACCGTGGTGGTGGTCTTCTCGGTCTTGATGCCGATGATGTCGACGGTCTCGTTGACCTTGAGGATGCCGCGCTCGATGCGACCGGTGACGACGGTGCCACGACCGGTGATCGTGAAGACGTCCTCGATCGGCATCAGGAACGGCTGGTCCACGGCGCGGGCCGGGGTGGGGATGTTCTCGTCGACCGCGTGCATGAGGCCGAGGAGCTTCTCGCCCCACTCCTTGTCGCCCTCAAGGGCCTTCAGGGCGGAGACGCGGACGACCGGCAGGTCGTCGCCCGGGAACTCGTACTCGGAGAGCAGCTCGCGGACCTCAAGCTCGACGAGCTCCAGGATCTCCTCGTCGTCCACCATGTCGGCCTTGTTCAGGGCGACGACGATGTACGGAACGCCGACCTGGCGGGCCAGGAGGACGTGCTCCTTGGTCTGCGGCATCGGGCCGTCGGTGGCGGCGACCACCAGGATGGCGCCGTCCATCTGGGCAGCACCGGTGATCATGTTCTTGATGTAGTCAGCGTGACCCGGGCAGTCGACGTGGGCGTAGTGACGCGCCTCGGTCTGGTACTCGACGTGCGCGATCGAGATGGTGATACCGCGCTGACGCTCCTCCGGGGCCTTGTCGATCTGGTCGAACGGCGTGAAGGGGTTGATCTCCGGGTACGCGTCGTGCAGCACCTTGGTGATGGCCGCGGTCAGCGTGGTCTTGCCGTGGTCGATGTGACCGATGGTGCCGATGTTGACGTGGGGCTTCGTCCGCTCGAACTTCGCCTTGGCCACTGAGTCCTCCTGAGGACAGTTCCTGTACGCCGTGCTGACGTCAGTTGGTCTTTGATACGGGCCCGGCCCGGATGCCCGAGGCACCTCGCGCCGTCCCGAGGGTGGGGGGCCGGAGGCCCCGGGAGGATCCGGACGGATCCTCCCGGGTCGCCTCCTAATAGCCTAAGGGGTGTGAATCATCCCGAATATCGGGACGTCACTCGCCCTTCGACTTGGCGATGATCTCCTCAGCCACGGCCTTGGGGACCTCGGCGTACGAGTCGAACTGCATCGAGTAGCTCGCGCGACCAGAGGTCTTGCTGCGCAGGTCACCGACGTAGCCGAACATCTCGGAGAGGGGCACCAGCGCCGTGACGACGCGGGCACCGTGACGCTCGTCCATGGACCGGATCTGGCCACGGCGAGAGTTGATGTCGCCGATCACATCGCCCATGTAGTCCTCGGGCGTGGTGACCTCGACGGCCATCATCGGCTCAAGAAGGACCGGCTTGGCCTTCCTGGCGCCTTCCTTGAAGGCCATCGAACCGGCGATCTTGAACGCGAGCTCGGAGGAGTCGACGTCGTGCGACTGGCCGTCGAGCAGCTTCACGCGAACGCCCTGGAGCGGGTAGCCGGCGAGGACACCGAACTCCATGGCCTCCTGGCAACCGGCGTCGACCGACGGGATGTACTCGCGCGGGACGCGGCCACCGGTGACCAGGTTGACGAACTCGTAGCCCTCGGCCTGCTCAAGCGGCTCGATCGCGATCTGCACCTTGGCGAACTGACCGGAACCACCGGTCTGCTTCTTGTGGGTGTAGTCGATGCGCTCGACGGCCTGACGGATCGTCTCGCGGTACGCGACCTGCGGCTTGCCGACGTTGGCCTCGACCTTGAACTCACGGCGCATACGGTCGACGAGCACCTCAAGGTGCAGCTCGCCCATACCCGCGATGATGGTCTGGCCGGTCTCCTCGTCCGTGTTGACCTGGAAGGACGGGTCCTCCTCGGCGAGACGCTGGATGGCGACACCCAGCTTCTCCTGGTCACCCTTGGACTTGGGCTCGATGGCGACGCGGATGACCGGGGCCGGGAAGTCCATGGACTCCAGGATGACCGGGTTCTTCTCGTCGGCCAGCGTCTCACCGGTGGTGGTCTGCTTCAGGCCCATGACGGCGACGATGTCGCCGGCGCCCACCGACTCGATCTCCTCACGCTTGTTCGCGTGCATGCGGTAGATCTTGCCGATGCGCTCCTTCTTGCCCTTGACGGCGTTCAGCACCGAGGTGCCGGACTCCAGGCGGCCGGAGTAGATCCGGACGAAGGTGAGCTTGCCCAGGTGAGGGTCGGACATGATCTTGAACGCCAGCGCGGCCAGCGGCTCGTCGTCCGAAGCCTTACGGGAGATGGTGGTCTCCGGGTCGTTCGGCTTGGTGCCCTCGATGGACTCGATGTCCAGCGGCGACGGCAGGTACTTGACGACCGCGTCGAGCAGGGGCTGAACGCCCTTGTTCTTGAAGGCGGTACCGCAGAAGATCGGGGTGAAGTCCGAGTTCAGGGTGCCCTTGCGGATCGCGTCCTGCAGCAGCTCGACCGGGATCTCCTCGCCCTCAAGGGCGAGCTCCATGATCTCGTCGCTGACGTTCGAGACCGTGTCGATCAGCTGCTCGCGGTACTCCGCGGCCTGCTCCTGCAGCTCGGCCGGGATGTCGACGACGTCGTACATCTCGCCCTTGGCGGCCTCGGCGGACCAGACCAGAGCCTTCATGCGGACCAGGTCGACAACGCCCTGGAAGTCCGCCTCGGCACCGATCGGCAGCTGCATCACCAGCGGGGTGGCGCCGAGGCGCTCCACGATGGTGTCGACGCAGAAGAAGAAGTTCGCGCCCGTGCGGTCCAGCTTGTTGATGAAGCAGATGCGCGGGACGCCGTAGCGGTCAGCCTGCCGCCACACGGTCTCGGACTGGGGCTCGACACCGGCGACACCGTCGAACACCGTGACGGCACCGTCGAGGACGCGCAGCGAGCGCTCCACCTCGACGGTGAAGTCGACGTGACCCGGGGTGTCGATGATGTTGATGGTGTTGTCGACGCCGTCGACCGTCCAGTGGCAGGTCGTCGCGGCCGACGTGATCGTGATGCCGCGCTCCTGCTCCTGCTCCATCCAGTCCATGGTGGCAGCGCCATCGTGGACCTCACCGATCTTGTACGAGACACCGGTGTAGAACAGGATCCGCTCGGTGGTGGTGGTCTTGCCCGCGTCGATGTGCGCCATGATCCCGATGTTGCGGACCCTGGCGAGGTCAAGGGAGGTTGCAGCCATGGTGGCTCGTTCTCTCTCTGTCTAGTGACGGGGTACGGACTACCAGCGGTAGTGCGCGAAGGCCTTGTTGGACTCGGCCATCTTGTGGGTGTCCTCGCGACGCTTCACGGAAGCGCCCAGGCCGTTGCTGGCGTCGAGGATCTCGTTCATCAGGCGCTCGGTCATGGTCTTCTCGCGACGGGCGCGGGAGTAACCGACCATCCAGCGCAGCGCCAGGGTGCTGGCGCGGCCCGGACGGACCTCGACCGGAACCTGGTAGGTCGCGCCACCGACACGGCGGGACTTGACCTCAAGGGCCGGCTTGACGTTCTCCAGCGCGCGCTTCAGCGTGACGACCGGGTCCGAGCCGGTCTTCTCGCGGACGCCCTCAAGGGCGCCGTACACGATCCGCTCGGCGGTGGAGCGCTTGCCGTGCAGCAGGATCTTGTTGACGAGCTGGGTGACGACCGGGGAGCCGTAGACCGGGTCGATGATGACCGGGCGCTTCGGGGCGGGGCCCTTACGAGGCATTCTTACTTCTCCTTCTTGGCGCCGTAGCGGCTGCGGGCCTGCTTGCGGTTCTTGACACCCTGGGTGTCGAGCGAACCGCGGATGATCTTGTAGCGGACACCAGGAAGGTCCTTCACACGACCACCGCGAACCAGCACGATGGAGTGCTCCTGCAGGTTGTGGCCCTCGCCCGGGATGTAAGCGGTGACCTCGATCCCGCTGGTGAGGCGCACACGGGCGACCTTGCGGAGAGCCGAGTTCGGCTTCTTCGGGGTGGTCGTGTACACACGCGTGCAGACCCCACGGCGCTGCGGGGAGCCCTTCAGCGCGGGAGTCTTGTTCTTCTCGACCTTGTCCTGCCGGCCCTTTCGGACCAGCTGCTGGATCGTAGGCACCGTTTCTCCGTTTTCTGTGTGCCAAGGCTTGGTGGAACTAACCTGCGGTGTCTCCCTCGCACACGACCCCGTGGTCGACCCACGCGGTCGGGTGTGTTGGGCTATTCCGACACGGAATCCCATGAGCTGATGTACAGCGACGGCGCTCTACGCGCGGTGCGCTGGAGGGCGCTCCGGCTCGGCGCGGCGACCGGTGTGCATGCACGCACAAGGACCCGGGGACACCCCAGGCACAAGGTCAGAGCGTACCTAGCGCATGGGGCTCGGTCAAAACAAATGCAACGCCGCAGGTCGCGGCCTTCGGCCGGGTGTCGCCCCGGTGTCCCGTACGCGACCGGCCGGTGTCGGGCCGCCCTTCACCCGCTCTACCACAGTCGACGGGCGCCCGCCAGCGGAGCGGCGGCGGGGCCGGGGCGGGGTGCGCTACGCCGTGCCGAGCAGGATGATCAAGAACCAGAAGGCGACGCCCAGGTAGCCGAGCACCAGGCCGAGGACGGCCGCCCAGTCGCCGTCCATGTTGCGCTCGCGGATGTGGGACCGGGCGATGTGGCCGGTGATCACCGCGGGCAGCACCGGCAGCACCAGGAAGCCGGTCAGACCGCACACCAGGGAGACCACCGCCAGCACGCTGGTCGGCCGGGCCTGCGGCACCGGCGGCGGCACCAGGAAGGTCGCCGGGACGGGCTGCGCGGACTGCAGCGGCGCCGTCATCGGCCCGGTCGGGAGGTCCGCCACCAGCGCGGCCAGTTCGCCGTAGGTCAGCGCCCGGGCCGCGGCCTCGTGGCGCTGCTCGTACTCCTGAGCGGACAGCCGGCCCTCGGCGAACCCGGCCTTCAGCACGTCCACCGTCCGGTCGCGGTCCGCGTGGCTCGCCCGCATCGCCGCCTGCGGTGACGGCGCGGGCTGCCAGCCGGCGGCCCGCCGGTGGCCGTGCCGATCGGCGGGACCGGGCTCGCCCCACGGTTGTACGGACATCCGCCACCTCCCGGCAGCGCGGCTCCCCGCGCGCTCACTGGTCCTCATAGTGCAGGACGAACAAGGGAACTGAGTAGTTGCGGGATCGAACCGGCGGCCTCCGGAGGCCACCCTCCCGGGCGGCCCGGCCCGGCCGGCGGGCACGCTCAGAGGATGCTCAAAGCGGGCGACAGCCCGTGGCCGCGGTGACAGGCTGAGCCCCGGAGCACCTGTCCGACCACCCGTTCGACCACCCACGACCACAGACAGAAGGCCGCCATGCAGGCGTCAGCACCGTCGCCCTCCGAACCCGAGCCCGCCGGCCACGGCGGACCGGACACCCCGTCCGCCGTCAGCATCCAGGGACTGTGGAAGCACTTCGGCAGCCAGGCCGCCGTGGCCGGGCTCAGCCTGGAACTGCCCGCCGGGGCGTTCATCGGCCTGGTCGGGCCGAACGGCGCGGGCAAGACCACCACGCTGTCCATGGTCACCGGCCTGCTCCGGCCCGATCAGGGCACCGTACTGGTGCACGGCACCGACGTGTGGGCCGACCCGGTCACGGTCAAGGCCCGGATCGGCATCCTCCCCGAGGGACTGCGGATGTTCGAGCGGCTCAGCGGGCGCGAGCTGCTCCAGTACACCGGCCGCCTGCGCGGCCTGCCCGCCGCCGAGGTGGACCGCCGCACCGAGGAACTGCTGGCCGTCCTGGACCTCGCCCGGGACTCCGACAAGCTGGTCGCCGACTACTCCACCGGCATGCGCAAGAAGATCGGCCTGGCCGCCGCGCTGCTGCACAACCCCGACGTGCTGTTCCTGGACGAGCCCTTCGAGGGCGTCGACCCGGTCTCCGCCCAGACCATCCGCGGCGTGCTCAAGAGGTACGCGGCGGCCGGCTCCACCGTCGTCTTCTCCAGCCACGTGATGGAACTGGTCGAGCAGCTCTGCGACTGGGTCGCCGTGGTCAACGCGGGCCGGGTGATCGCCCAGGGGCCGCTGGACGCCGTCCGCGGCGGGCGCAGCCTGCACGAGGCCTTCCTGGAGCTGATCGGCGTCCGGGAGGACGACGGCCAGGCACTCGGCTGGCTCGGCGGCGGACACTCCGGGAGCGCCCGGTGACCGGGGCGGCGGTTCCCGACGGGCGGACGGTGGTGCGCGGCCTGGTCGCGCTCAAACTGCGGCTGCTGCGCAACGGGCTGCGCCGCAGCCCCGGCCGGACCGCCGTGTACGTCGTCGGCGGCGTGCTCGGCCTGCTCCTCGCCGGTGGCGTGGCCCTCGGCACGGCCGTGCTGAACGGGCGCTACGCCGGGTCCGGGGACACCGGGGTGATGCTGCTCGGCGTGCTCACCCTGGGCTGGGCGGCGCTGCCGCTGTTCCTGTTCTCCAGCGACGAGAGCGCCGACCCGACCAGGCTCACCATGCTGCCGCTGCGGCCCGGCCCGCTGCTGCGCGGCTCGCTGCTGGCCGCGCTGATCGGGCCCGGCCCGCTGATCAGCCTGGTCCTGGTGACCGGTGCCGTGCTCTCCGGCGCGGTGGGCGGCGCCTCGGCCGCGGCCGCGGTGGTCGGGGTGCCGCTCGCGCTGCTCTGCCTGGTCACCCTCTCCCGGGCGGTCGCGGCCGGGAACGCCCGGATGCTCTCCAGCCGGCGCGGCAAGGACTTCGCGATCTTCGGCGGGCTGGCCTTCGCCCTGCTCGTCCAGGCCGCCAACATCGGCTCGCAGAGCATCTTCGGCCGCCGGCACGGCGAGGACATCGACCTCAGCCCGCTGAAGCCGATAGCCGGGGTGCTGCGCTGGATCCCGCCGATCAGCGCGGCGGACGCCCCGCGCACCGTCGGCGAGGGCCACTACGCGCTCGGGCTGCTCCAGCTGGCCGCGGCCGGCGCGCTGCTCGTCCTGCTGCTGCGGTGGTGGCGCGCCAGCCTGCAGGAGCTGATGGTCACCGCCGACGCCTCCACCGTGGAGGTGGCACGCGGGGTGCAGAGCTCGGGCGGCTGGCGCTTCCTGCCCGCGGGCCGCACCGGCGCGGTGATGCAGCGCCACCTGAGGTACGCCTGGCGCGAGCCGCGGGCCAAGGCGGCGCTGTTCACCAGCGTCGGGATGACGCTGGTGGTCTGCGTGCTGTCGGTGGTGCAGGGCTGGTCGAGCGTCTACCTGCTGGCGATGACCGGGACCTTCCTCGGGCTGCAGATGCTCAACCTGTTCGGCATGGACGGCTCCGCGTTCTGGATGGTCGCCGCCACCCTGCGCACCCCCGCCGACGCCCGGGACGAACTGCGCGGCCGGGCGTACGCGGTGCTGTCGTACGCCGTCCCGGTCACGGTGGTGCTCGGGCTGGTGCTGGCCGCCGTGACCGGGGACTGGGCCGGGCTGCCGGCCGCGGTCGGCCTGGCGGCGGCGGTGCTCGGCTGCGGCATCGCGCTCGGCTCGGTGTTCAGCGTGCTGGCGCCGTACACCATGCCGGCCGACAGCAACCCGATGCGCAACGCCGCGCCGGGGCAGGGCGGGCTGATCCTGCTCAACCAGTTCGGCTCGATGGTCGGTGTCGCGGTGCTCGCCCTGCCGGTCGGCGGCTACCTGTTCTGGGCGCTCGGCTCGGACGGGCCGACCTGGCCGCTGCTGCCGCTCGGCCCGCTGTACGGCGGCCTGGTCGCCACCCTCGGCATCCGGCTGGCGGCCTCCCGGCTGCTGGACCGGATCCCGGAGATCATGGCCAAGGCCGTCGAGCGGTAGGCCCCGGCTCCCCCGGCCCGCCCGCTCGGTCCCTCCGGCATCATGGGCCGGAGGGGCCGAACCGTCGAGGAGAGCAGGGACACACCGTGGGCAAGCGCGCGCAGCAGGGCGACGGGAACGCCGGGCCGCTGCTGGAGCAGGCGGTGCGGTCGGTGCTCACCGCCACCGAGGAGGGGCTGGACCTCGCGCTGGACACCGGGGCCTCGCTGCTGGCCGCCTCGGTCGGGCAGTGGCCGGCGGTCAGCCGGGCGCTGCTGGGGTACGCGGACACCGCGGTGGGCCGCTGCTGGTCGGCCGGGTGGCGCCCCGCCGACCTGGTGCGGGTGGTGCGGCGCGGGCTGAAGCCCGTCCACCTGGCGCTCGCGGTGGACCTGATCGCCGCCGAGGGCCGCCGCCACCCCGCCGCGGCCCTCGACCGTCGCTGGCAGGAACAACTGCGCGAGCTGGAGACCGAGGTCTGGTGGCCGGCCGACGAGCAGTACCTCGGGGCCTTCGCCCACCGGCACCGGCTGGACCGCTTCGCGCTCGCCACCGCCTTCCTGGAGCTGCTGCGCAGCTGGGGACGGCTGCCTCCGATCGCGCCCGTCGGCCCCGCCCCCGGCGCGTCCGCGGCGGCCCCGCGCCCCACCGGCCCGGTGACCGGCGAGCCCCGGATGCTGGCCCGGATCCGGGCGCTGCTGGCCAAGGCCGAGTCCACCGAGTATCCGGAGGAGGCCGAGGCGCTGACCGCCAAGGCCCAGCAGCTGATGGCCCAGCACAGCATCGACGAGGCGCTGGTGGCCGCCGCGGCGGCCGACCGGAACACCCCGGCGGCGCTGCGGATCGGCGTGGACAACCCGTACGAGGGCCCCAAGACGATGCTGCTGGACGCGGTCGCGGCGGCGAACCGGTGCCGGGTGGTGTGGGCGAAGGAGTTCGGCTTCTGCACCGTGATCGGCTTCGACGGCGACCTGGACGGCGTCGAACTGCTCTACACCTCGCTGCTGGTGCAGGCCACCCACGCGCTCAACAAGGCCGGCTCCGGCAAGGACTCGCGCAGCAAGGCGTTCCGGCAGTCCTTCCTGGTCGCGTACGCGGCGCGGATCCGCGAACGGCTGACCGCCGCCACCGAGCGGACCACCAGCGCCGCCGCGGCCGGCCGCCACCTGCGCGAGGACGGCACCGAGGAGCAGTTGCTGCCCGACGCCCGGCTGCTGCCCGCGCTGGCCGCCCGCTCGGCTGCGGTCGACGAGGAGGTCGGCCGGCTGTTCCCGAAGCTGGTCTCGCAGCGGGTCCGGGTCAGCGACGGCGAGGGCTGGGCCGCCGGCCGGGCCGCGGCCGACCGTGCCGCCCTGCACGGGCGGGGCGAGATCCACAACTGACGGCCCGCCTGATAGAAACGACCCCGCCACGACGAAGGGGGATCCGACTTGACTCCTCCCCCGCTTGGGGGCGGGGGATTCCTGGCTCACGCTGCCGCGACGTCCGACGGACGTTGCGGTCTTCCGCGATCGGCACCAGCCGGGTTGAGACCAGCCCGGACGAGCATCACGCGCGCGGAGTTCTTGTCCCTGGAGGACGAGACCCCGCACGCGGTGCACGTATAGATCCGTTCGGAGAGGGGGAGGCGGTGCTTGGCTCTCGCACCGCAGTGCGCGCAGTCCATCGTGGTGTGCGCGGGGTTGACCAGGTGCACGGTCCGGCCGTGCTTGCGGGCCTGCTCGATCAGGGCCGTCTTGGTCGCGCCGATGGCGGCGTCGGCGGCCTTGCGGGCCATCGTGGTACGGCCGAGGAACGTCGGCCGGAAGTCCTCCACCGCCAGGGCGTCATGGTCACGGACGACGGATTTGGCCCACTTGCGGGCGGTGTCCCGGCGCTGGTTCGCGACCTTCCGTTGCAGCTTCGCGGCCTGCCGCCGGGCCTTGCGGTAGCCCTTGGTCTGCGCCTTGCCCTTCGGCTGGAGCCGTCGGGCCATCTGGCGCTGGTAGTGGGCGAGTTTCCGCGCAACGCTCTTCCCATGCTGGGAGTGGGGGAGGTCGTGGTCGCCGCTGGTCGTGGTGGCGATCTCCTTGACGCCCCAGTCGATCCCGATGGCGCGGCCCGTGGCGGGCAGCGGCTCGACGGCCGCAGGGACCACGAAGCTCGCGTACCAGTGCCCGATCGCGTCCTGGTACACCCGGACCGAGGAAGGATCACCCGGAAGATCCCGCGACCACACCACCGTCACCACGATGCCGCCCGCGAGGTGCAGACGACCGTCCTTGATCCGGAAACCACGCCGTGTGTAGTTCAGCGACGCCCGCGCCTCGCGCTTCCTCTTCGACTTCGGCATCCCGGCACGCCGACTCACCGGAAGCCCCGCCTTGATGTCCTTGAGCGCCTTGGCGCGGGACTTCGCGAAGTCCCGGACGGTTTGCTGCTGCGGAACCGACGCACCCTCACTCAGCCACGCCATCGCCCCGCGCGCCTGTGTCAGGAGCTTGTCCAAATCGGCCGGTCCGCAGCTGCGCTGCGCCTCCGGATCGGTCCGGTTGTGCAGATGGACCTTGCGCGACATGTGGACGCATTCATTCCACACCCACCGGCACCTGCCCCACTCCGCGCCCAGCAGCCCGGACGTGGTCGACGACACACGTAGGCGGTAGATGTACCGGGCATACCCGGCCTCCTCCACTACCTGTCGCATCGTCATGACCCACAAGTTAGCCGACCCCACTGACAACGAGAGAGGCCCGTACAGATGCGCAGAGAACTCCACCGCTTCGCGGCTCCGCTCCAAGTACCCATTCCCCTCCCAGCTGAAGCCGAGATCACCCTGGGAGAAATCCGGTGACGGAGTCGGCGGCGGAGTCGGGCTACCGGGACCGGGTGCGCGGTGCGCTGCTCGGCGGCGCGATCGGTGACGCGCTGGGCTGGCCGGTGGAGTTCCAGCAACTGCACCAGATCCAGGAACGGTTCGGGCCTCAGGGCGTGACCTCGCTGCCGGCCGGGAGCGGCCCGGTCGAGGTCACCGACGACACCCAGATGACGCTGTTCACCGCCGAGGGCCTGATCCGCGGCTTCGTCCGCGGCTGGACGGGCGGCGGCGGCTCGGTGCCGGAGGCCGTGCACGGCGCCTACCGGCGCTGGTTGCGGACCCAGTACCAGGGCGCGCCGGACACCGAGCCCCAGCCCCGCCCGTACGACGGCTGGCTGCTGGGCCGGCCGTTCCTGTACGCGCGGCGGGCACCGGGCAACGCCTGCCTGAGCGGGGTCTCCGAGCACCCCGAGTTCGAGGCGCCGTCCGCGATCGGACGGCCCGGGCCGATCAACCCGGGCTCCAAGGGCTGCGGCACGGTGATGCGTTCGGCGCCGTTCGGGCTGGCCAGGCTCGGCGTGGAGCAGTCCTTCGGGCTGGCCGTGCAGTGCGCCCAGCTCACCCACGGCCACCCGACCGGCTACCTCGCGGCGGGTGCCTTCGCGGCGCTGGTCGAGCGGCTGGCGGCCGGGACGGAGCCGTGGGCGGCGGTCGGCGAGACGGTGGAGCAGATCCGCGAGCTGCCGAGCTCCAAGGAGACCGTCCAGGCGCTGGCCCGGGCGGTCCGGCTGGCCCAGGAGGCCGAGCCGGTGGCGGAGACGGTGGAACGGGTCGGGCTCGGCTGGATCGCCGAGGAGTGCCTGGCCATCGCGGTGTACTCACTGCTGGCGGCCACCCTCGACCCCGACCCGGTGCGCACCGCGCTGCTGCTGTCGGTGAACCACTCCGGGGACAGCGACTCGGCGGGCGCGGTCTGCGGCAACCTGGTCGGGGCCGCGTACGGCGCCTCGGCGCTGCCCGGCGAGTGGGTGCGGGCGATCGAGGGGCGGTCCGAGCTGCTGACGGTCGCGGACGACCTGCTGGTGCTGTTCGGCAGCCGCGAACCGGCCCACCCGGCGCTCGGCGGGCGCTACCCGGCCTGGTGAACAGCCTGGCGAGCGGCCTGGCGAGCGGCCCTACTTCGCCTGCGGGTCGGTGACCTGGCCGAGGAACAGCGGCCGTCCGGTGGAGGTGTCCCGGACCAGGAACAGGAATGGCCGGTCGATGTGCAGCTGGGCGGGATCGTGCGGAGCGGGCGCCGCGCCGGCGACGATCCCGACGCCGCTGCCGGCCGCCGCGACCGTGCCCTCCTCGTCGACCTGGACGGTGGTTTTCTGGACGACCGTGCTGACGGCGAGCGGCTCCTTGGCGATGCCGCTGAGGTCGGCGTGGTCGAAGACCGAGTGGACGCCGAGCGAACGCAGCGCGGGGGTGAGCTCGTTGGACGTGTCGAAGCCGAAGCGCGGCAGCTGCAGGTCGACGGGCCGCTCGGCGAGGGCGCCGAGGATCCGGTCGAGCTGGGGCTGGTCCAGTCCCTTGGTGAAGGCCGCGAAGCCGCCCTGCGCGGGGACGATCAGGTCCATCGCCAGGTTGCCGTCCGCATAGGGGAGTTCGACGGCCTGCCAGGGCTCTCCGACGATCCCGCCGGAGCCGTCGGCGTACTTGAACCCGCCGGTCTGGCTCATCGTGGAGACGTTCGGGGTGGTGCCGTCCAGCTTGTGGAACGGGCGGTCGGCGGTGTGCCCGGGCTTGAACTCGGAGGCCCACTTGGCCTTGAGGTAGAGCGCGTCGGTGAGGACCAGCCGGGTCTCCGGGTTGATTGCCTTCGAGGCGAAGAGGTCCCTGATCCGGCCCTCGGTGGCCTTCTCCACGGCCGCGTTGACCGCCTTGCGGCTGCCTTCGGGGTCCTTCCTGAAGTCGGTGGTGTGCACCCCGGCGTCGAAGGCGGCCGCCAGCGTGGCCAGGTAGTCGGGCTCGACCGGGAAGCCCTGCTGCGTCCAGACCTCGTCGGCCTGGTGCAGGGTGAGCCGGTCCCCGTTCTTCGTCCGCTGGTCGAGCGCGCCGACGGCGAGCGCGTACTGCTTCGGGTCGAGGCCGGTGTGCAGGGCCTTGGCGAGTTCGTCGGCGGTCGCGCCGCGCGCCCCGGGCATCAGCATCCCGAGCACGGTGGCCAGCCCGACGGGCGAGACCACCGTGTTGCGCCCGGCACCGTCCGGCGTCGTGGTGAGAGCGTGCAGGAGGTCGAGCCCGAAGGCGTCGGTCGCTTGCGCGGCGGCGGTCACCTGGGCCGGGTCCACGGCGGGCCGGCTGACCGGCGCGGAGGCTCGCAGCTCCGTGCCGGTGGCGGCGCCGGTGCTGCCGCAGCCGCCGAGCAGCGGCGCGGCGAGCACGGCGGCGAGGAGCAGGGCGGCGCGACGACGGTTTCCGGTGCGGCTGTTCGTCATGGCCCTTCGACGCGCCGCCCCGGGTTCGGGTTCCGGTGCCGTCGCCCGGCTCTCAGTCCCAGAGGGCGCCGAACTCCAGCAGTTCGTCCCGGTGCTCGATCCGCTCGACCCACTCCTTCGGCCAGACCGACTCGCCGTGGTGGGCGCCGGCGAAGGCGCCGGTCAGGCAGGCGAGGGAGTCGGAGTCGCCGGAGCTGTACGCGGCCCGGCGGACGGCGGCCACCGGGTCGCCGGGCAGCAGCAGGAAGCAGAGCAGGCCGGTGCCGAAGGCCTCCTCGGCGACCCAGCCCTCGCCGGTGGCCAGGCAGGGATCGGCTTCCAGGTCCGGTGCGGCGAGCGCGGCCTGCAGTTGGTCGAGGACCTTGAGGCAGTCGTCCCAGCCGCGGGCGAGGACGGCCTGCGGGGAGGCGCCGTACCAGCGGTCGGCGAGGTCGCCGAGCCAGAACTCGTCGTAGCGCTCGCGGCTCGCCAGCGCGTACGCCCGCAGCACCGCGGGCAGTCCGGCGGGCGGGACGCCCTCGGCGAGCTTGCGGACGGCGTAGGCGGTGAGGTCGCTGGCGGCGAGGGCGGTCGGGTGGCCATGGGTGAGCGCGGACTGCAGTTGGGCGGCACCGGAGAGCTGCCGGGCGTCCAGCTCGCGGATCAGCCCGACCGGGGCGACCCGCATGTTGGCGCCGCAGCCCTTGGAGCCGACGTCGCTGGCCTGCTGCCAGCGGTACTTGTCGTGGCTGAGCCGCTCGCAGGCGCGCAGGCAGGTCATGCCGGGGGCCCGGTTGTTCTGCGGGGAGCGCCACCAGTCGACGAACTCCTCGCGGACCGGCCGCTCCAGGCGCAGCGGGGTCAGGGTCCCGCGCGACAGGGCGGTGCGCAGGCCGCGGGCGAGGGCGAGCGTCATCTGGGTGTCGTCGGTGACCAACGCCTTCTCCGGCAGCGGGAGTCGCCGCCAGTCGGGCTCGACGGCGGCGATCTCCGCGACGCTCTTGAACTCGGTCACCCGGCCGATCGCGTCGCCGATCGCCAGCCCCAGCAGCGCCCCCGTAGCCTTGCCCACGGCCTTCTCCCCCCTCGGTCCTCGGTCCTCAGACCTCGACCAGCAGTTCCTTGAGCCCTCGGATCACGTAGCCCGGGTTCCACTCGGGCTCGCGGACCAGCCGCAGGCCCGGGGCCCGGCGCAGCAGCGTGCCGAAGGACTCGGTGAGCTCCAGTCTGGCGAGTGGCGCGCCCAGACAGAAGTGGATTCCGGCGCCGAAGGTGATGTGCGGGTTGTCGGTGCGGCCGAGGTCGAGCCGGTCGGGGTCGGCGAAGCGCTCCTGGTCGCGGTTGGCGGAGCCGAAGAGCAGGGCGATCTCCGCGCCGCGCGGCACCGTGACGCCGCGGACCTCGATGTCCTCCAGCACCCAGCGCTCGAACATCTGCAGCGGGGTGTCCCAGCGCATCAGTTCCTCGACGGCGGTGGGCAGCAGCCCCTCCACGTCGCCGCGCAGCCGGGCGAGTTCGCCGGGGTTGCGGAACAGCGCCCACCAGCCGTTGCCGGTGGTGTTGACGGTCGCCTCGTGGCCGGCGTTGAGCAGCAGCACACAGGTGGAGACCATCTCCTGCTCGCTGAGCGCGTCGGAGCCCTCCTGGGCCTGGATCAGCGCGCTGATCAGGTCCGCACCCGGGTTCGCCCGGCGCTCGCGGATCAGGGCGCGCAGGTAGTCGGAGAACTCGGTGCTCGCGGTGACGGCCCGGCGGGCGGCCTCCTCGCTCGGGTTGAGCTCGAACATCCCGGTGATGTCGGCGGACCAGGGGCGCAGCAGGTGCCGGTCGCCCTCCGGCACGCCGAGCATCTCGGCGATCACGGCGACCGGCAGCGGCTCGGCGACGGCGGCGATCAGGTCCCCGCCGCCGGCCGCGAGCAGCCCGTCGACCAGTCCGCCCGCGAGGCGCTGGACGGTGGGCCGCAGCCCCTCGACCATGCGCGGGGTGAAGGCCTTGGAGACCAGACGGCGGATCCGGGTGTGGTCGGGCGCCTCCAGGTCGAGCAGCCCGTGGTCGTTGAGGGTGTGGAAGGGCTCGTGCGCCGGGTCGGGCTCGGGGCGGCCGAACTCCTGGTGGCTGAACCGGTGGGTGTAGGTGCGGCCGAGCCGCCGGTCGCGCAGCAGGGCGCTGACGTCCTCGTGGCGCGAGACGAGCCACTGGTTCGTCGGCTCGTGGTACACCACCGGCGCGTGCTCGCGCAGTTCGGCGTACGCGTCGTACGGGTGGGCCACGAATGCCGCCGACCAGGGGTCGAACTTCGCCGTCGTCGTCATCGGTCGATCACTCCAGGCCGTGAGGGGGAGCCGGAAGGATCATCGTACGCACGCGGTGCGTCCGTTCCGAGACCCTTCCGGCCCCTGCTCTCAGGCCCGTTCCCGCAGCAGCCGTCGCACCAGCTCCGGCAGTGCGGTGGAGATCGGCTCGCGGATCACCTCGGCCGCTGCCTCGTCGTACGGGGTCGGCTCGGCGTTCACGATGATCAGCTCGGCCCCGGTCTCCACCGCGATGAGCGGCAGCCCGGCCACCGGAAACACCTGGAGGCTGGTGCCCACCGCGATGAAGAGGTCACAGGCCTTGGCGACCGCGTCGGCCTGCTGGAGCACCACCGGATCCAGCGCCTCCCCGAACATCACCGTGCGCGGGCGCAGGATCCCGCCGCACTCGCGGCAGGCCGGATCCGGCTCCCCCGCCGCGACCCGGGCCAGCGCTCCGTCCATCGGCCCGACCACCCGGCAGCTCGCGCACTGCACCTCCCGTGCGGTGCCGTGCAGTTCGAACACCTTGCGGGCGGGCAGACCGGCCCGCTGGTGCAGCCCGTCCACGTTCTGGGTCAGCACCCGCACGGGCAGGCCGGAGCGCTCCAGATCGACCAGCGCCCGGTGCCCGGCGTTCGGCTCGGCCGCCATCGCGCCGGCGTCACGGCGCATCAGCCAGGCCCGCTTCCGCACCTCCGGATCGGCCAGGTAGGGCCCGATGGTCACGAGCTCCTGGGCCGACGGATCCCGCTGCCAAAGCCCTTGCGGGCCGCGGTAGTCGGGGATGCCGGAGTCGGTCGAGATGCCCGCGCCGGTGAGCACGGCGATCAGGGGGCGCTTGGCGTTCATACCCGGACGGTACGGGCGCCGGGCCGGCCGCGGCCAGCGAAAATCGCCGGCCCGGAAATCCGGGTGCGCCCGGCCGACTCCCCCCGCACACTGGGCCGGTCACCCACCGTTGCCGTGAAGGAGCCCCGTGCAGGGAGCAGTCAGCGTCTCGCCCGCCCAGGTCCCCGAGCTGCTGCTCGGCCTGGCCACCGTCCGCCCGGTGTTCCTCTGGGGGGCTCCCGGGATCGGGAAGTCCTCGCTGGTCAGGGCGTTCGCCGAGTCGCTGGGCCTGGAGTGCGTGAGCCTGGTCGGCACCCAGCTCGCCCCGGAGGACCTGATCGGCGTCCCGCAGCTCACCCCCGAGGGCCGCTCCCGGTTCTGCCCGCCCGAGCAGATCGCCCGCGACGAGCCGTACTGCCTGTTCCTCGACGAGCTCAACGCGGCCTCGCCGGACGTCCAGAAGGCCTTCTACTCGCTGATCCTGGACCGCCGGATCGGCTCGTACGAGCTGCCGCCCGGCTCGATCGTGATCGGCGCCGGGAACCGCGCCACCGACGGCGCGCTCGCCCGCCCGATGGCGTCCGCGCTGCTCAACCGCATGGTCCACGTCCACCTGCGGGCCAGCGCCGAGGACTGGCTGCGCTGGGCGGCCGGCGCCGGCATCCACCCCTGGATCGTCGACCACCTCACCGACCGGCCCGACCACCTGTGGTCCGCCCCGCCCAAGACCGAGGAGCCGTTCTCCACCCCGCGCGCCTGGCACATGCTCTCCGACGCGCTGCACTCCTTCGGCCCCACCCTGGACGAGGAGACCCTCAAGGTCATCACGTACGGGCTGCTCAGCGCGCAGCACGCGGTCGCCTTCTGCGGTTACGCCAAGATCGTCCGCAACTCCTACGGCCTGGAGGCGATCCTCAAGGGCGACGCCCGCTGGCCGCACCGGCTGGAGGACCGCGACCTGCTCTACTACCTGGCCGACGCCTTCCGCGGCCGCCTGGTCAAGGAGCTGCCCGCCCGCAAGGAGCACGCCTCCGGGGCGCAGCGGCAGACCGCCTTCCGGGCCAAGTCCCTGCTGGTGCAGCTGGCCGAGATCTCGGTGGAGGTCGCCCAGACGGTGATCGCCGACGGCGCGGACGGCAACCCGGTGCTGCCGTCCTGGTTCCTGATCGAGGCCGCCCGGGACATGCCCCGGCTGGTCGAGGCCCGCCGGTGAAGGCGGTGAAGGGGGTGAAGCCCTCCGCCGCGAAGAAGCCGGACCCGGGCACCGAGGCCTTCACCGAGGGCATCCGCCTGCTGCGCGGCAACCCGGCCTTCGCCGCCCTGCGCGCCGACCTCTGCCGCACCCAGGACTGCACCACCGCCCCGCCGGACGGCTGGGCGGTGGTCGACTCCGACGGCACCGTGCACGTCAACCCGCGCCGCCGGGCCGAACCCGAGGAGTGGGCCTGGGTGGTGGCCCACTGCCTGCTGCACCTCGGCTTCGGCCACCTCCCGGCCGCCCGCGGCACCCGGGTCCAGCCCGACCCGCACGAGGCCGCCGCCCGCTGCGCGGTGGTCAACCGCTTCCTCGCCACCTTCCCCGTCGGCCGCGCCCCGGTCCCGCTCCCCCACGAGTACCCGGGCGGCGACGAGGAGGAGCTGGCCGCCCGCTGGCGCCGTGACGGCCTGCCCGCGGCCGGAACCGCCGGGACGGCCGGTACCGCCGGCACCGGCGAGCGCGACCAGCTGCTGGTCGAGTGGCGCGGCCACGGCCGGGCCCCCGAGGACTGGCAGACGGCCTTCGCGGCCGCGCTCACCCGCACCATGTCCGCCGCGATGGACCGGGCCGGCGGCCGGATCGACGCCGCCACCGGCGAGCGCCTGCCCGAGCGGCCGTGGAACAGGGCGCTCAACTGGTTCGTCTCCTCGTTCCCCCTGCTCGGCGGCATCGCGGCCGGCCTCACCGTGGTGGCCGACGCCGAACTCGCCCGGGCGCACGACATCGCCGTCGCCGCCGTCAACGCCGAGGTCGGCGAGATCTACGTCAACCCGCTGCGCCACCACTCCGACGAGGAGTGGCGGTTCGTCCTCGGGCACGAGATCCTGCACGCCGCCCTGCGGCACGGCGAGCGCCGTGGCGGGCGGGACCCGTTCCTGTTCAACGTCGCCGCCGACTACGTCATCAACGGCTGGCTGCTGGAGATGGGCGTCGGCGAGATGCCCGACGGGCTGCTGCACGACCCGCGGCTGAAGGGCCTGTCGGCCGAGGAGGTTTACGACCGGATCGCCCGCGACGAGCGCCGGATCCGCCGCCTCGCCACCCTGGCCGGCAAGAACCGCCCGGACGTCCTCGGCGAACCGCTGGTGCGCGGCCGGCGCACCTACGTGGACCTCGACGACTTCTACCGGCGCGGGCTGCAGCAGGGTTTCGAACTGCACCAGCGCGGACGCGGCCTGCTCCCGGCCGGGCTGGTCGAGGAGATCCGCGCGCTCGCCCACCCCCCGCTGCCCTGGGACGCCCGACTGGCGCGCTGGTTCGACGAGTTCGTGCCGAGCCCGGAGCCGCTGCGCAGCTACTCCCGCCCGGCCCGCCGGCAGTCCGCCACCCCGGACATCCCCCGGGCCGGCCGCTACCGCCCCGAGGAGGAGGTCCCGCGCTGCACCTTCGGGGTCGTCCTGGACACCTCGGGCTCGATGGACCGGACACTGCTCGGCAAGGCGCTCGGCGCCATCGCCTCGTACGCCGCCGCCCGGGACGTCCCGGCCGCCCGGGTGGTGCACTGCGACGCCGCCCCGCACGACGCCGGGTACCTTCCGGTCGAGGAGATCGCCGGGCGGCTCCGGGTGCACGGGCGCGGCGGCACCGTCCTCCAGCCGGGCATCGACCTGCTGGAGCGGGCCGAGGACTTCCCGCCCGGGGCGCCGGTCCTGGTGATCACCGACGGCGAGTGCGACGTGCTGCGTGTGCGCCGCGAGCACGCCTTCCTCGTCCCGCGCGGCGCCGGGCTGCCGTTCACCCCGCGCGGGCCGGTGTTCCGGATGAGCTGACGGCCCACCGCCCGGTCGGGCCGGTGCCGGTCAGACCAGCGCCGGGCGCAGGGCAGTGCCGGTCAGCCCAGGGCCGGGCGCGGGGCGGTGGCCGGGCGGGTCAGCGGGGCGAGGGCGACGAGGTAGCAGGCGGCGGCGAGCGGGATGAAGGCCAGGTCGGCCGCCGTGGCGACCGTACCGACCAGCATCAGCACCGGGCTCCACCAGCAGCGCAGCGCGCGGCCCGCCCCCACCGAGGCGGCGACCAGCAGGGCCAGCAGGCCGACGTAGAACAGCAGCGGGCCGACCTGGTACACGGCCGGGAGCACCCCGGGGACGTCCTGGATCCGCCCGAACAGGCGCGACTGCTCGTCCTTGGTCGCCGAGACCACGCCGACGTACAGGTCGATCCCGATCTGCACCAGCGAGGCCAGCAGGCCCGCGAACGCCGTCCCCAGCGCGGCGTTCGCGGCCGCCCGCCCGACCGCGGTGCCGCGCGGGGCGAGCAGACCGCGCAGGGCGAGCAGCACCGGCACGAACAGCAGCAGGCCGGCGAACATCGCGGTGTGCCCGGCGGTCCAGCCGGGGCCCGGCTGCCGCGAGCCGGGCACCAGGCGGATCCCGCCGTAGAGGGCCATCAGGGCGGGGGCGCCGACGGCGGCGCAGCCGGCGAGGCGGCTGTTGCGAAGGGCGTTCATGCGAGGTTCTCCCATGGTGTCCGGTGCCTGCGGGCACTGCCGTGTCCGCCGGCCGGGGTCCGTTCCGACACCCCGGAGCCTTCCGTCCGAGCCCCTCGTCGCGGATCGCCCGCACCGGCGAACCCGGCCCCTCCCCCGTGCGGGGGAGTGCCTCAGGACTCCCCCGCCACCACCGCTCCGGCCTCGTACGCGAACACCACCGCGTGCACCCGGTCGCGCAGCCCGAGCTTGCTCAGCACGTTGCTGACGTGGGTCTTCACGGTGTGCTCGCTGACCACCAGTTCGGCCGCGATCTCCGCGTTGGACAGCCCGCGGGCGATCAGCCGCAGCGTCTCCTGCTCGCGCACGGTCAGCTGCTCCAGCAGCTTGGACGGCGGCCGCACCGCCCGCTCCGGGCTGCCCGGCCGGCGGGCGGCGAACTCGCCGATCAGCCGCTTGGTCACCGAGGGGGCGAGCAGCGCCTCCCCCGAGGCGACCATCCGCACCCCGTGCGCCAGGTCGTCCCGTCGGACGTCCTTCAGCAGGAAGCCGCTGGCGCCCGCGTACAGCGCGTCGAAGACGTAGTCGTCGACATCGAAGGTGGTCAGCATGATCACCTTGGTGGCCGGGAACTCCGCGCAGACCCGGCGGGCCGCCTCCAGGCCGTCCATCACCGGCATCCGGACGTCCAGCAGCAGCACGTCGGGGTTGTGCGCGCGCACCGCCTCGACCGCCTCGGCGCCGTCGCGGGCCTCGGCCACCACCTCGATGTCCGGCTGGGCGTCCAGGATCATCCCGAACCCGGCCCGCACCAGCTCCTGGTCGTCCGCGACCACCACCCGTATCGGCGTCATCCGCCCACCCTCTCCACCACGCCCGCCGGCCCCAGCGGCAGCCGGGCACTCACCAGGAAACCCCTGCCCTCCGGCCCCGGACCGGCCTCGGCCCGGCCGCCGCAGGCCGCCGCCCGTTCCCGGATGCCGACCAGCCCCCGGCCGCCGGACCAGCCGGCCACCGTACGGTCGGCGGTCAGCGGCACGCCGCGGCCGTTGTCGGAGACCACCACCTCCAGCACCCCGCCGGAGCGCCGCACCCGGATCGCGGCCCGGTCGGCCCCCGAGTGCTTGACCGTGTTGGTCAGCGCCTCCTGCACGATCCGGAACGCGGCCGCCTCCACGTCGGCGGACAACGCGCCCAGCCCGTCGGCGAGTTCGAGCTCGACCCTCAGGCCGGACCGGCGCACCCGCTCGGCCACGTCCGCGAGTTCGGCCAGCCGGGGCTGCGGCGCCAGCTCCCGGCCCGCGTCCGGGTCCTTCAACACCCCGAGCACCCGCCGCAGTTGGACCATCGCGTCCCGGCCGGAGTCGGCGATGGTGTCGAAGGCGCGGATCGCCCGCTCCGGGTTGTCGCGCACCACCAGCGGCCCGGCCTCGGCCTGGATGACCATCAACGAGACGGCGTGCGCCAGGATGTCGTGCATCTCCCGGGCGATCCGGGCCCGCTCCTCGGCGACCGCCTGGGCCGCCTCGCTGGCCGCCCGCACCCCGGCCTCCCGCGCCCGCTCCGCCTCCACCCGGACCAACTGCCGCTGGGTGCGCACCAGGGCGCCGAAGACGAACGAGCCCGCCGAGGTGAGCACGCTGAACAGCGCGCCGTTCGGCGAATGGGTGCCGACCACGTTGCCGACGACCGTGACGGCCAGCACCGACCAACGCGCCCGGTCCGAACACCGCTCCGCCACCGTGTACAGGCCGAGGACACCGGCCAGCGGCACCTGGGCGTTCGCCGAGTGCGCCAGCACGGACAGCATGATCTCGGCGGCGCTGCACAGCGCCAGCACGGTCAGTGGTGCCCTGCGCCGCCAGGGCAGCGGCACCGCGGTGGCCACCGCCAACAGGTAGACCCACGTGGGCCAACGGGTGTCGTCGTTGTAGACCGCCCATACCGCGATCCCTGCCGACACCAGCGCCAGAGACGAGTCCAGCACGTACGGGCTCAGCCCGGTCGTCCATGTCCGCCAGCGCGCGACGCGCTCCACCGCCGTACCTCCCCCGTACCCGGGGACCCCGCCCCCGCGCAGAAGATCATGCCCTACCGGCAGAACCTCCGGCACCGCCCGGTCAGGCACCGCTGACCGTCACACCGCCGGTCTTCGCCCGGGCGGTGATGCTGTGCGCCGCGCCCGGCTGCGAGGGGATGCTCACGTCGATCCCGCCCGTCGTGGCCTGTGCGTCCACCGTGTACGCCTCCCCGGACGGCACCTTCAGATTCACCCCACCGTTCGAGGTCGTCGCCTCCAGCTTCGACGGCGCGCCGGCGAAGTCGGCCCGCACACCCCCGTTCACGGCGGCCAGCCGCACCTGGGGAGAGGTCAGCCCGCTGGCCTCGACCCCGCCGTTCGTCACGTCGGCCTCGGCGTCGGCGGCCAGCCCGGACAGCTTGATGCCGCCGTTCGTCTCCTTGACCCGCACCTTGGTCCCGGCCGGCACGTTGACGGTGTACCCGATCCCGCAGGAGTCGCAGTCGTACGTCAGCCGGAGCACGCCGTCCTTCACCTCGTGGGTGCTCTTCGGCGCGTCCCCCCGGTAGTTCTGGTCCTCGACCACATGCACCGCCTCGCCGCCGCCGGTCACCACCACACCGCCGTTCTGCCCCTCGATCACCAGTTCCTTGACCTGCTCGGCCACGCCGTAGCCGACCGTCCGGTGCTCCTGGTCGTCCCCGATCGGCAGACAGCCCGACATCCCGACCAGCACCCCCGCCGTGATCGCCACCGCGCCCAGCACCCGCTTCATGTCCGGCCCCCTTCGCAAGCCCCGTCATCCCGACACCGAGAAGCCTCCCTCGACCGGACCCTGCGCCACCTCCCTCGCCGGAGCGGTTCCCGCCGCTCCCCCGCGAGGGGGATGGCGGGCAATTCACCGATTCACCGGCGCGGACGCCGCTTCGCCGGTAGCTTGTTTGCCCGCACTCAACCTCTCCGAGCCCACCGCGCCCAGGCGCTGACGACAAGGGCTGATCAGGCATGGCCAACACGCCGCCCGGCGGACCAGGTCCCGCGACCGGTCACGGCCTCGACGACCGCGTGCCCTTCCTGGCCCGGCTCGACCACGCCGACCGCACCGCGCTGCTCGCTCTCGGCCGCCGGCTCGACTACCCCGCGCGCACCACCGCGCTGCGCGAAGGCGAACCCTCCGACCACGTCCTGCTCGTCCTGGGCGGCTGGCTCAAGGTGACCGCCGCCGCCGAGAACGGGTACGAGGCGCTGCTCGCCCTGCGCGGGCCGGGCGACATCGTCGGCGAGTCCGCCGCCCTCAGCGGCCGGCCCCGGGCGGCCACCGTCACCGCGCTGGAACGGGTCCAGGCCGCCGCCGTCGACCGGGCCGCCTTCACCGCCTACCTCCAGCGCACCCCCGCGGCCTCGATGCAACTGCTGGCGTTGTCCACCGACCGGCTGCGCGCCGCCGACCACCACCGGCTGAAGTTCGCCTCGCTCACCGTCAGCGAACGGCTCGCCGACCTCCTGCTGGAACTCGCCCGCACCCACGGCCAGCGCACCGCCGAGGGCATCGTCGTGTCCGTCCCGCTCAGCCAGCAGGAACTGGCCGGCTCGGTCGGCGCCTCCCGGGAGGCCGTCGCCCGGCTGCTCAGGTCACTGCGGGACCGCGGCATCGTCGTCACCAGCCGCCGCTCGCTGGTCATCGCCCGCCCCGAACTGCTCCGGAGGCCCGGTCAAGTCCGCTGATCCGCACCGAGGTTCTGTGCACACCGTCACAGAGCGAGTGCCTCATCGGCGCTCACACCGACACGCCCGCAACGGGCAGGCTGAGGCCCGACGACGAACCGAGAGGCGACCATGACCGACCCGGTGAACCACACCATCCTGCTGCTGGACATCGAGCAGTTCGGCAGGCGGGACGACGTCGAGCAGGCGTTCATGCGCCGGATGCTCTACTCCGTCCTGCACGAGACGCTGCGCAGCGCCGGGGTCGAGCCCGCCGACCAGCGCCTGGAGGACCGTGGTGACTCCGTGATGGCCCTGATCAGCCCCACCGTCCCCAAGCCCCGGCTGCTGCACGCGCTGATCAACGAGACCCCCGTCCTGCTGCACGCCAACAACCGCCTCGCGGCCGCCGGCGCCCGGGTACGGCTGCGGATCGTGCTCGCCTCCGGCGAGGTCGCCGTCCAGGAGCTCGGCGGGGCACTCGGCGGCGCCGTCGGCTGGGACCTCAACCAGGCCTTCCGGCTGCTGGACTCCACCGCCCTGCGCGACGCGCTGCGGCACCGGGACGGGCCCTGCGTGCTCGGCGTCTCCGACGCGCTGTACCAGGGCATCGTCCGGCACGGCCACGGCGGGCTGCTGCCGGAGGCGTTCCACCGGGTCACCGTCCAGGGCAAGGAGGGCGACTTCACGGCCTGGCTGCACGGCGAACCCGCGCCCGCGCCGGTGGAAGCCCCGAGCACCGTCCCGGCCGCCTCGCCCACCCCCGCACCGGCCACGGCTCCCGCCCCGGCCCCCGGCCCCGCGCCCGCGCCCGCGCCCGCGCCCGCTGAGAGCCGCACCCCCGCCACCTTCCAGTTCCTCGGCGGCACCCCGACCTTCGGCGGCAACCTGATCGGCGGCGACCAGCACATCGTCTCCGGCGGCGAGGTCCACGGCGACGTCAACACCGGCAACACCGTGGGCGGTGAGCGATGACCGCCACCGCCGAACCGGACGCCGCCGCCCAGCCGCTCGACCCCGACGAGCTCCAGGAGGCCCCGCCCGAGGAGCCCCAGAACGCCCTGGAGGCCGTCCAGGAGCTGCTGGAGCACGTCCCGGACGGCTTCGCCGGCCGCAACAACCTGTTCGCCGGCGGCAATCCCCACTTCGGCGGCGACCTGATCGGCGGGGACCGGCACACCGTCTCCGGCGGGCAGGTCCACGGCGACGTCGTCACCGGCCCGAAGACCACCGTCTACCAGTTCGGCTCCGCCTTCGGCGCCCCACCGCACGCCTCCGGCGAGGTCCCCGCCGAGGAACTCGCCGCCCTCACCACCGTCTTCCGCCCCGGACCGGCCTTCCAACAGGCCCTCCAACAGCTGCGCGAGCACCGCGTCCTGATCCTCACCGGCCGGGCCGACACCGGGCGGCGCTCCGCCGCGCTGATGCTGCTGCACACGCTCGGCATCCGCCGGATCCGCAACCTCGACCCCGGCGTCCCACCCACCGCGCTGCTCACCGGCGCCGAACCGGCCCCGGGCTACCTGCTCGCCGACTACACCACCTCCCGCACCCGTCCACTGCTCCGGCCCGACCTCGACCGCCTGCGCGAGACCCTCGCCAAGCAGGACGGCTACCTGGTGGTCACCACCACCCGCTCCGCCGCGATCCGCGAACTCCCCAGCGTCGACTGGCAGCCGCCCGACCCCGGGCTCGTCCTCGGCGCCCACCTGGACGCCCTGCGGGACGGCCTGCCCTCCGGCCGGCACCTGCTCTCCCTGGAACCCGTCGAGGAATTCCTGGCCAAGTACCCGCCGATCCGCGAAGTCGCCGAGTTCGCCGTCAAGTTGGCCCGCTACTCCCCCGAGACCGACCACCCCTCCGACCTCGCCGACTTCGGCCACGGCATCGTCCAGGAGAAGGTCGGCCGCTGGTTCGGGGACGACAAGCTCCCGCTCCAGGAGAAGGCGTTCCTGATCTCCCTGGCCGTCTTCGACCACGCCCCGTACACGCTCGCCGCCGAGTGCGCCGACAAGCTGTTCCGGCGCCTGGAGACCATCCGCACCGCCGGGGAACCGGACGGCATCCCGCCCTTCGGCAGCTCGGTCGAGGAGCGCATGGCCCTCGCCCGCGCCGAACTCACCGAGGAGACCGAGCAGACCCCGTGGGGCCCGGTGCCGCAGCGGATGGCCTCCTTCCTGGACCCCCGCACCTCGCCCGTCCTGCTGCGCGAGGTCTGGACGAGCCACCCCTCCGCCCGCCCCGCGATCACCGGCTGGCTCAACGCCCTGGCCACCGACTCCCGCGCCCTGGTCCGTACCCGGGTCGCCTCCACCACCGCGCTGCTGGCCTCCGTCGACCTCTCCGCCACCATGAGCGGGCTGCTCGGCCCCTGGTCCGGCGCCAAGGACTTCCGGCTCTGCCTCCAGGCCGCCAACAGCCTCGCCCTCGCCTACCACGCGGGCACCGCCGCCGTCCCGCGGATCCTGCGCAGCTGGGCCGGCGACGACAGCGCCCGCCGCCGCTGGACCGCCATCCGCTGCTACGCCCTGCTCGGCCCGCTCCTGCCCGCCCAGGCCCTGGAGGCCTTCGTGCTGGCCGCCGAACGGCTGGGCGACGGGGAGCTCGACCAGCTCGCCGCCCGGTTCGAGCACGGCGGCCGGCCCCCGGCGGCCGAGCAGGCCGACCGCTTCCAGGTGCTCGGCCTGCTCGAAGCGGCCGAGCTGCTGCTGCTCTCCGCCGAGGCCGAGCAGGTGCTGCGCGCCCTGGTCCGCTGGCTCAGCGGCCCGGCCGCCCTGCGGCAGCTGGCCCTGGCGGTCTTCCTGACCGCCGCCCAGCGCACCGAGGACACCGCCGTGGGCCGGCCGCTGCTGCTCGACTGGTACGCCCGCAGCCCGCGCCCCGAGCCGGGGAGCGTGGTCAGCGTCACGGTGCTCGCCGCTCCCGAGGAGCCCGTCCCCGTCCGCTCGCTGCTGGTCGCCCTGTGGCGCACGGCACTGGACGACCGCCGCTACCGCGACGCGGCCCTCGGGGTGCTGCGCGGCTGGCTGATCGGCGCCGCCGACCAGCCGGAGACCACCGCCCGGCTCACCGAACTCTTCGACGACCTGGCCGTCACCGAGCGCGACCGCCAGCGGCTCGACCACCTCGTCCGCACCGTCCGCACCGGCAGCCCGGAGACCCCGGTCCTGCCCGGCGGCTGAGGCCGAACCACCCGAACCCGTCCCGATCCTGGAGCACCCGCGCATGTCGGTACGACACCGCCCCGACTTCCCCGCCGGCGACCTCGTCGACCCGGTCCTGACGGTCCACCCGCTCGGCCGGGCGCTCGGCCTGCCCAAGCGGCCGAACGCCCGGGCCGACTCCGCCCTGGTCCTGACCACGCCGTCCGGTGACCACCAGGTCTACCTGCCGCCGCACCGCCCCGGCTTCAGCGACCTGGTGGGCCGCGGCTACCAGGCCGCCTTCGAGGTCGACCTCGGCCTGCACCACCTGCGGGCCGAGGAGCGGCTGCCCGGCCGGGACGACGTCGGCGCCTTCGAGGCCGTGGTGGAGATCGACTGGCAGGTGTCGGCGGCGGAGCTGGTCGTGGCCAGCCGGGTCCGGGACGTCCCGGCGCTGCTCGTCCCCCGGATCCGGCAGCGGATGCGGGCGGTCACCCGCCATCTCACCACCGACCGGAGCGGCGAGGCCGAGACCGCCGTCCAGCAGGCGCTGGACGAGTACCCCGTCGCCGAGGCGGAGGGCCTGCGGGTGCGCTGCGCCGTCCAGCTGGACATCGACCAGGCCGCCCGCGAACAGAAGGAGCGGCTGCGCGGCTACCACTTCGACACCCAGGCGCACCCGCACGCCCTCCGGCAGGTCGAGGAGTCCCACGAGATCCTCGCCGCGAAGGCGAAGTTCTACCAGTACCACCTGGAGCAGGGCGGGGTCACCGCCTGGGCCCTCCAGGTCGCCGCCCACCCCGAGGACCTGAAGGAGGCCCTCAAGTACCTGAAGGACGAGCAGCGGGAACTGGTCCAGGGCCAGCTCCACGTGATCGAGCGGCTGCTCGACCGGAACGCCCTGGAGGAGTTCGAGCTGGAGGGTCCGCGCCAGGACGCCAAGGCCGCGCTCGAAGCCCTCCTGCGGCAGCGGCCCGCCGGCCCGGCCTCGCCCGGCCCGGGCGGACCCAGGCTCGACAAGGGCCCGAACCCTCCGCTCACTCAGTGACCCCGAGGAGCCCGCCGTGACCGGCCCACCCACCACCACCGCGTCCTCCGGTGCCCCGCCGGCACCTCCGCCCGGCACCGCCCTGCTCGCCGAACTGCGCACCGAGATCGCCCGCGCGGACAGCAAGGCCGCCGTCCTGGTCGCCGCCCTCGGCGTGATCGTCGGGGTGCTCGGCGGCCTGCTCACCAGCACCGGCTGGGCACCGCAGCAGCTGTCCGGCGCCGCCAAGGTGCTGCTCGCCCTCGGTGGGCTCGGCATCGCCATCTCCCTGGTCGCGCTGCTGTTCGCGGTGCTGCCCCGCTTCCGCCGCAGCAGCTGGCGGCCGGGCCGCCCGCTCGGCTACTTCGGGGACATCCGGCTGGCCGCCGAACAGGGAATGCTCGCCGACGCCCTGGCCGACACCGAGCGACTGGCCGCCGAGGCCGTCCGCGCCGCGCTCGCGGAGAACAGCCTGATCGTCTCGCGGAAGCACTCCTGGGTCCGGGTCGGCATCCTCGCCTTCGGCGCCGGCCTGTTCCCGCTGGTCACTGCCCTGTTCCTGGGCTGAACCGGCTGCGCACGCCCCGACCAGCACCGCCGGCACCGCCCGCACCGCCCGCACCGCCCGCACCACCCGCACCACCCGCACCGTCCTGCACAGCCCAGCACCGTACGGACGCCGCCGCGCGCGCGTCCCGTCCCCGAGGACCTCGCCATGACCGAACCGACCTACCCGGACGCCCCGCCGCCGCAGTACCCCGGCACCCCGCCCCAGTACCCGACCGTGCCGCCGCAGCACCCGACCGTCCCGCCGCAGCCCCCGCAGGGCGCTCCCCAGTACCCGGGCGCCGCGGCCCCGCCGCAGTACCCGGCCGCCACCCCGCAGTACCCCGCCACGGCCGTGCCGCCCCAGTACCCCACCGCGGCCCCGCCGCAGTACCCGGCCGCCACCCCGCAGTACCCGACCCCCACCCCACCCCCGCAGCAACCGCCCCGCATCCCCGCCCAGGGCTTCGCCCCGCCGCCCGCCCCGCCGCGGCCGCCCGTCCTCGACCCCACCCTCGACATCGACCTGCACACCGGCCGGATCCACCTGGCCGCCCGCCAGCGCGGCGCCGACGCCACCGCGATCGGCCAGCTGGTGCTCCAGCTCCCGCACTTCCTGTGCAGCCTGCTGGTGATCGGGATCATCTCGATGTTCCTCGCCGAGCCCTTCAACTACCTGCTGATCGGCGCCTGGATCGCCTCCGGCGCACTGGTCTTCCACCGCCCGACCGAGAAGCTCCTCGCCCGCTACCTGTTCCGGATGCGTCCGGCCCTGCATTCCGAGCTGACCAGGCTGGAGCCGATCTGGCACCAGGTGACCGCCAAGGCGGGGGTGAACCCGGACACGTACGACCTGTGGATCGAGGACCACAAGGCGATCAACGCCACCGCGGCCGCCGGCCACATCGTCGGCGTGACCCGCTACGCGCTGGAGACCCTCCCCGACGCCCAGCTCGCCGCCGTGCTCGCCCACGAGCTCGGCCACCACCGCGGCGGTCACGCCTGGGCGACCCTGCTCGGCTACTGGTACTCGATGCCGGCCCGGATCGCCTGGGCGGCGTTCCGGATCGCGGCGGTGATCGCTTTCCAGATCGCCTCGGTGTTCTCGCTGCTCGGCGCCCTGGTGGTCGGGCTGGTCTCGGTCGTCCTGGTGGTGGCGGTGGCCCTCTCCTTCCCGCCGCTGCTGCTGGTCCTGGTCACGCCGTACCTGCTCGCCGCGGTCGGACGGCGCTCCGAGCTGCGGGCGGACGTCCAGGCCGCCGAACTCGGCTTCGCCGACGCCATGATCGAGGTCTTCCACGGCTTCCTGCGGGACGAGGAGCAGGCCATGGCGATCGCCGCGCGGGAGAACGGCGGCCGGGCCGTCCGCCCGGGTCTGGGGCAGCGCCTGCTCTCCACCCACCCGGACACCCACACCCGGATCCGCCGTCTGGAGGACTGGCGGGCGGCCGCGGCAGCCGCCGCCCGCTAGGACAGGTCCCAGGGCCTGCCCGGCGTCGCTCGCCCGGCAGGATCCGCCGGGCAGGCGCCGGCCGGGAACGCCGCAGGGCGGCCACCCCGTGAGGGGTGACCGCCCTGGCGATCAGTGGCCGTTGCCGGCCGCAGACGTGACTCAGCCGGTGTACGGGCCGTAGTCGTAGTCGTCCAGCGGGACCGCCTGGCCGGAGCCGGCGCCGAAGGGCGACAGGTCGTAGTCGTCGTAGCCGACGGCCGAGTACATCGCGGCCTTGGCCTCCTCGGTCGGCTCGACCCGGATGTTGCGGTAGCGGGGCAGACCCGTACCGGCCGGGATGAGCTTACCGAGGATGACGTTCTCCTTGAGGCCCAGCAGCGGGTCCGACTTGGCGTGGATCGCCGCGTCGGTGAGGACCCGGGTCGTCTCCTGGAAGGAGGCGGCCGACAGCCAGGACTCGGTGGCCAGCGAGGCCTTGGTGATACCCATCAGCTGCGGACGGCCGGAGGCGGGGTGACCGCCCTCGGCGACCACACGACGGTTCTCCTGCTCGAAGCGGCCGCGCTCGACGAGCTCGCCCGGGAGCAGCTCGGCGTCGCCCGACTCGATGATCGTCACGCGGCGGAGCATCTGCCGGATGATGATCTCGATGTGCTTGTCGTGGATCGACACACCCTGCGAGTTGTAGACCTTCTGGACCTCGGCGACCAGGTGGACCTGGACGGCACGCTGGCCCATGATCCGCAGCACGTCGTGCGGGTTGGTGGCACCCATGGTCAGCTTCTGGCCGACCTCGACCGCCTCGCCCTCGCTGACCAGCAGCTTGACGCGCTTCGAGACCGGGTAGGCGATCTCGTCGCTGCCGTCGTCCGGCGTGACGACCAGCTTGCGGGTCTTCTCGGTGTCCTCGATGCGGACCCGGCCGGCGGCCTCCGAGATCGGGGCCACACCCTTGGGGGTACGGGCCTCGAAGAGCTCGACGACACGCGGCAGACCCTGGGTGATGTCGTCACCGGCCACACCACCGGTGTGGAAGGTACGCATGGTCAGCTGGGTACCGGGCTCACCGATGGACTGGGCGGCGATGATGCCGACCGCCTCGCCGATGTCGACCAGCTTGCCGGTGGCCAGCGAGCGCCCGTAGCACATGGCGCAGGTGCCGACGGCCGACTCACAGGTCAGGATCGAGCGGGTCTTGACCTCGCTCACACCGTGGCGGATCAGCTCGTCGATCAGGACGTCGCCGAGGTCGGTGTTGGCGGTGGCCAGCAGCTTGCCGTCGACGGTGATGTCCTCGGCGAGCATGCGGGCGTACACGCTGGTCTCGACGTCGTCGGCCTTGCGCAGCACGCCGTCGGCGCCCACGGAACCGATCGACAGCTTCAGGCCGCGCTCGGTGCCGCAGTCCTCCTCGCGAATGATGACGTCCTGGGAGACGTCGACCAGACGACGGGTGAGGTAGCCGGAGTCGGCGGTACGGAGGGCGGTGTCGGCCAGACCCTTACGGGCACCGTGGGTGGAGATGAAGTACTCCAGCACGGACAGACCCTCACGGAACGACGCCTTGATGGGTCGCGGGATGGTCTCGTTCTTGGCGTTCGACACCAGACCACGCATACCGGCGATCTGGCGCATCTGCATCATGTTTCCACGAGCACCCGAGTCGACCATCATGAAGATGGGGTTCGTCTTCGGGAAGTTCGCGGCCATGGCGTCCGCGACCTCGTTGGTCGCCTGGGTCCAGATGCCGACGAGCTCCTGCTTGCGCTCGTCGTTGGTGATCAGACCGCGCTCGTACTGCTTCTGGACCTTCTCCGCCTTCGCCTCGAAGCCCTCAAGGATCTGGGGCTTGCTCGGCGGGACGATGACGTCCGAGATCGAGACGGTGACACCGGAACGGGTCGACCAGTGGAAGCCGGCCGCCTTCAGGTTGTCCAGGGTCGCCGCGACGGTGACCTTGGGGTAGCGCTCCGCCAGGTCGTTGACGATCGCGGAGAGCTGCTTCTTGCCCACCTCGTAGTCGACGAACGGGTAGTCCTCGGGCAGCAGCTCGTTGAAGAGCGCGCGGCCCAGGGTGGTGGTCAGGCGGAAGGGCTCACCCTCGAACCAGCTCGACTGGCCCTCCTCGTCCACCGGCGGGGTCCAGCCGCGCGGCGGGACGGTGCCGGCGCCGAGGCGCAGCTCGATCGGGGCCTGGACGTCCAGCTCACGGGCGTCGAAGGCCATGATCGCCTCGGCGGTCGACGAGAAGGTGCGGCCTGCGCCCTTCACGTTCTCGCGGTCCGAGGTCAGGAAGAACAGACCGAGCACCATGTCCTGGGTCGGCATGGTGACGGGGCGACCGTCGGCCGGCTTCAGGATGTTGTTCGAGGACAGCATCAGGATGCGGGCCTCGGCCTGCGCCTCCGCGGAGAGCGGCAGGTGGACGGCCATCTGGTCACCGTCGAAGTCCGCGTTGAACGCGGTGCAGACGAGCGGGTGGATCTGGATGGCCTTGCCCTCGACCAGCTGCGGCTCGAAGGCCTGGATGCCGAGGCGGTGCAGGGTGGGCGCACGGTTCAGCAGGACCGGGTGCTCGGCGATGACCTCTTCGAGCACGTCCCACACGACCGGGCGGGCACGCTCGACCATGCGCTTGGCCGACTTGATGTTCTGCGCGTGGTTCAGGTCGACCAGGCGCTTCATCACGAACGGCTTGAAGAGCTCCAGCGCCATGGCCTTCGGCAGACCGCACTGGTGCAGCTTGAGCTGCGGGCCGACGACGATGACCGAACGGGCCGAGTAGTCGACTCGCTTGCCGAGCAGGTTCTGGCGGAAACGACCCTGCTTGCCCTTCAGCATGTCGCTGAGGGACTTCAGGGGCCGGTTGCCCGGGCCGGTGACCGGACGACCGCGGCGGCCGTTGTCGAACAGCGCGTCGACGGCCTCCTGGAGCATGCGCTTCTCGTTGTTCACGATGATCTCGGGGGCACCGAGGTCGAGCAGGCGCTTCAGGCGGTTGTTGCGGTTGATCACGCGGCGGTACAGGTCGTTCAGGTCGGAGGTCGCGAAGCGGCCACCGTCCAGCTGCACCATCGGACGCAGGTCCGGCGGGATGACCGGGACGCAGTCCAGGACCATGCCGTTCGGCTTGTTGCTGGTCTGCAGGAACGCGGAGACGACCTTGAGGCGCTTCAGCGCACGGGTCTTCTTCTGGCCCTTGCCGGTGCGGATGATCTCGCGGAGGCGCTCGGCCTCCTCCGCCAGGTCGAAGGTCTCCAGGCGGTCCTTGAGGGCCGCGGCGCCCATCGAGCCGGAGAAGTAGGTGCCGAAGCGGTCGCGCAGCTCGCGGTAGAGCAGCTCGTCGCCCTCCAGGTCCTGGACCTTGAGGTTCTTGAAGCGGGCCCACACCTCGTCGAGGCGGTCGAGCTCGCGCTGCGCGCGGTCGCGCAGCTGCTTCATCTCGCGCTCGGCGCCCTCGCGCACCTTGCGGCGCACGTCGGCCTTGGCGCCCTCGGCCTCCAGCTCGGCCAGGTCGGTCTCGGCCTTCTTGGCGCGGGCTTCGAGGTCGGCGTCGCGGCGGTTCTCGATCTGCTGGCGCTCGACCGAGACGTGCGCCTCCAGGGACGGCAGGTCGCGCTGGCGGCGCTCGTCGTCGACCCAGGTGATCATGTAGGCGGCGAAGTAGATGACCTTTTCGAGGTCCTTCGGCGCCAGGTCGAGCAGGTAGCCGAGGCGGGACGGCACACCCTTGAAGTACCAGATGTGGGTGACCGGGGCGGCCAGCTCGATGTGGCCCATCCGCTCACGGCGCACCTTGGCGCGGGTCACCTCGACGCCGCAGCGCTCGCAGATGATGCCCTTGAAGCGGACGCGCTTGTACTTACCGCAGTAGCACTCCCAGTCCCGGGTCGGGCCGAAGATCTTCTCGCAGAAGAGGCCGTCCTTTTCGGGCTTCAGGGTGCGGTAGTTGATGGTCTCCGGCTTCTTGACCTCGCCGTGCGACCACTGGCGGATGTCGTCGGCGGTGGCCAGGCCGATGCGGAGCTCGTCGAAGAAGTTGACGTCAAGCACTGGTCGTCAAGCCCTCTTTCGTGATTCGAGAGTTTGTCTGTGGTCTGAGGGGGGCCTGGGGGCGGGCCGGCCGCGCTCCGCTTGATCCGCAAGCGCGAGCCGGCCCGACCTCCGTCAGACCTCTTCGACGCTGCTCGGCTCGCGCCGGGACAGGTCGATGCCGAGCTCCTCGGCCGCGCGGAAGACGTCCTCGTCGGAGTCCCGCATCTCGATGGACTGGCCGTCCGAGGACAGCACCTCCACGTTGAGGCAGAGCGACTGCATTTCCTTGATGAGGACCTTGAAGGACTCGGGAATGCCGGGCTCGGGGATGTTCTCGCCCTTGACGATGGCCTCGTAGACCTTCACGCGGCCGAGGACGTCGTCGGACTTGATGGTGAGCAGCTCCTGCAGCGCGTACGCGGCGCCGTACGCTTCGAGGGCCCACACCTCCATCTCACCGAAGCGCTGACCACCGAACTGCGCCTTACCACCGAGCGGCTGCTGGGTGATCATCGAGTACGGACCGGTCGAACGGGCGTGCAGCTTGTCGTCGACCAGGTGGTGCAGCTTGAGGATGTACATGTAGCCGACCGAGACCGGCATCGGGAACGGCTCGCCGGAGCGGCCGTCGAACAGGCGGGCCTTGCCGGTGGAGTTCACCAGGCGCTCACCGTCACGGGTGAGGGTGGTGTTGTCCAGCAGGCCGGTGATCTCGTCCTCGCGGGCGCCGTCGAAGACCGGGGTGGCGAGGTTGGTGCCGCCCTGGACGGTGTCGGCGCCGATCGCCTGCAGGCGCTGGGCCCACTCGTCGGCGAGACCGGAGACGTCCCAGCCCTGCTTGGCGAGCCACCCGAGGTGGATCTCCAGGACCTGTCCCGGGTTCATTCGGGACGGGACACCCAGCGGGTTGAGGATGATGTCGACCGGGGTGCCGTCCTCCAGGAAGGGCATGTCCTCGACCGGGAGGATCTTGGAGATGACACCCTTGTTGCCGTGGCGGCCGGCGAGCTTGTCACCGTTGGTGATCTTGCGCTTCTGGGCCACGTAGACGCGGACCAGCTGGTTCACACCCGGGGGAAGCTCGTCGCCCTCCTCGCGGTCGAACACGCGGACGCCGATGACCTTGCCGGACTCACCGTGCGGGACCTTCAGCGAGGTGTCGCGGACCTCACGGGCCTTCTCGCCGAAGATCGCGCGGAGCAGGCGCTCCTCGGGGGTCAGCTCGGTCTCACCCTTCGGGGTGACCTTGCCGACGAGGATGTCACCGGTGACGACGTCGGCACCGATCCGGATGATGCCGCGCTCGTCGAGGTCGGCCAGGACCTCCTCGGAGACGTTCGGGATGTCCCGGGTGATCTCCTCGGGGCCGAGCTTGGTGTCACGGGCGTCGACCTCGTGCTCCTCGATGTGGATCGAGGAGAGGACGTCGTCCTGCACGAGGCGCTGCGACAGGATGATCGCGTCCTCGTAGTTGTGACCCTCCCACGACATGAACGCCACGAGCAGGTTCTTGCCGAGGGCCATCTCGCCCTCGTCGGTGCACGGGCCGTCGGCCAGCACCTGGTTGACCTCGACCCGGGCGCCCTCGTCCACGAGCACCTTCTGGTTGAAGGCGGTGCCCTGGTTGGAGCGGGTGAACTTGGCGGCGCGGTACGTGGTGTACGTGCCGTCGTCGTTGGCCACGGTGACGTAGTCGGCCGAGACCTCCTGCACCACACCGGCCTTCTCGGCGGTGATGACGTCGGCGGCGTCGACGGCGCAGCGGTACTCCATGCCGGTGCCGACCAGCGGGGCCTCGCTCTTCAGCAGCGGCACCGCCTGGCGCATCATGTTGGAGCCCATGAGCGCGCGGTTGGCGTCGTCGTGCTCAAGGAACGGGATCATGGCGGTCGCGACCGACACCATCTGGCGCGGCGAGACGTCCATGTAGTCGATCTCGGTGCCGGGGATGTAGTCGATCTCGCCACCACGGCGGCGGACCAGGACGCGCGGCTCGGCGAAGTGCAGGTCCGCGGTCAGCGGGGCGTTCGCCTGGGCGATGACGTAGCGGTCCTCCTCGTCGGCGGTGAGGTAGTCCACCTTCTCGGTGACGACACCGTCGACGACCTTGCGGTACGGGGTCTCGATGAAGCCGAAGGCGTTGACCCGGCCGTACGAGGCCAGCGACCCGATCAGACCGATGTTCGGGCCTTCCGGGGTCTCGATCGGACACATGCGGCCGTAGTGCGAGGGGTGCACGTCACGGACCTCGAAGCCGGCGCGCTCACGGGAGAGACCACCGGGACCGAGGGCGGACAGACGGCGCTTGTGGGTCAGGCCCGACAGCGGGTTCGTCTGGTCCATGAACTGCGACAGCTGGCTGGTGCCGAAGAACTCCTTGATGGAGGCGACGACCGGCCGGATGTTGATCAGGGTCTGCGGCGTGATCGCCTCGACGTCCTGGGTGGTCATGCGCTCGCGCACGACGCGCTCCATGCGGGCGAGACCCGTACGGACCTGGTTCTGGATGAGCTCGCCGACGTTGCGCAGGCGGCGGTTGCCGAAGTGGTCGATGTCGTCGACCTCGACCACGATGTCGCGGCCGGTCTCGTCACGCCACTCGGTCTCACCCGCGTGCAGCTTCACCAGGTACTTGATCGCACCGATGATGTCGGGCTCGGTGAGCACGCCGGAGTCCAGCGACTCGGCGTTGCCCAGCTTGCGGTTGAGCTTGTAACGACCGACCTTGGCCAGGTCGTAGCGCTTCGGGTTGAAGTACAGGTTCTCCAGAAGCGTCTGCGCGGCCTCGCGCGTCGGCGGCTCGCCCGGACGCAGCTTGCGGTAGATGTCCAGCAGCGCGTCGTCCTGGCCCTGGGTGTGGTCCTTCTCCAGGGTGTTGCGCATCGACTCGTACTCGCCGAACTCTTCGAGAATCATCTCGTTGGTCCAGCCGAGAGCCTTCAGCAGCACGGTGACGGACTGCTTGCGCTTGCGGTCGATGCGGACGCCGACCATGTCGCGCTTGTCGATCTCCATCTCCAGCCAGGCACCACGCGAGGGGATGACCTTGCAGGAGTAGATGTCCTTGTCGGACACCTTGTCCAGGGTGGAGTCGAAGTACACACCCGGGGAGCGGACCAGCTGCGACACGACGACACGCTCGGTGCCGTTGATCACGAACGTGCCCTTGTGGGTCATGAGCGGGAAGTCGCCCATGAAGACCGTCTGAGACTTGATCTCACCGGTCTCGTTGTTGGTGAACTCGGCCGTGACGAAGAGCGGAGCCGCGTACGTGAAGTCGCGGTCCTTGCACTCGTCAATGGAGTTCTTCGGCGGCTCGAAACGGTGGTCGCGGAAGGTCAGGGACATCGACCCGCTGAAGTCCTCGATCGGGGAGATCTCCTCGAAGATCTCCTCCAGACCGGACTTGGTGGGGACGTCCTGACCGGACTCCAGCGCCTGCTCGACCCGGGACTTCCAGGCCGCGTTGCCGAGCAGCCAGTCAAAGCTCTCGGTCTGCAGGGCCAGGAGGTTCGGGACCTCAAGGGGCTCCTTGATCTTCGCGAAGGAGACGCGGAGCGGGGCGGTGGATGCGGCGGAATTGTTCGAGGCGTTGCGCGGCGCGGCCAAGAGGGGGGTCCTTCCGAGGGCTCGGAGCTCACTACGCGCGTACCAGCCGGGCCTGCTTGGGCTTGGACCCGCCTTCCTCGCCACTGGCCTCCGCCGGGGTGGAAATCCCAGGTCAGAGCCGCTTTGCGGAGGCGGTGCCAGACCCCTTCAGGGCAACGCAAACTCCGGGCGACGAGTCACGGAGCAGCTAACAGGCAGCGCAAAGGGACAGTGTAGCCAAAGGCCACACTGCTGTCCAGCTCTGATTCGGAAACCGAATCGGAGACTCCTCCCGGTAGCCGGGGGCGCGGACGCCCACCGGGTACTGCTCTAACTCACGTGGAGTCATTTCCCGCCGGAGCCACTGGTTATGCATCCAGCGGCGAACCAACCGGGCGGACTCGCGCCTTGAGAATCGCGCGCCTCGCCAGGTTCGTCAAGGGCCCGCCGGCGGCGCGGACCTCGACCCGTCTATCGGCCCGGAGCCCCCCGGCGTTACAGAAGCCGTGGTCGGGACCACTGTCGACGATGGTGATCACCATACTCCTCGACGCCGACAGTACCGAGTGAGCGATCGGCCACACCGGTGGTTCCCGGCCTGCCCGCCCGGCCTGCGCCCGGGAACGCAAAAGGCCGGGCCGACCACCCACAAGGGTGATCGGCCCGGCCTCAGGCCCCCTCAGAGGGGGCGAGAAGTCACTTGACGGTGACCTTGGCGCCGGCACCCTCAAGGGCGGCCTTGGCCTTCTCGGCAACGTCCTTGGCAACCTTCTCCAGGACCTTGGCACCAGCGGTGTCAACGAGGTCCTTGGCCTCCTTCAGGCCGAGGGAGGTCAGGGTGCGCACCTCCTTGATGACCTGGATCTTCTTGTCGCCGGCCGACTCAAGGATGACGTCGAACTCGTCCTGCTCCTCGACGGCCTCGGCCGGGGCACCGGGGACACCGGCGGCGGCAACGGCGACCGGGGCGGCGGCGGTGACGTCGAACTTCTCCTCGAAGGCCTTCACGAAGGCAGCGAGCTCGATGAGGGTGAGCTCCTCGAACTGCGCGAGCAGCTCGTCCTGGGACAGCTTCGCCATGATTGGCGTCCTTCCACTAAATCGGCAGGTGGTGCCGGATGTACGGGTTGGCGGGCGTACGGGCCCGCAGCGAGGCGTGAGCCTGCCGAATTACTCGGCGGCCTCGTCCTCGGCGGCGGGAGCCGGCGTACCGGCACCGCCCTGCTCGACCTTGTCGCGCAGCGCGTCCACGGTGCGGACGAGCTTCGACGGCAGGGCCTGGAAGAGCGCGGCAGCCTGGGACTGCTTGGCCTTCAGGGCACCCGCCAGCTTGGCGAGCAGCACCTCGCGGGACTCAAGGTCCGCGAGCTTCTTGATCTCATCGGCGGACAGCGCCTTGCCGTCAAGGACACCGCCCTTGATGATGAGAGCGGGGTTCTCCTTGGCGAAGTCACGCAGAGCCTTCGCCGACTCCACCGGGTCACCGGTGACGAAGGCGACAGCCGTCGGACCGTTGAACAGGTCGTCCAGCTCGGAGATCCCGGCCTCATTGGCCGCGATCTTGGTCAGCGTGTTCTTCACCACGGCGTACTCGGCGTTGTCGCCGAGCGAGCGACGCAGGGTCTTGACCTGCTTCACCGAGAGACCGCGGTACTCGGTGAGCAGCGCCGCGGAGGAGCCACGGAACTTGTCCGTGATCTCGGCGACGGCGGCAGCCTTGTCGGGCCTGGCCATAGGCTTACGCCTCCTTCCGTGATGTCGAAGTCCGGCCGACCGCGAAAGTCGACCATTCACGCCTCGAACCGACCGGACGGAAGGAAAGCCCTTGCGAAATGCAATGAGCCCCGGTGCGCAGGCGCACGGGGCTCTCAGCGACCTCAACGGGCGGTAGCGCGAACGCGTCACCCGGAAGTCGAAGCTCCAGACACACCTGCGCGGGCTGCCTGCGACGAAGCGCAGATCCTTCGGCCACCTGCTCCCTGACGGGCGCGGCGACAACCAGCGGTCTTTGGCTTCCGCAACAGTAACCGGAGCCGTCCGCACGACGCAAATCGCCCTCGGACGGGTGAACCCGGGCGGGCCGGGAGCGGCTCAGCGGGCCAGTGGGGAGACCGTCCGGACCCCGGTGTCCACGGTGTCCGTCTCGGCCGGGGCCTGGGCCGAGAGCAGCGGGCCGGCGGGGTCGGAGTAGACGACCGAGTCGTCCGCCCGGCCGCTGTCGCCGTTGCCGGTGCGCTGGAGCCGGACCAGCTGGTCCTTGTCGTTCAGCCAGAGGTCCAGGGTGAGCGAGATCGAGCCGCCCGGGGCCAGCGCGGCCCGCAGGTTGTCCCGTCGGGCCTGGGTCAGCCCGGTCTGGGCGGCCGCGTACTTCTCGGCGGTGGTGGTCACCCGGTAGTGCTCGACGGTCGAGTCCTCGTACTTCTCCTCGCCGACGAAGGTGCCCTCCACCCCGTCCGCGGTGGCCGCGGCCAGCGCCTCGACCGGGTTCAGCAGGTCGACCAGCCCCGCGTACGGGATCTCCTTGTGCCCGTCCGGGTCGGCCGGGACGGTGAAGCGCTCCCAGTGCCTGCCGCCGTTCCTGGCCGCCGTGGCGGCGTCGCCGCCCTGGTAGGCGACGGTGTCCACGACGATCAGCTGCTCGGCGTCCGCCGGGGTGGAGCGCTTGATCTGCAGCGCCGTCTTGGGCGCCCAGAACAGCGGACCGGAACCGGCGTCCGCGCCCAGCCGGTAGCTGACCTTGGCCCGGCGGGCGGTCTGCATGGCCAGCTCGGCGGAGAGCAGCACGCCGTGCGGCGAGCGGTCGGTCGGCTTGGCCGGACCGGTCGGGGTGGCGGTGGTCGGGGAGGCGCTGCTCGCGCTCGACCCGGCGGACGGCGTGGCGGGCGCGACGTCGCCCCCGCCGCAGCCGGTCAGTCCGCTCGCGAGCGCGGCGACGACGGCCAGTGCCGCCAGCCGCTGCCGTCCCGGCATCGTCCGTTCCTCTCTCACCGGGCCACCTTGCCATCCGGACCCGGATCCGCCGGTGGCGGCCCCCCGGCCGGACCCCACCGGCCCCGGCCCGTCCACCGGTCGGACGAGTCGGGCCGCAGCGGGGACCGGGGTCAGCTGTCGGTGCCGGCGGCGTTCTTGCCGAGCTTCGCCAGCTCGGTGATCTCGATCGTGTCGGACCGGTCCGGCGCGGTCGTGTTGACCGCGGTGCCGTAGTCCGAGTAGGTGACGGTGACCTTCATCGCGCCGGCCTTGGTGTCGGCCTGCTCGGTCCGCTTCACCACGAGCTGGTCGGCGTCCACCCAGACGTCGATGGTCTCGCTGGTGATGCCCATGGCGGCCAGCGACTTCTTCAGCTGGTCGACCTGCTCGGTGGTGAGGCCGCCGTTGGCCTTCGCCATGTTGGCCACGTTCAGCACACCGGTGTAGTGGGTGGCCGGCTTGCCGTTCACCGTCTCCTGCCCGACCTCGCTCACGGCGCCGGAGGCGATCAGGGTCCGCACCCCCTCCACGGGGTCGGCCTTCTTGAACTGGTCGGAGGTGCCGGCACCGCCGGCCGCGCCGCCCTTCAGCTTGGCGACGTCGTCGAAGCCGATGTGCACCCAGTGCCGCCCGTCGGACGCCTTCAGGGCCTCGCCGCCGAGCTTCATGTACATGCCGTCCGGAACGAACCGGTAGACGAACGCCGTGCTGCCCATGCTCTCGGTCATCTTCTCGGCGTTCGGCGTGCCGGACAGGTCCATCGTCATGTCGCCCTGGAGACCGCCGTCCCAGCCCATGGCGCCGTCGGCCTTCATGGTGATGCTGCCGATGGTGATGTCCTCGGTGACCTTGGCGGACTTGGCCGCCCCGGTCTTCTTGGTGACCTGCTCCAGGAAGACCGCCGGACTCACCTTGACCGGCGGGGCCGCCTGGGTGGTCACGGCGGCGGCCGTGGCCGGCGCGGCCGGGGCGGCGTTCCTGCCGGCGGAGTCACTGTTGTCGTTGCAGGCGGTCGCGGTCAGCGCCAGCGCGCCGAGGACGACGGCGACGGCGGCCTTGCGGGTTCCAGCCATGGTGTTCCCCCCTTGAGAACTCCCGGGCGCGCGGTGCGCCCGGGGCGGTAGCCGGTGGTTGCTGCGGAAGCTCCCGGCGCAGCGCCGGTTCGGGTCCCGGGCGGTTCCGGTGTCGGGCGGTTCGGGTACCGGGCCGGATCAGCCGAACAGCTTGAGGAGGTCGGCCTGGGAGCCGAGGTCACCGGCGGCGGGCGCCTCGACCTTGCTGCCCTTGCCCAAGTCGGAGTACTTGACGGTGACGGCCTTCGCCTGGCCGTTGGTGTCGCCGTACTCCTGGTACTTGACGAGCTCCTGCTTGTCGTTCAGCCAGAAGTCGATGGTGAGGGTCTTGCCGTCCTCCTCCAGCGTCTTCTGGACGGACTGGCGCTGCTCCGCCGAGAGCGCGGTCATTCCGGCCACCAGGGTGGCGGTCTCCTCGACCGCCCGCAGGTGGGTGGTCTGGACGCCGTCGACGCTCTCCTGGCCGACCTTGGTCAGCTTGCCGCTCCCGGCCGCGATGGTGAGCTGGACGACCGGGTTGGTCATCTGGCCCATCACCACGAAGGCGCCGCCCATCTCCTCCGTGGAGGGCACCTTGACCCAGTGCTTCCCCTGCAGGGCCGCGGCGTCGTCGCTGCCGACGTAGGCGTCGGCGCCGATCACCCGGATCTTGAGCTTCTTGCCGTCCATGTCGCTGGACACGTCCAGGGCGACCTTGCCCGGGTCCTTCCAGTCGACGGTGCCCGAGCCGCCCGGGCTGGTCGGGTCCGGGGAGGTCATGGCGACCTTGCCGTTGCCGGCCTTCTGCATCACCAGGGCGGCGGCGGTGAGGGCGGCCTTCGGGTCCGCGGTCAGCCCGGCCGGGACCGACCCGGCGTCCTTGGTGTCAGCGGCCGACTTGTTGTCGCTGCCGCCCTTGCTTCCGCAGGCGGTGGCGCCGGCCAGCAGGACGGCGGCGGTCGCGACGGTGGCGGCGAGACGCACGGCACGCATGGAAGTACCCCCCGTAAGCTCTTCGGAAGAGCTGATCCTCAGCTCCTTCTCATGCGGACTCTAACGGATCGCCCGGACGGACCCGCACCGGATATCCCGTCCGCTCATCCGGCCGCCGTGGCCGGCGTCGTGTCCCCCGGTCCGGGGGCTGAGACGTCCGTGGTGGTCACCGTGGTTCCGGCGCTTCCCCGCGTCGTCTCCCGCAGTCGCAACAGCCGCCGGCCTGGGCCGACCCAGACGTCGTAGCCGATCTGCGCGACCCCGCGCTGCCGGTACCAGTCGACCACCGCGGCCAGCCGCTGGGGGCTCAACTCCCCGTCGGCGCCGAAGTAGTCGGCCACCGGGGCGGCGCCCTGGTAGTGGGCGGCGGTCACCCCGGCCAGCTGCTCGCCGCCGAGCGAGCCGAGCCGGTCCGTCCGGGCCATCGCGTACGCCCGGCCGCCCGGGTTGGTGACCAGTGTGCTCATCCAGCCGCCCGCGTAGCCGCCGGGGTCGATCCCGGCCTTCGGGTCGAGCGACTCCGCGGTGGCGCGGTCCGCGTGCTTGGGCGCGACGCCCTGGTAGACGAGGTCGATCGCGCCGTCGTGGAGGGTCAGCCGTCCCGTGCCCAGTTCGTCGGTGACGGCCAGCGCGGCCTCGTCGCGGTCCCCCCAGACCAGCGTGCCGCCCGCCGTGCGCCGGCCGTCCGGGCCCTCCCGCACCACGTCGATCCGGGCGCCGCCGGTGTCGTCCAGCGCCTGGGCGGCCGCGAGCACCACCTGCTTGGGCGGCACCGGCGCCGGCTCACCGGGGACCTGAGTGCCGGGGGCGGCCAGCATGCTGCAGCCGGTGGCGGTCCCGAGCAGCAGCAGGGCCGCCGCGAGCGCGGTGGGGCGAAGGGCGGGCGGCACGGCACACTCCGGCGGTCACAGGTTCTCCACATGAACTGACCGGCAGAGCGTACGACGACTCGGTCAACCGTTCCCATCCGCCCGTGTTCCGATCCCGCAACCGTTTCCGCGGCCGGTCGCACCGCCGGGGCCGGACGGGGCCGGGAACGAACGACGGCGGGCCCGCACCCCCGGTGAAGGGGGTACGGGCCCGCCGTGCGGACTGCTCTAGAGCGCTGGGGCTCAGACCGCGGCCGGGTCCTCCTCGACGAGGAGGTTGCGGGTGCGGTTCGGGTCCACCTGGATGCCGGGGCCCATGGTGGTCGAGAACGCGGTCTTCTTGATGTAGCGGCCCTTGGCGGCGGACGGCTTGGCGCGGAGCACCTCGTCCAGCGCGGCGGCGTAGTTCTCGACCAGCTGCTCGTCGGTGAAGGAGGCCTTACCGATGATGAAGTGCAGGTTCGAGTGCTTGTCGACGCGGAACTCGATCTTGCCGCCCTTGATGTCGTTGACAGCCTTGGCGACGTCCGGGGTCACGGTGCCGGTCTTCGGGTTCGGCATCAGACCACGGGGACCGAGCACGCGGCCCAGGCGGCCGACCTTGCCCATGAGGTCCGGGGTGGCGACGACGGCGTCGAAGTCCAGCTTGCCCTTCGCGACCTCGTCGATCAGCTCGTCGGCACCGACGATGTCGGCACCCGCAGCACGCGCGGCCTCGGCACGCTCGCCGGTCGCGAAGACCAGGACCCGAGCGGTCTTACCGGTGCCGTGCGGGAGGATCACGGTGCTGCGGACCATCTGGTCGGCCTTGCGCGGGTCGACGCCCAGACGCATGGCGACCTCAACGGTGCCGTCGAACTTGGTGGTGCTGGTCGCCTTGGCGAGGCGGACGGCCTCAAGCGGGGCGTAAAGGCGCTCGCGGTCGACCTTGGCGTCCGCGGCCTTCAGAGCCTTGCTGCGCTTCACTGCTGCTCCTGAATGGTGATGGGAGTTGTGGTGCTCGACGGGCCTGCGCAGGCCCTACCACGGGGGACGGCTGAGCCGATCAGTCCCTGACGGAACGGGGTGATCAGCCCTCGACGGTGATGCCCATCGACCGGGCGGTGCCGGCGATGATCTTCTCCGCCGCGTCCAGGTCGTTGGCGTTCAGGTCGGGCATCTTGGTGGTGGCGATCTCGCGGACCTGGGCGCTGGTGAGCTTGGCGACCTTGGTCTTGTGCGGCTCGCTGGAGCCCTTCTCGACACCCGCGGCCTTCAGGATGAGGCGCGCGGCCGGCGGCGTCTTCGTGATGAAGGTGAAGGAACGGTCCTCGTAGACCGTGATCTCCACCGGCACGATCATGCCGCGCTGCGACTCGGTCGCAGCGTTGTAGGCCTTGCAGAACTCCATGATGTTGACGCCGTGCTGACCCAGCGCGGGGCCGACCGGCGGCGCCGGGTTGGCCGCACCGGCGTTGATCTGGAGCTTGATAAGCCCCGTGACCTTCTTCTTCTTGGGAGGCATGTCTCTCCGGGTCCTTCCGAGAGGTGATTGCTGGTGCGTGCGGAACCGGGGCGACACCCGGTCGCCAGCACACACATCGGACCAGGCTAACGCGTCGGCGCCGCTGGACCAAAACGGATTCGGGGCGGGGGCCCTCGGCCCCCGCCCCGGATCCGAAGACCGTGGGACTAGTTCTTCTGGATCTGGTCGAAGGAGAGCTCGACCGGGGTCTCCCGGCCGAAGATCTCGACCAGGCCCTTGACCTTCTTCGAGTCGGGGTTGATCTCGTTGATGGTCGCCTGGAGGGTCGCGAACGGGCCGTCGGTGACGGTGACCGAGTCGCCGACCTCGAAGTCCAGCACCTGGATCTCGGTCGGCTTGACCGGGGAGGGCTTGCCGGCCTCCTTGGCGGCCTGGCGCTCGACGTCCGGGGCGAGCATCTTGACGACCTCGTCCAGGGTCAGCGGGTACGGGTCGTAGGCGTTGCCGACGAAGCCGGTGACACCGGGGGTGTTGCGCACGACGCCCCAGGACTCCGGGGTGAGGTCCATGCGCACCAGGACGTAACCGGGGAGCTTGTTCTGCCGGATGGTCTTGCGGTCGCCGTTCTTGATCTGGACGACCTCCTCCTGCGGCACCTCGGCCTGGAAGATGTACTCCTCGACGTTCAGCGAGACGGCGCGCTGCTCCAGGTTCTGCTTCACCCGGTTCTCGTAGCCGGCGTAGGTGTGGATCACGTACCACTCGCCCGGCATGAAGCGCAGGTCCTCGCGGAACTTGGCGACCGGGTCGACCTCGTCCTCGGCCTCGGCGGGCTCCTCGGCCTCCTCGGCCTCCTCGCCGGCGAGCTCCTGGTCGTCCTCCACGTGCAGCGCGGACTCCTCGGCGGCCTCGCCGGCCTCGGCCTCGTCGTACGCCTCGACCTCGTCCTCGTCGCTGTCCGCGGCGTCGACGATCTGCTCGGCGGACTCGGCGTCGTCAGCCAGCTCGGCCGCGTCCAGCTCGGCGGCGACATCCGCCTCGCGGACGGTCTCGTCGGCGTCGTACAGGGGGGACTCAGACACGGTGGCTGCTTCTTTCCTGGAGATGGTGAAGGTGGCGCGCTCCGAAACCGGACCGGCGCGCGGCCGCTCGCGCGGGCGCCAGGAGAGGTCTCGGAGACTTCAACAGTACCGAGTCCACGGTACGCGCGCGTACGTCCGCCGCCGACAGCTCGACCCGGACCGATGATTCGGCCCGGGTCGGGAGGTGGTTCGGAGGTGGGGCTCGATCAGCCGAAGACCAAGAGGCTCAGCTTGGCGAAGCCGTAGTCGAGGCCGTAGACGAAGCCCATCACGACCACGACGAAGGTCACCACGACGGCGGTGTAGTTGGTGAGCTCGCTCCTGGTGGGCCAGACGACCTTGCGCAGCTCGGCGATGATCTGGCGGTAGAAGAGGCCCATCCGCGCGAAGAGGCCCTTCTTGGCCCGCTTGCCGGACTTCTTCTGCTTGCCGGACTTCTTGTCGCCCTCGACAGCGGCGGTCTCGGCAGCGCCGTCGGTCCCCTCGGGGTTGCCGCTCTCAGGCGTTGCGGTGGAGCCCGTGGTCTCCGTCACTCGTCCTCACCTGAATCCGGGTCCGGCCGAACATCGCCTGCGTACCCGTTTCAGGCACGAGCGGTCGGCTTAAGCGGTGCTGATCGGTGCCCTCTCCGCATCAAGCCCGCTCGCTCTGTGGAGCGAACGGGCTGAGTACGGATCAAGCAGCAGGGCAAGAGGGACTCGAACCCCCAACCGCCGGTTTTGGAGACCGGTGCTCTACCAATTGAGCTATTGCCCTACGGAACCTCTCGGCCCCTGGTGGCGACCAACCTACCGCATCTCCCCCCGCCGTCTGTACAGGCGGTGAAAGCTCCGGTCTTTTTCGGCGGGCCGTCGAGGAGCGAGTGTACGTGGTCGGAGGCTGTTTGGTCGAACCTCTTCTTCCGGGGCCGCCGCCCGCCCGGCGGATGTCCGGCCGGGCGCGGCGATCACCGGCGGATCGTCGGGGGTCGCGATGCGGACGGAGCCGTACGGATGGTGAAACCGCGATGACCGGTCCGTCCCGGTTCTGCGACGATGCAGGCATGAGCGCTTCCACCCCGCAGCCCGACCCTTCCATCCGCCCCGCCGACCGCCGGGTCTCCGCCCGGATCGGCGCGATCGCCGAGTCCGCGACCCTCGCCGTGGACGCCAAGGCCAAGGCCCTCAAGGCGGCCGGCCGTCCGGTGATCGGCTTCGGTGCCGGCGAGCCCGACTTCCCCACGCCGGACTACATCGTCGAGGCGGCCGTCGAGGCCTGCCGCGACCCGAAGAACCACCGTTACACCCCGGCGGGTGGCCTGCCCGAGCTGAAGGCCGCGATCGCCGCCAAGACGCTGCGCGACTCGGGCTACGAGGTGGACGCCTCCCAGGTGCTGGTGACCAACGGCGGCAAGCAGGCGATCTACGAGGCCTTCGCCGCGATCCTGGACCCGGGCGACGAGGTCATCATCCCGGCCCCGTACTGGACCACCTACCCGGAGTCGGTCCAGCTGGCCGGCGGCGTCCCGGTGGAGGTCGTGTCCGACGAGACCACCGGCTACAAGGTCTCGGTCGAACAGCTGGAGGCCGCCCGCACCGAGAACACCAAGGTGGTGCTCTTCGTCTCGCCGTCCAACCCGACCGGCGCGGTGTACACCGAGGCCGAGGCCGAGGAGATCGGCCGCTGGGCGCTGGAGCACGGCCTCTGGGTGCTCACCGACGAGATCTACGAGCACCTGGTCTACGGCGACGCGAGCTTCACCTCGCTGCCGGCCCTGCTGCCCGAGCTCGCCGACAAGTGCATCGTGGTCAACGGCGTCGCCAAGACCTACGCGATGACCGGCTGGCGGGTGGGCTGGGTGATCGGCCCCAAGGACGTGATCAAGGCCGCGACCAACCTCCAGTCGCACGCCACCTCGAACGTCTCCAACGTGGCCCAGCGCGCCGCGCTGGCCGCCGTCGCGGGCGACCTGGACGCGGTGGCCGAGATGCGCGAGGCCTTCGACCGCCGCCGCAGGACCATCGTGCGGATGCTCAACGAGATCGAGGGCGTCCTGTGCCCCGAGCCCGAGGGCGCGTTCTACGCGTACCCCTCGGTCAAGGGCCTGCTGGGCAAGGAGATCCGCGGCCGTCGCCCGCAGACCTCCGGCGAGCTGGCCGCGCTGATCCTGGACGAGGCCGAGGTCGCGGTCGTCCCGGGCGAGGCCTTCGGCACCCCCGGCTACCTGCGGCTCTCCTACGCGCTCGGCGACGCCGACCTGGTCGAGGGCGTCAGCCGGCTCCAGAAGCTGCTCGGCGAGGCCCGCGACTGACGTCAACCCGACGTTCGGGATTCACCCGGCACACCGCCCTCTTCACCCCCTCGGGGGACGGAAAGAGGGCGGTTCCCGTTTGGGGGCCGCATACGGCAGTATCGGAAAATGGAACGCCTGTTGAACCCGCGAGACGTCAGGGGCCTCCCGAAGGCCCACCTGCACCTGCACTTCACCGGCTCGATGCGGCCCGCCACCCTGCTGGAGCTGGCCGACAAGCACGGCGTCCGGCTGCCGGAGGCCCTCAGCTCCGGCGAGCCGCCCAAACTGCGGGCCACGGACGAACGCGGCTGGTTCCGCTTCCAGCGCCTGTACGACACCGCCCGCTCGGTGCTCCGCGACGAGTCGGACATCCGCCGGCTGGTCCTGGAGACCGCGGAGGACGAGCGGCGGGACGGCTCCCGCTGGCTGGAGATCCAGGTCGACCCGACCTCCTACGCGCCCCGGCTGGGCGGACTGATCCCCGCACTGGAGCTGATCCTGGACGCGGTGGAGCACGCCGCCGCGGCCACCGGGGTGGGCATCCGGGTGCTGGTCGCGGCCAACCGGATGAAGTCCCCGATGGACGCCCGGACGCTGGCCCGGCTCGCCGTCCGCTACGCCGACCGCGGCGTGGTCGGCTTCGGCCTCTCCAACGACGAGCGCCGCGGCCTGGCCCGGGACTTCGACCGGGCCTTCGAGATCGCCCGCAAGGGCGGGCTGCTGGCCGCCCCGCACGGCGGCGAGCTGGCCGGCCCGGAGTCCGTCCGGGACTGCCTGGACGACCTGGGGGCGGGCCGGATCGGCCACGGCGTCCGGGCCGCCGAGGACCCGCGGCTGATGGCCCGGCTGGCGGACCGCCAGATCACCTGCGAGGTCTGCCCCGCCTCCAACGTCTCGCTCGGCGTCTACGAGCACCCCGAGGAGGTGCCGCTGCGCCGGCTGTTCGACGCCGGGGTGCCGCTGGCGCTCGGCGCCGACGACCCGCTGCTGTTCGGCAGCCGGCTCGCCGCCCAGTACGACCTGGCCCGGGACGCCCTGGGCTTCAGCGACGCCGAACTCGCCGAACTGGCACGGCAGTCGGTGCGCGGCTCGTGCGCGCCGGAGGACGTCCGCAAGGAACTGCTGGCGGACATCGACGCCTGGTTGGTGGACGGGCACGCCCCTACAGCTTGACGCCCACCATCACCGGCTCGTTCACCAGCTCCACCCCGAAGGCCTCGCGGACCCCGTCCCGGATCTCCCGGGCCAGGGCCAGCAGGTCCTCGGCGGTGGCCGAGCCGCGGTTGGTGAGCGCCAGGGTGTGCTTGGTGGAGAGCGTCGCCGGGCCGTCGCCGTAGCCCTTGCCGAAGCCCGCCCGGTCGATCAGCCAGGCCGCCGAGGTCTTGGTGCACCCCTCCGGGGCCGGGTAGGCGGGGGCGTTCTCGGTGCCAGGGCGGGTACGGAAGGACTCGTACTGCGCCGCCGTGAGCACCGGGTTGGTGAAGAAGGAGCCGGCCGACCAGGTGTCGTGGTCCGCCGGGTCCAGCACCATCCCCTTGCCGGCCCGCAGTCCCAGCACCGCCTCGTACGCCTCGACCAGCGGCACCGGCTCGCCCTGCTCGACGCCGAAGTGCCTGGCCACCTCGGCGTACTTGACCGGGGTGGAGAGCCCGGCGCGGTCCGCCAGGGCGAAGCGCACCCGCAGCACCACGTAGCGGTCCGGCTCGGCCTTGAAGCGGCTGTGCCGGTAGGAGAACGCGCACTCGGCGTTCGTGAGGGTGACCACCTCGCCGGCCGCGCGGTCGTACGCGACCACCTCGGTGACGGTCTGGGCCACCTCCTGGCCGTACGCGCCGACGTTCTGCACCGGGGTCGCGCCGGCCGAGCCGGGGATGCCGGCCAGGAACTCGATCCCGGCCAGGCCGTGCTCGCGCACCGCGCGGGTGACCGCCTCCGACCAGACCTCGCCGGCCGCCAGCTCCAGCACCGTGCCGTCCAGGGCGAAGCCGGTGGTGGCGATCCGCAGCACGGTGCCGGGGAAGCCGGCGTCGCCGATCACCAGGTTGGAGCCGCCGCCGAGGACCAGCAGGGGCTCGCCCGCCGCGTCCGCCTCGCGGACGGCGGCGATCACCTCGTCGTCGGTGTGGGCGGTCACCAGGCGGCGGGCCGGGCCGCCGAGCCGCAGCGTGGTCAGCGGGGCGAGGGGGGCGTCGTTTTCTACCAGCACGCCCACCAGCGTAAGGGGACGGGGGCGGCCGCCCGGCCGCCCCCGGTGGACCGCCCCCGGCGCTCAGGCCTTCGAGGCCTCTGCCGGGACCGGCTGCCCCTCCTCGACCGCCGCGGACCGCTCGATCACCGCGGCCTGCCCGGCCTGCCCGGCGGGGACGGCCCCGGACGCCTTCGTCCGGCGCGGCAGCACCAGCGCGCAGACCGCGCCCGCCAGCACCAGAGCGGCGCCGACGTACAGCGCGGGCACCATCGCGTGGACGAAGGTCCCCGCCGAACCGTCGCCGCCGCGCGCCGAGAACACCGCCGACAGCACGGCCACCCCGAGCGCGCCGCCGACCTCGCGCAGCGCGTTGTTGGCACCGGAGGCGATGCCCTGCTCCTCGGGCCGGACGCTGTCCATCACCATGGCGGCGGTCGGCGCGAAGTACATCGCCATCCCGACGCCGCACATCACCACGGCGGGCACCACCGGGGAGTACTCGTAGTACCCGAGCCCGTCGTTGATCGCCGCGTACAGCGCCAGGCCGACGCCCTGGAGCGTCAGTCCGACGAGCACGATCGGACGGCCGCCGAAGCGGTCGGCCAGGATGCCGGCGACCGGCGCGACGATCAGCCCCACCCCGGTCCACGGGAGCATCCGGATACCGGCCTCCTGCGGGGTGTAGCCGCCCACGGTCTGGAGGTGCTGGCTGATCAGGAAGATCGAGCCGAACATCCCGAGGAACATCAGCAGGCCGGAGGCGTTGACGGCGGCGAAGGTCCTGTTGCGGAACAGCCGCATCGGCAGCATCGGGTGCCTGGCGCCGCGCTGCTCGTACCGCACGAAGGCGGTCAGCAGCACCAGGCCGCCGGCCAGCGCGGCCAGCACCAGCGGGCTGGTCCAGCCGTCCGGGTTGCCGCGGATCAGTCCGAGCACGACGCCGAACAGGCCGAGGCTCACCAGCACCGTGCCGACCGCGTCCAGGGCCGGGCCGGCCCCGTGGCTCTCGCGCAGCCGCAGGGCGGCCAGCGGCACCAGGGCGACGCCGACCGGGACGTTCACCCAGAAGATCCACTGCCAGGAGAAGTGCTCGGTCAGGGCGCCGCCGATCAGCGGGCCGGCCGCGATGGCGAGGCCGTTGACCCCGGCCCAGATGCCGAAGGCCATCCCCCGCTTGACCGCCGGTATCGCGGCGGTCAGCAGGGTGAGGGTGAGCGGCATCGACACCGCGGCGCCGACGCCCTGGAGGGCGCGGGCGGCGATCAGCGCGCCGATGCCGGGCGAGAGCGCGGCCGCGGCGGAGCCGGCGGTGAAGAGGCTGAGGCCGACCAGGAACATCCGGCGGCGGCCGAACCGGTCGCCGAGCGCCGCGCCGAACATCAGCAGCACGGCGAAGGACAGGGTGTAGGCGCTGACCGTCCACTCCAGGTCGGACAGTCCGCCGCCGAGCTCCTCGCGGATGGACGGCAGCGCGGTGGTGACGACCAGGTTGTCCAGGGCCGCCATGAAGCCGGCCAGGCTGGTGATCACCAGGGTCCAGACGCCGGTGCGTCCGAGGCCCGGTCTCCCGGTCGCGAGCTCCGCCGCGTTCTTCGTCGTGATCTCCGTCATGACTCCACTTCCCCCAGAGTTTCCCAGATAGTTATTGATCACTAACTTTCGAGCCCCGAAAAAAGGGCCGCGCGGCCCCCGCCGCACGGCCCCCGCCGCGCGACCCACTACTCCTCGCGCTCGCCGAAGCCGTCCCAGATGCGGTGCTCCCGGGGGAAACCCAGCGCCACCAGGGTGTTGATCAGCATCCCGTAGGCGAAGAACTCCGTGGTGCCCTGGACGTCACCACCGACCCGCTCCCGGACCCGCTCGAACAGGTCCCCCCACAGCTGCCGGGCCATCGCCCCGATCTCGTCCTCACCGGCCATCCGGGAGGCGAACACCGAGACGTAGAGCTGCATCTGCATCATGAGCTGCTCGCGGTCCTCGACCAGGCCCATGTACGCCTCGGACATCGCCGCGGCGGCCTCCTCCCCGGTCAGCCCGACGGACGCCTCGTCGAAGACCCGCCAGGTCTCCTCGATGCAGCGCTCGGCGGCGGCCGTGAAGATCGCCCGCTTGCCCGGGAACAGCCGGAACAGGTACGGCTGCGAGACGCCCACCCGGCGGGCGATCGCCTCGGTGGAGGTGCCCCGGTAGCCGTGCCTGGCGAACTCGATCACCGCGGCCCGGACCACGCTCTCGCGCCGTTCCTCCGCACTCATCCGCATGCTCGTCTTCGCCACGGAAGCCAAGTTAGTGACCAATCACTATCCCTGCAAGCCCGAAAAAACCGCCCCGGAGCCCGTCGAGCGGGCCCCGGGGCGGCTGACCTCGGAGAACGGCCCGGGAAGAGGCCGAGGGGTTCGAGGCCTCAGGCGAGCCGGACGACCGCCTTGGACATCCCGAGCACCTTCTGCCCGCCGGAAGTGGCCAGCAGGTCGATCTGCACCTTGCGGTCGTCCAGCTTCTTGGCGACCTTGGCCGAGACCTCGATCACCGCGCCGACGCCGTCGTTGGGCACCGGCACCGGCCGGGTGAAGCGGACGCCGTACTCGACCACCGCGGCCGGGTCGCCGACCCAGTCGGTGACCACCCGGATCGCCTCGGCCATGGTGAACATGCCGTGCGCGATGACGTCCGGCAGGCCGACCTCCAGCGCGAACTTCTCGTTCCAGTGGATCGGGTTGAAGTCGCCGGAGGCGCCCGCGTAGCGCACCAGTGTGGCGCGGGTCACCGGGAAGGACTGCGCCGGCAGCTGGGTTCCGACCTCGACCTCGTCGTAGTTGATCGCCATCGCGCTCACTCCCCCGCCTCGTCGGCGGCCCGGGCCACCAGCGTCATGATCGCCGTCACCACGTGCTCGCCGGTCTCGTCCGCCACCTCACCGCGCACGGTGAGCACGTCGTTGCCCGCCAGCGACTTGATGTTGTCGATGGTGACCGCGACCGTCAGCCGGTCGCCGGCCCGCACCGGGCGGGTGTACCGGAACTTCTGGTCCCCGTGCACCACCCGGCTGTAGTCGAGGCCCAGCTCCGGGTCCTCGACGACCTGGCCGGCCGCCTGGAAGGCGATCGCGAACGGGAAGGTCGGCGGGGCGATCACGTCCTGGTGGCCCAGCGCCTTCGCGGCCTCCGCGTCGGTGTACGCCGGATTGGCGTCGCCGATCGCGATCGCGAACTCGCGGATCTTCTCCCGGCCGACCTCGTAAGGATCGGTGGGCGGGTAACTACGCCCGATGAAGGACGGGTCGAGCGCCATGGCAGCTCCTCGGAACGCGGATGGAAACGCGGACGGGTACGAAAAAAGACTCCGGGCCGCACCCCCTGTTGAGGGATACGGCCCGGAGTCGAAGACCTGAATTCACACAGGCCCGGCGCCCTGCGACAGGGTCAGCGGGTCTCGCGGTGCGCGGTGTGCGAGTTGCAGCGGGGGCAGTGCTTCTTCATCTCAAGACGGTCCGGGTCGTTACGCCGGTTCTTCTTGGTGATGTAGTTCCGCTCCTTGCACTCCACGCAGGCCAGCGTGATCTTCGGGCGGACGTCGGTGGCAGCCACGGGAGTGCCTTCCTTGGACAACGAATAAGAACACAACAAGAGTAGCCGACCGGGAGTGCGATCTCCCGACCGACTACGCGGGGTAGCGGTGACCGGACTTGAACCGGTGACACAGCGATTATGAGCCGCTTGCTCTACCAACTGAGCTACACCGCCACAGTGATCAGCAGCACAGCCGAAGCTGACTGCCTTTCACCAGAGCCCCCATGCGGAATCGAACCGCAGACCTTCTCCTTACCATGGAGACGCTCTACCGACTGAGCTATAGGGGCGAACGAGGAAGAGATTACACGTTCCGCGCCCAGAGGTGAAATCCGTATCCCGGGGCGAAGACCGCAGGTCGGCGAGGTGCACGGACGACCGATCCAAGGCCGGGCGTTCGATCGCCCCACGAGCCGCGCGCCCCGAGCCGATACGACTATTGCCCGCCTCCCGGCGGCCCGCCCCCGTGCGCCATAGGCTCGACGCTCATTGGCCAGGGCACGAGAAGGAGCCGTCGATGGACAGCGCAGCCGCCGACGGGCCGCACTCCGGGCCCGGCCCGGCGGCCAACCCGCTCGGGCACGGCCCGGTCCTGCTCCTCACCGGGGCCCGGCTGGCCGACGGGCGGGTGGTGGACGTCCGGATCAGTGGAGACCGCATCCAGGCGGTCGGCACCGTCGGCAGTCTCGGCCCGCTGCCCGCCCTGCCCGGCACCCCCACCGTCACCACCGGCGCCCGGATCGACCTCCGGGGCTACCTGCTGCTCCCCGCCCCCGCCGAGGCGCACGCCCACTACGACACCGCCTTCTCCGCCGCCCTGCCCACCCCGCCGCCGGACACCCCCGCCGACCTCACCCGCCGGGTCACCGAGGCCGCGCTCACCTCGCTCGGCTACGGCGCCACCGCCCAGCGCACCCACGTACGGATCGGCGACGTGCACGGGCTGGGCCGCCTGGAGGCGGTGCTCACCGCCCGCCAGGCACTGCGGGGGCTGGCCGAGCTCCAGGCGGTGGCGATGCCCCGCCTGCTCACCGGCCGGGCCGGCGCGGACGGGCGCGCCCAGCTGCGCGAGGCCCTCAAACTGGGCGCGACGGCGGCCGGCGGCTGCCCGGAACTGGACCCGGACCCGGCCGGGTACGTGCAGCTGCTGCTGGAGGCCGCCCGGGAGGCGGACTGCCCGGTGGACCTCCACACCACCGCCGCGGACGCGGCCCAACTCGCCCGACTGGCGAGCGCCGTGGCACCGCTGCGACCGCGGGTGACGCTCGGCCCGTGCGGGGCGCTGGCCCGCGGCGCGTCCACCGTGCTGGCGACCAGCGGGGTGCGGGTGGTCTGGCTGCCGCAGAACGGCGGCTGCACCGGGCTGGAGGGCCGGCCGTCCGGTCTGCGTCCGGGACTGGTGGGGGAGTTGGCCGCGGCCCGGGTGCCGCTGGCGGCGGGCAGCGGCGCCCTGCGGGACCAGTCCAACCCGGTCGGCCGGGCCGACCCGCTGGAGTCCGCCTATCTGCTGGCGGCGGGCGGGGAGTTGGAGCCGGAGGCGGCGTACGACGCGGTGGCGAACCAGGCCCGGGCGGCGCTCGGGCTCCCTCCCGTCCGGGTGGACGCCGGATTCCCGGCGGAGCTGCTGGCGGTGCGCGGGGACAGCCTCGCCGGGGCGCTCGCGGGCGGGCACAGCCGGCTGGTGGTGCACAGCGGCCGGGTGGTCAGCCGGACCAGCGCGGTCCGGGAGTTCGCGGACACGGTGGCGCTGGCGCTGCCCCGGCAGTGCGGCGGCACTGACTGCTGAACGTGTGGGCCGAAGGGAGCGCGGGCCGAAGGGGCGCAGGTTAGAGGCGCGCAGGCCAGAGGGGCGCGCGCCTTGCGTCGCACGCCCCTCCCCCACCTGCTGGCCGTCCTCGGGGACGGCGGCCGGAGCGGTCCCGGACTTCCCCCACACGGAGCGGGAACCGCTCGTTCCGGCACCGACCCTATGACCGCGGACCACCGCAGCCGACCGGCCTTGACACTCTCCTGTCGCTCAACGAGCCCCTCTTGACGGTCCGTTGACACACCACGGGCGCTACGGCAGGTAGCGGTAGCCGATCCCCGGCTCGGTGATCAGGTGGCGCGGGCGGGCCGGGTCGCGCTCCAGTTTGCGGCGCAGCCCCGCCAGGTAGACCCGCAGGTAGTTGCCGCGCGCCTCCTGGGCCCGGCCCCCACACCTCGCGCAGGATCTGCCGCCCGGGCACCAGTCGGCCGGGGTTGGCGAGCAGCAGACCGAGGATCCACCACTCGGTCGGGGTGGGCCGTACCGGGCCGCCCGGGCCGAGCACCGTGGTGGCCGCGAGGTCGACGGTGTGGTCGCCGATCACCGGCCGTTCCGCCGGGACCCCGCCCAGCGGCCGGCGCAGTACCGCCCTTAGCCGGGCCAGCAGTTCCTCCATCAGGAACGGCTTGGTGAGGTAGTCGTCGGCGCCCGCGTCGAGAGCGCCGATCTTGTCCGTGGCGCCCGAGCGGCCGGAGAGCACGATGATCGGCATCGGGCCGCGGGTGCGCAGTCCGCGCAGCACCTCCATGCCGTCGAGGTCGGGCAGGCCGAGGTCGAGCAGGACGGCGTCCGGGGCGGAGTGCGTCGCCCGGTCGAGCGCCTCCCCGCCGCTGGCGGCGGTGCGGACGGCGTACTGACGGGCGCTGAGGTTGATCCGCAGGGCGCGCAGGATGGCCGGTTCGTCGTCGACGATCAGGATCTCGCTCATTGCGGTGGCTCCTCCCCGGTGACGAAGTGCTCGGCGGCGAAGTGTTCGGCGGCGAGTGCTCGACGGCGGGCTGTTCGGCGGCGGACTGTTCGGCGGCGAAGTGCTCAGTGGCCGCGTGCTCGGCGGCCTGCCCGGCGGCCGCGGGCAGGGTGAGCAGCATGGTGGTGCCGCCGCCGGGGGTGTCCTCGACCTCCAGGCTGCCGCCCATGGTCTCGACGAGGCCGCGGGAGTGGGCGAGGCCGAGGCCGACCCCGGTGGTGCTGTCGGTGTCGCCGAGGCGCTGGAGGGGCAGGAAGACCCGGTCACTTCTGCTCGCTGATCGCCTTGTTGAGCAGGACGACGTTGACGCCCTCGTCGCCGAGGAAGCCGAGCGAGCGGCCCTCGGTGTACGTGCCGATCAGCTGGTTCAGCGTGTCGGCCGGGGTGTTTGACGGGGCCTTGACGGGATTGGCTGGTGGGACGACGAACGGCGCAGGACGGCAGCTCGCCGTCCGGGACCGTACGCGGTCCTCCCCCCTCGTTTCCTCCACCGCTACATCCGCATCCGCAGGCGGCAGACCACCGCGTCGGTGTGCCGGCGCAGGGCGCGGTCGATCACGGCGCCGCCCCGGTTCTGCAGCGCGCGCTGCCACCAGTGGGCCGGCTCGACCTCGGGGATGAGCACGGTGAGCCGGTCGTAGGCGCGCTCCTCGCCGAGCCGGTTGACGAACGCGGCGATCGGCGGGCCGAGCCGCCGGTGGTCCTCCGGGATCTCCACCAGCGGCACCCCGGGCTGCCACAGCTCCCAGTCCCGGCGCAGCGCCTCCGCGTCGGCCGGGTCGTGGACCACGGTGACCGCCATGACCTCGTCGCCGAGCGAGAGGGCCGCCGACAGGCCGTCCCGGGTGAGCCGGGTGATCGCCGTCACCGGGACCACCACCAGGCTGCGCCGGCGGCTCACCGCGCCCGGCACCCGGCCGAGTTCCAGGCGTTCGCCGATCCGCCCGTAGCTGCGGTGGATCGCCTCGAACAGCACCACCAGCAGCGGCAGGGCCACCACGATGCCCCAGGCGCCCTCGGTGAACTTGGTGCCGGTGACGACCACGGTGGCGACGCCCGTCAGCAGTGCGCCGAAGCCGTTCAGCGCGGCCTTGCGCCGCCAGCCGTCCGGGCGGTGCAGGTGCCAGTGCCGGACCATCCCGACCTGGCAGATCGTGAAGCCGACGAACACCCCGATCGAGAACAACGGCACCAGGCTGTTGACGTCGCCGCCGGAGCCGGCCAGCAGAGCGGCCGAGACCGCGGCCAGGAACAGCACGCCGTAGCGGTAGACCTGGCGGTCGGCGCGCAGCGCGAAGACGTGCGGGAGGTGGTTGTCCCGGGCGAGCAGGTCCATCAGCACCGGCAGGCCGCCGAAGGAGGTGTTGGCGGCCAGGCCGAGCAGGACGACGGTGGCGAACTGGACGACGTAGAAGCCGGTGCCGTGGCCGAGCGAGGCGTCGGCGAGCTGGGCCAGCACGGTGACGCCGTCGACCGGCTGGAGGTGGAAGCGGCCGATCAGCACGGCCAGGCCGATCAGCATCACGCCGAGCAGGGCGCCCAGCGCGACCTCGGTGTGCTGCGCCCGCTTCACCCGCGGGGTCCGGAAGGAGGGGACGGCGTTGGCCACCGCCTCGACGCCGGTCAGCGCCGAGCAGCCGGCCGCGAAGGACTTGAGCAGCAGCAGCGCGCCGACCGCGGTGGCGTTCTCGGCGAGCACCGAGGCGTGGCCGGCGGCGGCCTCGGTACTGACCGGGCCGTCCCGGAACAGACCGACCACGATGATCGCCAGGATCGAGAGCACGAACACGGCCGTCGGCACCATGAACCAGCGGGCCGACTCGGCTATCCCCCGCAGGTTCACCGCGGTGACGAGCGCGAGTACGCCCAGGCAGAGCCAGACCCGGTCGCCGTACAGACCTGGGAGCGCGGAGGTCAGCGCCGCCACGCCGGCGGTCACCGAGACCGCCACGTTCAGGACGTAGTCGATCACCAGCGAGGCGGCCGCGGTCAGCGCCGTCCGACGGCCCAGGTGCGCCTTGGCGACCGCGTAGGAGCCACCGCCGTCCGGGAACGCCGCGATCACCTGCCGGTAGGACGCCACCAGCACCGCCAGCAGCACGGCGATCGCCACCGTGACCGGCAGCGTGAACCCCAGCCCGTACGATCCGGCCGCGGCCAGCACCAGCACGATCGACTCCGGCCCGTACGCCACCGAGGCCATCGCGTCCAGCGAGAGCGCCGCCAGTCCGCCCATCGCGGTGAGCCGGTGCCGCTCGTCACCCGCCCCGGTATCCGGCGGTTCGTCGGCCGTCACGGCCGGGGTGGAAGTGGCGCTGGACATCGGACGGGACCTCCGCAGTCGGTAGTTGCACCGAATCCTGCGGTCCGCGCGCCCGCGCGCCAGCCGTCCCCTACGCGTTCCTGACGCCGCCGCCTGGGGCCTTGACGCGTCCTTGACGGGGGCCGTACGGCGGGAGGAGCTGTTGGCGGGGGTGGGGGAGCCGTTGTCCCGGCGGGCGCCGGTTGGGAAGACGATCAGCTCGAAGGACTCCCACCCCCGGGCCCCACTCTGCTGCCTCACCACAGTAATTGCAAGCTATGCGCAATAACTGCCGACGCGGCCCTGCTGCGCTTCGGCTCCGCCCCGCCGGTCCCCGACGGCCCCTGGTAACGCTGAGCGATCGGCCCTCCCAGCGTCGGCGCTCACTGGCCGGCTGAAGCGCTGGGTCACACCGATCCTGGTCCGCCCCTGGTCCGGAACCGCTGGTCAGGACTGGGATCCGGGCGGAACGAGGTGAGACAAACCACGCAAAACAACCATCCGGCGTGACCGGCGTTCGAGCACAACGAAACAGCCCCTGATCTGCGTTTCCGCAGATCAGGGGCTGTTTCCTATCCTGTGGCTGGTGCAGGGTTCGAACCTGCGTAGCTTTCGCGACAGATTTACAGTCTGCTCCCTTTGGCCGCTCGGGCAACCAGCCAGGATCTTCGTCTCGCCGGGCTCTCGCCCCGTTCGACTTGGTAAACCATACCTGATCCCGGGGGGTGCTCCGCCACTCGATAGGTCACGCGATGATCAAGGACCGCGGCGCGGCTGTCACGGGCGGGGCCGGGGTGGCGCTGGATAGGCTGGGGCGGCGGGCGCCCGGTGGGGCGGGCCGCGTCAGTGAAGCCAGAGCATCAAGGAGACCAACACCCATGGCCGACTCCAGTTTCGACATCGTCTCGAAGGTCGAGTGGCAGGAGGTCGACAACGCGATCAACCAGACCTCCCGTGAGATCGCCACCCGCTTCGACTTCAAGGGCGTGGGCGGCGAGATCAAGCGCTCGGGCGAGAAGATCGAGATGAAGGCCAACGGCGAGGAGCGCGTGCGGGCCATCCTGGACGTGCTGCAGACGAAGTTCGTCAAGCGCGGCCTCTCGCTGAAGGCCCTGGACGCCGCCGAGCCGCAGCTGTCCGGCAAGGAGTACAAGATCTTCGCGGACATCAAGGAGGGCATCACCACGGAGGATGCCAAGAAGGTCGCGAAGATCATCCGGGATGAGGGTCCGAAGGGCGTCAAGGCGCAGGTCCAGGGCGACGAGCTGCGCGTCAGCTCCAAGAGCCGCGACGACCTCCAGACCGTCCAGGCCCTGCTCAAGGGCAAGGACCTGGACTTCGCGATCCAGTTCGTGAACTACCGCTAGTCGACCCGTCGCGCCCCCCCCCCCGGGGGGGGGGCGGCCCGGCCCCCCGCCCCGGGTGTTTGTGGGGGGGCCCGTAGGGTAGGGGGGGGGGGGGAGCCCGGGGGTGGCCCGGGGGGGGC